>JANPER010000063.1:0-42540 GCA_031423015.1 Planctomycetota bacterium | reverse complement strand
CCGGGGGCCGCAACCAACGGGTTGCATGTCGGCGCAGCGCCGACCAGCAGGGCCCCCGGCCGCTTTATTGCTGGGGCTTCCAGAGCCGCTGAGTAGTGGCGAATTGGGCGTCATGGCGAATTACGACCACCGTAGATTTCGCGCGCCCCGCAAGGATTCGCGGCCCTTGCAGCCCATCGCGGCCGGGGGCCGCAACCAGCGGGTTGCATGTCGGCGCAGCGCCTCGGTCACTTGGTAGTGAACTGGCTCGGCTTGTCGCCCTTCTTGCCGTCGACCGTCCAGGTGTACGAGTAGCTGCTCCCCCGTTTGAGCGGTTGCAGCGGATAGAACACCGCGAGCGTACGGGCCGACGCGCGCCGCGAACCTCGGCCTTGCGGCAGGTGCACGACGCCGGGCACCGGCTCTTTGCCGAGCAGCAGCAGCTCGCACACGTGATAGCCGGGCGTGGGGTTCATGCTGGCATCACCGCGGCCGTAGGAGTGCAGGGTGATCGGAAAGCCGACCTTCTTGGCTCCCTTGGCGCCGTGGGCATCGAGGAACTTGCGCACCTCGGGGCCAAGGTCGGCTACGTCGATCTCGGTGGGCACGCCGACCGAGTTGCCGAACGGATATTCGGCCGAGGTCGACTTCTCCACCGGCATGGCACCGCGCACCACATCCATGACCAGCGTCGTCTTGTTGGCGAACGCGCCGACCAGTTCGAGGCGTGGGTCGAGGATCACGTGGCGGTAGCCCGGCCACAGCATCCAGGTGTCCATCATCTTGTCCGGCCTCGGCGCGTTGCACACCACGATCGCGGACTGCGCGAACTGCCGACCGCGCGGCGTGGCGCCATCCTTGGCGAGGTCTTGCGTGTCTTCCTTGCCGAGGCCTCGTTCGCCCTTGAACTTCTCCAGGTAGTCAAGGTGCAGCTTGCAGTCTTCGGAGTACGACTCGCTCCAGTGCACGGTCGGTAGGTTGATTCCCTTGACCTGCAGCATGATCGCCTTGCGCGTCTCGTTGATGGCGTCGAGCCACGCGAACGCGTCTTCGCTGACGCTCTCGAGGGCTGCCACCTCACCGCCGCGCACCGCGCGCAAGAGCGGCGTGTCCTTGGTCCAAAAGCTGCGCCACTCCTGATCGAGCACGTCGATGTGAATTCCGGCCGTCGCGGTGAACTTGTCGCGTAGCTCGGTCGGGTTGCGCACCTTGTCGCCCGGCGCTTCGTCGAGCCGGCGCATCAACTCAGGATCGCGCAGCAGCAAGAAGTGACAGAACGACCAGGCCTTGATGCGGCCCTCGGTGGGAAACGACGCCGCCTTCAGGAACGCAAGCTGCGCCGCCGGCATGCTGGTGTTCTCCCACGCGGTGTCGATCGCCAGCTCCGCCCAGATCAGCATGTCCGGCGTCTCTAGCTTCAACTTGCGCGTGCGCGACGCCACCGTGCCGCTCTCCTTGTCCTCACCGATCGAGTAAGCGAGGTTCTCACCCAGCAGGATGCCGACGATGGCGTGACCAATGCCCTCGTTCAGCGCGTCGGCCTTGAAGTTCGCGAAGCTCTGCGCCACCCAGCGCGCGGCCATGTCGTAAGCCGTGGGCGGCGACGTGGCGATCATGAACCCCAGCCGGCCATTGGCGCCGGGTCGAGAATCGTGCGGCATGAGCGTCATCGCCGGCTTGTGCTCGCGCACGAACTCGGCGCTGCTGCCGCCGATCATGTCGAGATTCGCCTCCAACATCTTGAGCCAGGAAGCGTCGTCCTTGACGAAGCAAAGCGCCAGCGTGAGGCCGTCACCCTTGTAGCTAGCGCAGCCCTCGAAGACCATCTTGCACAGCGCCAGGCTGCGCTCGGCGACGCGCACCGACTCTTCGATCACCGCGGGCTCGACGTCGCCGTAGCAGGTGACGTTGGGGCCAGCGAACGCTGACACGGTCAGGCCCGCGCGCTTGACGGCGTCGTGCAACTCGGTCACCGGCGTGACCTTGATCTGCAGCGCGTTCACCTGCGCGATGGCGCGGCGCAGCGTGCTCGCTCGCTTCACCATGGCGATCTCGACCTCGGTGCCGAACAAGCCGTCGAAGCTCGCGGCGCCGCGCGCCGCCGCCGCCTTCGCTTCGCCCGGCTGAAAGCGCAGCACACGATCGAAGTGATAGGTCGCGCGCTCGGTCTTGCCCGCGACCGTCAGCGCCTCCGCGCAGCGCAGGTGAGCCTGCGCCATGTCGACGGCGATCTTTTCCCAACGCTTGCGCAGCGCCTTGGCCTTCGCCAACGTCGCCTCGCCCCACTCGGGGTAGCGGAACTCGGGGTCCATCGCCCACGCCGCGCCCACGCGCTTGTAGCCGAGCGCCTTGCGCGCGGTCGCATCGTTGATGTCGTACTCGGCGACCACCTCGCGCCACACCTCTTCGGCGCGGTCGGGATAGCCGGCTTCGAAGGTGTCCTTCGCGTAGTCGTTGAGTTTGCCGACGACGTCGGCGACGACGATGGCTTCGGGATCGGCTTGCGCCGGCAGGATCGAGACGACGAGGACGGCCATGAGCCGAAGCACTCTCGTCGCGGCCAGGGAATGAAGACTCATGGGACGCGTGCGGGGCGGCCAGGGGCAGGGCAACCGCCGGTGAGTGTGAACGTCGCAGCGAGGTTGCGCCAGAGGCCAAGGGCGAACCGGCGAGCAAGTAGGTGCGCGTTCCCACCGACGCGGCGAGTTGCATCGGTCGCCAATTTGACGAGCACCGCAAGCACCCGCGGCACCCACCGCCAGCTACCATGCGCCACGCAATGCGGCGGTCGATCCTGATTGTGTTGTTGGCGAGCATCGGCGCGGCCCAGACGGCCCAGACGGCCCAGACGGCGCCGGTGGAGATCGTGGTGCAGAACTTGGCGCCGCAGCCACGGCACGAATGGGTCAGCGCCGTGGTGCCGTTCGCGTCGGGCCAGATGGCCACCGACGCGGTAGCCGAGCCGCATGTGGCCGACTGCGCCACGGTGTGGCAACCGTTCGGCGCGCGCTGGCCCGACGGCAGCGTGCGCCAGGCCCTGTGCTTCTTCCGTTTGCAGGTGGCAGCCATGAGCGAGAAGCGGGTCGCGCTGGTTGCGGGCAAGGGCCCGGCGTTGGCCGAAGCGGCGATCACGGTGCCAGACGGCCTGCGCATCGTGTTCACCCTCCGGCGAGCCGAGGCCACGTGGGAGGCCGCCGCAGTGCCAGCGGAGACGATCGAGCAGAACGCGGCGCGACGCGTGGAGCTGTGGCGATGCCGACTCGGTGACTCGGGGCTGGTGGGTGAAGTGCTGCTCACGGTGTGGCGCGGACAGCGACACCTCGGCGCCGACGTGTCGGTGTTTTCCAGCGACCCGCAGAACCAAGCGATGGCGTGTGGCATCGACGAGTTGACGGTGCGCTCGCACGGCCTCGCGCTGGTGCTACGACACGCGGGCCGCTTTGGCGTGCGCATGGGCGAGAACGCGACGCACGACGGCAGCGAGTGCAGCCTGCTGCGCAGCTGTCAGTTGGGCGACGGGCAGGGGATTCGGCGCCCTGGTGTGCTGGTGCAGAAGCTCGATGGCCTCGACGAACAGACGGTGAATACGCTCATGGCGGCGACGGTGTGTCCGGTGTTGGCTGCCACCGACGCGTGGACCCGCACCGACACGTGGGGCGCGTTCGGCGTGGTTCCCGCGCGACCAGATGGCTTGCAGCACGACGGCGCGCTGCGCGCCGCACTAGCGCAACGGCACGCGGCCTTCGTACGCGAGGAGATGGCCAGCGGTGGCGATCCCTTCTGGTGTGGGCCGCTCGGCCCGGTGCGCAACCCATCGCAGACCGGCGATCAGCAGGACTTCGGCGTCGCCAAGTTCGGCTTGGTCGCAGGCACGGGCTTGCCGTCGATGCTGTTCGAAGCCGAGGCGTCGGTGTTGCAAGAGGCGTGTCGGCCGGTGCACTTCTTCGCGGCGAACGGCGCACCGGTGTTGGCGGCGGAGCACCCCGACTGGGTCGTGTGGTCGGGCCGCACGCATTGGCACTGCGAGGTATCCAAGGACCGCCTGGGCAAGCCATGCCCCGAGCCAAAGTTCGAGCGCAACGGCTGGGGCGGCAAGGACCGCGAACACTGGAGCACCAACTACGCGGGCGGCCTGTATCTGCTCACGGGCGCACCTTGGCTGCGCCGCGAGCTGGAGAACGAGACGCAGCTGTTCCTCGCCGGCGAGACGATCGACAAGCGCCTGACCACGTCCGGCGCAGGCGCCGCGCGCGGGGTCGGCCGCACGCTGCTCGCCGGCTGTTGGCTGTACCTGGCGACCGGCGACGAACGCCTGCGGCAGCGCATCGGCGAGCGCTTGGAACTCATCATCGCCCCGGCGTGGGAGTTCCGCGCCGCCGCACCGACGCGCCCGCGTCCGCTCATGGTGTGCGATCCCGACGCGCGCATGCTCGACGGCAAGGCGCGCTACTGGAACCCGTGGCAAGAAGCGATCGCGGTGATGGGGCTCGCGGCTACGCACCGGCTGACCGGCGACGCGCACGCGCGCGAGCTGGCGGCCGGCATCGGCAGCAACGTCGTTCGCCACGGCTTCAAGCTGGACGGCAAAGGCGCAGTCATCGCGACGGCGATCGTCTGGCGCGACGGCGAGCCGATCGCGGACGCCGAGCTTGCCGGCGGCGACAAGGCGGTGGTCGTGTGGTCGTACGGCACCGCGTTCTCCGAGTGGGCTCTGCCGGCGGTGGCGATGACGAAGATCTACGCCGAGGAAGACGGCGACACCGAGACCGCAGCGCGGGCGGAGCAGATCCTCGGCGCGTTGCGCGCGAATCGAAGCGCGCGGCTGCCGGAGTGGGACTGCGTGAAGTGAGCGGTGGCGACTGACCGTCGGCGTCGATTCTTGGCGATGAACCGTCAACGAGTCGGCGACGCGCGGACGATCGCCGTCTGCACAAGCAGCCCCATCAACAGCGAGAATTGTGTCCCCGGCGGTTACCAGGCGCCTGGTGGTGGCTAGCGTCTCGGTTCTCGCCCTCGCTCTGCTCGACTCTCCCATGCGCTACACGCTTCCTGTGTGTTTCTTTGTCTTGGTCGCGGCCTTGCCGTCACAAGGCCTCCGCGACGAGCGCAAGCAGCACCTCCCGGACTTGCCGTTCGATCGGCCGCTGCTGTTGGACGCCGATCGCGACGGGGATCTCGACGCTGTGATTGGCGGCGACCAGATTCGGCTGCTGCTCAACCTCGGTCGCCTGCGCTTCGCCGACGTGTCGGCGCAGACCATGCCCCAGTTGAGCGGCACGGCGCGCGCCACCGCCGATCTCGACGGCGACGGCGATCTCGACTTGTTCACCAGCGGACCCGAACTTCTGCTCAACGACCGCGGGTCGTTCACGCTGGCGTCGGTCGGGCGCATCCCCGTGCTCAACAACCCCGTGAACGGTTTCGCGCTGGGCGATGTCGACGGTGATGGAGATGTCGACGCGTTCGTCGGCGGCCAGCCTCAGTCTTGGATCCTACGTAACAACGGCGCTGCCGTGTTCACCGCGGTGACGCTCCATCCAGCAGCGACGGCGGCGGCGGGCGCCTGGCTGTTCGATGTCGACGGCGATCGCGATCGCGATCTATTGGTCGCGAACGACAGAAGCACCACGATTCTGACCAACGACGGTACCGGTCAGTTCACGCCACTCGCGAGCGCGCTGCCAACACTCGGTTTCGTCGACGTTGCCGTCGCCGATGTCGATCGCGACGGCGATCAGGATTTCGCGGCGGGGTACGCGTTGTTCCCGTTCGCCACGCGCCGTCTGTTCCTCAACGACGGCAGCGGACGCTTCGTCGACAGCACCACCACGCACCTGCCACCGACCCAGGCGGGCACCACGCTGGCGATCGTGGCACAAGACATCGACGCCGACGGCGACGTCGATCTGCTCTTCGGCCGCAATGACCTCGACTCCGAGTTGCTGCTCAACGACGGCACCGGCCACTTCAGCGTCGGCGATGCGGGCGATCTGCGCACCCTGCCAACCCCCCTGCCGGCGGCGGGGGATCTCGACGGCAACGGTACGATCGACCTGCTCACCGCCCCGGCGCATGTGTTGGTGGGAAGAAGGGCCGGCGCGTTCGTGCTGGTCGACGGCGCGGCGATCGAACCCGACGCGGTGACCGTGATCGCAATCGCCGACTTCACCGGCGACGGTGACCTCGACCTGTTGCAAACGCATCGGTCGTTGTCGAACTACATCGTGAAGCGCAACGACGGCACCGGCACCTTTCGTCCGAGCCACTACACGCCGCAGCTTGCATGGCAATCGAACTTCACAACAGCGGTCGGTGACATCGACGGAGATGGCGATGTCGACGTGGTCCGCAGCGCGCTCGAATCGCTACCCAGCGCGCGCGCGCTCAGCGTGCTGCGCAACGATGGCTCGGGATCCTTCGCCACGCCGACGCGCACGCTCCTGCCCAGCAATGGCGGGCTCCTGGCGCTGTATGTCGCCGACGTCGACGGGGACGGCGATGCGGACGTGATCGACATCGGCAGCAACGGGGTATTGGTGCTGGCCAACGACGGCCGCGGCAACTTCACAACCAACGCCAACATCCGTTTGCCCTACGTGCTCGCGGCCGACTGCTTCGACTACGACGGCGATGGCGACCGCGATCTGTTCTTGAGCACCGGCCGACTCACCCTGTTGGAGAACCAGCAGGGCACGTTCGTCGACGTCACCGCGCAGCGCTTCACGACGGTACCGTCCGCCCAGCTTCCCCGCCTAGCCACGGTCTACGGCCGCACGTGGCTCTTCCTCTCTGTGGGCTCCCAACTCCTGGTGTATGAGGGTGGCAGCAGCGGTTTCACGCCCCGGCCCGATCTCACCTACAGCGCCAGCCCCGGGCAAGTAACGCGCATTGTGCCGAGCGGCGGTTCGTTGCTGACCGTCGACCTGATCGCGCGCCAAGGCGCTTCGGTACGGATTCTCCGCTTCAACCCACCGCAAGGTTTCTTCGACGTCACGACAGCAGTGTTGGGCGGTGCGAACTACACCGACGTGCAACCCGCCGGCGATCTCGACGGCGACGGCGACATGGACTGGCTTGGTGATCGCAGCCAGTTCGACAAGCGCGTGCTGCGCGGAACCCAGCGCACGATGTTGGCGCCGTTCGCCGCGATCCTCGGACAAGACTTCGAGTATCGCGTCTCCGACGCGACCGCGACGACGGCCAACCCGTTGCTGCTGAACCTGGTGTTGGGCACCGCGCTCATCCGCTTTCCGGTGCCCGGCTTGGGCATTTTGCGCGTCGATCCGGCCACTGCAATCGTGTTGCCTCCGATCACCGTACGGTCGTCACGCCCGTTGTCGATCACGTTCCGCGTGCCGGCCAACATCGTGCTGCGCGACGTATCGCTGGTCGCGCAACCGTTCCTCGTCTACCCATTGCGCGGCATCTCGTCCCTGGGCGCCGCCGTACGCGAAGTCATCCGCTGACACGTCGACGCTCGGGCTCGAACTCACCCACCACGCCGCGGCGGCTCGGTGCCGCGCTCGTATTCCGGCGGCTCCAGCAACGAAGGGCCGAGCGTCGCAGGTACGCTTGCAGACGCTGCACGAGCGCGGGCTGCGCTCCAGTTTGACGAGCAACATCTTCGCGGTTGTCGACGGCGCCGAAGGCGAGGCCGTCGAGGGTCGCGGCCGATGCTTCGCGCCGCGCCACACACTGCTCGAACAGTTGTAGCGCCGCTTCGAGTGCGCCGGCTTGCAGGCGCACGCGCGCTTTGCCGGCGAGCGCCATTGCCACCCAATGATCCACATCAGTGTCACGCGTGCGCGCCGACGGCGCGTAAAACTCCAGGCGTTCGATCGGCCGATCGCGGACGCCGAGCTTGCCGGCGGCGACAAGGCGGTGGTCGTGTGGTCGTACGGCACCGCGTTCTCCGAGTAGGCTCTGCCGGCGGTGGCGATGACGAAGATCTACGCCGAGGAAGACGGCGACACCGAGACCGCGGCGCGGGCGGGGCAGATCCTCGGCGCGTTGCGCGCGAATCGGAGCGCACGGCTGCCGGAGTGGGACTGCGTGAAGTGAGCGGCAAAGACCGGAGCGATGCCGGTGGAGCAAGGATCGCTGAGTCCCATGACCGTTCGTGAAGGCGCGCTCGCGGTCAGTCCGCGCCCGTGAGCAACTGCATACGCTCGGCTTCCAGCTGCTGCTGCGCCGCCATGAGTTCCCCGCGGCGCCGTTTGAGCTGCAGCACGACTTCGCGGACGTTCCTCGTCATGTCGAGCACTCCCTCCTGCGCGCGCACGATCTTGCCCTGCACGATCCAGTCGAAGAGCAGCCCGTCGAAGAAGTAGTCGGCGAACTTGTCGAAGCCGCTCAGGTTCACCTCGAGACCATGCCCGCGCTCGCCGAGGTCACGCAGCTCGCGAGCCAGGTGTTGCAGGTGGCGCTGCGCGCGCCCGGCAGCGGCGCGGCTGCGGTCGATGTGCGAGTGCTTCACCGAGGTCGCAAACAAGCCGCCGCCGAGCATGTCGAACTGGCCCCAGCCGCGCGCGCGCCCCAAGTGCTCGCGGGTTTCGGCCAACGCGTTCAATGCCTGCTCGCCGGCGTCGATGGCCTCATCGGCTTCATGCAGGTCGGAACGGGCCTTGGCGAGGCGGTCGGTGAGTTCGGCCAGATCGCTCCCTGCGGCTGTGCCCGACACGAGCAGCTGCTGTTCGCGTTCGGCCACGAGAGCGTCGCGCCGCTGGTGCAAATCGCCGAGAGCTGCCAGTTCGCGGCGGCAACGCGCCGCGTCTTCTTCCAGCGGTTGTCCGGCCTCCAACTCAGCGTCGTAGCGCAGCTTCACGGCCAGCAGCTCCTGGCGTTCCTTGTCCAGCTGTTCGCTGCGGTTGCCGAGCAGCGTGTGGAACAGCACCGCCAGGCTCAAGCCTTCGAGCTTGCGCACGTCACGGCCTTCCTTGTCCAGCTCAGCGCTCATGGCTGCGAGCCGCGCCTCGTGACGGCGTAGGCCAGCCTCGAGCTGGACGAGGTCGGCGGTCAGCTTCGTGTGCCGACGCTGATCCTCGCCGAGTTGGAGCAGTCGGTCGTGCAGCGTGTCCGTCATGCTCGTCATCGATCGCCCGCCGGGCGCAGAATCGCGCGCTACTGGATGTTGGTCTGCAAGTCGTTGCTGCCCGACACTCCGAACGGTGCGCCGACGTCGAGCAGGAACGCCTTGGTGTAGACATTGAAGGTCCCGACGCCTGGCGGGATGCCGATCGGCAGCGACAGGGCGCCGCTGCCGTTGAGCACGATCGGGATGGTCGTGACGAGCGGCAAGATCATCGCGACGCAACCGGGATACAGAGTGAACGCCGTCGTGCCCACACCGATCCCGAGCACGCCAGACGCGCCCGGCAGACCGTTGCCGACCTCCCACGTGATGGAGCCGCGCCACGTCGGGCAGCCAGTGCCGAAATGAATCGGCGTCCGGTTGTTGGTGCCTGGACACGCGGCGCCATAGCGCGTGAACGAGCCGAGGCAGGGGTTGCCGCAGAACAGCTGGAACTTCCAGTGGCGATCGTTGAACTGGAAAGGCCCGCTCCAGCTCGTGCCCGCATTGAACGAGCCGCGGTACGGCTGGCCTAGCGAAGTCATCGCCACGTCGACCGACGCCTGCGAACCGTTCACACAGCCCCAGACCATCCAGTAGGTGGTGCCGTTGGTGATCGACACCGAGGTCGTCAGGTTGGCGCCCTGCCACGAGTTGGTGCTGCTCATCGACCAGCTGCCGGCGCCGAGCTGGGTCAGTGGCTGGTTGTTCACGGCGTCGTGACTCCACAGCTCGACGCTGTTGGTCCCGGTCCCCTCGCCGGTGAACACCTCGATCCGGGTCACCGTTGACGTGATGCTGGGCGTGAACTTGACCCCCAACAGCAGGTTGGGGCCGCCCATCGAGATGGCGTTGTTGAAGGCGTTGCCGGGGTTCTCGGCGTAACACGCTTGCCCGAAGGCAGAAGTCGTGAGCAGGGTGGACGCGACGGCGGCGAGGAAGGCTGATCTGATCTGCATGGTGGTGAACTCCGTTGGGGTGAAGTGGCTCGGTCAGGATAGCGGCTTCCGCCCCAGGCGCGCGCCACCGCTCACTGCGGATTACCCGAGTCCGTCGCGTTGCCGCGGAGCGCCTTGGCATCTGCCCCTCGTGGTCGACTCGCATGACCTGCCCTGGCCGGTGAGGCTGGCAATCGACGGTTCGAGCTCAGGCCGGGGCCGTATGCTCGCGTTCGGCGATTGCGAAGACGAGCAGGAACACGCTGGCGGGGACCAAGTGCACGAGCAAGCGGACGCACGAAGTGATGAGGTGGTAGTCCTGATTCAACGGCGTGGTCACATACACGACCGAGTATCCGAACAGGATCGACAGCAGCGCAGCCGGCAACCATCGACCGGCAGTGTCTTTCCGCGGCACAAGCGTGGGCTGCCGACACCAAGCGAGCAATATCAACAACAAGACGAGGCCGTTGCCAAGCTCGAAGATCTCCTTCCCGACCTTTCGCAGCACCGGTTGATAGCGCTCGAATTCTGTGAGGTGCACCAACGACCCTTGGTTGACCGCAGCGTCCACGAGATCGGTAAGCGCTGGCACCTCGATCTTGAGCAACAGCGTCAGTCCAAGGAAAGGCAGGGCGCCGGCAAGAAGCAGCGCGATCCGGCGCGCCGATGCTGATCGGCGAGAAGCACCGCTACAAAGAACCGCACACAGCAGAAAACAAACTAGCGCCAGCATGCCCTCGTTCTTGGTCCAAGTCGCGCAACCCAAGCACGCCCCAGCGAGCAGCAGCGGTCCGGACCGGCCACGTTCGATGCCAAGCTGCAGCAGAGTGACTGTGCCAAGGAGATAGAAGGCAAGCGGCACGTCCGCAGCGAGGTCTGCCGCCTTCTGCGGAAACTGGTGCACGCCCGCGAGCATCAGCAGGCCAAACCAAGCGGCGCGCGACCCGCGCAAGTTGCGCAAGGTGCCGCCGAGCGCCATCCCGCTCGCGAGCACGAAACCCAGCGCCAAGAAGATCGGTCCGCTCGTCGATCGCACGCCCAGGGCGTCCATCCACTGCGCCAGGAAGCCAGGGACCAGGAACGGATACGGAGGATGCTCGTAGGTTCCGAGGTCGACGACGAACTGCTGCCAAGTCCGATCGGGGCCGTGCAGTAGGGACGCCTTGGCACTCCACATACACCATGCATCCCAGGAGCCGTGCGGCCTGCCGAGTGTGTAGAGCAGGCAACTCACGAACGCTAGCGTTACACAGACCGAAGCCAGCGTTCGCAGCCAGACCGGCACGGTTTGCGTGCTGACCACGTGGCCTGCGTCGACATCGCCTGCACATGAGCTCCGTCGCGTTCGAGTGGCGGCCCACGCAAGCGCACAGACCACCAGTGCGGCGACAAACCCGGTGACGGTGCGCGCTTGATGCATGCGCAGCGCCAAGACGGACGCACCCGATGTCACCCCAGCCCAGAGACCGAACGTGATGGCCACGCGTTGGGCGGCCAGCCCCACGCATCGGTCGGCGCCGAGCAAAGCGCGCACCAGCGCACCGCAGGCAAGCGCCTGCGCCGCAAGGGCGAGCAGCGCGATCATGGCTTGCGTCGCAACAAGACCACGCCGTTGCCACAGTCGATCACCACATCGAAGCCGCGACCCGCGGCCGCGGCGTGCGCTGCCGCTGCGTTCTCGAAGTCGCCGATCACCCACGTCAACTGCGCGTCGTCGACCAGACGGACAGGGCGCACGGCGTAGCGCGCCAGCATGTAGGGTGCGCCCGCGATCTCGAGATGTGGCCCCTCACTCCGCGTCGCCTGATCGCTGACAAACCCGAACTTCGACTGTGCCGGGAGGCGCGACAACAGCGGCTCGAACCGGGCGATGTAAGGCCCCATGGGGTCGTCGTGGAGTCGCGGCGACCGAACGAGTCGGGCGAGGAGATTGGTGCTGTTGACGGCCGCCAGTGCCAAGGCAATGGCACCGAGCGCGCGAACGGCGGCGCCGCGCGACCACCGTGGGATTCGGGTTGGCTCAGTCAAGTGCCTCCAAGCCCGGGCTCGGCGCGCGGAGTTCCTGGCAGCACGAACAATCGACCGCGACGTCGTCGGTCGGCCAATCGAAGCGCGCGCGATGCAAGATGTGGTGTTCCTCGTCCATGGCAGGCTGTTCCATGGCAGGTGGCGGTGGAAGGCTAGCGAGCGCCGCACGTGGACGCGAAACCACACGCCACCTTCCGCATCGAAGCCGGTCAAATGCTGGCGCAACATCGGCATGTCGCGAACAGCGCCAGCCGCTCGATTGAATCGCACAGCGGCACCACCTGCGTCCACCGCAACTCGGTCGTGACGAGATCGCCGACCAGCGGCTTCGCCGCCTGGCACGCCATCCAGTCTTCGCGGTTCGGCCGCCAACGTGAAAGAGACGATGCCACGGACCGCCACGCGATCCGCAGTTGCACCGAGCGTCTGGCCGGAACGGCCCGCTAGACTTTGTGCATGCCGCGGCCTCCCGTGCTGGCCACGACCTGGATCGCATGCGCAGCGCACTTGCTCGGGATCGTCGCGAGCGTTGTGGCGACGAGCCTGATGTGGGATCCAGAGGGCGGCTGGCTGTTCTCGGCCGTGCAGCGGATCGCGTTCACTGCGGTCGCCAGCGCCAGCGTGCTGTGCTGCGCCGCGGCGCTGATCGCTGAGTGGCGGCGTCGCGCGGCGTCGGCGGTCATCCTGCGCCAACTGTTCGTCGCCGTCGTCGCCTTTGCGACGGCGCAGTGGCTACTCTCGAATCGGTTCCATGCCGTGCTGGCGTGGCTCGCGGCGTCCGCGGCGCTGCTCGCCTTCGCGCTGCTGCGGTTGTGGTGGCCGCGGCTGTCAGCCGGTGCCTGGCGCGGGCTCGGGCGAAGACTCGACCGCGGGCTGTTCCAGATGAGCTTAGTCGTCGTGCTGCTCGAAGGCGGCCTGCGCGTCGTCTCGGCTTTCAGCCGCAACCCGCTGTTTGGTCTGCTGGACGAAGACGAGCACGCGGTGATGGAACGATTCGCGATGGCGCCCGGCTATCTGCACCTGGGGTTTCCGAGCAACGAGAAGGGGCACTACGACGAACCGTTCAAGCCTGGCACCGGCCAGCGCAACGTCGTGGTGTCGATCGGCGACTCTTTTGCGGTCGGCGTCGTGCCGCACCACTTTCACTTCACCACCGTGTGCGAGCGCGACCTGCCAGGCGTGGCCGTGCACAACTTGGGCATCGTGGCAATCGGGCCCGCCGGCTACCACCACCTCCTCGTGGAACAGGGATTGGCGCTGCAACCAGACGCCGTCGTGATCAACCTCTTTCTCGGTAACGACATCGGCACCGCGGCGCGGTGGCGCGACAGTTCGTCATGGCTGGCCTCTTTCCTCGACCGGCGCAACATCCGGTTGATCCAGCTGCCGATACGCTTTCTGCGCACGTGGAATGAACCAGCCGCGCAAGCGCCTGAAGCGGATGCGCACCCCTTGGGCATCGGCGATCTGAGCCAAGCACACGGTGAAGCCGCACTCCGCCGCGCGCTCCCTTGGCTCGACGACCCGCTGCTGGAGAAGCCGATGTTCACGCCAGAGACGTTCCGGCAGATCGAGGTCGAAAGGGCGCGCATGCTGGAGCGAGCCGAGGTGCGCGGGCTGTATCGCAACACGTTCGACGCGCTGGCCGCGATGCACAAGGCGTGTGGCAGCGTGCCCTTCGCCGTCGTCCTGATCCCCGACGAGTTCCAAGTGGAAGATGCCCTGTGGGCCGACGTCGCGGCGCGCGGCAAGATCACGATCGCGCGCGATGATCCCCAGCGTCGCGTCGCCCGCTGGCTCGAGGAGCAAGGCATTCCCTTCGTCGATCTCCTGCCCGAGTTGCTCGCCGTGCAACCCCTCGCCGACGGCCGGCGCCACGTCTATCACCTGCGCGACACGCACTTCAACGCGCGCGGCAACGAAGTGGCCGGGCACGCGCTGGCGCGGTTGGTGCGCACGTTGCTCGGCAAGTAGGAGCCGCGCAGCCGCGTCGCGCGCTCGGCGCGGCAGGATGATGGTCTTGCCGACCACCATCGCGTTCGACCGCGGGAAACGCATGAGCTGACGCGCGGTACGTCTCGTGGCGTTCCAGGGCGCACGCGGCTCGCGATACCCGACCTCGCTCAACCCAGCGGAGCCCAAGGACAACGGCATCCACGGTCCAAGCAACACTGCGATGTTCACAAGACACACCACGACAGCACGGGGTCACGGCAGGCTTCGTCCGGTTGACGGCTTGGCCATCGTTGGGCACTGCACGCGGTCTGCACTTGTCGCATGGGCGCGAGAGAGCAGTGCGATCGGAGGGGAGGCGCGTGAGCGGCTCCACGACAGCAGCGGGTGACCTCCTACTCGCGCGGCTCGACGAGAACCTCATCATCGGCAGCGGCATCTACCTCGTGCGGCGGGAACGTAGCGAGGCGCGCGCCGATCCTCTACAGGAGTGAGAACCGCAGACCGTCGCTGCCGACGATCCCCGCTGGCGTGACGAAGAAGCACTGCGCGAACACTGGGATGTCGCGGAACGCGGGCTGATTGGGGAGCGGCAAGGGAATCCAACCGCTGGCGGGGATCGAACCCATGAGCACTGCGCTGTTGGGGTCGATCCAGATCATCAGATTGCCAAGGGTGATCGCCGCTTCGCCCCCGCTGAGAAACCAAGCGCCAGGGGCGGCCGGGGCCACGACGTGCAGCGCGAACTGGGTATTGCCCACGAGTGGCAGGCCATGGGCAAATGGAACGAGCTGCCAGGGCGCGGACACCGGCCCCGACGGTGTGCCGTAGTGCAGGCGGTCGGGGGCGACGTCGATGCCAGTGAGGCCGCCCCAACCGTTCGCCGGCGCAGTTGCCACAGTCTGCACACCGAGCGATGGGCAGGGATCCATGAGCTCGACGTCATGCGGGGCGTTGCGCGCGATCGCGAGCTTGCCAGTGGCCGGCTCGAAGGCGAACGCGTTGCCGGTGCCGGTGCCCACATGCGGGGACGCGCACAGGAGTCGGCCTGACACGGGGTTCAACACGCGCAGCCCGAAGCCCCCGAGTTGAACCACGAGGTTGCCGGCACGATCGAACTCCATGTTGACGACGGATCCCTCGAAGGTCGCGAACAGAGACGGCGAGCCGCCCACGAGCGGCACTTTGTAGACGCGCGAGGTGGTCGGCGTGGTGGACGCGTCCAAGAACCCCACGTAGACGAAGTCATTCGCCGCTGCCACTGCATTGGGCACGCCTGCCGGCACCGGGACCATTGGGATCGGCTGCACCGAGCCGGCGCCTGCCCAGGAGATTCGGCCGAGAGGTTGTCCGGCCAGCGGACCACTGGTGATGAAAGGAGCGACGACGACTGCTTCCGTAGGCCCGAGCAGGGCCGACTCGTCCATGCGGCCGCTGTTCGGGTTGTTTCCGAGCAGGAGCTGCTGTGCGTTGACCACTGTCGAGCCATTCAACGTGAGCACCCAGGCGTAGAGCGGCGAGTTGCCCCGGACCTGGCCCACGAGCAGACGTCCGTCGGGCAGGATTTGTACGGAACCGCTGCCGACGGGCCCGATCAACTGCGCGGGCAGCCCGGTCACCGGCAGCGAAGGGACGCTGCCGCGCGGATGATGCAGCCAGAGTCCACCCGGGCCCGGCAGGGCGCTGTTCATGGCGTGGGACGTGACGAACCAGCCGTCCGGGACCTGCGCGAAAGCGGTGGCGGCGAGAAGACCGAGAACGAGGGGAAGCGACTCGAGCGTGCGGGACATTGGAACCTCCTGGTGAACGGGGACCACAGGAGCAATCGCCGCGCAGCAGTCAGCGTTACACCGCGCCCGGCGTCCAGCTTCGGGAGCTCGTGCTACCCGGCACGCGCTCATCGGCCAGAGACGTGTCGGAAGCGCGCCCGCTCGCGCTCGGTCAGTGGCCCGATCTCGATGCGTTCGACCGCGTCTTGGAGCCGGTCCTGGTCGAGCCACCACCAGAGAACCCTGCCGCCGTCCCCCGCAGTCACGAGCCGGTCGTTGGTCGGGAATGTGACGTCGTAGATCGCGCCCCGCCGGTCGCCGAGTACGAACAGTCGCACGCCGCTCGCCGTGTCACAGACTGCGGCAGTCCCATCGCCGGAAGCGCTCGCCAGCAGGCCTTGGTCAGGGGAGAGCGCGAGCCGGCGCACCGGCCCGTCGTGGCGCGCGAGCGCGTGCAGCACCGTTCCAGTCCCGAGGTCGCGAATCTCGACGCGGCCGCTTTCGAAGCCGGCGGCGGCGCGCCGGCCGTCCGCGAAGAGCGCGACCGAGACCAGCGGATCGCGGTCGCCGCCGGGGCTGCGCGAAACGGGGTGGATTGTTTGGCCGTCGAGGCCGAGGAGCTGCAAGTCGCCGGATCGATAGCCAACGAGGACCATGCGGCCGTCCGGCGAGACCGCCGCGGCCAAACGCAATGGATGCAGCCACACGGGTTGATCCAGTGCCAGAGCGTGTGGCGCCGGAGGTCCCGGCTGCCACTGGAACACACCGGACTCCTGAACACTGCGACAGACGACGTAGCTGCCGTCGGCCAGCACGAGCGCCATCATGATCATTGCGTGCTGCGTCTCGGGCCAAGGCACCTTGCCCTCGATCGCCAGACGGCGCGGCTCGGCATCGCCGCGGACATCGCAGATCCAGATGCCTGCGTCGCTCGAGGCGACGATCGCCGTATGACCGTCAGGCGCCATGCACACGTGCGAGAGAGCGTCCGGTGCGGGGAGCGTTTGTTCGCGGCGCACTCGGCCATCGCCATCGCAAAGCAGCACACGGCCGTCGTGAGTCGCGACGACGACCTCCGGGCTGCCCGGGACCGGCGCAACGTTGGGACGATGGAGCCCGTCGATGCGAGCGACGCCTGGCACTTCCTGGTCGCTCCACAGCCGCGCCGTCCCGTCCCAGCTCGCGGTCACGAAGCGGTCGTGGCCCGGCTCCGCCCGGGGATCGAGCGCCAGCGAGAAGATCCCGCTGCCGTGCCCTGCGAAGGTGCGTACTGGCGTGCCGTCGAGCTCCCACACGTGGACGGCGCCGCGCCAGTCGCCCCCGATGACGCGACGGCCATCGCGCGAGAACCGCGTCGTGACGCGTTGCTGCACCGCGGTACGCCAGGCGGCGATCAGGACGCCGTCGGCGGTCCGGCAGACTCGAACCAGGCCGTCCCGGTAGTTCAGCGCAATACGCGTTCCGTCCGGGGAGACGTCAATGTTGTTGAGGCCCTGCGTCGTGCTGGGGATCTCCCGCTCGATCGCCGGCGCGGCCTCCCTCCCTGACAGTGTCCAGAGCCGAACCTCGCCATTGAGCGCTGCCGTCACGATGCGATCTCGGTGCTCGATGATCCGTACCCACATCACGGCCTCCGAGTGCTGGTGGAGATCAGCCAGCTTGGTAGTGCCGTCTGGTGTCCAGATCGCGCCCGCGGCCACGATCCGTCCATCGGGCAGGAGCGCGGCGGCCCAGTTCTTCTTCGCATTGCCGGCGGGAATCGAGGCCAGCTCGGCGCCGTCGCTGCCCCACACGGTCGCGGACTTGTCGCGAAAACTCGCGACGATCTCCCCCTGCGGGCCGAAGGACACCGAGAAGGCTTTCGTCGGCGCTGCGCACTCGAGCGGCGGACCCGCTCGCCTGACCCTGCCGGCCGCCACCGCGTAGAGCTGCACGCTTCCGGGCTCCGAGCCGTAGGCCAGCAGCCCCCCCTTCGACCAGGCGATCGGCGCGACCTGCATGCCGGTGGGTGCGTCGAGAGTTCCGTTCTCCAGGATCGCGCCATCCACACTGCGGTGCACGGTGGGCCGCTGGTTGGTGCCCGTGACCACGAACCAGTCGCCCTCGGGCGAGAACGCGACCCACTCGAGGAAACGCCCTGCGGCATCCGGCTCGGTCCGGATGTCGCGCACGACACGATAGTCGCGCAGGTCGAACATCGCGGCTTGCACGCCGGCGACGACCTCGGGATCGCCGGGGTCGAGCCGCCATGCTTCGCGCGCCAGCTTGAACGCGAGGTCGCCGTCCTCGCCGCTGACGCTCCGGGCCTCGCCGAGCCAGGCCAGCGCGCGCAACTGGCGCTGGGCGCGCGTCCGTCCTGCCAGCAGCCACAGCGTGACGAGCAACGCGACGCTCACCGTCGCCAGCACCGTGGTCGCGGCCGGGTTGCGCTGGCACCAGCGCCAGGTGCAGACGAGCGAGCCCGGCGCGCGGGTGCGGATCGGCTCGTGGCAGCGAATCCGGCGCAGCTCCTCGGCCAGCTCGAGCGCGGTCGCGAACCGCCGCCGCGGCTCCTTCTCGAGCGCCTTGCCGATCACCGCGCCCAGTTCGCGGCCGATCGCCCGGTTCCACCGGCGCGGGTCCGGCGGCGGTTTGGCGACGATCTGCCGATAGAGACCGTCGCGGCTCTCGGCCTGGAACGGCGTGCGCAGCGTCAGGCACTCGTAGAGCGTCACGGCCAGCGCGTAGACATCGGTGCGCCGGTCGATTGCGCGGCCAGACACCTGCTCCGGCGCCATGTAGGCAGGTGTGCCGACGGCCTCGCCGCTGATCGTCAGATGCTCCTCGCCGTTGCCTTCGGCGCGTGCCAAACCGAAGTCCACGATCACCGGCTCGCCGTCGCCGTCGATCAGGACATTGCCCGGCTTGACGTCGCGGTGAACGACGCCGGCCTCGTGCGCGGCGTGCAGCGCCCGCGCCAGCTTTTCGACCAGCGCGAGATCGCCAGCGAGGTCGCGCGCGCTCGAGCTGCCCTTGGTCTTGCCGGATGGCTGCTTGCTCCGGCGCGCCTCCAGCACGCGGGCCAGGTTCTCACCGGCGACGTAACGCATCGCCAGGTACGGCTGCCCGTCGATCTCGCCTGCCTCGTACACCGTGCAGACGTTGGGGTGGTCGAGCTTCGAGATCGCCGAGACTTCGCGGCGGAAGCGCTCGCGCGTCTTGGCGTCGCGATGGAAACCCGGGCGCATCAGCTTCAAGGCGACCTGGCGCCCGAGACTGGTCTGATCGGCCAGCCAGACGACGCCCATGCCGCCGCCGCCCAGCCGGCGCAGCAGGCGGAAGCCGCCGAGTTCGGCCGGCGTCGCGTTCGCCGCTTGCTCCTCGATCAGCCCGGCCGCGTCGAGTTCGCGCAGCACGCCACGCACGACGCCGGTGAGCTCGGGGTGCTCGGCGCAGACGCGCTCGACGACCGTCTCGCCCGCGTCGGGCAAGCGCTCCAGGCACCGGCGCACGAGTTCTTCGACGAGTTCGTGGGGCTGCGACGGATTCGGGTCTTCGGTCATTGGATCCAGGGGTGCGACCGCGAGGAGGCCGGGCAAACAACGATCATCGCCGCCGCCCGGCCTGCGTTACACCTCCGGCCAATCCCGCCGTGTTAGCCTTTGGGCTCACACATGTCCGGTGACGACCACGATCTCCTGGTCCGCGATGCTTCTCGCGGCGACGGCGGCGCAATCGAGGCGTTGCTCGAGCGGCACTGGCCCGGCCTGCTCGCCTACATCCGTCTGCACGCCGATCCCGAGATCCGCCGCCACGAATCGTGCGCCGACATCGCCCAGTCGGTCTGCCGCGAGGCGCTCGAGGACATGGCGGGCTTCGAGTACCACGGCGAAGCGCCGTTCCGCAAGTGGTTGTTCATGCGCGCGCTGTCGAAGCTCGTCAATCGCAAGCGCTACTGGCTGCGCGAGCGGCGCGATGCAGGGCGCGAGCAACGCGTCTCGCAGCTCGAGGCCCAGACCCGGCTCGAGGGCCTCTACGCGCGAGTCTGCTCGCCGAGCCAGGGGGCGATCGCCAAGGAGACGGCCGCGCGGCTCGAGGCCACCTTCACCCGGCTTCCCGACGACTACCGGCAGGTGATCACGCTGTCCCGGGTCATCGGCATGAGCCACGCCGAGATCGCGCTGGAGATGGGCCGCGAACTCGGCGCCGTGCGCGTCCTGCTGCACCGCGCCCTGGCCAGGCTCGGGCGGCTGATGCACGAGCAGCACGGCAGCGAGTTCGACGACGCTCCGCACGGTTGAGTCGTCGTGCTGCCACTGCCCTTCACCGCCCGGCGATCACCCGCGCATAGCGATAGTACGCCTGCAACGTCAGCGCCAGGATCGCGGTCGCGTACACCCGGCCGCCGTCGTCGCCCCACGCATCGACCGGATCCCACGAGCCGGCAAAGCACGCGTCGCTGCGCTGGCGCTTCAGCACCGCGTCGTTGAGCGCGCGTGACCACTGCGCCCAGTGCGGCTCGCCCATCTGGTACACGGCGTACGAGCCGGCATACCAGGCGCAGAAGTCGAGCGATGAGCCGGTGGCGTCACTGTGCCACGCCGGCTTCTTGCGCATGATCACCGCCAGCAGGCGCTGCAGCGTCGGGTCGGTCTTCGGGTCGCGCTTCTGCGCCGCCTTCTCGCTGTCGCGCAGCAACACCTTGCACAGCAGCCCGACGCCCGTCATGCACTCGTTGCGGTCGACGGGGAACTGCGCCGCGTGTCGGCCGACGTGGCGCGACGACAGTCCGCCGCGCACCAGGTAACCCACGCGTCCCTCGGCATCGGTCAGCTCGTCGATGTAGGCGTCGGCGAGCTGCAGCGCGCGCCGATCGACGGCGAAGCCGAACTCGTGCCCCGACAGCAGGGCCATGATCGCCCACCCGGTCACCGACATGTCGTTGTCGCCCGACCGCGGCTGATAGCGCCAAGTGCCGTACGGGTTGCGGTGCGCCTGCAGGTAGTCGAGCGACTTCTGCACCGCCGGCTTCAGCGTGCGGTAGCGCGACAGCCCCTGCGCCTCGCACAGCGCCAGCGTCGCGATCGTGTGGTCGTAGATGAAGTGCTGCGAACTCGCAGTGCCGAGGCAGCCGGTGTCCGCGTCCTGTTGCGCGCGCAGCCAGTCGACGCCGCGCTTGATGACATCGCAATGGGGACCGCTGCGCAGCGTGCTGCCGTCGCCGAGGAAGGCGAGCAGCGCCAGACCGGTGACGCCGACGTCGTGCAGCGGGTCCCCGGCACCGTCGCATGGCCGCGCTCCGCCGTCGTGCTTCATGAACTCGTCGCAGTCCCAGCGGCCGTCCCCGTCCTGATGCGCGCGCAGCCACAGCAGCGCCGCGTCGACCGCGGTCCGCACCGGCGCGCCGCCCGCACCGGCGCCGCCGCCGCCGCGCGTGCCGCGCCCTCGGTAGCGCGCAGGCATGCCTCCACCGCCGCCGATCCCGATCGCAGTGTTGTTCCCTGCGCCGCCCCACTCGCCGCCGAAGCCGTCGACCGCGCCGCGCATCGGATCGGGGACCTCGGCACCCGACGGATCGACGGACGGGTCGACGACGGCGTCCATTGCGTCGACGGGCTCCGTCAAGTCGACGAGCTGCGCGGGATCCGAGTGCTCGGGCACCAGCTCCTCGCGCGGTGGCGCGACCTCCTCGATCATCGGCACCGCTTGCGCCGGCTGCACGTGCACAACGACCGCCTCGCGCGGGCGCGGCGCATTCGGCAGCAGGCTCAGCAGCAGCGCGGCCACGCCGTGAACCGCGAGCGACAACCCGAGCCACGGCGTCCTGCGCAGGTGCTCGGCCACCACCGCCTGGAACGTGGCCTCGAAGTCGGTACGGAACAACGGCGTCACGGTGAGTCGAAGGCGCATCCCATTCCTCGCGATCAGAATCGTCGATCGGAGCAACCGATCGTAGTCACGGCGTCACGCAGGGGTCGTCACGCCACGCGGTCCGGAACGCGCGGCTTCGTCACTCGGTTCACGCCACCATGTCGGCGATCCACGAAGACAGGCAGCCCGACACGCAGCTCGCTGCGCGACCGCATGACCCACGCCGCTTCACTTCGCCTGAAACATCTTGTGGCGTCGATTGCCGCCGGAAAGGAGGTAGGCCATCAGGTCGGACACCTCCTCCTTGTTCATCGCCATGATCGTCCCGGGCGGCATCATGGAGACGGGCGAGGGTTCGACCTTGGCGACCTTGGCGGCTGGCGCCTTGGTGAGAACGCTGAAGTCGTACGGATTCGAGGCCACAGCGATCTCCTTGTCGTCCCTGAAGATCACGCGTCCGTAGATGGCGCTCCCGTCGGTGAGAGTCACGAGGCTGGCCTGATACTGCTCGGAGATGGTGTGACTCGGCTCGCAGATCGAGACGACGATGTCGCGGATGGAGAAGCGCTTGGCGACGGAGCCGAGGTCGGGGCCGCCTAGCCCGCCGGAGCCTGCGAAGCGATGGCAGGCCACGCATCTGCCGGCGGAGAACATCTCCTTGCCGTGGTCGAAGTCGCGGGCCACGAGCTGCGCCTCGAACAGCTGCATGGCGGTCTCGGTCGTCCAGGGGACCGGCGGGCCCTTCGGCACCGGCAGGGCGCTCAGGTCCATCGGTGCGATCGCGGCGAGCAGCGAAGCCACGGCCGCGGCGTCCTTCGGGGGGAGATGGTCGATGGCGTCGTCACGGATCGCGCGGATGTAGCCGACGAAGCTCTGCCCCCCACTCTTCGCCAGCGTGTCGTTCAGCCAGCTGAAATAGTACTTGCGGCTCTCGAGTGACCACCCGCTCTGCACCTGTCGAAGACAGTACGCGTAGTGGATGTTCTGGCTGTTCGGCGTGTTGGCCATCGCCTCGAGGATCGGCTTGCCATACTCGTGCCGCGTCAACATCGCCTTGTCGTAGGCAAGGGTCTGCGTCTGCGTGGTCTTCATCAACGCGATCGTCTTGGCGACGACCGTCGGCGAGTCGAGGTAGCTCAAGAGCCTGACCAGCTCGGTGTTGATCGCGTCGTCATCGGCTGGGTAGAACGGATCCAGCTTGGCGAGGATCGCCGCGACCTCCGTTGGCGTCGCCGGATTCAGACGGATGAGGCAGAGCGAGTAGGCGCGCAGGATCGCCAATCGGTCGCCCCGTTCCAGCTTCTCGAACGCGACGCTGTTGAGCTTCGCGAGCACGCGACTCGAGAGCGACTTCTCACCGTGACGGCACAGTGCAAGGGTCGCGTAGATGATCGCGCGTGGGTTCGACTCCGCGAACACCTTGTCCCGCCACAGGTCGAGAGCCTGATTCTCGATGGCCAGGCGCGCGGCGTAGCGGATGTTGCGGTCCGCGTGGGACAGGTGCGGCCACGCCTTCTCGACCGCCGCGCCTCCGCCATGGTTGCTGCCGTGCAAGCTCTCGAGGGCATGGCGTAGGTCGCGGAGTCCCTGGTTGGCGGTCAGGTCCTTCTCCGGCCTCGCGCGAGGTGCTCCCGTGGAGCGGACCCGATAGAGCTTGGAGTCGGTGTTGCGGCCGCCGACGACGAAGTACATGTGCCCGTCCGGACCAAACCGCATCGCCGAGATGTTCAGCGGCGTGCCGTTGAGGAACTCCTTCTTGGTGCCGACATAGCTCGACCCGCTTTCCTCCATGTCGACTGTGTAGATGGTCCCGAAGGTCCAGTCGCAGACGAACAGCTTGTCCTGGTACTCACCGGGGAAGTTGGAGTGGTGGCCGAAGCTGATCCCCGTCGGGGAGCCCGGTCCGAGATCCACCACCGCACCATTGCTGTCGGGGAAGTAGTCCGGCCACTTGCCGGAACCCGCGCGCCAGCCGAACTCGCTGGCCGAGGTGACGTGATTGACTCGCGTCGGCCGGTACCAGGGACTGCCGATGTCGAACTCCAGGTCCGAGTCGGCGGTGAACAACTCGCCACGGCGGTTGATGGCGAGATCGACGGAGTTGCGAAACCCCGACGCGACCATCGTCCAGTCTCTGCCATCCGGCGAGATGCGGCAGATCCACCCCCCGGGAGCCTGGACGCCGACCGCATGCCCGCTGGGATCGGCCATCGCCGGGAGCAAGGAGTCCTCGGCCCAGACCGGCGGTTGCAGGCTATGCACGCGCTGCGGCACGCGCGAGTGGTTGCCGGAGACGAGGTACAGCGCCTTGCCGTCTTCGGTCTCGATGATCGTGTGCGCCGAGTGTTCCCACCCCGGCGCCAGCGGCTCGAGCAGGGTGAAATCATCGAACGTGTCGTCGCCGTCGGTGTCCCGGATCCGATAGAACCCCTTCATCGACGACATGTACAGACTGTCGAAGGCATAGAGGAAGCCCAGCGCCCCAGCGACGGTGCGACTGCCCCAGGCAACGGGGACATAGGGGAAGCCCTTCAGGCTCTCGACGCGGATCTCGGCGTCGCGATCGCCTTCCTTGGCGAGCGTGACCCGGAAGACGCCCTTGTCATCCTGATCGGAGACAAGGATTCGACCCTGCTGGTCGAAGGCCATGGCCACCCAGGAACCCTGCGACTTGGGGACGGTGTAGAGAAGCTCCGCGTCGAAGCCTTCGCGCAGCGTGATCTGCGTGTCGGCGTCGAGGACATACTTGTCCTCGTCCTTCGCCGAACAGCTGACGGTGCCAACGGCGACGAGCGAGAGCAGGATCCGGGTCGAGAGTTTCTTCACTGAGGCTGTGGCAGCGGGCGGGGGCGCCCGCATCCTAGCCCGGACCATTCACCAGCGAACGCCTGCAAGCGCCGCTCTACCACTCGCTGCCGGCGTTGCGCGGCAGAACCTGTCCAGTCCGTCGAGAAATGAAGATGCCTGATCCGCACCGACCCATACCGGCCTGGCCTCGGCTTCTCCTTCACGCTCTCGCGGTCTTCGCGGTTGCCGCGGCGTTACCGCGCTTGCTCGAAGGTCAGGACAACTCGCGCGGCAAGTCGCCGAACGTTCTGCTCATTCTGGCCGACGACCTCGGCTACGGTGATCTCCGCTGCTACAACGACGAGGCGCGTTGTGCCACGCCGAACGTCGATCGACTGGCAAGCGACGGGATGCGGTTCACGGATGCGCACAGCGCCTCGACGGTGTGCACGCCGTCGCGCTACGGGTTGCTCACCGGGCGCATGCCGTTCCGCACGGGGTATCGCGGGGTCTTCGCGGGCGTGGGGGGACCGTCGTTGATCGAGCCGGGGCGCCTCACGCTGGCCTCGATGCTGCGCAACGCGGGCTATCGAACGGCGTGCGTCGGCAAGTGGCACGTCGGGTTGACATTCGAGGACGAACACGGCAAGCCCGTGACGGGACATGGCGTGGAAGCCGTGTCGCACGTGGACTTCTCGCGGCGGATTCCCGATGGACCGATCGATCGCGGGTTCGATCGCTTCTTCGGAACGGCGTGCTGTCCGACGACGGACTGGCTGTACGCGTTCATCGATCAGGACCGCATTCCCGTTCCGCCGGCCGCGCTGCTCGACAAGAGCTCGCTGCCGCAGCATCCCTACGCGAGCGACAACCGGCGCGGGATGATCGCGCCCGGCTACGAGATCGAGGAGGTCGACCTCGTGTTTCTCGACAAGAGCCGCGCGTTCCTGGAAGAGCATGCGGCGAACCATCGCGATCGACCGTTCTTCCTGTTCCACTCGATGCAGGCGGTTCACCTGCCGTCGTTCGCGGCGAAACGCTACCAGGGGAAGACCGACGCGGGTCCGCACGGCGATTTCATCCACGAGATGGATGCGATCGTCGGTGAACTCCTGGCGACGCTCGAACGACTCGACCTGGCGCAGGACACGCTCGTGATCTTCACGAGCGACAACGGTCCCGAGGTGCTGACCACCCTGCGCATGCGCGCGGACCACCAGCACGACGCAGCGCGGCCGTGGCGCGGCCTGAAGCGCGACGATTGGGAAGGGGGACATCGTGTGCCGTTCCTCGTGCGTTGGCCAGGCAGGGTGAAGCCAGCGAGCACGTCGAGCCAACCGGTGAGCCTGACCGACGTCGTGTCCACGTGTGCACACATCGTCGAAACGAACCTTCCCGAGAACGCCGCCGAGGACAGCTTCGACCTCACGCCGATCTTGCTCGGGACCCAAAGCGACACGCCCCTGCGACCGTACGTATTGCAGCAGACCTGGACGCTGCAGCTCTCGATCCGACGCGGGCGGTGGAAGTATCTCGACCATCGCGGTTCGGGAGGGAACGACTACGCAAAGCCGCCGCTCGACGCCGTCGCGCTTGCGGAGCTCCTTCCGAGCGCACCGGGCCAGCTCTACGATCTCGAGTCCGACCCCGGCGAGACGAGGAACGTGTACACCGACCACCAGGGACTCGTGCAGGAACTCAAGGACCTGCTCGAGCAAGCCAAGACGAGCGGGCGCAGCCGACCGCGCTGAGTTCCAGATCGCGGCCGCCGGGTCTGCTGGTGGCCGTGCAGACAATCGTGGTTCAACCGAGCGGGATCGCCAGTCCGTGGCGAGCCTGCTGACGCTCGACTGAGAAACGTGAGCTTCGTCGCCTGCGCTTCGATTGACTGTCGTGTTGGTTGGGCTGGCCGACCTGGACAGCGGGTCGCGCATGGTGAGGAACTACAGTGCGTGGGCGCCCGTGCTCGCGATGCCGCCCGCGGCGGCGAGCAGCCTGCTGAGCTGCCCGCGGCGCAGAACCCCGACCTTGACCGCCAGCCGTGGCAGCGCGCGCACGTAGCGCATGCGCGCCGCCTTGGCCGCGAGTCCCATGCGTCACCAACCGCCTCGAATGACAGACCGTCCCAGTCCCGCAGCACGATCACCTGGCGGTCCTCGGGCTCCAGGAACTGCTGGTTGTTTGGTCGGTCTGGAACACGACCGTGAGCACCCTGCCGGACGGCGCCCCGCCGACGTCAGGGTTGCGGCAGGTGTAGCCGGCCAGGGGTTCGAGGAACCACGTCGCCCCGCTTGCTTGGATCCGACCGCGGGGTTCAGCGCCTTGACCTCTTCGATGAACTGGGTCGCGTTCTTCTGCCCCACGCGGGCGGCGGCGATGTTCCAGAGCTTGTCACCCGACTTGACGAGGTACGTGAGGCCCTTTGTTTGCGCGCGTCGGTCACGACCTTCACAGTTCTTCGTTGAGGCTCTCGGCGATCTCGAGTTGATCGAGACTCGCGCACCAACGCTGCACCAGCTCGGAGAAGGTGTCGTCCTTGCGCACGGTGACGATGCGGTAGTCCCCGTCGCGCTTGCTGTCGCCTAGTCACATGAGCGCCTGCGTCGCCAAGTCTGGCTCCGGCACCGGCGTCACGGGCGACTGCATCGCCAGACGCGCCGACAGCGGGCCGAAGCTGGGCGCGCTCTTCGGCGGCGACGCTGCATGCCGGGCTACGACGCCTCCGGCTGAGCTGAACCGACGTCCAGCCCATTCACGGCCGTCGCGCCTTGCGCCTCGATCTCTACCACGACGCCGCGGTTTACGCCGCCATCAAGCGCTACTCGAGGTTCCCCGAGGGGATGTTCGTGGCTTCGCCGGGGCTCGAGAACGAGCTGAGGTTGCGCTTGGCGAAATGAATAGACTCCGTCGCATGGTGCCGTGTCTGCCCATCAACATCGACGACCTGCTACGCCACCGTGGCATCGAGTCGGCGCGCGTGGAGTTCAAGGCGACGTGGAACGAGCAGGTTGGTGATCAGGTGCTGCGCACCGTTGGCGCGTTCGCCAACGACCTGCACAACCTGAACGGCGGCTATCTGATCATCGGTGTCGAAGCGCGCGACGGTGTAGCCGCGTTGCCGCCGCGCGGCCTCGATCCACAGGTCGTCGATGCGGCGCAGAAGTGGATTCGCGGCCACTGCCGGCGCATCGATCCGGAGTATCAGCCGGTGTTGTCGCCCGAAGTCGTCGACGGCCGCGTGGTGTTGGTGGTGTGGGTGCCAGCCAGCGACACCAGGCCACACCAGGCCCCCGCCCGCGATGGCAAGCGCCGGGCGTTCTTCGTGCGCCTAGGGAGCGAGACCGTCGAGGCCACGGGTGAGGTGTTGGCGGCGTTGTCAGCGCAAACGGCGCGAGTGCCCTTCGACGACCGTCGGTCCCTGGATACCGGGCCCGAGAAACTGCGCGCTGCGTTGGTGCGCGAGTTCCTCGCCGATGTGCGCAGTCGCCTGCTCGATGAGCCCGACGACCGCGAGATCTATCGACGCATGCGGCTCGTGGCCAAGGCGAACGGCCATGAGTTCCACAGCCGAAACAACTTCGCGAAGCGCGAAGATGTTCCGCTGTGGAAAGTCATGAGCCGTAAGTTGTTAGCCGTAAGTCCAGAACGCGGACAGGCGGTCAGACAGGTAGGCAGCGGTCTGGGACTTAGGGCTTACGTCTTACGGCTCACGACTAGCGGCAGAGCCGTTCATGCAGCCGCCCTCGCGTCTCGTTGGTTGCGGCTCTGCCGCGCTGAGGTCGTACGCAACATTGGCCTGCTGTTCTTTGCCGATGACCCCGAAGTCTGGTTTCCCGGCGCGCGTATCGAGGTGGCACAGTTTCGCGATGCGGCCGGCGGCGACACGATCGAGGAACGCGTGTTTCGTGGGCCGCTGCCGCGGCAACTGATCGACTGCCTCGCCTACCTGCGTAACTCCTCGCACGTCGTCACGCGCAAGCAGCCGAACCGCGCCGCGGCCGACCGTTGGATGACGTTCCCGTTCGCGGCGCTCGAGGAGACGGTGGCCAACGCGGTGTATCACCGCAGCTACGAGCAGATGCCGGAGCCGACCAAGGTCTACGTCTATCCCGATCGGCTGGAGGTCACGAGCTATCCCGGCCCGTTGCGCGGGCTCGAACTGGAGCACTTCACCGAACATGCGCAGCGCCCGTCGGTGCCAGCGCGCAATCGCCGGATCGGCGAGTTGTTGAAGGAGCTTCGGCTGGCGGAGCAGCGCTCGACCGGGATCGCGAAGGTCTACCGCGCGATGCGTGAGAATGGGTCGCCGGCGCCGGCGTTCGCGTTCGATGTGGATCGGACGTACTTCAGGGTTACGTTGCCGGCGCACGCGGAGTAGGTGGCCATCCCCGCCGCGGCGTTGTGCGCCGCAACAACGCGACAACGCGCAACGGGCCGTGCTCGGCAAGAAGGGTGAGCGCTGAGTGCGGCGTCGCGCGCTCAGCGCGGCAGGATGATGGTCTTGCCGACCACCAGCTTGCTCGGATCCGCCATCAGGTCAGGATTCAACGCCTTGACCTCTTCGATGAACTGGGTCGCGTTCTTCTGCCCCACGCGGGCGGCGGCGATGTTCCAGAGCTTGTCACCCGACTTGACGAGGTACGTGAGGCCCTTGTTGCGCGCGTCGGTCACCACCTTCACCTCGGACTCCTGCTTCTGCTTGCGCGACACATGGGCCGCCACCAAGGTGGCGTCATCGACCCAAGGCAGGCAGACCTTGGTGCTCGGCTCCAAGCGACGCAGGTTCAGCTCTTCGTTGAGGCTCTCGGCGATCTCTAGTTGATCGAGACTCCCGCACCAGCGCTGCACCAACTCGGAGAAGGTGTCGTCCTTGCGCACGGTGACGATGCGGTAGCTGCCGTCGCGCTTGCTGTCGCCTAGCCACATGAGCGCCTGCGTCGCCAAGTCTGGCTCCGGCACCGGCGTCACGGGCGACTGCATCGCCAGCGGCGCCGACAGTGGGCCAAAGTCAGGTGCGTTGTCCGGCGGCAGTGCTGCGTTGCCCGGGGTCGGGGCCTCCGGCTTGGCCGAACCGAGGTCCGGCCCCTTCACTGGTGTCGCGCCGCCGTCCGCGGCGTTGCCGTCGGGAGTCGGCCGCGTCTCCTCGGGCGCGGCGTTCACGCCGATCAGCTCGTCGAGCGCCTTGCCGCGCGCCTGAGTTTGTGCCTGCACACCCTGCTCGTTGCCGAACAGAATTGCGACCGCGAGAATGACGACCAGCAAGCCGGTCACGCTGTAGACCAGTATCGATTCGTTCTGCTTCATCGAACCCTCCCTTAGAGAGGCCTGACCTTGGAGAGGCCTGCGTCGAGACCTCGGGTCGAGGCTTCCGTCGCAGGCACCGCCAGGTTTTGCGCGCACGGCCGCCCGACCGCGCTTGCAGGGACGGATCGTAGATCGCGGGCCAGCCCATTCCACTGTGTTCTCATGTGTTCTCACGTGTTCTCACGAGAGTTCTCGCGAGACTGCGAAAACTCTGACGACTCGATCGCGTGCTTGCCGATGCGCAACGCCTCGTTAGACTCGATCCCCCGTGCACGCAATTGACACGATGAACTCGTTGTGCGCGTGGAGCGCGCGTTTGTGGCCCGCGGCAATCGTGCTCGCGGCGGCCTGTCTCACGGCAGCCTGTAGCGGGGGCGCCGAACGACGCAGCCAGATGCCGCTCGCCGCCACCGACAAGGTCGAAATCAGCTACGTCGACGGCAAGAATCGCCTCGCGCTGCGCGGCGTCAACACGGTGGACGACGCCAGCTATCGCGAACACGGCCTGTACGGCGCCGCGTCGCCCGACGCCAAGCTGGCCGACCAAGGCTCGATGCAGGCGTTGATCGACGCGCTGTACGAACTGGGGCACTTCAGTCGCGCGGCGCCGCAGATGCGGGAAGGGGCCAAGGTCGCGCTCAACGTGCGCATCGGCGACAAGCTGACGGTCTGGTCGCAGCCCACGCTGCAGACGGACAACATGCAGGAACTCGAGCGCTTCAACACCGCGCGGCTCGCGTTCCTGCAGATCCACAACAACATCATCTCGTACCACTCGAGCAAGATGTCGCCCGAGGACTTCGAGCGCGCGATCGCCGATCAGCAGACGAAGAACAAGGACAGCGTGCGCAACCTGCTCGACAAGTCGCGCGGGAAGGGCCAGTGACCCGCGGTCAACGACCGACCGCCGTCGCCATCCTGCCCGTGCGGGTGGACAGCCAACGCCTGCCACGCAAGGCGCTCCTCAACGAGTCGGGACAGGCCTTGTTCTTGCACACGTACGCGGCGACGCGGGCCGCGAAGGCCTTTGCCCGCGTCTACGTGGCGACCGACAGCGACGAGGTGGCCGCCGCCGCCGCGACGGTCGGCGCGCCGGTCGTGCGCACGACGCCCAAGCCGCGCACCGGCTCCGAACGCTGCGCCGAGGCGTTGCCCGCGATCGCCGATGCCGACCTGATCGTCGACGTGCAAGGCGACTGGCCAGAGGTCGATCCGGCGGACCTCGACCGCTTGGTCGCCGCGCTCGCCGAAGGCCGGCGACCGATGGCGACGCTCGCCGTACCGCTCAGCGACCCAGCTGCGATCAACGATCCCAACGTGGTGAAGGTGGTGCGCGCCCGCAACGGCGACGCGATGTACTTCAGCCGGGCAGCCATCCCCCACCAGCGAGCGGATCACGACTATCCCGTGTGGCGTCATATCGGCGTGTACGGCTTCACCCGGGAGGCGCTCGCCAGCATCACCGATCTGCCGAGCAGCGGCTTGGCCGAGGCCGAGAGCCTCGAGCAGCTGCGCTTCTTGGAGAACGGCATTCCCATGCAGGTCTTGACCGCGCGCGGCGACCCTTGGGGTATCGAAACACGCGCCGACTACGATCGATTCCTGCAACGACAACGACGGCAGCCCTCATGACCAAGTTCGTTTTCGTGACCGGCGGTGTGGTGTCCTCGTTGGGCAAGGGCCTCACGTCCGCGAGCCTCGGCTGGATCCTCGAGCGCTACGGCTTCACGGTGTCGATGCAGAAGCTCGACCCGTACATCAACGTCGACCCCGGCACGATGTCGCCGTTCCAGCACGGCGAGGTGTACGTGACCGACGACGGCACCGAGGCCGACCTCGACCTCGGGCACTACGAGCGCTTCACGCACGCCAAGATCAACAAGGACTCGAACTACACGACGGGCAAGATCTACCTGTCAGTGATCCGCAAGGAGCGACGGGGTGACTACCTCGGCCACACCGTGCAGGTCATTCCGCACATCACCGACGAGATCAAGGCGGCGATCCGGCGCGGCGCCGCAGGCAATCCCGACGTCGCCATCACCGAGATCGGCGGCACCGTCGGCGACATCGAGAGCCTGCCGTTCTTGGAAGCGATCCGACAGTTCAGCCTGGAGAACGGTCCGAAGGACTGCCTGTTCATCCACCTGACGCTGCTGCCCTACCTGCGGGCCAGTGGCGAGATGAAGACCAAGCCGACGCAGCAGTCGGTCGGCAAGCTGCGCGAGATCGGCGTGCAGCCTCACATCCTGATCTGCCGCACCGAGAAGCCGATGACCGACGAGATGGCGCACAAGATCTCGTTGTTCTGCAACGTGCGTCGCGAGGCTGTGATCGAGGAGCGCGACGTCGACTTCTCGATCTATGAGGTGCCCATCAACCTGATGCAGCAGGGCCTCGACAAACAGTTGATGGCGAACCTGGAACTGCAGCCGCGACGCCCAGCCGACGTCGAAGACTGGCGGCGGATGCTCGAGATCATCAAGCACCCCGAGCAGACGATCGAGATCGCGGTGTGCGGCAAGTACATCGAACTACACGACGCGTACAAGTCGATCTACGAGTCGCTGTATCACGCCGGCACCGCACACGCGTGTCGCGTCAACATTCGTAAGGTCAGCGCCGAGTTGGTGGCGTTGGAAGGCGCCAGCGGACACCTGGATGGCGTCGATGGCATTCTGGTGCCCGGCGGCTTTGGTGAACGCGGCTTCGAGGGCAAGATCGCTTCGATCCGCCACTCGCGCGCCACCGGCATCCCGTTCCTGGGCATCTGCTACGGCATGCAGGCCGCCGTCGTGGAGTATGCGCGCAGCGAACTGGGCATCACCGACGCGACGACCTCGGAGTATGCACCCGACGCGGCCAACCCGGTGATCTCGCTCATGGAAGAGCAGAAGAGCGTCCACGACATGGGCGGCACCATGCGCCTGGGTGGATTCGACTGCACGCTGCAGCCCGACTCGCTGTCGGCGCGCGCTTACGGCGAGCTGAAGATCAACGAGCGGCACCGACACCGCTATGAACTCAACAACGCCTACCGGCACCGGCTGGCACAGGCCGGCCTGCGCATGACAGGCGTGAACGAGAAGCTGGATCTGGTCGAGATCGTCGAGATCCCGAACCATCCGTGGTTCGTCGGGGTGCAGTTCCACCCCGAGTTCAAGACCAGGCCCATGCAGCCGCCCCCGCTGTTTCGCGACTTCATTGGCGCCGCCATCGAGCACGCGCAGCGCAAGAAGACGCCGGCGGCGCGTTAGCCAGGAATCGCAATCTTGGGCCGGCAAGGGCGCACCCCCGAGCCACTCGGTGCGGCCGCGTTCCGAAAGTCCGCCTCGGCCTTTTCGCTGCTTGCACGATCACCGACACTCCCAGCATGAACCTTCAGTCCACGTCCTGTTTCCTTCTTCTCTCCACCACGTTGATCGGCGTCGCCGCGGCACAAGACGGCGCGCGCAAGATCACCATCAGTCCCAAGGCCGGCACCGTCGGCCACTTTCGCGTGACCGAAGCGCGCAAGCAGATCATGGAGCTGATGGGGCAAGAGTCCAACAACGAGATCGTCACCGACCTGCAGGTCGCGGTCGACGAAGTCGCGGCCGACGGCACCGTCAAGGCCACGGCAACCTGGCTACGAATCCACGGCACGATGAACGCGCCGATGGGCGGCGAGATCGAGTTCGACACCAAGAAGCCCGACGAGGCGAGCGACGATCCGATGTTCGGCAGCTTGGTGGAGAGTTGTCTCGCGCTGATCGGTCACAAGACTGCGCTGACCTTCGGCGCGGACGGCAAGCTCAAGGACAAGAAGCCGCTGAAAGAACTCAACGACAAGATGGCCGACAAGCTGTCGGGTCAAGCGAAGATGATGCTGCAAAGCAGCTTCAATCCGTCGGTGTTGGAGAATCAGGTCGGCGTGTTCGGAACCTTTCCGACCGAGGCCGTGGCCACCGGCGGCAGTTGGACCGACACGAAAGAACAGGGTGCTCGCGGCGGCCTCAGCATGGCGACCGAGTTCAAGCACACCCTCGCGACCGCGACCGCCGACGCGTACGAGATCTCGACCACCGGCACGATCGGCCTCGCGCCAGCCAAGAAGGGCGAGGACGACGAGGACGATGAAGACGAAGGCGCGGCCATGATGCGAAGCATGATGCGCGACGCGAAGATCAAGGACGGCAAGGTCGAAGCCCAGACCAAGATCTCGCGCAAGGACGGCCTGGTCGAGAGTTCTCTCGCCACGACCTCGATGGCGATTCACATGAACAACCCGATGGGTGGTGATGAGCCGTTCGTGGTCGGTATCAAGCAGACGACGAAGGTCGAACGCGTGCAGCCCGAAGCCGAGACCAAGGCCAAGGAAGCCAAGGGCACCCCGGCGTCGCCGAAGAAGTGACGGCTACCAGCTGAGCTGTACGACGGGGCCACGGTTCGGCTGCACGTAGCCGAACTGATTGGACCCGGAGAAGGCGCTCACGACGCTCATGCCGAGGAACCCGCCATTGAGGTTGGTGCCGAGGGTGTGCTTCAGGCCGTCGCTCAGCGTGAGCGGGAAGGCCTGGCTCACCCGCGTGTCCCCCGGACACAGCCACTGGGAGTACAGCGAGGCGCCGAGCAGCGGGCCGACCGCGGGCACCGCCCAGCGCGCTTCCGCGACGCCAGCCGATGTCGTGCGCGCCGGCAGGAGGACGTCGAGCGACACCATGACGCGGCAGCCATTGAGGCCGAGTCCACCGAGGTCGAGCGGCAACGCCAGGCCAGCCCACGTGCGATCGCTCATCCCCACACCGAGCAACACATTGGCCTGCGTCGGCGCGCCGAACAGATAGAACTCCGCGTCGCCACCACCGGGGTTGGGTGCCTGACCGTGGGCGCGGTTCTCGCCGAACGGACAGCCGGCGCCGCCAGGCAGCGTCGTCACCGAACCACCCGGCACCAGGTCATCGACCGCATCGACGAAGTAGTCGTGCTGCGCCTGACTGTCGGCGACGAAGTGCTCGATGCCGAGGTGTGTGCCGCGATAGACGAACGGCTGATCCAGGGGGAAGTCGATTTGGAACGGCGCCGGCGTGTTGCCCGACGGTCGCCACAGGTCGGGGAACGACACAAAGCGCGGCTGGAAGACCACAGCCCAGTCCGGCGCCGAAAGCGCCGGCCACGCACTCGGCGGCTGCGCCACCGAGCCCTGATACACGCCCATGCGAACCTGCCAAATCGCGGACGACCGCCGCATCATCGGCATCTGCATCCCGTCGCGGCGGTAGCGGACGTTGCGAATGGCTGCTTGCCATGGAATCTGCGTCAACTGGTCGCGATGGATGTAGGTGAGATGCCGAATGCCCTCGTGCCCGAACGGCTCGCGATCTGCGGCGTTGCCCTCGACGTTCGCCGCGCTGTTCGGCACGACGACCGTTTGGCCACACAGTGGGACGGCACCAGCCAAGACCAGAATCGTGAGTGCTTTCATTGCCGTTCACAGAGCATTGAGGGGCGCGAAGGTGCCACCCAGGATTGGGCCGCTCGGAACCTGCAACCAGCGTTCGAGCACCGTGGCGTAGACTTGCCGGAAGTCCGTCGAGCGCGCATCGAACGGAATGTAGTAGCTCTCGCCAGGACGCCGAATGCCAGCGAGGTCTGGGGTCTGACCGTAGCGCCCGCCTGACACCGGCTGACCCGCCAAGAACGCCACCCCGCCGTGACCATGGTCGGTGCCAAGGGCACCATTCTCGGTGACACGGCGGCCGAACTCGGAGTACAGCATCACCACCACGTCGCTGCCCCGCCCCCAGTTGATGACATCATCGAGGAAGGCCTTGACGGCCAGAGACAGATCCCTGAGGAGGGTCGCGAACTGACCGGCCGTCGGATCATTCCGTGGCGCTTGCACCGAGTGGGTGTCGAAGCCGCTGGTCTTCAGATGGTACAGCTTGATCGGCGTGTTCGAACTGATGTAGCGCGCCGCGAGCTTGAGCTGGCTTGCCAGCGCTGTCCCCGGATAGCTCGTACGCGGCGAGTAGCCGCTCCCGGCGTCGCGCAGGGCGTTGGCGAATCGGTGCGCATCGGCAGTCAGCGCCGCAGCGATACGCGTGTTCCCGGTCGTGGCCATCTCGCTGAACTGGGTGCCGACTTCAATCGCCAGCCGGCCCACAGCCGAGTCTTCGGAGCTGCTCCAATCGAAGTTCAACCGCAACGATTCGGGGTCGAGGATGACCGGCACGCGGGCGCCGGCGAACACCGGGCTCGCATACGGCTCGATGTCAATCGCTGGAACTTGCACCGGGCCACCGTGCCCCAGGCCTAGGTAGCGGCCGAGCCAACCTTGGCGAAACGAGCCGGCGGAAGGATCCGCGGCGTGCCATTTCTTGATCGACTCGAAGTGTGAGAGATCGGGTGTTGGGTAGCCGACGTTCTCGATGATCGCCAAGTCCCCGCGGTCGTACAGCGAGCTGAAAGGCGCGAGGCTCGGGTGCCAGTACCAGTCCCAGTTCCACGCGACCGGCAGCGTCGCCGCGCGCGGAATGCGCAGCGTTGGCCGCGCTTCCTGATACACCCAGTGGTCGGCGGGGATCAGCATGTTGAGGTAGTCCCAACCGCCTTCCACCTGAATCGCCACGAACACTCGGTCGCCACCGCCCGCGGGCGTGAAGGATGCGAGCTTTGCGGAACTGACAGCGGCGGCGCCACTCGCCAAGAATCCCCTGCGTGTCGTCTTCATATCAGTTGATCGAGTACTGTGGCAGGGCCATGAGGATGTGAACGAGCCCGCGCACCTTGCGGTCGGCGCGGTCGGGGTCGAAGACGAACGGCCGGCGTTCCCAGTCGACACGGTTCATGAACTCCAGGAGGAAGCCGCGGACCTCGGACGGCAGGTCGTCATCCACCAAGTAGCGAACGTAGAAGTTCACGATCTCCTCGGCCGTGCGCAGGTTGGCGCGCCACACATCGCGCAGTGAGTCGAAGTTCGCCCCGATGTGGTACGGATCCTGCTTGCGCGTGAGCTGCTCGGCAAAGTTCGCTCGTTGCAGCACGGACTGCCCATCGAGCCAATCGAAGCCACCGGCCAACCCCGCAGGTGTCTGATAGCGGTGCAGCGGCAGACCCATCGTGTCGATGTGGTCGGCCAACAGCTTGTACTTCTGGATCGAGGGGCGGCCCAGACTGCGAATCGCACCGACGACAAGCTCCATCGGCGTCTTCACCAGGTGGCGGATCGCACGGTCGCTGAAGAAGAACTTGCTGCGCAAGATCACGCTCATCAGCGAGCGGATGTGGAACCCATCGGCGCGGAAGCGAAACACCAACGCGTCGATCACGTCGTTCGGCGCATCATCGGAGACGAAGGCCCGCCAGATCTTGGTGACGATGAAGCGCGCGCATGCCGCTTGCGACAGCAGCGTGTCGATCAAGTCGTGCACATCGCGCATGCCCTCGGTGCCGTTCGAGCCGTTGCTGATCGTGCGCCCCAGGACGTACTTCGGCCCCGCGACATGATGTTGGGGCCGGTAGACGAACTCGTTGGAGCCGTAGGCAGCGGTCACGCCCCACCCAGACAGGCACTTGGACGCTTCGACAACGTCGGCCTGCGCGTAGTTGCCGGGGCCGAGCGTGTACAACTCGAGCAGTTCGCGCCCGTAGTTCTCGTTGATCTGGGGCTGACCGTTCTCCAGCTCGCCATTGAGGAAGTTGTCGAGCCACAACAGCATCGCCGGATCGCGCGTCACCTCGAGCAGCAGGTCGCGGAACGAACCGAGGCCTTGGCGTCGGAAGATGTTCACGTGCGCGATCGACAGGTTCTCGGCGCCGCCCTTGTTCACCCCCACCGAGAAGTGGTTGTGCCAGAAGAGGGCCATCTTCTCCTTGAGCGGATAGAGGCCATGCACGCACTCCCAGATCCACAGCGCACGCTGCGACATCACCTGGTTGGTGAGGTCGAGGATCTCGCCGTGCGCAAGCACGCGGATGCCGTACGCCGGCAGCGGCGTGTTGTTCGGCGTCAGCAGGACATCGATGAGCCAGTCGACGCCGAGCTGCACGGTCGCGTCGATCTCTTCCGGCGCGGCACCGAAGCCGGCGCGGCGCAGCAGATGCGCCGCCTTGCGACGATCCCACGGGTCGGTGGCACTGGGGCGCCACGGCTCGAGATCGGCGTGGCCAAACGGGCCGACGACGGCCTCGACGCCGGCTGACATAGTCGCTAGGGGCATACGCTCGTTGCTAAGAGACGAATGAGGTGTGGGGGCTTGCACGCGGCCCGGTGTCGCTTGCGGCGACGGCATGGTGGACCACGTCTTGTGGCGTCTACGCCCAGCCGGCTTGTGGTCGGCTCGCCTTTCTCCCCCCATCTCCAAGGTTCCAGCGCCGGTTCTCGCGCGAGTGGCTCGCTGGCTACGGGAGATCCCGTAGCCACAAGCGGTAGACAGGGGTCGGAATGCGCGATGCAGCAATGAGTGTCCGAGACGACGCGCCACTCAATGTACGTCGGGGGCGACTGAGTAACCCGCCCCGGCGTCGCTCAACAGATCGCGTCTTCGCCGGTGATCTCGCGCCCGACGATCAAACCGTGGATGTCGTGCGTCCCTTCGTAGGTGATCACCGACTCCAGGTTGCACATGTGGCGCATCACCTGGTACTCGTCGGTGATGCCGTTGGCGCCGAGGATGTCACGCGCCAGGCGGCAGCACTCGAGCGCCATCCAGCAGTTGTTGCGCTTGGCGAGCGAGATGTGCGTGTGGTGCAGCTTGCCGCTCTCCTTCAAGCGACCGAGGCGCCACGCCAGGAGCTGCCCTTTGGTGATCTCGTTGCACATCCACACGAGCTTGTTCTGCACCAACTGGAAGCGCGCGATCGGCCGATCGAACTGGATGCGCGTCTGGCTGTAGCGCACGGCTTCGTCGTACACCGCCATGGCGCTGCCCACTGTCCCGAAGGCAATGCCGAAGCGCGCCTGGCTGAGGCACGACAACGGACCCTTGAGGCCGTTGACGCTCAAGCGGTTCTTCTTCGGGATCCGACAGTCTTCGAACACCAACTCGCTCGTCACCGACGCGCGCAACGAGTACTTGTGCTTGATCTCGTTGGTGCGGAACCCCTTGGTGTCGCGGTCGACCAGGAACCCGCCGATCTCGTCGCCCACCTTGGCCCACACGATCGCCACGTCGCTGATGCAGCCGTTGGTGATCCAGAACTTCGAGCCGTTGAGCACGTAGCTGTCGCCGTCGTCGGTGGCGCGCGTGATCATGCCGCCCGGGTTGCTGCCGAAGTCCGCCTCGGTCAAGCCGAAGCAACCGATCATCTCGCCGGTCGCCATCTTGGGCAGGTAACGCTGCTTCTGTTCCTCGCTGGCATACGCGTAGATCGGATACATGCACAGCGAGCCCTGCACCGACACGAAGCTGCGCATGCCCGAGTCGCCGCGTTCCATCTCCTGCAGCGCCAGGCCGTAGGCCGTCGCCGACAGACCAGCGCAGCCATAGCCTTGGATGGTGGCGCCGAGCAGCCCCATCTCGCCGATCTGGGGCACGAGGTGCCGCGGAAACTTCGCCTCGCGGTTGTGCTGCTCGATGATCGGCATCAACTCGTGGTCGACCCACTCGCGCACGGTGTCGCGCACCATCCGCTCCTCTTCACTGAAGAGTTCGTCGACGAGAAAGAAGTCGCTGCCCTTGAAGCGTTGCATGCGTGGAGAAAGTGTAAGACGCGCACCATAGGGTTCGCCCGGGTGAGCAGGAAGGATGCTGGTCGGTCACGAAACGAAACCGGCGAGGAGAATGCGCGGCGCAGTCGCAGATTTCGGACGGGAGTCTCGTAATGTCGCGTCGATGCCGACCGCACCGGGCGCCGGCGGACCACCGCCCAGTCAAGCTCCGCACGGCCCGGCCGAGGCAGCGCCTAGCGCGCCCGCTCCCCACCAGCCGCCCCTCGCTCGGCCCGCGTGCGCCTGGTGCGGCTACCCATGCGCCGAGGCGCCGTGCAGTCGGTGCGGCGACCGGATGTCGGTCGCACCGGGCGGACCGGCGATGCGCAAGCCGCCGCGCCGCGGCTTCTTCCTGCTCGACCTCGGACGCGGCTTCTTCGGGTTCTTCGAAGGCGTGACGCTGCTGTTCAATCGGCCGGAGTTCATCGGCAAGCTGAAGCTCCCGGTCATGGCCAACCTGTTGGTCGTCACCGGGACCGCGCTCGGCCTGTGGTTCGCGTTCAGCGCCCTGTTCGCCGAGATCGCGGGCGAGGGCGACCTTCTGGGTTGGTTCACCGGCATCTTGGCGCCCCTGTTGGCCCTGGTGAGCACGTTCTTCCTGCTGCCGCCGCTGGTCGAGTTGGTGCTGAGCCCGTTCTTGGAGCCGCTGGTCGACGTGGTGGACCAGGGCATGGGCGGCGAAGGCATGCAGCCGGTGCAGCGACACCTCTGGACCAACATCAAGGACAGCACGCACGCCACGGCGCAGATCATCATCGTCGTCACCTGCGTCTGGCTCGCGTCGCTGGCCCTCGCCATCGTTGGCCTCGTGCCGCTCGCGTTCCTGGTGTCGGCCTTCGCCAACGCGCTCACCTGGTTCGAACTGCCGACCTATCGCCGTGGCTACGATCTGCGCGCGCGCTTTGCCTTGCTCAAACACAACTGGGCTATGGCCGTCGGCTTCGGCCTCGGCTTCCAGGTCGGCGCGCTGATCCCGCTGTTCAACGTCTTCTTGCTGGCGCCGACCGCGGCGGTCTCGGCGGCGGTGTTGTTCTTGCGCATGGAGAAGCGCGCGCTGGCGCGATGAAGCGTCGATGACCGCCGCGCGCACGTTCGCCCTCGCCGCGCTCACCTTCGCGATCATGCTGCCGGTCACGCTGCCGGTGCCGGTGCTGCGCGGGCTGGTGCTCGAACGCTTCGCGGTGAGCGACGGTCGAGCGACGCTGTTCATGGCGGCCAACATGCTTGGCGCGCTCCTCGCCGCGCCGGTGTTCGGCATGCTCGCCGATCGCACCGGTCGCCGGCGTTGGCCCGCGGTCGTCGCGTTGCTCGCCGACGCGCTGGCGATGCACCTGCTGACGCGCGCCACGAGCTTCGAGTCGTTCCTCGCCATTCGCGCCGTGGAAGGTGCTTCGCACATCGGTGCGCTGTCGCTCGTGCTGTCGCTGGTCGCCGACCAGGCGGGCAAAAACCGCGGCCGCGTGATGGGCGCGCTCGGCGCCGGCCTCACGCTCGGCGTCGCCACCGGCGCCGCGGTCGGCGGCGTGCTCGGACGCAGTGACCCGAGCATGACGTTGCACGTCGCGAGCGGCGTCTTGCTGGTGGCCGCGGGGCTGGCGAGCGCCGTGCTGCCCGGCGACGGGCGCCGACCACGCCAAGCACCCCTGCGCGAGGTCGCTCGTGCCATGCGCCACCGCTCTGGGCTCTGGGTGCCGCTCGCGCTCTCGTGCATCGATCGCTTCACCGTCGGCTTCTTCACCACCGGATTCCCGCTGCTACTGCAAGGCGTGCACGGCGTGTCGCCGGCGCGAATCGGCGCGCTGCTCGCGCTGTTCTTGTACCCGTTCGCCCTGCTGAGCTACCCGGTGGGAAAGCTGGCCGAGCGCGCATCGCGCGTCCGCCTGGTGGCGATCGGCAGCCTGGTCTACGGCGCCGGCACGATCTTGGTCGGGGTGGTGTCGCCCGGCTGGTTGTTCGCGCTCATGCCCGTGCTCGGCATCGCCTCGGCGGTGATGTTCGTGCCCACGCTCTTGCTCACCATCGAGCGCGCTCCCGAAGTGGGGCGCAGCTCGGCCATCGCCGCTTTCAACGCCGCCGGCTCGTTGGGCTTCTTGCTGGGGCCCCTCGCCTGCGGCGCAATCGTGGCCGCGAACGAAGATCGCGCGGTCGGCTATGCCATGGCGTTCGCGGTCGCGGGGGTTTGCGAGATTGGCGGCGTCATGCTGCTGCTGCTCAGCTTGCGGCGCGGGACTCGTTGAGCGATGGCTCCAGGCCCTCACACGCGCATGGCCGAAGACCGCGTGCTGAGCGCACCGGCCTCGGCGTCGCCAGGGTGCTGCCGGAGATCAGGCGCCGAACGAGCGAGGATCTGGGCCGGAACGCTGGCCGCGGTCGAGTCGATCGATGGCCGCCATGCTCTCGTCTGCGAGCGCAAAGTCGAGGACTCCGAGGTTCTCGCGCATGCGGCGAGCGTGCGAGGTCTTGGCGACTGTCGCCACGCCGTGCTGGTAGTGCCAACGTAGGACGACCTGCGCCGGCGTCTTCCCGAGTCGTTTGGCGATGCCGTCGATCTCGGAGTCGGTGAGTACTTGCCCACGCATGAGGGGGCTCCAGGCCTGAACGCCGATTCCGCGCGCACGGCACGCCGCGACGAGAGCGCGGCACTGCAGGTAAGGGTGGTGCTCGATTTGGTTGACCGCTGGCACGACCGTAGCGGCCGACAACAACTCGTCCAGATCGGGCACCATGTGGTTGCTGACGCCGATGGCGCGGATCCGGCCCGTCCGGTGCAACGCTTCGAGCGCACGCCACGTCGGCACGATGCGCCGGGGAATCGGCCAGTGCACTAAGTAGAGGTCGACGTAGTCGAGTTGCAGATGGTTCAAGCTGGCGGTGAAGGCCTCCTCGATCCGTCCGCTTCGGACAGGGTCAATCCATAGCTTGGTGGTGACGAAGAACTCTTGCCGAGGTACGCCGCAGCGGCTCAGCGCACGGCCCAGGCCACGCTCGTTGCCGTAAACCGCGGCGGTGTCGAAGGCGCGGTAGCCGGCGTCGATGGCAGCGCGCACACACGCTTCGGTGTCGGCGTTGCCGGTCATGCCGTACAGGCCGAGGCCGAGCATCGGCATCGCGGCACCGGTGTTCAGAGTGGCACTGGTCGGAGTAGAGACGAATGGCTGCATGAGTTCG
>JANPER010000062.1:0-34113 GCA_031423015.1 Planctomycetota bacterium | reverse complement strand
AACACCTGTTCCCATCCCGAACACAGCAGTTAAGCAGGTCGGGCCGATGATAGTCGTAAGGCGAAAGTAGGTTAGTGCCGGGGTTATCTTCTTCCCAGCCTCGTGCGCCAACAGCTCACGAGGCTGTTGTCGTTTTGCGGTGGTTGTTTGCCCGCTTGTGGCTCCCTCGCGCGGCTGGCGCTGGCTGCGATTCGGCCGCATGGCCGGGACGTCGGCCAAGGAGCCGAGGGATGTGGTGGACGTGACGCCCGATCGAGAGGCAACACGACACCAGCTCGTTGCGAGGAAGAGAACCCGACCGCACGTCCGCAAAGCTCCGCCGCCGGGCTCGCGGCCGCGCACGTCCTCTTCGCGTCTGCCAAGCGAGCGCCGGCCGGCTGGACACTCCCTCAAGAATCATGTGGAACCCGTCGATAGCACGGGGGTCACAGCAAGGGAGGCGAATGATGGAACTAGGAACCAAGTTCGACGCCACGATGGGCGTCCTGGACGCGATGGCGATGCGGGCGAATGTGATTGCCCACAACGTCGCCAACCAGAACACGCCAGGGTTCAAGCGATTCGAAGTGGTGTTCGAGGAGGGCCTGCGGCGCGTCAAAGCGGGCGGTGCCAGCGACACGCCGGTCGTGGCGGCCGTTCGTCGAGATACCTCTGGGCCGGACGGCGCGAACAACGTGAGCGTCACCAATGAGCTGGCTGACCTCGAGAAGGTGCGCTTGCTCTACGACCTTTTCAGCCGGCGAGCCGCTGGGCAGCTAGCGAAACTCAACCAGGCGATTTTTGGTCGCTGACATGGTCAACCACCCTGACACAGGAGCGAACCGATGAGCGGAATGGACGGCGTTCTTCGCGGCTTTGATATCGCCGCCTCGGGCATGCGCACCGAGATGGAGCGGGCCGAGGTCGTTGCGTCGAACTTGGCCAACATGCACGTGACACGCGGTCCCGACGGGCAACCCTACCGTCGGCGCACGTTGGTCGTGGAAGAGACGAAAGCTGGGACGTTCATGCAGGCTTTGCGGGGCACCGCCTCCCCCGCGCGAGACCTCGCCGGCACGCGCGTGACCAAGGTCGTGCCCGACGACACGACGCCGTTTCTGCCCCGGTTCGATCCTGGGCACCCGCACGCGGACAAGGACGGCTTTGTCCTGACGTCGAACGTGGACTTCTTCAAGGAGATGGTGGAGATGTCTGTGATCCAGCGCAGCTTCGAGGCAAACGTTGCCACGATGCAGGCGTACAGAGGGATGGTGCAGTCCGCGCTGCAGAACTTGCGCGCCTAGGGAATTGGAGTCGAGGACTAGACTATGACAGGGTTTGACGGGTTGCTGCCTCCGAGTTGGACGCCGAGTCCCGCCCGTCTCGTAGGCGAAGAGCCCGTTCGCGTCGAACCGCGGGCGGCCGGCGACTCAGACTTTGCTGCGACTCTGCAGACCGCGATGCGCGATCTCGCCGAGTTGGGTAACTCGTCACACGAGCAGGCGATGGCGCTGGCCCGTGGTGAGCCTGTGCACGTGCACGAAGTGCTCGTTGCGATGGGCAAGAGCGACGTCGCGTTCAACCTGGCCCTCGAGGTGCGCAATCGCCTCCTGCAAGCGTGGGAGACGCTGCAACGCTCCGTCCTCTAGGTCTGACTACGTATGCCGCGCTTCCTGCTCGAACTTCTAGGCCAGTTCAAGAACGTCTGGCTACGCCTCGACGTTGGTCAACGGTGGCTGATGGCATCGGTCATGGCGCTTGCCGTCCTCGGCCTCGGCGCGATGGTTTGGATCGCTGGTCGGCCCGACTACCAGCTCGTCGTCGAAGCCAACGATCCACGCGAGATCGCTGCCGCCGTGCGCTCGCTCACGCAGGCCGGCGTTCCGTTCGAGCGCGATGGCCGTGGTATCGCTGTCCCGCGCAGTTCGGTCGCCGAAGCCAAGAGCGTGCTGTTCGAGTCGGGCCTCGCCGGTGGGAGCGGCAGCTCCAGCGAGTCCGATGACCTGCTCACTCGCTTTACCCTCGATCGCGACGCGCGCAAGGACATGCTCGATGCCAAGAACCGCGCGCGGGCCGAGCGCGCCGTATCGCAGATCGATGGAGTTCTGACCGCCACGGTCACCAGCTCACAGCCAGCGCGCAGCGTCTTCCAGAGCACCGACTCACAGACCCAGCCGCGCGCCAGCGTGCTGCTGAAGCTCCGCGCTGGCTCTGGGTTTCGGCGCATCGCCGCTGCCGCAGTCGAAGCGGCCTCGGCGGCACTCGGCATTGCTCCAGAACACGTGGTCGTTGTCAACGCCACCACGCAGGAGCGTCACGCCGTCGATAGCCGCTCGGGATCCACCGTCGATGCCGGCGAGTTCCTCGCGCAGCAGCGCGCGCGCGGCGAGGAACTTGCTGACCGCGCGCAGGCCATTCTCGATCGCCTCTACCCCGATCAGGCACGCGTGCAGGTCGCGGTCGAACTCGACCCCAACTGGGAAGTGCGGCAAGAGAAGATCGTGCCGGACACGCCGATCATCGTCAGCGACAAGACAACCAAGACCGATACCAGCGAACTCGCGGTTGGCGCGGTGGGTGACCCAAGTGCGAGCGCCGCACCAACCGACGCGAGCGCGGGGCCGCGATCGAGCAAGAAGGACTCCACCGCCGAGAAGACGTACGAGCCGTTCCGCGGTACCGCGAGCAAAGGCAAGTTGGCGCCCGACGTGCGCAAGCTCTCGGTCGCCCTGGTTCTCGACGAGAAGTTGCAACTCGCGGGCGAGAAGCTCACCAACATCGAGAAGCTGGTGAAGCAGTGCGTCGGCTTCACCGACGAGCGCGACGGGTTTGCGATCCACGTCGAGAAGTTCCCCGAACTCAAAGCCGAACTGCCGGTGGTCGGCCCCGGACTACTGTCGAGCGCCAAGGACTACCTGCCCCTCGCCGCCCAACTCCTGGGGGTCGTCCTCGTGCTATTCTTCTTGCGTGGCATGCTGCGGCGCGCGTCCGAGAGACCACCGCAGAGCGCCCCCGCCGTCGTCGAAGAGGTTCCGGAGGAACGGCTGACGCCCGAGGAAGGCGTCAAGCGGATGCGGCGTGACATCGAGAAGGCGATCGTCGACGACCCTGCCACCGTCTCGCGGATGTTGGAATCGTGGTTGACGGAGGTGAAGTCGTGAGCGCGCCGGCGAAGAAGCCGAAGGAAGACGAGCTCACCAGTGAGCGCGCGGTCGCGATCACGTTGCTCTCGATCGACCGCGAGCTGTCTGCTCGTGTCATGCGGCACATGGCCGAGGACATGATCAACTCTGTGACGCGTGCGATGCGCGAACTCGACGAGCTGGCGATCAGTCCCGGCACGATCGGCAACGCCTACAAATTGACGATCCGGCGCTTGCGCGCGGGAACGATGGCACTCGGCGACGTGGGCCAACACATGGAGGCGGTGCTGGTGAAGGCCTTTGGCCAGGAGCGTGGCCAGCAGATGAGCAAGCAGGCAGACCACGAGATCCTGGCCAAGAAGCCGTTCGCCGTGTTCGAGTCGTTGTCAGGCGAAGACCTCGCCACCCTCCTGACCGAAGAACACCCGCAGATCGCGGCCGTGTTCCTGGCCCACCTTGACCGCGGCAAGGCCAGCAAAGTGCTCAAGTTCCTTCCCGAGAATCAGCGTGCCGAGATGGTGCATCGCATTGCCACGCTCGATCGCACGCCGCCTGACGTCGTGCAGCGTGTGCTCGACGTCATGCGCACCAAGGTCAAGAGTCTCGGTCTGACGACGCTGCGATCGGAGCCCAAAGCTTGGATCAAGGCGGCGGCTGAGATCCTCAACGGCATGGGCGGCGGCGAGAAGGAGATCCTCGACACCGTGGGTAGCCGCGACAGCGACATCGCCATGGCCATCCGCAATGAGATGTTCACCTTCGAGGACATCGCCAAACTGGACAAGAAGTCGGTGCAGAAGGTGCTTGGCTCCATCGAGACCAAAGACCTGGCGCTCGCCCTCAAGGCAACGGCGCCCGAAGTTGAGAACAACATCTTTGGCAACCTGAGCAAACGCGCTGCCGACATGGTGCGGGAAGAACGCGACAACCTTGGCCCCACGCCGCTGGCCGACGTACTCGCGGCGCAGGGCAATATCGTCGCCATCGTGCGTGAGGCGATGGATCGGGGTGACATCAAGACGTCGTCGGGCGCGGAGCAGATGGTGTGAGCCAGGACGCCGTTCGCCTGCCTATGCGTGGCTCGCCAAGTGCCGTGCGCGTGCTCGCGGTGGCCAAGCGGGGCGAGCAGACGGCGTCGACGAGCCGTCTCCTCGAGCTGCGCGATGCGGCCATCGAGCAACGCGCGGTGCGAGAGACGGTCGAGGCCTGCCGTGCGGCCGTTGAGCGGTCGTTGGGTGAGTTGAAGCAGGTGGTCGACGATCGCCTCGAAGCAGTTGCCGCAATGATCACCGAGCTCGGCATCGCGGTCGCTGGCGAGATCATCGGCGCCACGCTCGCGCGCGGTTCCTTCGACGCGCTCCCCGTGGTCAAGCGCTGCTTGCAACAAGCCGTGGCTTCCGGCGACCGCGGTCAGATCAGCGTGCGTCTGTCCCCTGCCGATCACGCGCGCGTCCAGTGCGACCTCGCGAATCCGAGCACACCTAGGGTCAGCTTCGTAGTCGATACCGCGCTGGCAATCGGCAGCGTGCGCGTCGAAACCGACATCGGCGCAATTGCGTACGACCCGCTCGAGGTCTTTCGCCGCCTGAGCGACGAACTGCGCAAGGAGTTGGCCGCGTGCCGTTGAGCGCAACTGTTTCTGCGGCGCTCGATCGCGTCCGGCACGAGAACCGTCCGGTCGCGTCTGGTCGGATCGTTGGTGTCGAGGGGCTTGCGCTGCACGTGCGCGGCCTGCGCGCCGCGCTTGGCGAGACGTGTTTGGTCAAGACGCAGCGCGGCACCAGCGTCCCCGCCGAGGTCGTCGGCTTCCGCGGTGATGGCGCGACGCTCATGCCGCTTGGCGACCGCGAAGGCATCGCCTGTCATGACATCGTCGAACACCTGGGGCGGCCGTGGCGCGTGCCCACGGGGAACGCCCTCCTCGGCCGCGTCGTCGATGCGCTCGGTCGCCCGCTCGATGGAGGGCCGCCGCCGATCGGCCCCGAACGCCCCCTGACGTCGTCACCGCCGCCGGCCTTGTCGCGACCACCGATCACCCAGGCGCTCGCCACCGGCGTCGCCGCGATCGATGGCTTCCTCACGTGCGGCCGTGGCCAACGCCTAGGCATCTTCGCTGGGTCAGGCGTCGGCAAGAGCACGCTGCTCGGCAGCATCGCGCGTGGTTCGTCGGCCGACGTGAATGTGATCGCGCTGATCGGTGAACGCGGTCGTGAAGTGAACGAGTTCCTGCACGATGTGCTCGGTCGCGACGGCTTGGCGCGGTCGGTCGTCGTCGTGTCGACGTCCGACACCGCGCCCATGCTTCGCCTCAAGGGCGCGTTCACCGCTGCCACCATCGCCGAAGGCTTCCGCGATGCCGGCAAGGACGTGCTCTTGGTGATGGACTCGGTCACGCGCTTCGCGTTCGCCGCGCGCGAGATCGGCCTCGCCGCCGGTGAGCCGCCCACGCTGCGTGGCTATCCGCCGTCACTCTTCGCGCTGCTGCCGAGCCTCGTCGAGCGCTTCGGCACCGCCGCGCGCGGCTCGATCACTGGCCTACTCACCGTGTTGGTCGACGGCGACGACTTCAACGAACCCGTGTCCGACGCACTGCGCGGCTACCTCGATGGTCACATCGTGCTGAGCCGCGACATCGCCGCGCGGGGTCGCTTTCCCTCGATCGATGTGCTCGCTTCCGTGAGTCGCGTGATGGACCGCGTCGTGCCGCCACAACAGGTCAAAGCGGCGCGCGCCGTGCGTCGTCTGCTGGCGCACTGGCAAGACAATCGCGATCTCGTGGCGGTGGGCGCCTACCGCAAGGGCAGCGACCCGTTGCTCGACGAAGCCTTGCTCAAGCTCGAACGCATCGAAGACCTGCTGTATCACGGCCGCGAGCACTGGCCCGTGGATCGTACGCGCGCGCGCCTGTTCGAGCTCGCTGGCCTGTCGGGGCTGTCTGGAGGTGCCGCATGAAGCGCTTCAAGTTCCGCCTGCAACGCGTGCTCGCTTGGCGCCGACAAGACGCCGACGCCGCGCGTCGCGTCTTGGTGGCAGCGGTGACCGGACTCAATCGATGTGACGAGCGCATCGCCGTGATCGACCGACTGGCGATGGAGTGCAGGCAGGAGTCGGCGTCGAGATCGCCGGCGCAAGCGCTGGCCGCCGGCATGCTGGTCGGACTCGATACCGCACGTGGGCGCGCGCAGCGAGCCCGCGCGGCAGCCGACAAGCAGGTTGCGCTGGCGCGCACGATGTTCTTGCAGCGTCGGTCGGCCGCCGAAGCCATCACCAAGCTGCACACTCAGAAGCGCACCGCGTGGCAGACCACGATCGACGCTGCTGAGCGCGCCGAACTCGAGGAACTGTCACGTCTCGCGCGGCACGCGGAGACGCGTCGGTCTGCCGAGGAGCCGGGTGGCAGCGCTGCAAGTGATCGAGCCGAAGCGACGGACAACCTACGATGAAGAAGCCACTGGTTTTGGGGGTCGCGGGTTTGGTGCTGTTCAGTGGGACCGTACTCGGCCTGCTGGCCGGACAGGGACGCCTCAACCACGCGGGCACCCGCGGCATCCCGCTGCTGTCATCGTTCTTCCCGCCACCGCCCGAACCCGATCCAGTGCACGCTGGTGAAGGGGCTGGCAAGAAGGACGCGCATGGCACCGAACACAAGCCAGCAGGCGAGCCGACCGGAGACAAGGGCCACGGCGCGGCATCTGAAGCCGGTCGCAGCGACGGCTTGGGCAAAGAGAATCCATTGCCCTATCGCCAGGGCACCTCGGTGCTGACCGAGCAGCCCAAGGGCGGCGGTGGCCACGGAGCGCCTGCGGACGCTAGCCATGGCGACCCGGGCGGTCACAAGCCCGACCCGCACGCAGCCGACCAAGGGCACAGCGCTGCGCCGCAGGTGCCGGAAAAGCAAGAGCCTGACGCGCACGAACCGCCCGACTCCACCTCCGACTGGCGGGCCAAGGTCGACTCCGTACTTGGCCAGGGCCAGTTCCGTCCGGGCCGTCTGTGGAGCTTCCCGCAGATGGAGGCGGGCGTGAGCGTCGACGAACTCAACGAGATCCTGCGGCGAGCGCGCGAAGAGCGCACGGCGATCGAACGCGACCGCGGCGCGATCGTGCAGCAACGCCGCGAGTTGGAGGCGCGCGAGCGCGACGTGGTCGATCGTCAGGATGCGGTCCTCGCGAAGCTACGCGAAGTCGAACAGCTGCGCGCGACGTTGCAGGCGGAGATCGACGAGTTCCACAACACTGTCTTGCTGATCCGGCAGGACGAACTGAGTGGCCTGCAGTCGGTCGCCAAGACCCTGGCTGGCGTCGAGGCCAAGAGTGCTGCCGCCGTGATCAAGAAGTGGTGGGAGACCGACGAAGGACAGACGCGCGCGCTGAAGATCTGGTCGGTGATGGATCCGGACGCTGCCAACGCGATTCTGGCCGAGCTCGACGTCGAGATGATCCGGCAGGTGCTGGAGAAGCGGCTGAAGGTCACGCGCGAGCAGGCCAAGGCCAAGAAGTAGCGGCGGCGAAGTCAGGCCGCTGATTGTTGGCAGATTGAGCACCGGGGGAGAATCGCACGCGTGGCCTGCATTCGTGGCCCTTCCAGCTCAATCGCGCCGTCGCTACTGGCCGATACACCCACCGGAGGAGAGCGTCCTTGGTCGAAGAGAAAGATGCCAAGTCACCAGAGGGTGGCGGCAAGAAGAAGGGTGGGCTCAAGCCCCTGGTGTTCCTGATCGTCGGTGCCGTCGGTGGCGGCGCTGGCGTCGTCACCATGTCGCCCAAGAAAGAGGCGATGAAGGTCGTCGGCCCACCGCCACCCGAGATCGAGCAAGTCGAGCTGCCCGATCTGTGGGAGTTCACGTTCAACCCGCGGGTCGAGCGTGGCCAGAAGGTGTCGCAGATCAGCTTCTACATCGTTTACAAGCAGGACAAGCACAAGGAAGAGCAGGTCACCAAGTCGCTCAAGACCAACTGGAACCGCGCCTACTCGCGCTGCATGGAAGTGCTGACCAACACGCCGGCCGCCAATCTCACTTCCATGGATGGCCAACTGAAGCTGCGCGCTCGGCTGCGCGACGAGCTGTCGGCGTCGCTGTTCCCCGACGGCATCGCCACCGTCGACGATCTCCTCTGGAAGAAGTTCGGCGTCCAGTGAACGAGATCCTGTCCAACGAAGAAATCGACACTCTGCTCGACCTGTTTCGCGCCGAGGGCGGCGACATCGAGACCGAGGCGAAGTCTGCGCAGTTCAACGCTCCCGCGCGCGACCTCACGAGCGCGGTCGATCTCCTGAAGCCCAACCGTGTGTCGCGCGAGCACATGCGCGCGCTCGAGCGTCGGTTCGAGGCCGCGAGCAAGGCGATGACGGTATCGATCGGTGATCGGCTACGCATGGACGTGGTGTGCGATTGCGTCGCCACCGAGCAGATGCGCTTCCAGAACTGGCTGGGTCTGCTGACGGGACCAGTCGCGATCTATACGCTGCGCATGGCGCCGCTCGAGACTCCGGTTCTGCTCGCGGCGAACACCAGCTTGCTCTATGGGGCCGTGGATCGCATCTTGGGCGGCTCGGGCCGCGTCGAGCGTGTGCCCACCGACTTCACCGCGGCCGAGTACACCGTGGCCGACGCCTTCATCGCGCCGTGCCTCGATCGCGTCTGCGAAGCGCTGGCGGAGATGATCGTGGTGCGGTGGACCATCGAGGGCAGGTTCACCAACCCGTCGATGGCGCAGGTCTTGCCCGGCCAGGACGTCGTCGTGTGCGCGCATTTCCAGGTGTCGGGCGACGCCTTGGTGGGTGACCTGCGGTTGGCCATTCCGTTCGCCGCGCTCGAACCGCATCTGCGCCGGCTCGACGCCGAGCCTGGTGCCATGCGCGCCGAGCCCGGCTCCATGCGCGTGCCAATCGAAGACAACCTGCGTGACTCGTCAGTGTCGTTGCAGGTCAACCTCGGCGAGACGACGCTGGCGCTGCGCCAGTTGCTCGGGCTCGCGGTGGGTGACGTGATCCCGCTGCGCACGCGCTTTGGCGACCCGATGAACGCGCCAGTGCAAGGGCGCGTCAAGTTCCGTGGTCAGGTCGGCACCCTAGGGCGCCGCCTGGCATTCCGCATTGGTGAGGTGGTGGCGTCTTGAGTGCCAACGACACAGCGCAAGAAGACGGCCTCGAAGCCGCCATGAGCCAAGGGCCGACCGTGCAGCCGGTGGCGTTCGCCCCGCTGTCGCCTGGTGGCCCCGCCGGCGTGGCCGCCGCTAACGACCAGCGCAACCTCGAGTTGTTGATGGACGTCGAGGTCCCAGTGTCGGTCGAGATCGGCCGCGCCATGGTGACCCTCGACACCGTCGTCAGGCTGGTACCCGGATCGATCGTGCCGCTCGACAAGCGCGCCGAAGAGCCGGTCGACCTACGGGTGAACGGCAAGCTGGTGGCGCGCGGCGAGGTGGTACTCGTCGACGACGTCTACGGCCTGCGCATCACCCAGATCATCGACGCCGCCGGCCGCATCGCCTCGCTGAAGTAGGCGACCGGCGCGCTGGCGTTAGGACTGCCGCGAGAGTTAGGACTGCCGTGAGATAGGGAGAGCACGGTACCCATCGCGGCCTTGGGCTGCAACCAACAGGGGTTGCATGTCGGCGCAGCGCCGACCGGAAGGGCCCAAGGCCGCTTTACTCCTTGGGGCTTCCAGTGCCGCTAGGGCGTGGCGAATTTGAAGGACGTGGCGAATTACACGGGCCGCAGATTTCGCGCGCCCCGCGAGGATTCGCGGCACTTGCAGCCCGGGATCACGCCGCAGTCAGGGCAGACGCCTTAGCGCCAGGATGTGGGCGTTGCCCACGTCCGAGTCATTGCCTGCCACTGCGGTCCTTGAACCAGTGGCACCAGCCGTCAACTGCAAGACGTAGTTGCCCTCGATCGACATGCCGCTGGACAAGGGGACGACCCCACTCGCGACGTCGAACGCTTCCGTCATTCCCGCGGGAGGTGTCCAGGAAGCGCTGGACGCAAACGCGTGTGCGGTCACCAGCATGGTGCCATCGACCGTGGTGATCACGCTCGGGCTTGCGTGCGAGAGCCCATTGGCAGTCGATTGCCCATTCTCCACGTCGACAGGAGTTGTGGCGTCGACCCCGCGGAATGACATGATCCCACCAGCCGATCCAGTCGAGGAAGAGAACGTCCAGGTGTGCGACGCCGGCTCGCCCACGCCGGCCACCCGCGTGTAGATGGCGAGCGAATTCGTGACCGACGCAGAGTTGTCGACGCGACGCACCAGCGTCCAGCCGCTGGCCGGGGGCGTGATGGTCGCGGTGTTCGGCCGCACCGCGATGGCGGCGACCATGACGTCGCCCGCCACCGTCCCGGTGGGCGTGGTCACCGTGAGGCTGAGTATGCCCGGACCCGAGCCGGCCGCGGCCGCCGCTTGAAACGCGATGTTGCTCGCTACCGTCAACAGCGTCGTGCCGAAGATGCCAGTGGCGACATGTGTGGCGCGCATCGTCACCGCCCCGACGGCGACGCTGGTCGCTAGGCCTTCGCTGCCCAAGGCGTTGCTGACGGTGGCGACCCCGGTGTTGGTCGAACTCCAGGTCGCCAGGGTCGTCAGGTCTTGCGTCGAGTTGTCGGAGAACGTGCCCGTCGCGGTGAACTGCTGCGGCAGGCCTACCGGGATCGTGGGATTCGTCGGCGTCACCGCGAGCGACACCAACACCGCCGCGTTCACCGTCAGTGTGGTCTCGCCGAACAGTCCCGACGCCGGGTCGACTGCGGTGATGATCGTCGAGCCCGTCGCGATGCCCGTCGCCAGACCGGCACTGCCCGACGCGTTGCTGATCGTCGCCACGCCCGCAGGCGAGCAGCTCCACGTCACCGCTGCAGTGCGATCCGTAACGTGACCATTCCCGTCGATTGCCATCGCCGTGAACTGCTGCGAAGTCCGTTGCGCAATGACTGGACTTGCTGGAGTGATCACCAGGGAACGACCCCGGTAACTCACATGACTGTCTTGGGCGCAGGACGCGAGGATCACGCCGAGCATCAGGCTCGACAGCGAACCTGCAGCGATGCGCCAACATCCCATGATGTCGTGCTATTCGACAATCGACTGCCTCGCGCTGAAGCGCCCGCCTGCGATCAGAATCGCGTCGGCAGCAGGTTCGGCCTAGGCCTGCAACTCCTTGAACAATCCATCCGCTTATCCCGATGGACTGATGTAGACTCCCGGGCGCTGTGACTGCGGACGCCCTCCTCAAGGTCTTCAAGACGCTGACCGATCCGACCCGCATGCGCCTGCTGGCGCTGCTGGAGCGCGAGGAGCTTGCCGTGCAGGAACTCACCGAAATCTTGGCGACGCCGCAATCCACGGTGTCGCGTCACCTGGGCATCCTGCGCGAGGCCGGCCTGCTGCACGACCGACGCGACGGCACGCACGTCTATTACTCGTTCCGGCTGCCCAAGGAGAAAGCCTGGCACGACGCGTGGGCGCTGGCGCGCACCGCCCTTGCCGACGACCCCGACGCGCGCACCGACGCCGCGGCGCTCGCCGCGATCTTTCGCGCGCGCACCGCGCGTACGCGCGCCTGGTTCGACGCCGTAGGGCCGGGGTGGGACGTGTTGCGCCGGGTGTTCAACGACGACGCCCAGCGCGCGCGCGCGATCACCAAGCTGGTGCAGAAGGGGCTGCGCGTCGCTGACATCGGCACGGGCACCGGCGTGTTGGCGATCGAGCTGGCGCTCGCCGGGTTGGCGGTGATCGCTGTCGACCACTCCGACAAGATGCTCGCGTCGGCGAAAGCGAACGCCAAGGCAGCCGGAGTCGCGGCGCAGGTCGAGTTCCGCGCCGGCGAAGCGACCGCGTTGCCGATCCGTACCGCCACCGTCGACGCGACGCTGGCGCACATGGTGCTGCAGTACATGCCGCGGCCGCAGGACGCGCTCGTCGAAATGGCGCGCGTGCTTCGGCCCGGCGGCCGCGTGGTGCTGGTCGATTTCGTGCAGCACGACCGCGTCTGGATGCAGCAGAAGCTCAATACCCATTGGCAGGGTTTTGCCGAAGACTTGCTGCGCGGCTGGCTCGTGCAGGCAGGCTTCGTCGAGATCCTGATCGAAGTTCACGCCACGGAAGCACGCGGCGATGACATCCCGGCGACCTTCGTCGCCTCGGCCACGAAACCACGCGCAAAGAAGCGTCATGCCTAGTTCTCACTCGCACGCAGACTCTAACTCGGTGCGCGCTCGCCTCACGCAGGCGGCGCAGCAGCGCATCCTCATCCTAGATGGCGCGATGGGCACCATGCTGCAGCGCCACAGGCTCGACGAGGCGGCGTTCCGTGGCGCGCGCTTCCTGCATCACGATCACGACCTCAAGGGCGACAACGACCTGCTGGCGCTGACCCAGCCGGCCATCGTCGAAGGCGTGCACGACGCGTACTTCGCGGCCGGCGCCGACATCATCGAGACCAACACGTTCAACAGCACGTCGATCGCGCAGGCCGACTACGGCATGGAGAAGGCCGTGTACGAGCTGAACGTGCAGGCAGCGCGGCTGGCCAAGTCGTCGGCCAAGCGCTGGACCGAGAAGACGCCGCAGCGCCCGCGCTTCGTCGCCGGTGCGATCGGGCCCACCAACCGAGCGTTATCGCTGTCGCCCGACGTCAACGATCCCGGCTTCCGCGCTGTGTCGTACCAGCAGGTCTACGACACCTACCGGGAACAGACGCTCGGCCTGATCGACGGTGGTTGCGACGCGATCCTGCTCGAGACGATCTTCGACACGTTGAACGCCAAGGCAGCGATCGCTGCCTTCCAAGATGTAGTGGAGGAAAGGGGCATCGATCTGCCGCTGATGATCTCGGTGACCATCACCGACCGCAGCGGCCGCACCCTGTCGGGGCAGACGCTGGAGGCGTTTTGGACCTCGATCCGTCACGCCGAGCCGTTCTCGGTCGGCATCAACTGCGCGCTCGGCGCGCGCGAGATGCGACCCTATGTCGAAGAACTGTCGCGCAGCGCCGACACGCTGGTGACCTGCTACCCCAACGCTGGTCTGCCGAACGCGTTTGGCGAGTACGACGAGCATCCCGACGAGACCAGCCGGCTGCTGGCTGAGTTCGCACACGCTGGCCTGGTCAACATCGTGGGCGGGTGCTGCGGCACGACGCCGGAACACATCGCCGCCATCGCGCGCGCCGTCGAACGCGTGCCGCCGCGCAAGGTGCCGGACGGCCGTCGCCAGTTCGCGCAGTTCGCGGGTCTCGAGACCCTCACCATTCGCCCCGACACCAACTTCGTGATGGTGGGCGAGCGCACCAACGTCACCGGGAGCAGGCGCTTCGCCAAACTGATCCTCGCGGGCGACTACGACGCGGCGCTGGCCGTCGCGCTCGACCAAGTGCGCAGTGGCGCCAACGTGCTCGACGTGAACATGGACGAGGGCCTGCTCGACAGCGAGGCCGCGATGACGCGCTTCCTCAACTTGGTGGCGAGCGAGCCGGAGATCTGCCGCGTGCCGATCATGATCGACAGCAGCAAGTGGTCGGTGTTGCAAGCCGGGCTGCGCTGCGTGCAGGGGAAGGCGATCGTCAATTCGATCAGCTTGAAGGAGGGCGAGGCCGACTTCTTGGCGAAGGCCAAGGTCGTCAAGCGTGCCGGCGCCGGCGTGGTGGTCATGGCGTTCGACGAGACGGGGCAAGCCGACACACAAGCGCGCAAGGTCGAGATCTGTGGGCGCGCCTACGACCTGCTCACCAAGAAGGTCGGCTTCGATCCGCGCGACATCATCTTCGACCCCAACATCCTCGCCGTCGCCACCGGCATCGAGGAGCACAACGAGTTCGCCAAGGCCTACCTCGAGGCCGTGGGGAAGATCAAGCAGCGCTGCCCCGGCGTGATGATCAGCGGCGGCGTGAGCAATCTGTCGTTCTCGTTCCGTGGCAACGATCGCGTGCGCGAAGCGATGCACTCGGCGTTTCTGTTCCACGCCATCAAGGCTGGCATGGACATGGGCATCGTCAATGCCGGCCAGCTCGTGGTGTACGAAGACATCGACAAGGAGCTCCTCGAACACGTCGAAGACGTGCTCTTCAACCGCCGGCCCGACGCGACCGAGCGTCTGGTCACATTCGCCGCGCGCGTCAAGGGCGACGGCCAGAAGAAAGAACTGGACCTCACCTGGCGCAACAACCCGGTGCGCGATCGCTTGGTGTATGCGCTGGTGCACGGCGTGGTCGACTTCATCGATCTGGACAGCGAGGAAGCGCGCGCGCAGCTGCCGCGTCCGCTCGACGTGATCGAAGGTCCATTGATGGACGGCATGAAGGTGGTCGGCGATCTGTTCGGCGTCGGCAAGATGTTCTTGCCGCAGGTCGTCAAGAGCGCCCGCGTGATGAAGAAGGCCGTGGCGTACCTGCAGCCGTTCATGGAGGCCAGCGCCGCGGCGGGCGGCGGCGCGCGCACGCAAGGCAAGATGGTGATCGCCACCGTGAAGGGCGACGTGCACGACATCGGCAAGAACATCGTGGCGGTCGTGCTGCGCTGCAACAACTACGAGGTGATCGACCTCGGCGTGATGGTGGCGTGCGACAAGATCCTGCAGACGGCGATCGATGAGGGCGCCAACCTCGTCGGTCTGTCTGGCCTGATCACGCCGTCGCTCGACGAGATGGTGCACGTGGCGCAAGAGATGCAGCGGCGCGGCATGCAGCAGCCGCTGCTGATCGGTGGCGCGACCACGAGTCGCCAGCACACCGCGGTGAAGATCGCGCCGCAGTATGGCGACACGGTGACGCACGTCGCCGACGCGTCGCGCGTCGTCGGCGTGGTGTCGCAGATTCTCGACCCCGGGCGCAAGATCACGTTCGATGACGGCAATCGTCGCGAACAGGAAGGTCTGCGCGACTTGCATCGGCAGAAGATCGATGAGCCGTTGATTCCGTACCGCAGTGCCTTCGAGAAGCGAAGGCGAGTCGAGTGGCGCACCGACGATATCGCGCGCCCATCGTTCACCGGCCGCAAGGTGCTGAGCGACTACCCGATTGCCGACCTCATCCCGATCATCGACTGGACGTTCTTCTTCGCCGCCTGGGAGGTGAAGGGCAAGTATCCCAAGGTGTTCGAGCACCCGGAGTACGGCGCCGCGGCGCGCGAGCTGTACGACAACGCGCAGGTGCTGTTGAAGCGCATCCTCGCCGAGAAGTGGCTGACGGCGCGTGCCGTGTACGGTCTGTGGCCGGCCGGCAGCCAGGGCGACGACATCGTGGTGTTCGCCGACGAGACGCGGACGCGCGAGCTTTTGCGCTTCCCCATGCTGCGTCAGCAGCGCGTCATCGAGGAGGGTCGACCGACCATGTCGTTGGCCGACTTCGTCGCGCCGGTCGATTCTGGCCAGCTCGACTACATCGGTGCCTTCGCGGTGACCGCAGGGATCGGCTGCGAGGCGGTCGCGAAGCGTTTCGAGGCAGACCTCGACGACTACAACTCGATCATGGTCAAGGCGCTGGCCGATCGCTTGGCGGAGGCCTTTGCCGAGCGCTTGCATCAGCGCGTGCGCTCCGAGTGGGGCTTTGCCGACGAGCGCGACATCACCAACGACGAGCTGATCCGCGAGGACTACCGCGGCATTCGCCCCGCGTTTGGTTACCCCGCGTGCCCCGATCACTCGGAGAAGCCGAAGCTGTTCGAGCTGCTGAAGGCCAATGACATCGGCATGACCCTCACCGAGCACTTTGCCATGATGCCGGCGGCGAGCGTGTCCGGGATCTACTTCGCCCACCCCGAGGCGCGCTACTTCACGGTCGGTCGCATCGACCGCGACCAGGTGGAGGACTACGCCAAGCGCAAGAAGATGGAGAAGCGCGAGGTCGAGAGGTGGCTGCGATCGAACTTGGCGTACGACGCGTTGTGAGGGGAGCGGTCTCCGGCTGGTTGCCACCGGTTTCGCCGCCTACGCTCCTGAACTCTTCGGCCCCGTCGCACCCATGTCCGACTCTCGCATGCCGCACACCAGCCGTGGTCCGCGCGTCACCCTCGTGTTCGACGGCCGCGAGGTCGACGCCTTCGAAGGCGAGACGATCGGCATGGCGTTGTGGGCAGCCGGAGTGCGCGGCATCCGCGGCTCCAGCCAGGAAGGCAAGCCGCGGGGCATGTTCTGCGCCATGGGCGTGTGCTACGAGTGCTTGGTCGACCTCGATGGGCGGCCGGTGCGAGCCTGTGTGCAACTGGTCAGCGGCGAGCGCATGGTGGTGACGAGCCGGGGGCCGAGCCGGGGGCCGAGCCGAGGGCCGAACCGAGGGCCGAAGAATTGATCGACGCGCTGACGCTCGCGCGGCACGCCACGCAGGTTGCCATCGTCGGCGGCGGCCCCGCGGGGCTGGCGGCGGCGATCGAGGCGGCGCGTGCCGGTGCGCGCGTGGCCATCGTCGACGAGGGGCATCGCGCCGGCGGGCAGATCTATCGGCAGACCCCATCGAGCTATCAGGAAGGACACGCGGCGCACGGCAGACCCTCGCCCGGGCACGCGCGGGGTGACGTGCTGCTGCGCGAACTGGCGGCCCACGACGTGACCTTCTTCTCAGGCGCCACGGTGTGGGACGCGTCGCCGACGCACCTGGCCTTCGAACAGGACGCCTTACCCCACGTGCTCGCTTGCGAGCGCTTGGTGCTCGCGCCGGGCGCCTACGACCACTGCATTCCGTTCCCCGGCTGGACGCTGCCCGGCGTGATCACCGCCGGCGCCGCGCAGGTCATGGTGCGCGGCTTTCGCGTGGCGCCGGGCAAGCGCGCGTTGGTGGCCGGCACCGGCCCCTTGCTGCTGCCCACGGTCACCGCGCTGCTGTCGGCCGGGGTGCAGGTGATCGCCGCTGTCGAGGCCAACGGTCGCGGTGCCCGCCTGCGCGCCGGCCTCGGCATCGCGCGCAGCGCCGCGCGCTTGCGCGAGGCCTTCTACTACCTGCGCGCCCTAGGGCAGCACCGAGTCGACTATCGCATGGGCTGGAGCATTGTGCGCGCCGATGGCGACGACAGCGTGACCGCGGCGACGATCGCGCGCATCGACCGGCACGGCCGCTTGGAGAAGGGCACCGAGCACAGGCTCGAGGTCGACGTCGTGTGCACCGGGTATGGCTTGCTGCCGTCGATCGAATTGGCCTGCCTGTTGGGTTGTGCCATGCACCATCTCCCGGTGCGCGGCGGCTACGTGCCGCGCCACGACGACGACATGCAGACGTCGATCCCGCACGTGTTCGTGGCCGGTGAGATCGCCGGCATCGGCGGCGCTGATGTCGCTGTGGCCGAAGGCCGCCTGGCAGGCCTCGCCGCCGCGCGCAGCCTGCGGTTGGCCGTTCCTGACGCCGATCGGCGCAAACACGCCGCGCGCCGGAGCCGCGTCAAGGAACGTCGGGTCAGCGATGCGCTGCTCGGCGCCTTCTCGATTCCACCAGGGCTCTACGATCTGGCCGACGACGACACCATCGTGTGCCGCTGCGAGGACGTCCGGCTGCGCCAACTACGCGAGACCGCCCGTGTGTTCGGCGGCGACCTGCGTTCCCTCAAGATGGGCAGCCGTGCTGGCATGGGGCCGTGCCAGGGCCGGATCTGCCAGCCGGCGATTCAGGCCTTGGCGCACCGTCGGCTCGGGGGCCGCGAGGACCGCATGCCGTGCCCCGTGGTGCAGGTACCGTTGAAGCCGGTCAGCGTGTCGACGATGTTGGCCACCGGCCCGGTTGCATGTCGGCGCAGCGCCGACTCGTAGGGCCCCTCGCGCGCGGGCGGCGCCCGCAAACGGGAGAGCAGTCGAGCTTCTTCATTGCTCCGCTGAGCACCAGCGCCCACAATCCCCGCCCTTCCGCCCCAACCTGCATGGATATCCACCCCACCGCCCTCGTGGACGATGGCGCCGAACTCGGTCAAGGGGTTCAGATCGGCCCCTACTGTGTGATCGGGCCACGGGTCAAGCTTGGCGAACGCTGCCACCTGCACGCGCATGTGGTGGTGCAGGGGAGCACGACGTTGGGGCCGGATTGCGAGCTGTTCCCGTTCGTGGTCGTAGGCACCACCCCGCAGGACAAGAAGCTCAGCGGGGACGTGGGGGGGACGCTGGTGATTGGGCACAGCAACAAACTGCGCGAGCATGTCACCGTCCACGGCGGCACACCGTATGGCGGTGGCATCACCACCGTGGGGGACAACAACATGCTGCTGGCCGGATCGCACATCGGCCACGACGCGACCGTGGGCAGCAACGTGATCTTCACCAACGGCGCCGCGACGGCCGGCCATACCCACATCCAAGACAACTCCGTGCTCGGCGCCATGGTCGGCATCCACCAGTTTGCGCGGGTGGGCCGACTGGCGATGATCGGTGCCGGCGCCATGGTGTCGCGCGACGCGCCGCCCTTTGCGTTGGTGCAGGGCGACCGCGCGCGGATCGTCGGCGTCAACCTGATCGGGCTCAAGCGCCAGGGCTGGACCTCAGAAGACGTGGCGACCACCAAGCGCGCCTTCCGCCAGCTGTTCTGGCGGAGCGACCCGCTGGCGGCTCGCATTCAGGCCGTGCGGTCGCAGTTTGGCGATCACCCGGCAGTACGCGAGATTCTCGCCTTCATGGCCGATAGTCGACGTGGTGTCTGCAGACCCAGAGGCAAGCTTGAGGTCAGCGCCGAACGAGACGCTGTCGAGGAATAGTACGCCGCTGCGCCCACTCGCTGCGTGCCGCAGCATGCGCCAGCGGCGCGCTGTGGCGTTCTTGTCCATCTTGTCCTTCGTGGTCTCCGCTGCCGCACTGCCGGCGCAGACCGAGCCGCTGCCGGCGCTGCGCGTTCTCAACACGCCAGATGGCAGCCGCTGCATCCTGGTGCCCACGGCTGGGCCGCCGATCGTGCATTGGGTGGTGTTCACGCCTGCTGGCCCGGCCGACGACCCGGAGGGTCTGGAGGGTCTTGCGGTGGCGGTCGCGCGCGCGTCGATGGCCGGCACGACGCGCGTCGGCAGTCGTAATCGCGCTACCGAAGAAGAGGTGTTGGCGCGCGTCGACGAGAACGAACGCAAGAAGGCCGTCTTGCAGCGGGCAGGCCGCGACCTGCCGTCCGAGCTGCTGAGCAGCCTGCGCACCGATGCCACGCAGGCCGAAGCGGTGGCCGATCGCCTGACATGGGAACGCACGCTGCGGCAAGCGCCGGCGTGCGCCTCGCGCCTCAGCCGGACCGCCGATGGGACTCTGCTGCACCTGTGTGCGCCCGTCGAGGCCATCGGGCGCGTCGCTGCGCTGCTGCTGGCGCGGCGCGAGGAACCCATCCTGCGCGGCATCCACGACGAGCTGCGCGCGGTACGGGCCGACCTGGTCGCGCGTGCGGCTCAGGATCCATGGACTGCGCTGCGCGACGAAGTGCGCAGTCTGTCGTACGGCGCGTTGCCGGCTGCGCGCGCGAGCATTACCGACGTCGAGGGCTTCCGTCCGCTCTCGCGCGCTCAAGCCCTAGAGACCTTCGTGCGCACGCAGCGGCCAGATCGCACCGTGCACGTGCTGGTTGGCGGCTTCGAAGTCGAAGCGGTGGCCGACACGCTGGTGCGCGCGTTCGCTGCGACCTCGCTCACCGTCGACGCGTTTGCGCCGGCCCGGCTTGCGCCCGAGCCGCGCGGCGAGCGCAACAGCAAACTGCTAGGCGGTGAAGTCTCAGGCATTGCCGTGGGGCTGCGCGTCCCCGCGACCGCCGACCCGAACGCCGTGGCAGTCGCGGTGACGTGGTTGGTGAGCGGCGACGACAGCTTCCTGGCGCGATGGCTCAACACAGAGGGCCTGCGCACCGACACGTTGCGAGGGAGTTATCCGTTCCCGTCGCCGGCCGCCGGCGCCCTCGTGCTGCTCGAGATCGCGCTCGACGACCGCGACGCGCGGGAAGGCGAGCGAGTGCAGCGGCTGTTCGCGGAGGTCGACGCCGGCTTGCGCGCGGCGCTGAAGCAACCGCCCTTGCCGCAAGAGTTGAGCCTCGCGCGCGCCTACATCGCGGCCGAGCGCGCAACCCAGTGTGCCACACCCGATCGTCTCGCGACCTTCGTCGCCATCGCGTGTGCGTCCATCGGTGTCGAGCCCCAGGACGTGCAGCGCTCGATCGACACCGTCAAAGACGCGGCGGTGATCGAAGTGCTGAGCCAACTGCTCGCGCCTGAACGGCGAGTGCGAGTGACGCAGGAGAAAAAGCCGTGACGTCATCGCGGTGTTCCTGCTTCGCCAGACGGAGTTGGGGGGTCGCAGTGGCCGCGGTTGCATTCGCTGGCTGCGTGTGGTTCGACGCCGTCGTCGAGACGCGCACCGCACCGTCGACGCAACCGTCGGACGGGGCGAGTGTGTCAACGCCGCAAGACCCGTTGCAAGGTGATGCTTCGGTGACCGCCCCGCCGCCGCCGGCTGACCCCTCGGGCGCCGCAACGACCGAAACGCCACCAACCGCGGCGTCGCCACCGGACCCGCTGCAACGACCCATGCCGGACACGTCTGCGGCGCGCCAGCAACGCGACATCACGACGCTGACCGCGATCCTGCACGGCTTGGTCGTGGTGACCCCGCTGCAGGTGACCGCGCCGGCCGCCGTGCCGGGCCTGATTCGGCTGACGCTGCCAGTTGGGTCCCGGGCGGGCAAGCCGGGGCTGGCTGAGTTGGCGGCGGAGGTCGCGGCTGAACTGCGCCTGCCGACGCGGGCCGGCGGCAGTTTGCGCGGCGCGCTGAAGCGGATCGGCGCCGCGCTCGAGGTGAACGTGGCGGCCAACGCCACGTCGTTCGAGATCACGTTCCCGCCGCCGCGTTGGCGCGAAGTGCTCAGCCTTTTGGGCACGCACCTCGCACAGTCCATGGACCCCAACGGTCCGGTCGATGTTTTCGACACGCTCCGCTTGCGTCTAGCGACGCGCGTCGGCCAGGCTTGGTCGAGCGCGCCACTGAACGCCATGGTGGAACGTATGCGCGGTGGCCGCACGCAGTCACTGAGTGAGGTCATCGGTCAGATCAATCTGCGCACCGCGAGCGAAGTCGCGGTGTTCCAGCGCGCGCGCTACCGCGCGGCGGGTGCCGTCTTGGTGCTGTGGGTGCCCGGCGTTTCCGGCGCTGAGCTCGGGTTGGGCGTCGATTCGAATCTGCCGCCGTGGCTCGACAAACAGTCGACGGCGGCGGCGATGCCGTTCGTGATGCCCCTGCCGATCACGCCCGGCGTGTATTGGGCGCCGCGCGATGGGCCGGTCGACGTGGCCGTCTTGATCCCGCAGCCGACCCTCGATCAGCCCCTGGGTGTCGAGATGCTCGTCTTGCACGAGTGCCTGACGCACGACGGTCTCGGCGGACGTCTTGGCACCGCGATCGAGGAGTTGGTTGGCCGCGATGTGTCGTTCGACCTGCTGCCAGCCGGGGAGACGGATCAGGTGGTGTTGTTTGCGCGCGCGCAGGACAACGTCGTCGTGCCGCTGTACGAGGCGTTGTCGCAAGTGCTCAACTCGTTTCGCCTGCGCCCTCCGTCCGAGGTCGAGGTGCGGCAGGGCGCGGCGCGCGCGCGCCTGCGGTTGCTCGAGCAGATCGCCCGCCCGCCCGACTGGTTGCGCGCCGTCAGCCGCCTGGCCTACCGTCGCGTGCAGCCCGACGCCTTCGCGAAGGCGCTCGAGCGCTTGTCGACGCCTGGTCAACTCGACATCAATTCGGCGTTGCCGTTGTTTGCCAAGTCGGCGCTCGCGCTGGCGGTGGTCGGCGGCCAACCTCCCGTCGATTCGTCGCGCCTGGTACAACTCATCACCGAAGTGCCGATGCAAGCGCAAGGCGTCGAGCGCATCTTGCCGCCAGAAGAAGTCGAAACCCAAGTAGCTGCTGCGAACAAGCTCCTCGAGCGGGCGGTCGAAGCGCTGGGCGGCGCCGTGCTGCTGGGCGAGCTGCGCGGTTACCGCGAGAGCGTAGTGAGCGATACGGGGATCGGGCCGTCCGTCGCGACCGAGACCGCGGTGCGCTGGGGCGATCGCATGAAACAGACGACGCGCGTGATGGCGACCAGCATCGAGACGCGTATCGACAACGAGGGTGGCCTGGAGGTCTCGGGAAGTCAGCAGATCGCGATTGCGGTGGACGAGGCGCGCACGCGGCTTGCCGAGGCGGCGCGGCACCCGGCTGCCGTGTTGGCGCGTTGGCAGCAGGGACAGATCGCTTTTCGCCAGTTGGCGTTGCGCATGGCTGGCGACCGCGAACTCGCGGTGCTCGAAGAGGTGACCGATCGTCGCGATGGTGTGCGCTTGTCGATCGACACGGTGTCGAATCTGGTGCGCGTGATCGAGGTGCGCATATGGCAAGCCGACGCCGGCGCACTCACCGTGCGCGACGAGTTCGCCGACTACCGCACCGTGAAGGGGCGCCTGCGTGTGCCGTTCCTGCGCACGCGCACCATCGACGATCGCGAGCCCGCGCAGCGCACGCGCACGCTCGAGTTCGATCCCGCCAATCCATCCGACGACGACCTACGCTGACGCGCGGTCTTGGTGGTTCGCTCTCTTGCAGAGCGTCGCAGACTAGAAACGGACCTCGATGCCGGCGAACAACTGATGTTCGCCGAGCGTGTCGCGCGTTGGCGAGATCGTCGGCCGGCTCTCGTTGTTCAGGTACGAGTACTCCACGAAAAACGACACGCTGTTGCCAGCATCCAGCCGCGCGTCGAGACCGCCGCCGAAGAACGTCTCTGTGTCAGCGCCGGCGCCGCCCTCGCTCAGGGCGCGCACATATTGCGCGGCAACAAAGGGCGTGATGGTGATCGCTCGGCCAACGGCCAAGCGCCAACGCAGTTGGGCATCGAACCACAAGTTGCCCACCTGCTTGCTCGCGTCGTAGTTGTAGACGCGGTCCTCTTCGTCGGAGACGTTGCCATCGAGCATGAGTGCGAAGGTCGACGCCTCCGTGTGTGGAAAGAACCACTCGAGGTGCCCGCGCCCTCGCCACAGCCCCGACGGCAGTTCGCTTTCGAACACGCCTTGCGTGCCGAAGGTCCCTTTGCTGTCGTTCTGCTCGCGCTCGATCAGGAGCGAGAATTGAAAGCCGGCGTTCGGTCGGCCGGTCTGACGGTCGACGGCGAGAGTCGTTTGTTCGAGGATGATGCGGGCACCGTAGGCGTTGTAGTCCTCGGGGATGGTGTAGGTCGGCGAGGTGGTCTCGTTGGCATCGAACTTCAGGCGGCGATAGAAGCCGCCGATCTCGACGCGGGCCTCGGGGTCGACGAGGCGCGAGGTCGCCAGCGCGACGCCGTAGTCCTTGCCCTCATAGCGGCCCGTCGGCACGAACTCGCCATCGCGGTAGAAGCCCTCGCGGTAGTACGGAAACGCGCGGCCGAACACTTCGAGTCGGCTCTGCGATTGGCCGCCCAGCTGGGGGTCTTCCTTCACCGTGGCGTACAGACCGTCGAAGCCGGCGTACGCAAGCAGCACGGCGCGGTGCGTGGTGAAGCCTCGCTGGCGGAAGTACACGTGGCCGTGCGGCGCCTCCACCGATTGCAAGCCAATGCTCTCGTCTTCGGTGCCCGACGGCCTGCCGATGCCAATGCCAGCGCGCACCTGCAGGAGGTCTTCGCCCTCGTTCTTGCGGTTGCGCACCAACATGAGGTCGTTGTACGACTGCGCAACGGCGACTGAGGGCGCGACGCTGACCGCGACGATGAACAGGATCTGGCGCACACTCGGCATCCTTTGACGGTAGCGCACCGTGCGCGGCGAAGGAAAGACGAGTTAGCGGGGCAGGCTACTGCGCTCAGGGCGCGGCCTTGCCGGGGCGCGCGAATCGGTCGAGCCCGACTCCGAGGAGCAGCGTTGCCAGCACGAAGCCGGCAGAGAAGTAGAACGGCACGGCAATGCCGATGCGGTCGAACGACCAACCGTAGAACAACGGCGCGGCGATGCGCGCCACGCCGCCAAACGTCTGTTGCAGCCCCATGTAGAGGCCGCGGTCGTCAGCGGAGATGACGCGCGACAGCAGCGCGGTGACGCACGGAAAGGTGAACGCCGTGCCCAACGGAATCAACGCGACCGCGAGGGCCAGCGTGCCCAAGGATCCCGCGAGCGGCATGCCGAGGACGCCTGCCGCGAGCGTGACGATGCCGATGCGCGACAGCCGTGCTTCGCCCAGGCGGTCGACGAGGTGACCGAGCAGGAGCACGCGCGCGAAGACCGAGATCGCGCCGATGTACATGAAGAAGTAACCGATGGTCGCCTCGGTGACTTGGAAGCGCGCATGCAAGAACAGCGCGAGCACCGCGTTGATGCCCTGAAAGGCGCCGATGGCGATGGCGTAGATCAAGATCAGCCGCGACGCCGGTTCGCGGGGCCGGGCGATCACGTGCCACACGGCGCGCTGCGGCGACGTGCGCACGTGACCGGCGTGGGCCGCCCGCTTCGACTCGGGCAAGTACTTGGCGGCGAACGCCATGTTGAGCAAGCAGATGGCCGCCGCGACGATGCCCGGCGCCGCCTCGCCCATCGCCAGAGTGCCGCTCCCCGGCAGCAAGTCGACGTCACCGATCGAGACCGCCAACGTGCCGAGCACCGGTCCGAGCGCGACGCCGAGGTTGGTTGCCGCCGACAACCACCCCAACGCGCGCGCGCGCTGTTCTGGCTCGGTGCTGTCGGCGACGTACGCCTGGATCACGCCCACCGTGCCGCCACCTGCGCCTTGCACGATGCGCGACAACGCGAGTAGCCACAGTGACTCGGCAAAACCGAAGATCAGATAGGCAATGGCGGAAGCACCGAGTGCGATCAACAGGGCCGGCCGCCGACCGTAGCGATCGGAAAAGCGCCCCCAGAACGGCGCGCTGAGCAACTGCGCCACCGTGAACGCCGACACGACGAAACCGGAAATGAGGCCGATTCCGAGCACGGTGCCCAAGAACGGCACGCCGTCGCCGCCGAGCTTCTTGACGTAGAAAGGCAGCAACGGCACCAGCATCAACAGGCCGACCATGTCGACGAAGGCCGTCGCCATCAGCGCGAGCAGCTTGGTCGGGATCTTGTAGACCTCGCGCACGAGCACCGCGGCCAACGCCAGCCCGACGGCACCGAGCGCCACCCGCACGACCGGTGAGTCGAGCGAATGCGCGATATCGAGTTGGATCAAGAGCCGGGGAGTTGCAGGTCAAGACGCGTCGGGGCTCGGCCAGAGCCGAGTAGCGCCGCATCCTGCCGCTGACGACTGCCTGCGTCTACGGCGATTCGTCTCGCACGACTCCTTGCATGTTCAACAAGGCGACGGTGGCAAGCGCTGGCGTTCAGATTCCCGGTAGTGCCGACCTACGACCCCGCGCGCAACCTGTTGCCGCGCGCGTTGACGCACCGGATGCTGTGCACGAGTTAGCAAGGCTGCAACCGTCATGGTCATACGGCCCTATATCCTACAGCAAGAGCGTCTCAGCTTAGCGGGTGTGGACGATTCTGAACAGAATCGCAGCAGGAAAGTTATTGCGGCCACTCGCTCCAACTTAGGAATAGATTCGTCGCTCTTGACACTCTGTAGTTTTCCCACCGTCAAAGCGAGCACGTCCTCGTTGTATAGATGGACTGCTCTGGTCCCCATGACGATAAGATAGCCTATGTCAGATTCTCTTACTTTGTCTTGGCTCATTCTGCTCGAATTGGAACTCTCGTAAATGTATCGGCGCTCCCTGACATGAGAAAGTACATTATAGCTGTCTGGGATGCATTTCGCTCCTGCACGAATAAACCTCTCGCAATCAGAGAACGCGTCCTCGGTTGGAGTCATACCCTGTAACTCTTGCGCCCTAATCCAAGATAATGAGGCGATGAGGCCATTAGATGGGTTACTTGAATCAATGTGCATGCTCAATATTCGCGTGACACTGTAGTAGGCATCGATGTCTCCGCACGCTTCGGCGGCAGCCATTAGTTCGAGTGCGACCTGCCAATCTTCTGCCGACAGGTGATCATGCCACGTCTCTAGAAATCGGCGCTTCAGTTCGTCTAAGCGTTCGCCGGGGCTCTTTACAATTTCGCGTCCTGGCGACAACTTCCCGGCTTGTTCCGCGACACGCTCTGTCGACAAGGCTGTGACTTCAAAGCCCGAGGAAACTTGCTTGAAACTGCGAGAGGCAACTAGACCCAGCCCATCTACGAACGATGAATGAGATTCTCCATTGTCTCGACCCGTTGGCCATGAGTAGGCCGCGAGGCCAACCAGCACAGCACCGAGACCAATGAGTGCCATCGTTCCTTGGAGCGTATTCATTCTATGAGAGTTCTGCACTGCTACTCGGCAGCGTATGACTTTACTATGTCGCTCGGCGATCACGCCTGCACCGCCCTGTCGGCGCTCAAAGCAATGGCTGACCCGGTGATTGATCGCGGTGTGACGACGATCTCGTGGTGCACTTGCAGGTAGCGGAACCGCGGTGGCGTGTCTGTTCATGTCTTGATGTGCGGTGTGCGCGAACTCGTCGCAGCGGCGCGCTCGCCGTTGGCTCGTAACCAACCCGATGCTTGCTCAGTTCAGGCGATCGCGATCGATCAGCACACCGTTCCTGGTCACTTCGACCGTGCCGCCCTGCACCAGCGGATTGATCAAGGTGAAGGCGGCGTAGCAGAACCGGATCGAGTACTGACCACTGGAGGTGGCGTCGACCGCGAGCACGAACGGGCTCGGGCAGGAGTTGCGCCACTGCTGAACCGTGCGTGAGGCATGAACACGGTTGTTGCGGTCGCGGATCGTGATCACGTCACCGAGGTAGCCGGTCGCAGTGCCGCGGCCCCACGCCGACGCGCTGTAGATGCTCTCGACGGAGCGGCAGTTGCTCTCGTTGTACTGCGCCGCCAGCGACGACGCGCCGAGACCGAGGAAGGCGGTGATGGAAACGAAGAGGAGGTTCTTCATGGTCAGTTCACTTCTTGGTTGGGTTGTTCGGCGCCGTGTCCACCGTTGGAACCGTCGCCACGCCACTCGTCGCAAGGCGATACCGACTGTTGCAGCCGACCGTGCGTTTTCTTGTGGCGGCGATGCTCGGGGGGCGTTGACGATCAGTCGTCGAGCCGTATGCGCCTCGCGGCGCGGAGGCCGAGGTTGTAGTGCTTGAACGTCGCGGCCAGGTCGCCGCGGTAGGCAGACCGCGTGAAGCCAGCAGCGACGTTGAAGCTGCCGCCTCGCGCGACGCGGTTCGACGCGGAGCTTGCCGGCGTCTGGCGCAGGCCATCACCCGGCTGCGTCGGCAGCGAGTACTCGCCGTACGCGTCGCGACACCACTCCCACAAGTTGCCGTGCACGTGATGCAGACCGAACGCGTTCGGTCGCAGCGCGTCCACCGGCGCGTGTACCACGAAGCCGTCTTCCAGGTCAGGCCAGTCCGCGATGTCCGACCACGGCGCGTTGCCCTCCTTCGCCGTCTTGTCGGCCACGTTGACCGCGCCGCGCAGGCTCTCTCGTTCCAAGCCAGTCCACCACGGCGTGGTCGTGCCAGCACGGCAGCCATACTCCCACTGTGCCTCGGTCGGCAGCACCATCCCCTGTCGCGACAGACAGCGCTCGGCGGTGTGCCAGTCGATGTGCTCCACCGGGTTCGAGAAGCGGACGCGCTGCCGGCCGTGAGCTGTGCCCGCTCGATACTGGCTCGGCATCTCCCCGCCGGTGAGCCGCAGCCATTGCCCCTGGGTAAGCTCGTGCCGCGCTAGGAAGAACGGTGCCAGCGTCACCGAGTGTGGGCGCTCATCGTCTCGCGCACGCTCGTCGTAGTTCGGCGCGTCGCGGTCCTTGCTCTGCGCACCCATCGTGAACGTCCCGCCCGGGACCAGCACGAACACGATCCCGGTGTCGTTGGCGACGGCGATGTGGCCGGACTCGAGATCGTGTTTGGGAATCGGCAGCGCTGCCGGGTCCTTGCCCGCCGCCAGACCCCACGCAGAACGCAGGTCATAGAACTCCCATAGCTTCGTCTTCGGATTCATCCCGATCGGCACCAGGCCCATCTGCGGCGACAGATCGATCGGATTGTCCCGATACAGCTTGCTCGCCACCACGTCGTCGGCCGCTTTGATCGCTGCGCGCGCCGCTGCCCAGTCGGTGTGCGCGTTCGGATGATTCAGCGTCAGCGCACCGATTTGTTCAGCCCAGCGCAGATGCCGCTCGACGGCTCTGACCTCCTTCTCTGTGAAAGAGGTCAGGTTCTCATGGAGATCGTGCAGCGTGTCGTGCAGGAAGCGCTGCGACTCGTTGGCGAAGGAGTACGTAGAGAGCGCGCTCGCATCCACGGCGTGCTCGTCGACCTTCGCAGCCTGGAGCGCGCGTGCGCGCAGCGTCGCCACCGTCCGCTCGATCTCAGGCCGCATCCTCAGCAGAGGACCGGCTTCGTGCGACAACCACTGCTTCATGGCGTCGATCTTGTCGGGCCACGCCGGATACAGGTCCTTCTCTTTCTCGATGGCGCGGTCCAGATACTTGACTCCCGCAAGCTGGTTGAACTCGCGCACCTTCGCGGCCTCCCCGGCGCGCGCGGTATCCGCGTCTCGCCACAGCCACAGTGCCACCACGAGACCTAGAACGGTCACTGCTGCCAGCGCCGCGATCAGCCGCTGGCGTTGCGTCGCGGCGCGCGCGCGCACGCGCTCGGTCTCGGCCGCGACCATCGCCGCCTGCGCGCGCTTCTCGACCTCGGCAAGGTAGGCGCTGACCCGCTGCGCCACGACACCTGCATCGGCCGGGCGAGCACTCGCCGTCGGCGGCAGGCAGTCCTCGACGAGCTGCACCAACTGCGCATCGGCCCCGCAGGCCGCGAGACTGTCGCGCGCGCCGGCAAGACGCGCATGCAACGCCATCTCGTACTCCTCCCGCTGCCGCTGCTCGAGATCGGCAGCGCTGCCGCAGTAGGCGGGACGGCCGGTGAGGATCTCGCACAGGATCGAGCCCAGCGCGAACACATCGCTGCGCTGGTCGACGCGATCGTTGTGCCCGGCGGCCTGCTCCGGCGACATGTAGGCCGGCGTGCCGGAGACGGTGCCCACCGAACCGAGTGAGACGCGGCCGCCGCGGCTGCGGAAGGTCTCGACGCGGCGGAGCGCCGGGCTCGCCTCGCGCGCGGTGTCATCGCCGCCGCTGCTCACCGGCCGCAGCACCTTCCCCATCCCCCAGTCCAACACCTGTACCTCACCGAACGCGCCGATCATCACGTTGCTCGGCTTCAGGTCGCGGTGGATCACGCCGCGCGCGTGCGCATACGCCACCGCCTGGCACACCTGCGCGAAGATCGACAGGTAGCGCTGCAGGTCGTCGACGGGCGCTTGCCGCCGCGCGAGCAGCGCGCCGAACGTTTCGCCCTCGATGAGCTTCATGGCGAAGAACGGCTGCTCGCCGGCGACGCCCAGCTCGTACACCGGCACGAAGCCAGGGTGCTGGAGCTGGCCCGCGAGCTGCGCCTCCTCGACGAAGCGGCGCACGAGCTGCGCATCCTGCGCAAACTGCGGTTGCAGGAACTTCAGCGCCACGTCGCGGCCGAGGTCTTCGTCGCGACCGGCGTAGACCACGCCGATGCCGCCCGCGTCGATCTCGTGCAGGAGGCGATACTTCGCCAGCGCTGGCTCGGACGGCGCGGGGTTGCGCGGCGCGCCCGCGGGCACGTCACCGAGCAAGACGCGGGGTCGGGCCAAGGCGTCGCGCGCGAGATCTCCGAGGATGCTCGGAAGCTCACGCGGGTGTGCGCCGCGAGCTAGCCAACTGGCGTCGGCGGGCGCAGGCAACGGCCCCCCTACCTCGCGATCGGCATCGGCAACGAACGCAGCAAACATCCGGCGCAGATGACCTTTCCACTCGGCGTGCCGCGCACACAGAGCGTCGACCGCCGCCGGCCACTCCGCGCGCGGCCGATCGACGGCTTGGTAGAACTCGTCCTCGATCGCTTCCGGCAGTCGATCTTCTTCATCGCGCATGGGCGGTCTCCAGAGTGCCGGAGGGTAGCGCGGAGCCGCGCGGCGCGCCAAGCTCGACGGCCGCCAAAGGAGCCCGCAGCCGCCGGCCGCAGCCCACCAATCGACCTGCGCCGGATTCTCCGGCTGTGCTGTAACGCCGCACCCCGCGCCACGACAAGACGTGTGCGGGCGTTGACCCACAGTCGAGTCAGCGCCGTCCACACAAACTACTTGGAGTTCTCGGAGGCGAGAAATGCGTGCGCTGCAGTCAGTTGTCTTGTTCGTTCTCCCCCTTGTCGCGGCGTGCAGCAGCGGCGGGAATCGACCGCCAGACAACGGTGCCGGCGGAACGGTGCCTTCCTTCGCAGGACCTTGGAGCATCCAGAGCGAGCTGATCGAAGCCTCGGCGCCGTGTCCGCCCTTGGGCTTGGAATCGGTGGTCGCCGACTTCGCATTCCTCCTCGCCGACGGCGAGGCCGAACTCTACGCGGTGACCGCGCCCGGCATCACCACTCGCTCGATCGAGGCGGACACATCGTCCATCCATGTGCTCACCAGTTCGACGATCCTGGCGCAGCTCGCGTCGGATAGGGCGAAGAACTCTCCGGCGAGGCTGCGCGCAATTCGCGCAGACCCCCTGGCATGGGGGTGGTTCGCAAACGGCAAGGACGCTGAGGGGCAAGCGGAGCTGAGCCGGCTGGGCAGCCAGGGCGAGGGTGTCCAGAGCGCCAGCGCGGGACAGGGGCGAACGAACGAGGATGGACATTGTCGGCGCAGGCCGGGACGGCGCGGCGACCGCCCGGCGTTGCAGAGTTGGGATGGACCGCGAGAGCTGGACCCTCTGATTCTTGGCACCGCGAATCGACCAAGTCTACTATCCGCTGCTTAGCAGCATTGTGAGATTCGTAGAGTGCTTACGCATCGAGAAACGGTCGGACTCGTTGGTCTCGGCGCTGTAATGGTTGGCCTCTTCGCTTACTTATTCCTAACGGGCCGAGACGATGAACGTTTTTCTGCCCTAATCGTAGACGGGCCGGGGCCAGCTACCTCTCCCAATTCCAAGGCAAATCCTTTGAAGTTGCAAACCACAATCTTGTCGAGGGACTTTGTCCCAGAGCTATCCGGAGAACTGTCGCCAGAGTGCGCAAGTGCGATGGGTCTCGACGAACGTTTGGAGGATCTGAAGCGTAGATTCGACGCTAGGTGGTCGGCTCATCACCTGTTGGCAGAAGATTGGCAAGTTGCACTCGAGTTAATGGCTGCTCTCGAAATGTGTGGAGACATCGATACCTATTTCTTGGTCGTACATAGGTTGAGTATGGATATTGATTCAAGTAGCCCATCTAATGGGCTGATGGCGTCTCTTTCTTGGATTAGAGTACGGGAGTTAACGGGAACAATTCCATCGGATGACGTACTCTCTGACTGCGAGAGGTTTCTTCGTGCGGGAGCGAGTTACAGCCTCCGAAGCCCAGATACCCTTTCTTATGTCAGGGAGCGCCGTAGCCTGTACGCAGACATAAATTCAAGCAGATTGGATATAGACAAAGCAAGCGCATTTGGCGTCGGTTGCCTGATAGTTATAGGATACAAAGCAGTCGATTCTAACGAGGAAGTGCTGGCATCAGTGGCAACAAGGCTACGGATCGTCATGAACGACGATGCTGTTCCTAAGTTGGAGCGAATGGCAATAATAAACTTCTTGCTGAGCTTCTGTTCAGCGTCGTCCACACCCGAAGAAATAGAAACTCTATTTCACATGAAGAAGAGTCTACTTCGATACCATTGAATGGTTGAAACCTTCTTTCCACCGGATAGGCTGATACAACTCCAGCGGTTGGTGCCGCTGTAGATTTCGAGCCAACCTGGGGTTTGGCCATGCGACGAGGAGGGGACGGAGAGTTGGGGAAAGCCCTGCTTATGTCGAGTGCAGCGATAACGCAGAGCTGCGCGCCGCGATCAACGATCGCGATGCCAAGAGCGGGAAGCTCTTGAGCTCCCCGCGTGAGCGCGACATGTTGCCGTCATGCACAGAAACGGTGTGGGTGAGTGGTCGAACCGGTCCGTCTTGCTGTCGCCGGCGAAGATGCCTCGGTGATCACCCACGGCCTGGGGTGACGCGCTGGCGCAGGGCTCGCTTCCGACGATGTCCACGGACTGAGCCGGCGTTGACGATCAGTCGTCGAGTCGTATGAGCCTCGCGGCGCGGATGCCGAGGTTGTAGTGCTTGAACGTCGCGGCCAGGTCGCCGCGGTAGGCAGACCGCGTGAAGCCAGCGGCGACGTCGAAGCTGTGCGCCGCGAGCTAGCCAACTGTGTGCCGGAGGGTAGCGCGGAGCCCCGCAGCCCGCCAAACTGCGCCGGATTCTCCGGCTGTGCTGTAACGCCGCACCCCGCGCCACGACAAGACGTGTGCGGGCGTTGACCCACAGTCGAGTCAGCGCCGTCCACACAAACTACTTGGAGATTCTCGGAGGCGAGAAATGCGTGCGCTGCAGCCGGTTGTGTTGTTCGTTCTCTCCCTCGTCGCGGCGTGCAGCAGCGGCGGGAATCGACCGCCAGACAACGGTGCCGGCGGAACGGCGCCTTCCTTCGCAGGACCTTGGAGCATCCAGAGCGAGCTGATCGAAGCCTCGGCGCCGTGTCCGCCCTTGGGCTTGGAATCGGTGGTCGCCGAGTTCGCATTCCTCCTCGCCGACGGCGAGGCCGAACTCTACGCGGTGACCGCGCCCGGCATCACCACTCGCTCGATCGAGGCGGACACATCGTCCATCCATGCGCTCACCGGTTCGACGATCGTCGGGGTCATCGGCGTCTATTACTTCCCCGCCTCCGATCTGACCGTCGAGCTGTCGTTCTCATTCGATGCACGGCAGCGCGACGAAGCCCGCGTCGAACCAAACCGCTTCCTGACCCTGATCGATTTCTCCGCCTATGACGGTGACGCGATGACGGTCGTCACGGACTCGGAAGGTACGACCTCGTGGGCGGTCAGCGAGGACGCCCAAGAGATCTGCCGCGGCCGACTGCGGCTTACCGCCAACCGGCAGTAGGGCCGCGATTCATGCGCCCTCTGTTCCGGCGCTTCCCGTGACGCAGACTCCTCGCCATCCTCATTCGCGCTCAGTCCGCAACCGTGTTGTCGGCGATGCCGAGACACCGCTGCAGCTTCGCCACCGCCCGGCTCAGCCGAACGCGAAAGGCCAGGTCGGTCTGGATCGCCAGGTGCTGGCGCACCTCCCCGCGCGGCTGGTCTTCGAGCACGACCAGACGCACGAGCTGCTGGTCGATGACCCCGAGCTCCGCAAGGCACACGGGCAACCGTTCCGCCAGCTCGTGCAATCGCGCGTGCCAGCTCGGGGTCTTCGCCTTGGAGTCGGGCCTGTCTTCGGCCGCGGGTGTGGTCTCGCCGTCGCCGAACCCCTGCGTGCGCTTGACGTCGCGCACGTAGGCTTCCTCCTTGCGCAGCTCGTCGACGACCCGCGCGCGGGCGATGGTCAGCAGCATGCCGCGCACCGAACCGTCAGGGTTGGCGACGACCTCGTGCAAGCGGTCGAACAGACCGACGAAGGCTTGCTGGGCGATGTCCTCGAACTCGACCATGCGCGGCCTGCGACCGCGGGCGAGTTCCTGCAGCAGCCAGGGCTGGAGCCGCTCGTAGAGGCGGCGCCATGCGTCGGCGTTGCCGGCCGATGCGTCCTGCGCCAGACGGAAGGTCACGCGGGAACGTGGCGGGGTCGGAGTCGGGTCGTGCGGCGAAGGCATGGCGTCAGTTTCCGCGGGGGAGGTGGGGGGTCAACCGGCGCGTGCAGCGATGGCCAGCCGACATGAGGATCTGGTCTACAGAGAGTTGCTCACCGGTGGGGTCCGACCACGGCGCATGAAAACGGTTCTCCTAAAGCAGGTGTAACGACTGAGGCAATCGAATCCCACCACAGCACAGGTAGATCGTGGCAATCAGCGGTGCTGCGGAGTGGAAGCCGAACGCGCGGTGACTGAGCAAGCGGACCTTGTTGTTGATGCCCTCGGCGCGCGCGTTGGAAACGAGGTTGTCCATGAACGCGAAGATGCCGTCGAGATGGTCGTGGATGGTGTTCCCGAGTCGGACGAAC
>JANPER010000061.1:0-43346 GCA_031423015.1 Planctomycetota bacterium | reverse complement strand
TGCATGGTGTTGGCGCGGGCGCCGAGGCCGAGATAGCCGAACACCTTGCCGTTGCCGACCGGGTACACGCCGCGCTTGCTCTTGTCGGGCTGCTCGCCTTCGTAGCGCGCGTTTTGTGCCCAAGCCGAATGGTCCGCGAGCGCCGGGATCAGCTCGGCGAGCGGAGTTGGCACCACGGGCGACACGGTGGCGTTGCCCTGCGCGCGAATCGGCAGGCCCAGCGCGGCGACGGAGGCGAAAACGACGAGCGAACGAGTGAGGGCGAAGACAGACATCAGCGAGCGAGTGAGCTTGAACGGGTGGCAAGGTTACCGGCGCCGGCCACAAAACTCGTTTGCAGAGCGCGGCGTGGCGCGCAAAACTCCGACCCTCCTGATTCAGCGCGGCGGGCGGTCGCGCAGCTCGCACGTTGTCATCCGACGCCAAGCACATCGAGAACCGAGCGCGCGGCGGCGCCGCACCGCGTTGGCCCGGTAACTTCCTGGCGACTTGGCCCAGCCTGTTCTTGGTGTCGTGCGGCCTGATGATGGTGATCCCGACGTTGCCGCTCTACGTCGAGGAGAAGTGCGGGATCCACGACCCCGACGCGGTGCGCGTGTGGTCGGGACTGATCTATGCCGCTGGCCCGTTCACCGCGGCGTTCGCCGGCCCGCTATGGGGCGCGCTCGGCGATCGCCTCGGGCGCAAGGCGATGGTGGTGCGCTCCAGCCTGGCGATCGCGGTGTGCATGGTGTTGCTGCCGCTCGGCACCAGTCCGTGGTGGATGCTCTTCGTGCGCGCCGTGCAGGGTGTGTTCGCCGGCTACGTGGCGCCAGCGATCGCCTTGGTCGCGGCCGACGTGCCGGCGCATCGGCACGGTCGCGCGATCGGCCGACTGCAGGTGGCGCTGGCGTCGGGCACGCTGGCGGGGCCGGCGGTTGGAACGGTGGTGGTCGAGCAGCTCGGTCGCGACGCCGCGTTCTGGATCGGCGGGCTGCTGGCGATGGTCGGCGCGCTCCTGGTGGCGCTCCTGGCGCGCGAAGATCGGTCGCGCCTGCCAGCCTTCGACCGCGCGACGCTGGTCGGCGACGTGCTGCGCGCGCCGCTGCGCCTGCTGAATCACCGCGTCGTCTTGTGGCTGCTGGGGCTCATCTTCTTGATGCGCCTGGGGCAGAACATGCTGGAGCCGTTCATCGTGTTGTGGGTGCGCGAGCTGGGCCCACTGCCGGCGCTGCGCCACGTCGGCGAAGGTACCGCGCTCGCCGTCGACCGCACGACCGCGTTGGCCTTCACGCTGCTCGCCGTCGCGCAGCTCGTGTGCACGCCGATCTGGGGGCGCATGTCCGATCGCGTCGGGCCGCTGCGCTGCCTCGCCGTGGTGTCGCTGGCGCTCGCCGTGGTGTTGGCATTGACCTCGCGCGTCACCTCGATCGAGCAGTACCTCGGCCTGCGTTGCGGCGCCGCCGTGTTCATGGCGGGCTCGATGACGCTCGCCTACGCCGCGCTCACGCGCCGCGCGCCCGCGTCTGAGCAGGCGACGGCCTTCGCACTGGCGCAGAGCTGCATTCAGCTCGGCTTGTCGTTCGGACCGGCGATCGGCGCGCAGGCGGCACGCGCGGTCGGGTTGCGCGGCCTGTTCACGCTGTCGGCGATCGTGCTGCTGGTGAGCGGGCTTGGCATGCTGGTGCTGCGCTACCTGTCGCCGCCGGCGGACAAGCTGCCCACGCCACCGTCGGCCGTGGAGAATGGCTGACCGTCATGTGCTCGCTCATCGTGCTGCTGGGCGTCGACCCCGAGTTCCCGATCCTGGTCGGCGCCAACCGCGACGAGCAGCGCCGCCGGCCGTCGTCGCCGCCGGGCCTGTTCGTCGGCCAGCGTCGCCGCATTCTGTCGCCGCGCGATCAGCAGGCGGGCGGCACCTGGATGGGGGTGAACGACGCGCTGTGGTTTGCCGGCATCACCAACATTGCCGGAGGCAATCGGTCGGCCGCCGCCGCCTCGCGCGGCCACCTGCCGCACTTGGCGCTCGATCAGCAGACCTTCGCCGACGTCGTGCCGGCCGTGCGGGCCGAGGTCGCGGCGCACGCGTACAACGACTTTCAGCTCTTGGTTACCGATGGCGACCGCGTGGTCGTGTTTCGCCACGTCGATCGTGTGCTGCGCCACGATCCACTGGCCGAGCGCACGCTGGTGCTCACCAACGAGCACGCGCTCAACGCGCTGCGGGTGGACGGCCTCGATCGCGCGCGGGCGCCGAACCTCTCGCCCGCTGACCGTCTCGATGGCTTGGCGCCCGCGTTGCTCGATCAGGGGGCGGCGAGCGGCCACCCACTCCTCAAGCTCGGCGTCGACTACGGCACCGTCAGCAGTTCGCTGTTGGCGATCCCGCGTCACGACCCGACCCAGATGATCTGGCGCTACGCCGCTGGATCACCCGACCAAGCGCCGTATCGCAACTACGGCAACCTGGGGCGTCGGTTGCGCGACGACTGAGCGACCCTCTGCCCGCAGGCCTCACGGTCGCATTTCTGCCACGCACAGGTAGCTCACGTGGCGCAACCACGGGAACCAGCGCAGCAGCGGCCGATCGGCGGCAATCAGCATCCGATGCAACGGCAAGAACAGCTTGGGGCCGAACGGCAAGCGCAGCAACATCGCCGAGAGCACGCTGAGCACGAAGTACTGACGGTGCCGCACCAGCGCGAAGTCCTTGGTGAGTTCTTCGAGTTCGCGCACCGACAAGAACTTGTGCGGCGCGCGCCAGCGGTAGGGCTCGAGGAAGCGCGCCAGCATCGCCAGGTGCGGGTAGCGCATGACCTCGAGCAGCAAGATCTTGCCCCCCGGCTTGAGGAGACGGCGACCCTCGGCCAACACCTCGGCCTTGGGCGTGTGGCAGAGACCGTTGATCGCCATCACCAGGTCGACGGAGTGAGACGCGATCGGCAATTGCGTCGCGTCGGCGCACAGCATGCGCGGGTTGTCAAGCGTGCCGGCCTCGCGCGCGGCCTGCTTCAGCCCCGGCAGCGAGAAGTCGACGGCGATGACCTCGGCGCCGCGTTCCTTCAGCATGGCCGCGTCTTCGCCTAACCCAGCGAACAGGTTGACCACGCGCTTGCCAGCGAGAGGACCGGCGAAGGTCAAGAGCTGCTCGTAGGCCTCGCGCCACCACGCGCGCCACAGCCGATCGCGCTCCTGGCGGCCGCGTCGCCAATAGCCATCGAAGAACTGCCGATTGCGGACGGCGAGTTCGTGTTCCTGCTCGCCGACGCGGGATGGCAGCGGCCAAAGGATCGGCGGCGGCGGAGCCGGTGCCGCCGGCGGCTGGGGCGCTCGGAGCGCTGGATCATTACTCGCCATGGGCTCGACGCACCCGCGGTGCAGTACTGTCCGTCGCCGAGATACGACAGACCGATGGCCAGCTTTGAGGGGTGCAACGCATGGCAAGGAGAGGGGCGAAAGAGACCACGACGCCCCGATCGTGCGAGATCGGTGCCAGGTCTACTGCTTCAGATACTACGCCGCGCGCCGATGCACGGGCGGCGTTTTTGAAGTTAGCTTCATCGCGGGACGGAGTGCATCGCGGGGAAACGTAACCGCTCACGGGTGGTCATTGTCTTCCGCTCCCGCTCCCGATCTCTCGCCTGCGTCGTAGAACGTGGACAAGATCTCGTGCCGTGGTGACGAGTGGCGTCGGAGCCTGCAGGAACGTTGTCGGGAGCGGGAGCGGGAGCGGGCCGACCCCGACCCCTGAACGGTTAAGGGGAAACAGCACTCGCCACCGCCGATTTGCATCGCGCGACGCGTCTCTTCATCCGGCGCCACGCCCACGCTTCACCGACCCGCCGCTCTGCATGCGCCCTTAGGAATCTGTTTGCGCGTTGGCCGCCGCAAACCTTACGGTCCCGCGCCCTCTCGCCGTCTCTCGCTCGCATGTCATCCGTCTCCCCAGCACACAGCTACGGCCTTGGTGCGACCGCGCGGCGCGACCGCTGGTGGATCAAGCCAGTCCTCGTGTTCCTCGGGTTGTCCGCCTTCGTCATCTACTCGACATGGGCTGCCTTCCAAGGCGACCACTACTGGCAGGGCCCGTACCTGTCGCCGTTCTACTCGCCCGAGCTATGGGGCGACTCACCGCACGCGTGGTTGGGGCCAAAGCCGTCGTGGTGGCCGGGCTTCCTACCGTTCTCGCCGGCGTTGCTGATTCTGTGGGCGCCGGCCGGGTTTCGGCTCACCTGCTACTACTACCGCGGCGCTTACTACAAGGCGTTCTGGGCAGACCCGCCCGCGTGCGCGGTGGGGGAGGCGCGCAGCAAGTACCTCGGTGAGAACTCGCTGCCGCTCATCCTGCAGAACATCCACCGCTACTTTCTCTACCTCGCGCTCGCGTTCATCGGGTTGCTGGCCTGGGATGCCTATCAGGGCTTCTTCTTCCTGGGCGGCGATGGCCGCGCACACTTCGGTGTCGGCGTCGGCTCGTTGGTGTTGGTGCTGAACGTGGTGTTCCTCGGCGGCTACACGCTCGGCTGTCACTCGTTTCGCCACGTGGTGGGCGGCTTCCTCGACACCTTCTCGCGCCACAAGGTGCGCAAGAAGTGTTGGGATTGCGTGAGCTGCCTCAACCGCGGCCACCAGCTCTGGGCGTGGATGAGCCTGTTCTGGGTCGGCTTCACCGATGCTTACGTGCGGCTGTGCTCGCACGGCACCTGGACTGACTGGAGAATCCTGTGAGCGAAGTTCAGGTTTTCGAACATGACGTGCTGGTGATTGGCGCTGGCGGTGCCGGGTTGCGCGCGGCCATCGGGGCGTCGGCCGGCGGGGCCAAGGTGGGCTTGGTGTGCAAGTCGCTGCTCGGCAAGGCGCACACGGTGATGGCCGAGGGCGGCATCGCTGCGGCCCTCGCCAACGTCGACGGCCGCGACGACTGGAAGGTGCACTTCGCCGACACCATGCGCGGCGGCCAGTACGTCAATCACTGGCGCATGGCGCAGTTGCACGCGCAAGAGGCGCCCGATCGGGTGCGCGAACTCGAAGCCTGGGGCGCGGTGTTCGACCGTACCAAAGACGGGCGCATCCTGCAGCGCAACTTCGGCGGCCACCGCTATCCACGCTTGGCACACGTCGGCGACCGCACCGGCCTGGAGATGATCCGCACGCTGCAAGATCACGGCGTGCACCAGGGCATCGACGTGCACATGGAGTGCACCATCGCGCGCCTGCTCAAGGACGGCAACCGCGTGGTCGGCGCGCTCGGCTACGACCGCGAGCGCGGTCGCTTTCGTGTGTTCCGTGCCGGCGCGGTGGTGTTGGCGACTGGCGGCATCGGCCGAGCGTTCGAGATCAGCAGCAATAGCTGGGAGTACACCGGCGATGGGCACACGCTCGCGTACGACGCGGGCGCCGACCTCATCGACATGGAGTACGTGCAGTTCCATCCCACCGGCATGGTGTGGCCGCCCAGCGTGCGCGGCATCTTGGTGACCGAGGGAGTGCGCGGCGAAGGCGGCGTGCTGCGCAACGCGCTGGGCAAGCGCTTCATGTTCGATGACATCCCCGATAACTACAAAGCGCAGACCGCGGCCGACCCCGAGGAGGGCTGGCGCTACACGCAGGGCGACAAGGACGCGCGCCGGCCGCCGGAGCTGCTGACGCGCGATCACGTGGCGCGCTGCATCATGCGCGAGGTGAAGGCCGGCCGCGGCAGTCCGCATGGCGGCGTGTTCCTCGACATCGCCTGGATCAAAGAGAAGATCAAGGGCGCGCCGGAACACATCAAGCGCAAGCTGCCGAGCATGTATCACCAGTTCAAAGAGCTGGCGGGCATCGACATCACCGGCGAGCCGATGGAGGTGGGGCCGACGACGCACTACGTCATGGGTGGCGTGCGGGTCGATCCCGACACGCAGATGTCGACGGTGGCCGGGTTGTTCGCGGCGGGCGAATGCGCGGGCGGCCTGCATGGCGCCAACCGGCTGGGCGGCAACTCGTTGAGCGACCTGTTGGTGTTTGGCAAGCGCGCCGGCGAGTTCGCGGCGAAGTACGCCAATGAGCATGGCGGTGGCAAGACGAACGAGGCCGAGGTGAAGGCCGCGCTGCGCGACCTGCTGGCGCCGATCGAGCGCCAAGGCAGCCCCGACGCCGAGAACCCGTACCAGATCCAGCACGCGTTGCAGCGCGAGATGCAGGCGTTGTGCGGCATCGTGCGCAACGAAGCCGACATGCTGGCGGCGATCGAGAAGGTGGCGGCGTTCCGCGCGCGCGCGGCGCGGGCGGCAGCGCCGGGCAATCGGGAGTACAACCCCGGCTGGCACTGTGCGCTCGATCTGCACTGCCTGCTGACGGTGTCGGAGGCGGTGGCGCGCAGCGCCGCGGCGCGGCGCGAGAGCCGGGGGGGGCACTTCCGAGAGGACTTCCCCGACAAGGACCAGAAGCTTGGCAAGCTGACGTCGGTGGTGCGCAAGGGCAAGGACGGCACCATGCAACTCGAACACCAACCGGTTGCGCAGTGGCCGGCTGACCTGCAACAGATCATCGACGAGAACCAGAAATGACCGCGGGAATGAACACGGTCACCCTCAGCATCTGGCGCGGCGACAAGAGCGGCGGCGACTTCCGCGACTATCAGACCGAGGTCGGTGAGGGCATGGTGGTGCTCGACGCCGTGCATCAAGTGCAGGCCGAGTCGGCCTCCGACCTCGCGGTGCGCTGGAACTGCAAGGCTGGCAAGTGCGGCTCGTGCTCGGCGGAGGTCAACGGCAAACCCGCGCTGCTGTGCATGACGCGCTGCGCCGACCTGCCGCCAGGCGAGAAGGTCACCTTGCAGCCGATGAAGGCCTTCCCGGTGATCCGCGACTTGGTGACCGACGTCGCGTGGAACTACCGAGTCAAGCAGAAGATCAAGCCGTTCAAGCCGCGCCCGCCCGACGCTGAGGACGGCACCTGGCGCATGCAGCAGGAGGACATCGACCGCGTGCAGGAGTTCAGGAAGTGCATCGAGTGCTTCCTGTGCCAGGACGTGTGTCACGTGCTGCGCGAGCACGGCAAGCACGAAGAGTTCATCGGCCCGCGCTTCTTTGTGCACACCGCGGCCCTCGAGATGCACCCGCTCGACACCGAGGACCGCGTGCCCGAGATCAAGCAGGCGTACGGCGTTGGCCTTTGCAATATCACCAAGTGCTGTACCGTGGTGTGCCCCGAGCACATCACCATCACCGACAACGCGATCATTCCGCTCAAGGAGCGCGTGGTCGATCGCTTCTACGACCCGTTGAAGCGGGTGTGGCGCGCGGTCTTTGGCGACCGTTCCTAGCAGTCTTTACCTCGAGGGCGCCGTGGATGACTTCGAACTCAAACCTCTCACGCCGCAGGGCATCGCCGGCGCCGTCGAGAAGGCCAAGCAGTATCGCCTGCTGAACGAGCCCGGTGTTGCCGAGAGCATCTGCCGCGACGTGTTGCTGGTCGACAGCGAGTACGAGGATGCCAAAATCGTGCTGCTGCTCGCGCTCACTGACCTGTTCACGCGCAGCATCGCCAGCCACTTCGCCGAAGCCGTGGCGCTGGCACGCGCGCTGCCCGACTCCTACGACCGCGCGTACTACGCCGGCATCGTGCACGAGCGCCGCGCCAAAGCGCACCATCGGAGCCACGCGCCCGGCAGCGGCCAGCTCGCCTACGACTGGTTCCAGAGCGCAATGAACCTGTTCGCCGAGGCTGAGCGACTGCGGCCGGTTGGCGACGACAGCGCGATCCTGCGCTGGAACAGTTGTGTGCGCCGGTTGCAGGCGCACGGCGACTTGCGGCCCGACAGCGGTCAGGCTGAGCCGCACACGCTGGACGACTGACGGAGCTCTTGCAGCCAATAGGCATTGAGTTCTGGCGTCACCGCGCAGCGACCGCGCCGCGCTCTCGCCGTAGCATGCAGCGATGCGCCGACCGCACCTGCTCGTGCTCATCCCGTTCCTGCTGCGGCCCCTGCACGGCCAAGAGGCGTTCCCGCAGACCGACACGCTGCGGCTGTGTGAACGGCGGTCCGAGCTGCTCACCGTGAAGGACAAGCTGCACGTGTGGATCGGCACGCTCGACACCTTCCGCCTCGAAGGCGCGGTCAGGCTCCTGCGTGACGACCTGGCGAAGGTCGGCAGCGACGCCGACATCCTTCTGGTCGAGGGTCGCGACCACGGTTCGCTGTTTCGGCCGCACCCCGAGCTTTGGCCCGACGGCATGTTGGCGCGCATCCACAAGGAGATGCGGGCGCAGTACGACGCGGCGCCGGGCAGTGTGAAGTGAGTCGCGTCAACATGCCCGCTTTTCAGCGCTTCGCGTCGATCGAGCAGCTGCGCGCGCGCTACGGTGAGTACGCGCGGGTGACGCCGCATCGGCACCTCGGCTACGCGCCCACGCCCGGCTAGTGCGCGGGGAGAACCGGCGCAACCGCCTGGGGTTTCGCGGTGACGAGATCGAAGCGAGGAAGCCCGCGGGAGTCGTGCGCGTGGTGCTGGCCGGCGGGTCGACGACCTCACTGACTCGTCGCCGTAGCAGTGGTTCAACCAGGGGCCGCTGGATCCCGCCTCCGCCGCCCTACGCTTCCGCCCGCCCTCGCGCTCCCTTGCGCACTCGCCCTGTGGATACCGTCACCGTTCTCCGGTTCGTCGCTGGTCTGGTCCTTCTGGTTGGCGGCGCCGAACTGCTGGTGCGCGGCGCGTCGAGCCTCGCCCGCGCGCTCGGCATCTCGCCGCTGGTGATCGGCCTCACCGTGGTGGCGTACGGCACCAGCGCGCCGGAGGTGGCGGTGAGCGTCGGCTCGGCTTGGCAGGGACAGTTCGACATGGCGGTGGGCAACGTCGTCGGCAGCAACATCTTCAACGTGCTGTTCATCCTCGGGGTGTCGGCGCTGATCACGCCGCTGGTCGTGGCTCAGGAACTGGTGCGCCGTGATGTGCCGATCATGATCGGGCTCTCGGTCGCCGTGCTCCTGCTGGCGCTGGACGGCATCAGCCGCCTCGACGGCATCGCGCTGCTCCTGGGGCTGATCGTCTACACCGTGTGGTGTGTGCGGGCGAGCCGGTCGAAAGCGGGTGAGCCTGCCGCGGAGTTCGACGCCGAGCATGGCCATCCGCGGCCATCGGGTTGGCCGCGCAACGTCGGCCTGGTGCTCGCGGGGCTGGCGCTGCTGGTGTTGGGCTCGCAATGGCTGGTCGACGGTGCGGTGGCGTTCGCGCGCTGGTTTGGCGTCAGCGAGGTGGTGGTGAGTCTCACCATCGTCGCCGCCGGCACTTCGTTGCCTGAGGTGGCGACGTCGGTGTTGGCCGCGATTCGCGGCGAACGCGACATCGCGGTCGGCAACGTGGTGGGCAGCAACATCTTCAACATCATGGGCGTGCTCGGCATGTCGGCGGTGGTGGCGCCGAGCAGTCTCGTGGTCTCGGATGCCATGCTCGCCTTCGACGTGCCGGTGATGATCGCGGTCGCGGTGGCGTGCGTGCCGATCTTCGTCACCGGTCACTGCATCGCCCGCTGGGAGGGCGCGCTCTTCCTCGCGTACTACGTGGCCTATACCGCCTACCTGATCCTGCAGGCGACGCAGCACGACGCGCTGGCGGGCTTTGCTTGGACCATGGGCACGTTCGTGCTGCCTCTCACGGGCGCCACGCTGGTTTTGGTGGTGTGGCGAAGCTTGCGCAGCCGGCGGCAGGGCTAGCAGGACGGCCGAGGTAAAGCGGCGAGGGTCTCGCGTCAGGCGCGCGCGATCTTCGCGAGCGCCAAGACCAGCGTGTCGAGTTCGGCCGTCGTCGTGAAGACGTGCGGCGTGATGCGCACGCCCTCGATCCCCGCAGTGGGCCGCGTGATGGCGACGGTCCAGATCTTGTGCTCGTCCATCAGCCGCCGGGCGAGATCGTGCGGCGGGATACCCTCGACGGCGACATTCGCGATCGCGCAGGTGCGGGCCGGGTCTGCGGGCGTGTTGAGTACGACCCTCGGCTTCCCCCGCACGCGGCTCGTCCAGTACTGCTGCAGGTAGCGGAGCCGCGCCTCCTTGCGCGCGATGCCGAGCTTCTCGTGGAACGTGATCGCGTCTTCGATGGCGAGGTCGGTATGCGCGGGATGCGTGCCGGTGTGATTCAGCTTGCGGATGTCGTTGTCCTCCTGGCCACCTTCCTGGCCACCGGCGGCGAAGATCGGCCAGAGCTTGGCGATGCGATCCTGCCGCACGTAGAGGATCCCAGCGCCCAAGGGACAGCCGAGCCACTTGTGCAGCGAGGCGCCGTAGTAGTCCGCGCCGAGGTCGGGGATGCGGTACTCGAGCTGGGCGAACGCGTGCGCCCCGTCCACCATCACGTCCACCCCGCGCGCATGCGCCATCTCGGCCACCTTCTTGACGGGCAGCACCTGCCCCGTGAGGTTCACGACGTGACAGACCATCAACAGTCGAGTGCGGGGCGTGATCGCCTCGGCGTAGCGCTGCACGATCTCCGCGTCGGACACAGGGTGGAGCGGGACGTTGACGATCTTGTTCACCATCCCGTAGCGCCGAGCCTGCAGCGCGAACTGGTCGAGCATGGCGCCGTAGTCGTGCGACGCCATCACCGCCTCGTCGCCGGGCTTCCAGTCGAAGCCGGAGATGACCGTGTCCAGCGACTCGGTCGTGTTGCGCGTGATCACGAGTTCATCCGCACCGCACCCGGCCATGGCGGCGAGGCGTGCCTGCACGCGGGCCTTGTTCTCTTCGGCGACCGTGCGCATGTAGTGCGAGGCAGCGCGGTTCACCGCGCGCACGTGTCCGAGGAACGCCTCGAGCACCGGCTGCGCCTGCATCGAGTAGTAGCCGCTCTCGAGATTGATGTAGTCCGGTGTGAGCCGGTAGCTCGCTCGAATGGCGTCCCAGAACGGCTCGTCGGCGGCAAGGATGGCAGCAGGCACGCTCGACATGTGTGCGAGCAGGTCGGAGCCGAACACCAGTCCAAGAGAGCTGCCGCCAACGGTGCGGAGGAACTCGCGCTTGTTCATCGATGAAGGTGCCGGTTGAAGGCTGGGGGCGCGCTTGCGCAGTCAAGCCGCAGCATACGGCGTTGCGCGGCAGGCGGCGCCAAGCTCCCCGTTCCTCTGTGGCGGGCGCCGCCCGCGTTGCGTCTCAGCCGCGTCGTGGCGTCGCCCGCAGACTCAGGTCCATGACCTTGGTCTCGCGCCCTTCGAGCTCTTGTCGCTTGCTTGCAACCGACGCGAGCTGCGTGCGCACCGCGACGACCTGCGCTGCGTCGGTGCGCGATGCCAGCAACAGGTTGTCGAGCCGCGTCGCCAGTTCCTTCTCCAGGTTGTCGAGGTGGTCGTAGCTCGACAGGATCTGCAACTGCTGGTTCATCGCGGCCTCGGCATCGCCGTCGTAGGCCTGTGCGATGAGGCCTCGCATCGCCGACCAGAGCCCGCTCAGAGGCAGGTCGCTGTCGATCGGGATGATTTCACTGTTGTCCGCGTTGCCCAACACCATGTGGGGGGCGTGATGACCCGCGAAGATCGCGTGCAACGGGTGGTCGGGATGCCGCACCGCGTCGGACACGCGCACGCAGCGGAACCACTTGGCGAACAGGATGGTCTTCTCGTTCGCAAGCTTGCGACCGATGGCGGACTCGTCGCCGCCGCCGCATTGCCAGCACTCGCGCACGATGAGGAATGGTCGGCGGTCACCGCTGACGACGCTGGTCACTGCATCGGCGAGCGGCAGCGCGCGGGGCCGCACAGGCGCCACGGTGATGCCTTCTGGCGGTGGCTTGATGACCTTGGCGTAGTCCCAGTCGTAGGTCAGGCGCGCGCGTGCCGTGCGTTCGTGCGCCAGATCGAGCGGCGTGCCGAGTCGTTGCAGGGCGCGCGCGACGTGCTCAGGGACTTGCCGCAGGTGCGCCGGGCGCGTCGATGGGCCGGCCACGGGACCGCGTGCCGTCGAGTTGGCAGACGTCGCGGGGCGAGCATCGGCGGGGCCGGATGGGCCGGAAGGGGCGTCAGGGGCAGGGGCCACATCGCCTGGGCCGCTCCAAACTGGAGGCGGCGGTGGTGGCACTGGCGGCACCGAGGGCGGTGGTCAATGCTGGGCAGGGAGGGCTACGCCGCACAGCAGCAGCGCCACGCTTGTGAACACTCGCATCGTTCTCTTTACCTTGGGTTCTGGAATCGGGTCGCGAGCCTGCGACCGGGGTCAGGGCTGGGGATACGTCTTCAAGACCCATGCCAACCAACGTTGATCGAGGTCGACAGGGCTCCAGCCAAACACCCGCTCGAGCGCGTTCGTCTGCCGCGCCGCGACCGATTCGGCTGTGGGCACTGGCGGAACCGCCGTCGCATCAGGCCCCTTGAGCTGGCGCGCGAACAGCGGGAAGCCATCGGCGTGCGCGCTGAGCAAGAAATCGACGCGCGACCAGGCAGCGAGGTGATCTTCGAATCGGGCGCTCTCGTAACGCAGGCGAAACAGATCCTCGGTCTTGACGAAGTTCGACTGCGCGACCCGTGCCCGGACTTTGACTCGCCAGTCCACGGCGGCCGGTTGCGCGGGTTGTTCGTTCGGACGCTGCGCGAAGCACGCGCGCGTCGGTTCGGCCTGGATCCGGAACCAGTGGGCTACGCCCTCCTCGAACCACACCGGGCAGTCGTGCCAATAGTGTCGGTAGCCGTCGAGCAGCGCGTGCGCGGTGTGGTAGACGACAGCGGCGTGTAGGGTCGCGTCGTCGCGCAGCAGCTCATCGGCCAGGTCCTCGGCGGTCAGTACCAGCAGAGAGCCGGCTTTGGGCAGGTGATGGCGCGTGGTCGTGCGCGGCGCGGCGAGGTCCAGGAAGTTCCGCGCGTAGGTGCCAACGCTCGCGCTGCTGCGCGCCAGCACGATCAGGAACTTGCCGCGCTGGCCGAGGAACGGCCCTTCGCCGGCGTAGGTTGGGGTGAACGCACCGCCCGGCACGCACTTCGCCATCGCCGCGTCGGTGACACCGAAGTGGCGCGCGAAGTCAGTGTAAAGACGCTCGAGCCGTCGGACGTAGAGGTGCGTGCGCAGCCAGGGGTCGAGGGTCCGGACGTCGGGGTCGACGCTGGGGAGCAGCGCGCGCAAGTCGACCAACTCGCGCCGCAGCCGCGCGCGCGCGTCCGCGTCGTTTGGCATCGGCATCGAGGTGAGCGAGGATGCCACCTTGAAGTGCGCCGTCTCGACGAAGCGGAACGGCTCGAACCCCATGAGGCTCTGGATGTCGATCGTGGAGTGGTCGTCGGTCCAAGTGAACCGCTGCACGGCGATGATGCCGGCCTTCGTCATCGCGACGGGGTCGTCGCCGGTGTACGGGTCGGCGGGCGGCGCCCCGGGCGTTTGGCTGGCGAGCGCGGATACGAGCAGGGCCACCACGGCGACGGATGCGGCGAGCATGGCGTGTGATGGAGCACATGGCGTGCCACAGGTCTTGGCCGGCACGCGGACGCTACGGTGCGCGCGCGCTACGCCGCGCCAATCTCCTGATACGTCGTCGTGCGCTGCACCGGCGTGAACCCGGCTTCGCGGATCAACTGCTGCAGCTGCGCGATGCTGAGCGACATCGGTGCCGACGTGCCGGCGTCGTGCGTGATCTTCTCTTCGGTCACCGTGCCGTCGATGTCGTTGGCGCCGAACTGCAACGCGGTCTGCGCGCTCTCCGGCGTCAGCATGATCCAGTACGCCTTGATGTGCGGGAAGTTGTCGAGCATCAGGCGGCTGACGGCGATGTTGCGCAGGTCCATCCAGCCGGTCGTGACGTGGCCGAAGTTCTCGAGGTCGGTGTGGTACGGCCAGAAGGCGAGCGGAATGAACGCCATGAAGCCGCCGCACTCGTCCTGCAGCTCGCGCAGCCGCACCAGGTGCTCGACGCGTTCCTTGGTGCGCTCGATGTGGCCATACAGCATCGTCGCGTTCATCGGGAAGCCGTGCTTCTGCACCTTGCGCGCGGTCGCTAGCCAGCCATCGGGGCTGGTCTTCTCGAAGAACACCGCCTTGTGCACGCGGTCGCTCAGCACCTCGGCGCCGCCACCGGGGCAAGAGCCAAGGCCCGCCTCCCGCAGGTCGGCGAACACTTCGTCTTCACTCTTGCCCGAGATGTTGAGCATGTGCTCGATCTCGACCATGGTGAACGCCTTGACGTGCACGTCGGGCCGCGCGCGCTTGGCGGCGCGCACGACATCGAGGTAATAGTCGTAGCCCATGCGCGGGTGGATGCCCGCGACCATGTGCACCTCGGTGATCGCGGTGTCCTTGTACTCGAGCAGCTTCTTCTCGACGTCGTCGGGCGTCATCAAGTAGGCGCGCGCCTCGCCTTCCTTGGCGGCGAACGCGCAGAACTTGCAGCTGTACAGGCAGATGTTGGTGTAGTTGATGTGCAGGTTGTTGTTGAAGAAGGTCTTGCTGCCGTGCTTCTTCATTCGCACCCGGTTAGCCAGCCAACCGACGGCGGCAAGGTTGCGCGTCTCGTAGAGCCGCAGGCCGTCGTCGAACGACAGGCGGGTGCCGGCCTCGACCTTGGCGAGGATGTCAGCCAGACCGGCGCGCGCGATCACCTTCTCGGCGACACCTAGTCCAACGTGTTGATAGCGCGGAGTCTGCATCGATGCACTTAGTTGCCCGTGGCCCCGGACGTGGAAACCACCGCCTTCTCGCGCGGGGGCTTGCCAAAGCGGTCGGTCGCTGGCGTCGGCAGCGGCTGATACCGCATGTTGCGCCGTTGCGGCACGTAGCCCGCATCCTTGATGTGCCGTTCGATCTCGGCGATCGACGTCGGATGCGTGCAGCCGGCGCTGCTGACCACGTTCTCCTCGAGCATCACCGACCCGAAGTCATCGGCGCCCATGCCGAGCCCGACCTGGCAGGTCTTCATGCCCTGCGTGACGAAGCTCGACTGCAGGTGCGGCACGTTCTGCAGGTAGATCCGGGCGAACGCCAGCATGCGCAGATACTCGGCGACGGTCGCCTTCTCGGGCACCATCTTCTGCATCGCCGTGTGCTCCGGCTGATAGGTCCAAGGAATGAACGCGGTGAACGGCGCGCACTCGGCCTGCAGCTCACGGATTCGAGTCAAGTGCTCGACGCGCTCGGCGTCGGTCTCGACGTGGCCGAACATCATGGTCGCCGTGCACGGCAAGCCGAGCGCGATCGCTTGGCGCGGCACGTCGAGCCACTCGTCGCTGGTGGCCTTCTTGGGCGCGATGATCTGGCGCACGCGCGCAACCAAAATCTCGGCGCCGCCGCCGGGGATCGAGTCGAGGCCGGCGGCCGCGAGTTCCTCGATCACGCTGCGCACCGAACGCTTCTCCAGCTTGCTCAGGTGGGTGATCTCGGGTGGGCTCATGCCGTGGATCCAGATCGTCGGATAGCGCCGCTTGATGTCAGCGAACAGCTGCGCGAACCACACCGTCTTCAGCGTCGGGTGATGGCCGCCTTGCAGCAGCAGCTGCGTGCCCTCGTGCGCCAGCAGTTCTTCGATCTTGCGATAGATGACTTCGCGCGGCAGCACGTAGGCCTCGGCGTCGCCGGGCGAGCGGTAGAAGGCGCAGAAGCCGCAGTCGGTGACGCAGACGTTCGTAGGGTTGAGGTTGCGATCGACGATGTAGGTGACGTGGTCGCCAGGATTCAGCCGCTGCCGAATCGCGTCGGCCACCAAGCCGAGCGAGGCCAGATCGAGGCCGCGGTACAGCGCGAGGCCTTGGGCCGGCGTCAGCACATTGCCGGCCAGCGCCTCTTGCGCGAGGTGGGTGAGGAACGAGGAGTCGGCGACCGCGGCGGTCATGGTCGGATCCTACTTCCCAAGCTCGGCGATGGCGGCCTCGTATGCGGCCGGGTCGTTGACGTTGCGCAGGAAACGGAGGGCCGGATCGAAGGCGCGCAGGGCGGCCTCGTCGAGAATGCGCACGTTCGGCTCCTCGGCCACGGTGCGGATGGTGTCGACGCCGTCCTTGACCAGGGCGTCGACTCGCGGCAGCAGCGTAGTGCGGTAGATCGCGCACAGGGGTTGCAGACGGCCGCCGGCCTGCGGCACGACCGCGTCGTGGCTGCCCAGCTGAGCCGCCAGCCAACCAATCACGTTTTCGTCGAAGAACGGGTAGTCGCAGCCGGTGACCAGCACCGCGTCGCAGTGCCCAGTCTGCAGCCGCAGTGCCGTGCGCAAAGCCCGCAGCGGACCAGCGCCCGGATCGTCGTCGTAGGCGATTTCGCACTCGACCGGCAGCGGCGGCAGCTCCTGCTGCGGGTCGCGAGCCAGCACGAACACCGGATGGGTCGTGAGCAAGAGGCGCTCGACGGCCAGCCCGAGCAGAGTGCTGCCGGCGAGGGGCAAACTCTCTTTGGGCTGTCCCATGCGACGGCTACGTCCACCGGCCAGCACCACGGATCCGAGCAACATCGCGGGTGTTTTCGTGCCGTGGGCCGGTGGCGACAAGAGAATCTTGCGAAGTCGCGCATCGCTGGACGGTTGGTCACCGTCGTGGACGCGGGTCGATCGAGGCGCCAAGATGCGTCCGCGTGAAGCCTGTCGCCGTCGATCACCTGGGTCCTGACCACTTGCGCATCAAATGGGACGATGGGCAAACCTGCGACTACCGGGCGCGGCAGCTGCGCCTGGCGTGCCCATGCGCCGGTTGCATCGACGAATGGAATGGCCGCCCGCTGCTGGAGGCCGCCAAGGTGTCGCCCTTCCTCACCGTGATGGCGGTCGAGCTGGTGGGCCGCTACGCGCTCAATTTCACGTTTTCCGACGGCCACCACACCGGCATCTTCAGTTGGGACGTCCTGCGCCGGCTCGGGGGTGACACCGCCGCGGATTCCCAGCCTCCTTTGGTGACCTGAGCGCCTCGTCGTGGCTTCTTGTTCGCGCCGTTTCTTGTTCGCGCCTCTACGAGACCTTCTCCCACCCATCGCGGCCTTGGGCCGCAACGGATTGCATGTCGGCGCAGCGCCGACCAGAAAGGCCCAAGGCCGCTTTACTGCTGGGGCTTCCAGAGCCGCTGGGTAGTGGCGAAGTGAACGTCATGGCGAATTACAACTGTCGTAAATTTCGCGCGCGTCTCGAGCATCCGCGGCTCTTGCAGCCCATGCACTTGCGCCGGCTGACAAACGACTGTCACCCCCTGTTCGCGTTGCACCGTCGATGGGCGGTGGCATGAAGTCTTACCAGGGCGAAGCCGTGGCGAGTGGCGTCGCGCTCGGCCGCGTCGTGCTCCGGGGTTTCGGCGAACGCGCCGCGGCGCCGCGCATCGCCAGCGATCAGGTGGAGACCGAGCTGAATCGCTTGCGCGCCGCGCTCGACAAGAGTCGGGTGCAGTTGCACGAGGTGAAAGCCAAGCACCAAGGCGATCTCGGCAGCGCTGAGTTGCGCATCTTCGACACGCACATCGCCTATCTGCAGGATCCGATGTTCATCAACGCCATCGAGAAGTTGGTGATGGGTGAACGCCTCGGGCTGCGCCCGTCGATTCAGCGCGTGGTCGCCGACTACGAGCGCATCTTGCAACTCGCCGAGAGCGAAAACTTGCGGCAGCGAGCCAGCGACTTCCGCGACGTTGCGACGCGCTTGATGCGCAACCTCGACGAGAGCGATCCCAAGGTCGAAGCGATTCCGCGTCCGAGTGGGCGATACGTGTTGGTGGTGCGCACGCTGTCGACGACCGACATGTTCAACCTCGACAACGAACGCGTCGAGGGCATCGTCGCCGAGCAGGGCGGCATCACGTCGCACGCCGCGATCCTGGCACGCTCGATGGGCATTCCCACCGTCACCGGCATCCGCGACCTGCCGAGCAAGATCCGCGACGGCGACTTCTTGGTGGTCGATGGCAGCGCCGGCGAAGTGCGCGTCAACCCCGACGATCGCGTGCGGGTGGAGTACGAAGCGACCGCCGAGCGTTTCAAGGCGACGCGCGCGGCGCCGCCCGAGAAGGTCGAGCACAGCACGCGCGATGGGCATCGAGTGGCGGTGTTTGGCTCGTGCGGCAACCTGGGCGAGGTCGACCTGGCGCATGGCTTCGGTATGCAGGGCGTCGGGCTGTATCGCACCGAGCTGCTGTTCCTGGCCGACAAGACGCTGCCGACCGAGGATGCGCTGGAGCACCACTACCGGCAGGTCGTGCAGCGGCCCAACGAGTCGCCGGTCAACTTCCGGCTGCTCGACATCAGTACGCGCGTGCAGGTTGGCGGCGAGTCGCCGCGCATCGAGCGCAACCCCGCGCTCGGGGTGCGCGGCGTTCGCCGGCTGCTGCAAGACGGGTCTATCCTGCGCCTGCAAGTGCGTGCGATCCTGCGGGCGGCCGCTGGCCGTACGAACGTCGGCGTGCTGGTGCCGTTCGTGACCGCGGTGAGCGACCTGCAGCGCGTGAAGGCCGCGATCCTCGAAGAGCGCCTGGCGCTGCGCAAGAAGAGCGTGCCGTGTGCCGATGTCTTGCGCATCGCGCCGCTCATCGAAGTGCCCGCCGCCGCGTTCGTGCTCAGCGCGTTCCTCGCCGAGTCAGACTTCGTGATGGTGGCCCTCGACGACCTGCAGGCCTACCTGCTGGCCGCCGACCGCGATAGCGCCGACGTCCGCGACTACTTCCACTCGATGCATCCGGCGGTGTTCGAGGTGTTGGCGCGCATGGCCAAGGAAGCTCGCCGCCGCAAGAAAGAACTGATCCTGTTTGGCGAGTCGGCGGCGGATCCCGTGCGCGTGCCGTTCTACATCGGGATTGGCATCAAGCAGTTCTCGATCGCTCCCGCGCGCCTGACGCAGATGCTGAAGACGCTGCGGCGCTTCACGCAGCCGGAATGCGTGCGCATCGCCGAAGCGGTGCTCGAGGCGCCCCGCGCGATCGACGTGCAACGCGTGCTCGTGCAGTTGCAGGGCGGGTAGGCGTCGCGGCGCGCTGCTCTCATGTCCGCGAGCGCGAGGTCACAGGTCCGGATACACGAACTCGATCGGCGCGTCGATGTCTGGGTGCAGGCTCTTGTGCACCGGGCAAGTCTTGGCGCTGGCCTCCAGCTTCTTGCGTTGCTCGGGCGTGGGCTTACCGCGCACGGTGATCTTCACGGGCAGGCGGCCGATGCGACGCACGGGCTCCGTCACCATGTGCTTCTCGACGTGCACGTGCATTTCCGTGAGGTCGAGGCCCTCGCGCTTGGCGACGATGCCCATGAGGGTCATCGTGCAGGTGGCGAGCGCGGTGGCCACCAAGTCGGTCGGCGAGAACGACTGGCCCTTGCCGTGGTTGTCGACCGGCGCGTCGGTGAACAACGTGTTGCCGGACGGCCCGTGTTTGGCAGTGCAACGGAGGTCGCCGTCGTATGTTGCGGTGATGGAAATCATGGCGCCAGGATACGCGCACAGCCCGGCCAACGCCGCGAGCCGGTGCTACGGAATGTCGGGAACGAATGAGGCCGCTCGCTTCGCCCCGACTCAGCTGGCCATGCGCGCCGCGACGTCTTCGGGCGTGGTTTGCCATCGGTCGTGCAGCCACACCCATTGCTCCGGGTGGTTCTTGATGAAGGTCTCGACCTGCTGGCTCCAAGCGCGCGTGAGGCGCACGATCTCCTCTTCGCGCGGCGCCCGTCGATCTGGTTCGATGGGGTCGTTGACGATCAGCTCGAGGCGATCGCCAACGCGCTTGCTGAGCAGCACGACGATCGGTGAATCGGTGGCGAGCGACAAGCGCGCTGGCCCGATCGGCGTGTAGGCGGGGCGCCCGAGGAAGTCGATGAAGACGCCGCCGACTCGCTCGATGTCTTGATCGGGCACGATGCCGAGCGTGTCGCCGCGGGCGAGCACGCGCGCGAGCGCGGTGACGCCGGAGTCGCCGTACAGCGTGGTGACGCCGAACACCCCGCGGATGTCCTCGACCAGTCGGTTGAGGCGCGGGCTGGGGAGCCGCTTGGCCACGATCGAGAGCGGCCGCGCGCCCGCGATGTGCACGAGCTGTGCGAGCAGCTCCCAGTTGCCGACGTGGCCGGTGAGCGTGATGGTGCCGCCGGTGGGCTGCTCTTGCAGCGCACGCACCGTCTCGATCGCGGCGCACTCGACGAAGCGGCCGCGCACGAAGGTCTTGCCGCGGTGCCTGGCGGCGAGCGTTTCCGCGGCGATGTCACCCAGGTTCCTGAACATCGAGTCCAACGTGCGGCGGCGTTCCGTGGGCGACATCGTGCTGCCGAACGCGGTGATGAGGTTCTGTTCGGCCGAGCGACCGTGCAGGCGTCGCGCGGTCCGCCCAATCGCCAGGCGACAGAATCCCCGGAGCCACGAGAATGGCAGGCGCATCAATCCCTGGGTCGCGGCGCGTGCGAGGCCGGCGTACACGTAGCGCCGGGGCGCGCGCAGGCGCCGGCGCAGTCGCCTCAGGAAGGGGCCGGTCTCAGGGGTTTTGCCAACCCTGACGCGCGTGCCTCGATACGTCGTCGCATCGGCCGATCGATCTTGCTGCGATGTCCCTGACACTGTCGCGCGCGAGTATAGCCGCGCAAGAAAGCGCGCAGACATGCCACTGTGCCAGGCGAGCCGGCGGTGCGGAACGAAGCGAGCAGGCGCCCGAGGTCGTTGGCCTGTCCGCGGCGATCGGTCGGTGACTTGTGGCGCACGCCGTCCAGATCGACCATCACCACCTCGCCGCTCGACGGATGCAGCATCAGGTTCTCCAGCTTGAGGTCGCGGTTGCGTAGGCCGTGTGCGTGCAGGCGGCCCACTGCGGTGCCCAAGCGGGCGGCGGCCGCGATGGCGGCGGCGGCGGACAGATCGTGGCGTGCGGCGCGAGCCGCCAGGTCGAGTCCCGGGATACGCTCGACCAAGACCACGCTGGTGTCGGGTCGCTCGACCAGCGCCAGCGGCTGTGCGCAGGGGATGCCGGCGAAGGTCAGCCAATAGGCGGCCGTGAAGAGCCGGCGTGCGGCGGCGTGGTTGCGCTGCTTGGCGACCATGTCGTCGAGGATCCACACCGCGCCTCGGCGCCCCGACTTGAGAGGTGCGTGTTGACTGAGCTCGCTCTCGCGCTGCACGGCACCGTCGGCAAGGGCCCCGGCCGGCAGGTGGCGGAACGTCTGGATCTTCCGCATCGGCGCGTCGACCGCGGTGTGCTTGCAGGCGCGCGTGGCGCGCCGGCCGAAAGCCGCAAGGGCGCGTTGCCGCAGCCGTCGCCACGCCTTGGCCGTTGCCGTGCGCAGGGCCGGCGAGGCGCCGTACGCATCGAGCAACGGCAACGCCGCGCTGTGTGCCGGGCCGCCGTCCAGCTCCAACAAGAAGAAGGCGAGGCCGCGAGCGCGTTCGTGTATGGCCAGCGCCGCCCCGAACCGCGCGCTGGTGAGATCGACGAGCCACAGTTTCTGGTCGGCGTCGACCAACACGTTTTCGGGGTGCAGGTCGAAGGCGAGCAGGCCGGCGTCATGCACGCGGCGCAGGAGCTGACCTACCGCCGCCGCTTGCGCCGGGGGCAACGCGTGCCGCGGCAAGCCTTCGGCGTGCGGGATCGTGCGCGTCACCAAGAAGCTGCGCGCGTCGGCGTCCTTGGCGATCCCAAACGCGATGGGCTCCGCCGTTGCCAAGTCGCGCGCGCGCGCGCTGCGCAGGTTCTCGAACTCGACGCGCGCCCGGGCGCCCTGCAGGAGGTCGCGCGCCCGATCGGTCCACCGCGCCGTTCGGTAGAGCTTCACGTGCACATCGAGGTCGCCGACCGAGCCTCGCAGGACGCGGCGCACGGTCGAGCGCTTGACTTCGCTGAAGGTCGGCCACTGGTCCGGCGCTCCGGCCGCGAGCAACGGTCGCAGTCGATCGACGAAACGAGCGTCCACCGATGCCGTGCAACTGTCGCCGTTCACCGTCACAATGTCCGGGCAGGCGCGGTCGCGGTGTTTGGGCGGCGGTGCTGGCGACATCGTTCTATGTGCTGCACGAGCCGTGAAGCTCATGGCACGCCTTCAATCTACAACAGTCGTCTATTTGCCATGATGCTCAATTCGCCACAACAGGGCGACGCCGCAGGCCTCGGCAACAAGGCTGCCGCGGGCACGCGGTCGCCGCGCCGTTGGTGAGCTGCCGATGCTCAGTCGCATGGATCGCTACGTCGGTGCCGCGGTGCTGGAGGCCTACTTCGCCACCGGCGCGACGTTCTTCGTCATCTCGGTGCTGTTTGACCTGTTGGCCAGCCTTGGCAAGTATGCGCGCCAAGCGCACGAGGTTCTGAAGATCGACACCTGGGGTCTATCGCAGCTCCTGTGCGAGTTCTACGTGTGCTCGCTGCCGGTGATGTACTTGATGCTGGCGCCCTACGTCACGGTGATCGCCTGCATGTTCGGCGTCACCAAGCTCACCACGGCGAACGAGCTGGTGCCCATGTTGTTCTCCGGCCGCAGCATGTTCCGCGTGCTGCGACCCGTCGTGGTCGTGGCGGCGCTGTCTGGGTTGGGGATGGCGGGCGTGTGGCAGTGGGGCGGAACGCTGGTGAGCGAGCGCTACCACACTCTGCGCGACATGCTGACGAACGACACCATCGGCGACGCGAGCAAGAACGTGTTGGTCAGTGGCAGCGACCCCGGCGACCCAGTGATGCGTTGCGCTCGCTACCAAGCCAGTGAGCGCACGATCTCAGGCCTCACCGTGCTCGAAACGCTCGAGACTGGCTTCGCGGTGGTCATCGCCAAGCAGGCGACGTGGGACGACACGCGGGGCCTTTGGGTGCTGACCGAGGGCACGCGCACCACCGGCAACCGCATCGTTCCCCTGCGCGAGTTGTCGCTGCGCGGCGTCACGCCCGACGTGGTGCTGCGCCTCAGCCGGGGCGCCAAGTTCGAGTTCGTGCAGATGCTGTCGTTCACCGAGTTGCGCGAGCTGCGCGAACTGCGACCAGGGCGCCAGGACCTGGTCCTCGCCTACCACCTGCACTTTGCGACGCCGCTGGCGTGTCTGATCCTGGTGCTGCTGACGCTGACTCTCGCGGTGCAGTTCGAGCGCGGCAGCCGAATCGGACGCGTGATCATCGCGTTCTTCATCTGCGTCGGGTACCTGGTGGTCGACCTCACCTGCCGAAGTCTGGGATTACAACAGTTCATCAACCCGGTGGTGGCGGCGTGGACGCCGGCGATCGTCTTTGGCGCGCTCGGCTTGGTCTCCTACAGTGGCATCCGCACATGAACGACGAACGCAAGCGCTTTCCGGGCTGGATCCTGGTGTTGGTGATGGCGCTGTTCATCGGCGGGATGGGGGTGGCCATTTACCTGAACGTGCGGCCGGATCCAACGCTGCCGCGGGCACCGATCGAGAAGCGGTAGAGGGTCTGGAACTGCGGCCTGATGAGTGAGTGGGAACTTCCTCGCCCTTAGGGCGCGCGCAGAAACAGATTTCCACTTGGCCGGCCCGCGCCGTCCATGGCGGCGTTGCGCGTCCTCGACGTAGCCCCTGGAATACGACTGCGGCGCGCGCCTTGCCCTGAACGCCGCGGACTCGCCCAATTGGCCAATCTGTTCCTGCGCGAGCCCTTACACTGCGGCGCTCTCCGATGCTCAGGCTCCCGAAGTTCTCCTACCACCAACCCAAGACGATCGCCGACGCGGTGGCGATCAAGGCGGCGCATGGCAAAGACGCCAGCTTCGTCGCGGGTGGCACCGACCTCTATCCGAACATGAAGCGCCGGCAGCAACGGCCGCCGCATGTGATCGCGCTGTCACGGCTCGATGAGTTGCATCGAGTCACTGGGGATCCAGCGCACGGGATGACGGTGGGCGCGATGGTGACGCTGCGCGAGATCGAGGACAGCCCGGTAGTGCGCGCGCACTACGGCGCCGTCGCGACCGCGGCGAGTCTGGTGTCGACGCCGCTGTTGCGCAACATGGGCACGCTCGGTGGCAACCTGCTGCTCGATACCCGGTGCAACTACTACGACCAGACGCACGAGTGGCGGCAGGCGATCAACTTCTGCATGAAGTGCGATGGCGCGATCTGTTGGGTGGCGCCGAGCAGCTCGCGCTGCTGGGCCGTGCAGAGTTCGGACACGGTGCCGTTGCTCGTGGCGCTGGGCGCCGAGGCGACGCTGGTGGGCCAGGGTGGCGAACGTCGCGTCAAGCTGAGCGATCTGTACCGGGACGACGGCATCGACTACCTGACCAAGCAGCCCGACGAGTTGCTGACGCAAGTGCACCTGCCGCCGAGCGACGGTTGGCGCGCGAGCTACAAGAAGCTCCGGCGGCGCGGCACCTTCGACTTCCCGGTGCTGGGGGTGGGCGTGTGCCTGCGGCTGGACGGCGATGTCGTGCGGCACGCGTCGATCCGCATCGGCGGCGCTGGCTCGCATCCGATGGCGGCTGTCGAGGCCGAGAAGATGTTGGTCGGGCAGCGGCCGACCAAGGAACTGATCGAGGCCGCGGCGCAGACCGCCTACAAGCCAACGCGCGCGATGGACAACACCGACCACGAGGCCCTGTGGCGCAAGCGCATGGCGCCTATCTTCGTGGCGCGCGCGATCACCGAAGCGATCGGCTGAGTCGGGTCACATCCGCTTGTAGCGCGGCCCGCTGCCACCTTCGCGCGGTTGCCACCTCGGTCCAATCACGTCGGTCGCTTTGCAGTCGATGCAGTTGGGCGCGTTGACCACGAGCTTGTCGCCCTGCCGCTCGTACACCGCGGCGGGGCACATCGACACCAACAGGTCGGCGACGTGTCCGGGTACGTCCTTGCCGACCGTCAAGTGCGAGGGAATGTCATCGCGGGTCGCATTGCCCGACTTGTAGACCGCGTCGACCTTGGAGAACGTGATCTTGCCGTCGGGCGTGAACGGGGTGCGCGGCACGACGTCGCGCCCTTCCTGCGCGTCTTCCTCGGTGTGGATCTGGCCGCCTGGGAACGCGCCGCCGGTGATCGTCATCAGGCCCGCCTTGACGCCGCCGAGGTAGAACCCGCTCTTGAACGCCAGCCGCATGTTGCGCCGCTGGCGCATGTCTTTGACGACGTAGCTCTTGTTCACGGCGTCGTCGTAGCTGGCCAGCGCCGCGCGCGACGTGTCCTCTTGCCTGAGTCCCTTCCAGATCGCGCGCGCCGCCTCGATGCCGCTCTTCATCGCGTAGTGAATGCCCTTCAGTGACGCGACCTCGACGAGGCCGGCAGCGTCGCCGCAGATCACCAGCCCATCGCCGACGCGCCGCTCGGGCAGCGCGTAGAACCCTCCCTCGGGGATCGTCTTGGCGCCCCACTCGAGCATCTCGCCGCCCTCGAAGTAGGGCTTGAAGAACGGGTGCAGCTTCATGCGCTGCAGCAACTCGTGCACGTCGGTCTGGTTGTCGTTCCAGTCCATGCCGACCACCAGCCCCACGGCCACCAGGTTGGGCTCCAGCGGATACATGAAGCTGCCGCCGAACTGCTTTCTGTTGAGCGGCCAGCCCAACGAGTGCACGACGTCTTCGAGCGGCTTCTTGGTCTCCCAGATCTCTTTCACGCCGAGCGCGTAGATCTGCGGGTTGGGGCTCGCCACCTTCTGCCAAGCCAGCCACGCCTGTGCCAACGGGCTGCGCGTGCCGTCGCACAGCGCCACGACCTGGCCGGTCAGATCGGTGGGGGGGCTGTAGTTGCCGCCCGGCGAGCCGTCGCGCTTTTGTCCGGCGGGCGTCGTGCGCACGCCGACCACGCGCTCGCCTTCGACGAGTAACGAGTCGACCGGGTAGCCCGCGAACAGGTTCACGCCTGCCGCCTCAGCCTTCGTGCCGAGCCACCGCACGATCTCGCACAGCGACGCCACATAGTTGCCGGCGTTGTGCATCGGGGGCGGGGTCGGAATCCGCCACGCCCTGTTCGCCGTCAGCATCAGCACGCGTTCGCTCTCGACCCGCTTGCGGAAGGGAAAGTCGGCGTCTTTCAGCTCGGGGAACAGCTCGCGGAACGGCAGCGGATTCACCACCGAACCCGACAGGCTGTGCTGCCCGAGTTCGGCAGCCTTCTCCAACACCGCGACCTCCACGTCTTTGCCGTCGGCCTTGGCCAGGCGCTTGAGTTCGAGGGCGAGGGCCAGCCCGGCCGGACCGCCGCCGACCACCACGACTTCCATCGGTACCGCTTCATCCGAGGGCTTGTCGGTCTTGATGAAGTGGCCCTGCGGCAGGGCAGCCTGGAACTGGGCGGGGACGAAGCGTTGCACCATGTCGAGGTTGTAAGGTCAGGCTCGGCTCCGGTCGATGCTGACGATCGGTCGAAGAGCAGGGGAGAGATGCTCTTGCATCAGACGTCGGCCGAACGCGACGTCGGCCTCGACCTGCTCGCGCGTTGTGGCGCGCGCGTGGTCACGACGATCGCTGCGGCCACCGATCTGGTGCATGACGCGCATCGCACCGCCGACCGCTGCGCTACGCTGGCTCGCTGCCGATGAATACCCTGCGCTATCACCGTGTCGACGTCTTCACCGATCGGCCCTTTGGCGGCAATCCGCTGGCGGTGTTTCCCGCCGCCGATCAAGTCGATCCGCGCACGATGCAACTCATCGCGCGCGAGATGAACCTGTCGGAGACCGTGTTCTGTCAGCGGCCGACGCTACCTGAGGCAGAGGTGCGCTTGCGCATCTTCACCGTCGACCGCGAGCTGCCGCTCGCCGGCCACCCGGTGGTCGGCGCGCACTTCGTGCTGGCGCAGACCGGACGCTACCGCCTGGTCGACGGCGTCAACGTGGTGCGCGGCCAGCTCGAAGTCGGCGTGCTGCCCGTCGAGATCGTGGTGGAGGGAGGCCAAGTGCGCGACGTGCTGATGACGCAGCGCATGCCGTCGTTTGCGCCCGCGTTCAAGGACATCGACTTGGTCGCCGCCGCGGTTGGCTTGCCCGCCGAGGATCTGGGCACGAGCGACCTGCCGGTGCGCTTGGTCGATACCGGCGTGCCGTGGCTGATCGTGCCGGTGCGCGACCTGCGCGCCCTGCGCAAGCTCACGCCCGACTTCCGCGCCTGCACCGAGCTGGCGCAGCGCGCCGGCACCGAGTTGTTCTACGCCTTCACGCAGGAGACGGAGGACCCCACCTGCGCGGTGCGCGCGCGCCACGTCTGGTTCGGGCGCGTCACGCCGGGCGAAGACCCGGTCACCGGGTCCGCTGCCGGCTGCTTGGCCTCCTACCTGGTGCACGAGGGCGTGCTGCTCGCGGCGCCGACTGCCGAGGTGCGCATCGAGCAGGGGGTCGAGATCGGTCGCCCCGGCGTGGTCGACGCGTTCATCGAAGCCGACGGCGCCCGCATCAAGCGCGTGCGCGTGGGCGGCCGCGCCGTGCACGTGGGCGACGGCGAGCTGCGCTGGTAGCAGGCTCTCAGCGTGGCCGGCGGCCGCAACCCACGAGGGTTGTGTCGGCGCAGCGCCGACCAAAAGGGGCCGCCGACGCTGTTGTTTCTGGGTCGCTTCTCCTGCCGCTGCCGCCAACCGAATCTTCGCACCACGCGAAGAACCGCGGCAGGAGAAGCTCAGTCCGCGACTTGCGGATACAGCTCGGCGATCTCTTCGCGCGCGGCCAGCAGGTCGTCGGGTGTCTTCACCGGCAGGAAGCGATTGTCCTTGCCCGTACGCTTGACCTTGATGAACTGCGCGTCGAGCTGCCGCGTGAGTTCGCCGACCAGGCGCTCGATCTGCACCGCGGTACCGTTGGCCACCTTCTTCTCGACGTAGTACCAGCCGAGGTCGAAGTCGCGGTCGAGGGCCTTGGCGTCGAAGTGGAACGTGTTGGTGTTGAACACGTCGACCATGTCGGTGTCGAAGTCATCCGGGTAGCGGATCTGCTCGATGAGCTGCACCCGCCCATCGTGCAGGTACGGCGATCCGCCGACGTCGCCGGGCCACTTCGGCGCGACTTCCACGGACATCTCCTTCTGGGCGTCCAGGTGCATGCCGAGCAGCAGTGGACTCACGCAGGCGCCGAGGTTGTCGACGTTGGCGACGAACAGCACGCGGCCACCTTGGGCGATGAAGCGCGCTAGGCAGCCGCTCGCGCGCAACGCCGGCGCAAAGTCGCCGTGTCCCGTGCTGTACGGTGAGATTTGGCCCTTCGCGTCGACGAGTACGGTCCCGTCGGGCCGCAGGCGCGCCGACACGAACTGGTTGAAGTGATGTACCTGGTCTGCCGCGAGACCGAAGTTGTCGTGCTCGGCGAAGTGCGCCTTGGTCGCCGCCTCGGTGGCGAAGCTGTTCATCAAGAACAACTGCATGCGGCCGCCACACTGCTTCTGCGCGCGCTGGATGTCCTCGGCGCGCAGCGCCAAGAACGAGCGTCGCGGCAATGCCTCGACCACGCCCTTCACGACACCGCCAAACCGCGTGGCCATACCGCCGTTCAGGATCACGACGCCGAACTCGCCGCGCGCGATCGCCGCCATGCCGAGCTTCACGCACGCCGCGTGCGCCGCGCTGCTCTTGGCGGGCAGTTCCTTGACCGATCCCGAGCCCGGCGCGAGCACTTCGCCCTGCACCACGTTGCGCGCGCGCGAGAGTCGACCCTCGCGCACGCTGCGCTGCCAGTGCTCGAACAGCAGTTCGTCGAAGCCAAAGCGGTGCAGGAATGCGAGTTGGTCGCTGGATAGAACAGACACGTCGTTGGCCAATCGCTGATGAGATCGGCAAACCGTAGCGGTTTTCTGGCGCCGGCCCAAACCTTAGATTGCGCTCGCGCTGTGGCAGATTCGCTCGCACCTCACGTTGCCGAACCGTCGCTGGCGCTGGACGCACCGCTCGCGCGCCTGCGCGGTGTCGGTCCTACGACGGCCGCCGCGCTGTCTGCCGCAGGTCTGCACACGGTCCTGGATCTGCTGTCGTTCTTTCCTACGCGACACCGCGACGTCGAGACGACGGTCGCGTTACGCGACGATCTCGTCGGGCGCGTCGTGCGCTTTGACTGTGAAGTGCTCGGTACTAGCCGGCGGTTTCTTCCGGGACGACGCTCGCTGGTGACGGTGCGCGTGGCGGCCGCCGACGGCGGCCTTGCGGAAGTGGCGTACTTCAACCAGCCGTATCTCAAGAACGCGTTCGTCACGGGCGCGCGCCGCGTGGCCGAAGGCACGCTGCGCAAGCAAGGCCGGCGCTACGTGCTGAGCCCTGGTCGACTCACCGATCCGGCGAGGGCCAACGTCGGCCCGGTGGTGCTGCGCTACGCGCCGATCGAGGGCGTCTCCGAGGCCCGCCTGCGCGGTCTGCTGCGGCAGGCGTTGACGCACGCCGACCTCCGCACCGGCGCGGTCGAATCGTTGCCGGCGGGTCTCGAGGCCGACGTGATGCCGTGGGCCGAGGCGGTGCTCGCGATGCACCAGCCAGTGAGCAGCGAGCAGCATGAGCGCGCGCGCCGCGGGTTCGCGCTGCGCGAAGCGGTGCGCGTGTTCGCGGTGATCGAGCAGGCGCGCCGCCGACGCGCGCGCGCCACGGCGCCGCCCGTGCGCTTCTCGGCCGAACTCGAGGCGCGGCTGCAGGCGCGCATCGCGCTGACCTGGACTGCGGATCAAGCGGCGGCGCTTCTGCAGGTGCGCGCCGCGCTGTCCGCCGCCACGCCGATGGGGTTGTTGCTGCAAGGCGATGTCGGCACCGGCAAGACCGCGGTGGCGGTGTGGGGCGCGCTGGCGGCGATCGCCTCGGGGTTGCAGGTGGCGTTCTTGGCGCCGACCGAGTTGCTCGCCGAGCAGCACTTCGCCAAAGTCGGGCAGTGGCTCGAAGGCAGCCGCGTCGGCGTGGCACTGCTCACCGGCAGCCTCGGGCGCAAGGAACGCGCCGCGGCCGACGCGATGGTCGCCGGCGGCCAGGCGCAGCTCGTGTTCGGCACGCACGCGCTGTTGTCGGCGAGCACGCGCTTTGCGCGCCTTGGCCTGGTGATCATCGACGAGCAGCATCGCTTCGGGGTCGAGCAGCGGCAGGCGTTGGTGCGCAAGGGCGAGCACCCGCACCTGCTGGTGCTCACCGCAACGCCGATCCCGCGCACACTAACCCTGGCGTTGTTCGGCGACCTGGACGTCGCCGTGTTGCGCCAACGGCCGCAACGCACGCCGCCAGCGCCGGCGCGGCACGCGCGCGGCAAGGCCAGCTTGGCGCGCGCGCTGCACGCCATCGCTCGGCGGGTCGCGCGCGGCCAAGGCACTTTCGTCGTTTGCCCGACGATCGGCGAGGAAGACGAGAAGCACGGCGCGATCGCGATGCACGCCGCGCTTTCGCGCCGCTTCGCTTGCGGCCTGGTGCACGGGCGCATGCAGGTGGCCGACCGGCACGCTGCCGTGCGCCGGTTCCGGGCCGGCGAGTTCGCGGTCTTGGTCGGCACCACGGTGCTCGAAGTCGGGCTCGATGTGCCGCGCGCGACCCTGATGGTGATCGTCGAGGCCGAGCGCTTCGGCCTGGCGACGTTGCACCAGCTGCGCGGCCGCGTTGGCCGTGGCAGCAAGCGTGGGTTGTGCGTGCTGCTCGGCGCCGAATCGCAACGCACGCGCGCGCTGTGCCGCACCACCGACGGCTTCGAGATCGCCGAGCTGGACCTGGCGCTGCGCGGCAGCGGCGAACTGCTGGGCCTGCGTCAAAGCGGCCCCGGTGAGCTGCGCGCGCTCGATCCCGTGGCCGACCTGGAGATGCTGCTGCGCGTGCGGCAGGCGGTGCAGGGAGTGGGCGCGGTGCATGAACCAGGCTAGGCCCAGGGGACCGCGCGCGTATCGTCACCCCGGATGCGCGCCCTCACGATCGCCCAAGCCCGCCAGCTCGACCTCGACGCCGTCACTCGCTTCAAGATGCCGTCGATCCTGCTGATGGAGAACGCGGCGCGCGCGGTGGCCGAGGAGGCGCGATGTCTCGGCGATCGCTTCGTGATCTTGTGCGGGTCCGGCAGCAACGGCGGCGACGGGCTGGCTGCGGCGCGCCACCTCGGTCGCCACGCGAAGGTGTTCCTGCTGCGTGAGCCTGATTCCGTGCGATCGCCGGACGCGGCGCTGCAGCTCGAGATCTTGCGCGCGGCGCAGCACGAAGTGGCCCTCGGCGTGTCGCCCGACCCGCAGCTGTATGCCGAGCACGTGTGGATCGACGCGCTGTTTGGCACCGGGCTCGATCGCCCGATCGACGGTGAAGCGCGCCGGTGGATCGAGCGCTTCAACGCCACGCGGCGGGCTCGGCTCGGCGTCGACATCCCAAGCGGCCTGCACGCCGATACCGGGGCGGTGCTCGGCATCGCGGCGCGGTGTCATCGCACGGTGACGTTTGCGGCGCCGAAGGTCGGCATGCTGTTGCCGGCCGCGCGCGAGTACGTCGGTGAACTGATCGTGGCGTCGCTCGGGTTGCCCGACGTTGCCATGGACTGAGCTGCAAGGGTCGCGAAGAGAATCAATCCCGACGCGGCATGGCGACGTGCGGACGCGTCGCGCATGATCGGGCGATGCATGTGACCGGCGAGCGGCCGCGCCTGGCGCTCATGATGGGTGGTGGTGGCGCGCTGGCCGCATATCAGGTTGGCGCGATCGCGGCCTTGGCCGAGGCGATCCCCGATCTGCGCGTGTCGGTGCTGAGCGGCGTGTCGGCGGGCGCGATCAACGTCGTCGCGCTCGGGTCGCGCCGGGGCAACTTTGCGGCGCGCGCCGAAGGCCTCGAACAGGCGTGGCTCGAGCTGACGCCGGAGCGCGTGTTTCAGGTCGCCGCGCGCCGCGTGTGGTGGCGGGCGATGCGCTGGATGTTGCGCTTGGGCGGTGGCGGTCTGTCAGGGCCGCGGCCCCGCAGCTTGCTTGCCACCGCGCCGCTGGGCCGCTTTCTCGCGCAGCACTTTGCCGACGACAACGGCCGTCTCATCGGCGTGGCCGCCAGTGTGGCGAGCGGCGAACTCGATGCCGTGGCGATCACCGGGTCGAGCTACACCACCGGCAAGTCGACGACGTGGGTCGAGTCGCGCGACGAAACGGCGTGGGATCGCGACGATCGCATCGGGCGGCGCGCCGCCCTCAGCATCGACCACGTGATGGCTTCCGCCGCGCTGCCGCTCCTGTTCCCCGCGATCCGCGTCGCCGGCGAGTGGTGCGGCGACGGCGGGGTCCTGCTCACCGCGCCCCTGTCGCCGGCCGTGCACCTTGGTGCCGACCGCATCTTGGCGATCTCCACGCGGCATCGCGGCCCCTTCGACCTGCCGGTGGAAGACGAGGGCTACCCGCCGCCGGCGCGCGTCGCGGGGTTGCTCCTCAACGCGGTGTTCCTCGATCAATTCGACGCCGACGCGCTGCGCCTCGACCGCATCAACCGCCTGGTTGCGGCGTTGCCCCCAGCCTCGCGCGAAGGTCTGCGGCCGATCGATCTGATGGTCCTGCGTCCCACCGTCGACCTGAGTTCGTTGGCGAACGCGCACGAGCTCGAACTGCCCTGGACGCTGCGCTTCATGACCCGCGGGCTCGGCACCAAAGAAACGCGACACAACGAACTGCTCAGCCTGTTGATGTTCCAGCAGAGTTATCTGCGCGAACTGATCGAGCACGGCCGCGCCGACGCCAACGCCAAGATGGACGAGTTGCGCGCCTTCGTCACTGCGCGCTGAACGCGCACCGCCGGTCAACGCCCCCGCGCGACCCAGCGTCTCCGGGCTAGCGCGGTGCCGATGCGGTTCGTACCGCCGTGCCCAGTTGTTCTGCCGACGGGGTGACGCGTGCCGCGGTATCGATCGTGGCCGGGCGCGACAACAAGACCGGGGCGGTCACGCGCTGATAGATGCGCAACACCCGGCGCGGGTCGTAGGGACACGGCAGCGCGAGCAGTGCGCCGCCCGTGGTCTGCGCCCGGCGGAACGTCGGCGCCAGCTGCGCGTCCCACCAGGACAAGGGTCGCAGCGTGATGTGGCCGAAGTGTTCGAGTTCGGTGTGCGAGATGTGAATCGCGAGGTGGTGCACGCCGAGGCGTTCGAACTCCGCCACCATCTGCGGCACGCGATCTTCGGGAATGTGCTCGAAGACATCGATGCACACCAGCGTGTCGAAGCCGTCTTCGGGCCCGAACGGGATCGCCGTGATCGAACCGCGCCGCAGGCTCGCGCGCACTTCTGGCACGGCGATGCGCTCGATGTCCGGACAGTGGTCGAACCCGTGCGCCTCGACGCCGCGCCGATGGAACTCGCGCACGAGCAGGCCCGCCGCACAGCCGGCGTCGAGCACCTTGCGCGGTCGCAGCGTGCGCACCACCAAGTCGGCGATCGCACTCTTGAACTCGGCCTCGAGCGGGTTGGGCTCGGGATCGGTGTAGCCCGACTTCACGTGGTACTCGCCAGGGTAGTGCGCCGCCATCTGCTCGTCGTCGAGGCCGGTGAAGGCGCCGCGGAAGAACGGGCGCAGGAGGTGCGCCACCTGACTCAGAGCTGCTTGCACCGCCGGTGAGTGTTCGCCTTGGTCGAGATGGAAGCGCGGCCCCGACTCACGCCAGTCGCACTCGATGCGACCGCTGAGACCATGGTGCGCCACCGAGAAGTCGTAGAGGAACACGTCGCCGTTCCACAACCCCCCCGAGAGCACGAGCTGGTGCGTCTGACCCGTGGCCGGATCCGTCATGTCGTAGGCCAGGCGATAGCTCATGGCTACGGCATCGGCGCGTTGACCAACTCGGCTGGAGCCGGCTGGAACGGCGGCACGCCACGGACCGAGTGTAGCAGGTGCCTCGCGGCGTCCTGCGCGAGCGAAGCACAACGAACCGACTACAGCCGGCGCACGCGATCGGGCTCGACGTTGGTGAAGCGGGTGTCGTTCAGGTTGGCCGACGGCACGATCGCCGCCTGCACGAAGATCGCCAACCCGTTCAGCGCCGCATCGTCGGGCATCGTCCACTCCAGCTGGCCACGCCCGCTCGGCTGCGCGATGGACACGTGCGGCAGCGGGATCGTGACCGCGGGATCGAGACCAAACGTGCCGAACGGGGGCAAGACGATGCGGGCAGTCGCCGTGGCGAAGAACGGCACCGCGACCGCTGCGGCGCCGTAGCCCGGCTGCGAGAAGAACTCGACCCGGTAGCGCGCCCGCGTGCGCGCGAGCCAAGGCGCGTGGACATGCCCGTGCAAGTTCACCAGCAAGTGGGTTCGGCTGCCGCCGCCCGTGGTGTCGTAGCGCACGAGGTCCAAGTCGCCGTCGCCGTCCAGGTCAGCCACGCTGTATCCCCCCGCGGCGGTCAGCAGGTAGCCGCGTGCGATCGCTCCGGCGTCGGTGAACGTACCGCGGCCATCGTTGCGCCAGAGCACGTCGATCGAGGCGCTCTCGACGCCGATTAGCAGGTCGAGGTCGCCGTCCGCGTCGACGTCGACCAACGCCGCGTCGTAGGTGCCAGCCAGCGTGCTCGGCAGGCGCCCCGCCGTGCCTTCGACGAACGCACCCGCGCCCGTGTTCAGCAGCAGGACATGGCGCTCGCCCGGATACGACGGCGAGCCCCAACAGCCGATGACGACATCGAGGTCGCGGTCACCGTCCACGTCACCGAGCGCGACGACTTGGAAGTAGCCTCGCAGCGCCGGCACGCGCGCCGCCGTCGCGTCGGTGAACGTTCCCGTGCCGTCGTTGAGGAGGAGCCTGATCTGCCGCACCGACGATCCGTAGTCGACGCGGATCGCCACGACGTCGAGGTCGCCGTCGCGATCGACATCGCCGAGCTTCAGGTCGTGGATGAACGTGCTGCCGGGCGCTGGCAGCCGGCCGGCCATCTCCGTGAACACGCCGCGACCGTCGTTGACCAGCACCTTCTCCTGTCCCTGATAGCCGCACGTGATCACGTCGACATCCCCGTCGCCGTCGATGTCGCCGGCGACGAACGCCTGCGCCTCGGTCGGCGGGATCCGCCCGGGCGTGGCATCCGAGAAGTTGCCGCGGCCGTCGTTGACGTAGAGCCGCGGATGATGCGAGTAAGGACTCGATATCCACGCGCGGAAGAGCAGGTCGCGATCACCGTCGCCGTCGACATCGACGAGCACCATCGGCGAGTGGATCTCTTCGACCTCGGGCGGCATCGCGCCAGCGACCGTCGCGAAGCGGCCGTGCCCGTCGTTGCGCCGCAGCACGCCGCCGGCGCCGTCGTTGATCCAGGTCTTGCTGCCCAGCACGACGTCGAGGTCGCCGTCGCCGTCCACATCGCCGATCGCCGAGGTCCTGGCTTCGAGCCAAGGCCACCGCGCCGCGGTTCCCTCGCTGAACACGCCAACGCCATCGTTGAGCAGCAGACGGTTCTGGCCTTCGACAGCGAATACGACGTCTTGATCGCCGTCGCGGTCGATATCGCCCGCGGCGATGCCAAACGTCTGCCCACTCGGATCCGGCACGCGCGCCAGGGTCTGCTCGGCGAACCGGCCGAGGCCATCGTTGACGTAGACGCGGATCGATGCACCCGACAAGAGCAGGTCGCGGTCGCCGTCGCCTTCGAGATCGAGCCACGCCAGACCCGTGGCCGCGCCCGAACCCGCGGGTATGCGACCCGCGACCTCGGTGAAGGACCCCGTGCCGTCGTTCAGCCACAGTCGCGTCGCCGGCTGGTCGGCGATCGCCAAGTCGAGGTCACCATCACCGTCGACGTCGGCCGCGGCAACGGCGCTCGTCGTATTGCTTTGCACGGGCGGTGGCAGCTGCGCCGACGCATCGACGAAGAAGCCGCGCCCGTCGTTGCGATACAGCCGGTTCGGCACCGGGATGTAGCTGTGCGAATAGACGTAGCCGGAGTTGCCGACGACGAGGTCGAGGTCGCCATCCGCATCGATGTCGCTGAGCAGGAGCGCGGTGTTGTTCGCCACGATCGCCGGCATCTGCGTTGCGGGCGCCTCCGTGAACGCGCCGCGGCCATCGTTGAGCCACAGTCGCGTCGGGAGCTGCGTACCACCACCGACGACGAGATCGATATCGCCATCGCGGTCGACGTCGCCCGCGGCGGCGATGTACGCGACGTTGCTGGAAGCTGGCATCTGTCCACCCCGCGTGAAGTTGCCGCGGCCATCGTTGAGCAGCAGACCTGCCGACGAAGAGGAGTAGCCCGCGACGAAGACGTCGCGGTCGCGGTCGCCGTCGAAGTCGGCGAGCACCGGCTGCGGGTTCAAGAAGCCGGGGTACACCCGTGCCTCTGCGAACACCGTGGAGGCACTCTGGATGTAGACCCGGATCGACCCAGGGACGGTGGCGATCGAAGCGATGACATCGAGCGCCCCATCGCCATCGACGTCGCCGAGCGCAATGCGGAAGTTGCGCGCGCCGTCGCGAGGCAAATGCGCCTTGGCGAGGTCCGCGAACGGCGTCTGCGCCGCGAGCGCGCTCGCAATCAGGGGCGCAACGAGGGTGACGAACCGTGCGCGCGTGCACACACCGCGTGGTCTTGTCTGCATGGCCGAATTCCTATCGCGTGGCATCTTCGCCTGGCGTGCGCGGGAATGCCAGCCGCGGCGTGCATGCCTACGGGTTGAGCAAGTCGCATGGCGATGCCGCCCGCGCGTTGCTCGGGCGCGTGGCCATGCTCGCGCTCGATCCGGACACCTTGACGCGCGCGTTGGAGCCGTTTCCTGGGCCGGTGCGCACACTCGATGCGTTGCACCTGGCCTCCATGGATTCACTGAAAGCGAGCGGCCTGCGCGTGCGTTTGGCAACGTACGACGCGCGCATGCTCGCTGCCGCCAAGAAGCTCAAGCTGCCGATCTACGACCTCGACTGAGCAGCGGCGCACGTTCCTCGCCCTACTTGCGAACAGCCGTACACCGTTCTCGCTGGGCAGCTCGCTGCCGACGACTTTGCCATCGGCTCCGATTCAAGAAGACGTGCGACACCGTCACTTCGGGTGATGCCGCGTAGCGGCCAAGGCTAGGATAGCCGTCGGACGGCGTCGTGTCACACGCGCTCGTGTCCGCTCCAAAGTTCTGTCCACGGGGATCGCATGCGTCTTGGCTTCTCTTCATCGTTCCTTTCGGCGCAGCTCGTCTTGGCCGTTGGGGTCTGCGCACAGACATTGCTCTACGACAACGGGCCGATCGTCACCCATCCAGGTGGCGGCGCCGGCGGCGCCGACGCCAGTGCATTGGACAACACGCCAGCGTTCCACCCTCCGCACAACGTCTACGGCTTCGGCTCGCAGTATCCGCCTACGGGCAACAACTCGCTCGCCGATGACTTCACGGTGTGCGGCACTTGGACGGTAACCGCGCTCGAGTTCTTCGTGTATCAGACCAACGGTGTTCCGCCGTTGATCACAGGCGCCTATGCCCAGGTTTGGGACCGCGACCCTCGTGTCGCGGGCGCGACAGTGATCAGGGGCGACCTCGTCACCAACCTCATCACCGCGCCGCCGGTGGGTGCGTTCTTTTGTTATCGAGTCCTCATTGGCGACCTTGCCTCGTCGAGCCGCGCCGTTGCGACGATACGCGTGTCGGTGAATTGGGCGCCGTTGCCGCCTGGTGTGTACTGGCTAGGAGTCCGCGCCACGGGACGAAACGTGCATCACCGAACACCGAATCTCATCGCGCGAGGCCGGCCTGAAACACGAGATGCGACACTTGGTGGCTGCCGTTTTGTCTGATTGCCTTCCCGTGACGCAGACTCCTAGAGCAGCAGTTCGCGGGCAGTGCAGGGTTCACTGGCCCGTGGGTCCCGCCCGTCACGGAGAACGAGGTGTACGAGACTGGCGATGCGATCCAGCGGCAAGTCGCGACGTGGGTGGCGCTCAACAATGCGGTCACGCCACTCTTCGTCGGCGTTGCGATTCCGTTCCGAATCTTCGGCGCCGCTGTGGGTCAGGTTCGCGCCAGCGCTGGGCTCTATGGTGTCGGCAAGCTGGGCACCAACGGGGTAGGCGCGTGGGACCTGGGCGCGCCCGCGCGGCGGTCCATTTTGGGTCGCGCATACATGCTGCGCCTGATCAACGGTGTTGCCGGCGCGACTCCGATTGTCAAAGTTGGCACTCCACTGGGAGCCGGTCTGCCGTTCCCGCCGGTCGGCACGCTGTACGTGCTTCCCGTGGTCGCGGCGATTCCCATGCCGACGTTCGATGCCCGGAACACGAGTGCGATGCGGATGAACGTTCCCAACGGCGCAAGCCTCTGTGGCCTCGCGGTGGGTTGGCAGGGGTTTTGGGATGATCCGGGTGCTGCTGGTTTTCCTCTTGGCCACAGCGACGGTCTGGTGCTGACGCTGGGTAACTGAGCCGCGCCGAGACATGTGCCTCGTGTGGCGACACTGAGTTCAGCCGGGCTACTCCTGGGAGTGGTCGGGGTAGTCCGAGAACGCCGTGGAGTGAGTGGAAGTGGCGGCGGGGCGAGTCAGTTCGAGCTGACGATCAGGTCGGCGCCGTTCGTGAACATCGGCTGGCCGCTCCCGCCTTCTAGCACCACCGCCTGCAGCGCGAGCCGCAGGCCGACGAGGTTCAGATCGATGGGGATCGCGAACGTGCTGGTGTCGACCCCCGACGCCGGCACCACGCGCGGCCGGAGGAGGAACGTGGGCTGCACCAGGCCCTGCCCGCGGATGCCGGTGATTGCGTAGCGTGCGCCGAAGGCGACGTCCAAGAACGTCCACTGCACCGACGCGGGGAGCGCGCGCAGGCTGATGTCGAAGTGCCCGCCGAGCGCGAACACGTTGAGCGAGCCGGTGAGGAGACGGTCGCTCCGCAGGGTCAGCGTGGCACCGCGGTCGACGTGCAGCCGCATCTGCAGCGGCGTGTCTGTCCCCGCGGCGACGCCCGCGTCGGCGGCGCCAGACCCGATGGCGCCCGCGATCCCGACGGCGCGCGGCCAATCGGGACGATCTGGATTCACGGGCATGGCGTGCGAGGACCAACTGCCGAGGACCGCTTCCTTGCGGAACTCGACCACGAGGTTGCTGCGGCCGTCGTACGCAAACGGGACGTCGAAGGGGATCTGTCCCCATTGCTGCGTTTGCCAGCCCACGATCGGGGCTCCATCGAGCACCGTGACCGGTGCCGTCAGGTTGTGCGCGAAGTTGTTGTTCAATGCGGTTGCGGTGGTCGCGCTCAGGGTGATGCGCAGGCGCCGATAGGTCGGCGCGGTGAAACAGCCGGCGCAGACGGCGGACACCGCGACGATGTTGCCCGCGGTCGTCGGCAGGTATCGACTCGGGATGAGCTGCTGCCAACGCCCCTCTTGGAACTGCGCGCCGTGCAGGAAGAAGGCGCCAAGCGGCACGTTGGTGCCGCGAGACACGGCACTATCCGTGGAGTAGGTCACGGTGTCCTGCGGATAGGCGATGAAGGCGTCCTTCTGCGCCGACGCGACGGCGGCGAACAGCACGGCGCACGCGAATTCACGGCTTGCCATGGCACCCATCCTAGCCGACGCGCTCTCACGCGGTGGATCCGAGGGAGTCAGCCGGCCACATCCTCGCTCAACGCTGCACGCGCACGATCTTGCCCACCGAGGGGATGTCGTCGACCATGCCGAACAGCAGGTAGTGACCGACGGGTAGCTCGTTGCGATCCGTGGGCAGCACGATCGAGGCGCGCACGCCGATCTGGCTGACGTCGAGTTCGAGCCGGCGCATGACGCCCGCGTCCACCCAGTGGGTGTGGGCGCCGGTGCCGATCAGCACCGCCTTGGTGAGCCTTGTCGCGGGGAACACGTCGAACGCGAGCGCCTGGCCGCGCTGCAGCACGGTCGCGCTCAGGTTGTCGATGCGCGGGCGCGCGCCGCGGAACAGGTAGGGCGGCGAGTACGCCTCGATGTCGGCCGACAGAGGCGGGTTGCGGAACTTGATGTTGGTGCCGCCGGTGGTGAGCACGCGACCGTCCGCGACCAGCAGCGTCACCGCGTGGTACTCGCGGAACAGCAGCAGGTCGGCGACACGGCGCCAGCGGTCGAGCGCCGGGTCGTAGAGGTCGCAGCGCTTGACGATGCCGAAGAGCTGCGGCTCCTGCGTCGCCTGCGCACCGACGTCGCCGCCAGCGACCAGCACGTGGCCGTCGGGCAGGTACACGACTTCGCATTGGTCCCGCTTGAGCGATGGGCTGCTGTGCGCGGTCCACACGCCGGTCGACGACGCGTAGCTCTCGGCCATCGCTGCCTGCGCGCCGGCTTGGCCGACGCGGATCCCCACGACCAGCGCGCGCCGGTCGGTCAGCACGACCAGGCTGTGGTCGGAGTGCCCGGGATAGCCGCGGTTGCTGGCGACTTGTTGGCCCGTCAGCGACCACGACCCGGCCTGCGGGTCGTACAGCTCGCAGCCGCCCCAGGTCTTCAACACGCGGCCGTCGTGCAGCAGCGCGCACGGCGGGAACTCGACTGGCTGGCTGACCGAGCCGGTGTTGCGCCAGACGCCGGTGAGTTGGTCGAAGATCTCGCAGGTGTCGGTGCGCGACGCGTCGGGACGCTGGCCGCCGCCGAGCACCAGCAGATCGCCATCGGCGAGGCGTGCGAGGCCGGGATACCAGCGCCCGCGCGGGTGCAGCAGGTCGGCGATCCGGCGCCAGCCGTTCGCCACCGACCAGGTCTTCACCATCCGCGTCGCGTCGCGGAAGTTGCCGGTGTCCTGACCGCCGATCATGATCAAGCTGCCGTCTTCGAGCAGGGTGATGTTCATGCAACCCTGCTCCAGGTTCGACGACGCGGGCAACGTCTTGTCGCCGGTCACCGGATCGAACGTGATCGGGTCGAGGCTGTCGTGGCAGAAGAACATGCGCCCATCGGGCAGCAGGATCGCGATGTCGGTGGCGTCGAGCACTTCGGGCAACGTGTTGCCGACGATCGCGAAGCGGCCGGGATGCGTCTCGGGGTCGACGAGCACGCTGCGCACCGCGCCGCCCGCACCGAGCACGAGGTCGTCTTCGACGTAGTCGAACCCGCGCGCGGCGACGCCCAAGCGATAGAAGCCGAGCGGGATCGAGGGCCACGCGAATGCGCCGCTGGCGGTGGTGCGCGTTTCGAAGAACGCGCCGAGGTCGGGGCTGAACAGGGTCACGCGTACATTCGCGAGCCCCTGGTTGGTCGCGCGCGCGCGCACGTCGCCCGCGACCGACACCGGTGCGCCCACGCCGATCGCGACCGCGATCCCGCGCGTCGCATAGCCGGGCTCGGTCGTGGCCAGTGCCAGGGCCTGCGCGTAGAGCGTGCCCGGCGCGATGCCCGCCGGCACCGGCACAGACAGCACAGCGCGACCGTTTGCCGTGGCGAACCATGGCACGATCACGTCCGGCGACGCGAGCAGCTGACACGCAGGTGCAAAGCCGAGCTGCGCGGGGAAGGGCCACGGCAAGCTGCCGCCGGCCCACGTCGCGTTGCTGGCGCCGAGCACGAACGCGTGCGCCGTCGCGGGACGTGCCTGCGTCAGGTGAAACTCGACGAGTCCACCCGGCGCCGGCGAGCCATACGCGGCGAGCTGGGTGGCGCGGGTACCGCAGCCGGTGCCAAACGGTGTCAGCGACTGGGCGACGGGGTGCGATGCGATGACTGACCAGGCGATGCAGAGCGAGACGAGACGGTTCACGGGGGGCCTCCGAGACGGATACAGGTGTCGCCGCGCACTCTAATGCCCGGCGAGCGACGGCAGCGCCTCCAGCCATCGGACCAGCACATCTCCGACAAGTGAGGCCGGTCACTAAACGGCGGCGGCATCGCGGCGTTCGTGGCCCGCTCAGGGCGAGGTGATCTTCGGGCGTCGGCGCGCGGCGCTACCTGCGAGGATCACGCTGTGCAATCTGCCGCCGGATAAACTGACCTAGCAGCGGCACTGCGAGGGAATACCTGCCGTGTCGGTTCTTGTAGACCAAGCCGTTCTCACTGAGCGACGCCAGCATCTGACTGGCATGACTCGGGCTGAAGCCTTTCTCGAGCGCCTTGCGCGAACGCTCGACGATCTCTTGCACCGTGAACTCGCCGTCGGGATCGCCGAGTTGCGCCACCACTTCCAACAGTTCTCTTTGTCGGTCCGTCGCGCGCGCCCAACGCCCCTGAAAGAAGTCGGAGTCGAGTTTGCGCAGGATCTCGTCCACCGGCACGCTCGGGCGCGTACCCGTGTCGATCTGATGAATGTAGGCCTCGAACAGGTCGCGGCAGATGTACTGGATGAAGTAGGGGTAGCCGCCCGACAGGTCGATCACCTGAGTGACGGCGCGCGGCGAGAAGGTGACGGGACAGCGGGCCACGGTGATCGGCTTCAGGATCGCGTCCCGGCTCTCTTGTGGCGTCAGGCGATTGAGGAACAGCACGCGGAACATCCGCTCAGCGAAGGTCCGTGCTTCGACCAGCTTGGGGAAGAGCGTCGGTAGGCCGGTGAGCACCAGCATGAAGGGCACCTCCTTCTTCTGGATCGATTGAAAGACCTCGAGCAGGACCGACAGCGGGTACTGACTTTGCTCGGCTCGATCGGCGAGAGTCTGCGCTTCGTCGTAGGCGAAGATGATGCCGCGCTTGCCGTGCACGCGGACCAAGCGCCAAACGACCTCGAGAACCTGCTTGATCTTGTCGGAGGTCAAGCCTGGCGTCGACTCGAAGACCGTGCGCAGTGTTGCGAAGTCGATGTGGTGGCGAACGGATGGCTGCCGTTTCGCAAACCCGATCATGGTTGCCTCCTTGTTCGCCACTACGAACGCCGCAGTTACGCTGGCGAGATCGGTAAGGATGCGGGTCGCGAGGCTCGCTTCGCTCACGCCGGTCGACTCGGACAGATCGGTACCGACCCAGAGCCAACCGTTCTCGGTGGCGATCGGCCGCAGCGTGTCGAGCAGGACTGTCTTGCCAACCCCGCGCAAGCCCGTGAGGACCAGGTTCTCCAAGATCACGTGCTGGGCGATCAGGCGGCGGAACTCGAGGATCTCCGCCTCCCTGCCGGCGAGGTAGGGCGGCCGATGTCCAGCGCCAGGACGGAACGGGTTGTCGAGCGTGCGGACCATGAGTGTCGTTGATGTCGCAGACTAAATGTAGTCGCACGGCTCACTCAATGTCAAGACACCTTCGGAGCGCAAGGGAGCTGCTGGTCACCTGGTCGCCCGCCGAGCTGACCAGCAAGTCGCGTTCAGCAAGATGGAATGCGCGGTCCGTGCCGCCAAGCCATCATGCAATTGGCTCCGGGTTGCGCGGTGCTTCCCATTAGGTGGGCAAGGCAACCAACCATGCACCAAACCGCGCTCCCCCGTTCCACCTCCTCGTCTCTGCAAGGTGGGGTCCCCACTGATCGCTTCGATCACAGATCCCGCCAGAACCAACCGCGGCACCCGCGCACGCGTCTGTGCGCCGCCTGGGTCTGCGCCGCGCTGGCTTTGACGCTCGCGCCCGGTGCGCTCGCCCAGGGTGGGGCGTGGACCGCCGGGGCGCCGATGCTTACCGGCCGGTTCGCGTTCGGCGCGGCGACGATCGGTGGGTCGATCTACGCGGTGGGAGGCGTCGCGATCGGCGGTTGCACGCGCACCCGCGCGCTGGAGGTCTTCCAGCCGGCGACGGGGTGGACGTCCCTGGCTCCCATGCCGACCGCCCGCGCCTCGATCGGTGTCGGCGCCGTG
>JANPER010000060.1:0-25799 GCA_031423015.1 Planctomycetota bacterium | reverse complement strand
CCCGGTGATGCCTGGGGCCTGCTACCCGGCGCTTCGGCGCTTACCGGAGCGGGACTGACTCCCGCGGATCGAGAACGACGTGCGCCAGACTGCCCGGGCTCCAGGGAGTTCGAGTCGTCTGTCGCGTCACGACGCACCATGATGGCAAGTTACCACGTCGCCCGATGCTGCGCTTGCGTGCCCGGTGGTGATGGTGGTGAGGGACGTGGCCGCAGCCATCGCTGCCGCCGATCGCGTTCGCGCGCTACCACAGCCAGCCTACCGCCTTTGAGATGGGGCGCGTTTCGTCCGGGAAGGCCGCACACATCTGCGGGATGAACCGTGTGGACTCTCTGTTTGCCGATGCGCCGAAGGTTCGGGGTCGCGGTTGGGTGGACGTCCTTGCAAGCGTTCCCGACGCAGAGGATCCTCGCGTCGTGACCGAGCACCACGCGCAACCGGTACCGCGGCAACTGTCGCTGTTCCCTGACGGCCATGAGCTGCAAGCGCAAGCGCTGGCGGCACTCAGTGACCTCGACGTGTCGCGCGCGCGACGTTGGCTCGACCGCCTGCGTGGGCACAGCCGCGGGCTGCCCAACGTGCAGATCATCGACGCCGCAGTCGCCTTGTTGGAGTCGGCCCTGCCGTCGGGACGCTCGGCCGAAGGCCTCGCCCGCGCGCTGCTGATGGCGCACGCAACCTGGCACGAAGGTCGATTGAGTCGCGCCGTTGCCGAGTTCGTCGATCAGACGATTGCCCGGTTCTGGGCCAAGGGTTTGCGTGGCGCGGCCTTCCTCGATGCCGAGCAGCGCGTGCATCGTGGCGTGCTCGACCTGGTGCTCGGCGACGTCATCGCCGCCGACCGCCACTTGCGCAGGAGTCTCGAAGGCGAGTTCGCGCATCGCGCGGATCTATGGGGCTACCTCGGCGACGCGGCCCTTGCGCGCGGGCGTGCCGATCAGGCCAACGCCTGCTACGTGCGCGCGCTCGTTCTGTCGCCCGCGGACGTCGACCTGCTGCGCATCCGCATGCCAGCGCTCAGGCAGCTGCACGAGGAACTGCGCGCCGGCGAGTTTGCGCCGGTGGCCGGTGAACTCTTGCTGGCCCACGCGTGGCTGCAACGTGCGCTCGACGTTCCGCCACACAACGCTTGGCTCGATGGCCATCTGGCGCAGCTCGAAGCCAAGACCGCTGTCGACGCCGCATCGCCGCCGGCAGCACGCCTGCGCCGCTTCGCGTTCCTGCTGTACCTCGACCGCTCCCTACCGACGCCGGTCGACATCCAGCGCCGCGAACAGATGGCAGCGCTGGTGCCGGACCTATTCGCGCGCTTCATCGAGGTGTGTGCGCAGCGCGAGCGCGCGGGATACGGCGAGAAGGCCTCGTTTTCGTCGCCGGTTCCGAGGGATGTCTAGCGGGGCTTCGCCTCAGAGCCCACCAGAACGAAAGTGTCTGACACATTCGTTCCATTCGTTCGCGGCAACCACGCCGAGGCACAGGCTGCCCTGGCATGCCACCGCGCTGACGGGTCCTGCTGAAGGAGCACCCCGCGGGGTCCGGTATCGAACGGGCAGGACGCACAAAAGGACGGGGGCCCGTCGAGTGGGTGTGCTCCTAACGCAGCGTCTCGCCGGGCGGTCGCACCCCGCGCGCGCGCAGCTTCACCAGCAACAGCGCCTGCGCCTCGACGAACGCTTGGCGCGCGGTCTCGGCCGACGCGTAGCCGAGCTGGTGCGCGATCTCGGGATAGGTCGTTTCGTCGACCAGGCGCATGGTGAGCAACGTGCGGCGGCGGGGCTCGAAGGCATCGAGGATCTCGTGCAACAGCGCGGCCTGCTCGGCGAGTTGAGCCGCGAACGCGGGCGGCTTGGCGCGGGCGTCGGGCTGCGCCGCGGCGACCTCACCTTCCGCGTCGCGTACCAGGCGGCGGGCATCGCGCTTGTCTGCTTCGTGGTGACGCACGGCGTCGAGCAGGCGGTTCTTCACCATGGTCGCCAGGTAGGCGGTGAACGCGTCCTCGCTGGGGAAGTCGCCGGTTTCCAGCGCCGACACCACCGCGACGAGCACGTCTTGCACCACATCCCGCGTGCTGAAGAGCGCCAGCATCCAGCGGTGGCGCTTGCGAAAGTCGTCGTGCAGCTCGCGGTGCACGAGGTCGCGCACGCGCGGCTCGAAGCGGCGCACCACGGCATCGCGTGCGTTGGCGTCACCCGCCAAGCAACGCGCGACCGGTCTCGCTCCGTTGCCGCGACTTCTCGAGTTCTTGAAACGCCGGGTCGCCCTCGGCGAGTGCGATGGCCAGCGCGCGCAGGAAGGCACGAAGGTGCGGTAGCGCCGCGGCGTCGAGCTCGGCCTCGGGCAGCAGCGTCGCCAGGTTGGAGATCTGGTAGGGGTCGTCGGGCGCCTTGTGCTGGCGTGGGTTTTCTCGCTAGCTTGCAGCGCCATCCCGTGTTGGCGACGCGCGTGCAAGACGACGCCGAGGCGATCCAGCTGGCGGTCGAGAAGGGACTCTCCAGCGTGGGCGGCCGCACCAACATGGGGCTCGGCCTCGGTGTGTTGTGCGACCTCAGTGATCGACTGGGCGCGGAGCTGTGGATCGCGTCGGGCACCGCGCTGTGGCATCGGCGCACGGCCCCGCATGGGTTGCGAGTGGCGACCACGCGCAAGGTGCCGGCGCTGGCAGGTGCGTGGGTTTGCCTCGATGCGCCGGCGATGCCGGGCGCGGGGTGAGGCGGCCCTCCTTGACCGCACGTCACCGCGAGGTTCAACTCAAGATAACCCAGCCAACTGCGATGAACATCACCATCAGTGCCAAGGAGTTGCGTGCCTCCCTGCCCAAGCTCGTCGCGCGCGTTCGCAAGGGCGCGCGGTTCACGGTCCTCTATCGCAGCCGGCCGGCCTTCGAGATCGTGCCGGTCAACGATCTTGGCACTCCCAGTACTACGTTGGCGGAGGACCCACTCTACGAGGCCGAGCCGGTCGGCCGTTCGAAGGATGGGCGGCGCGCCGCCGGCCACGACGATTTGCTCTACCCTCGATGAAGGCCCTCTTCATCGACACGGCCGGCTGGATGGCATGCGCCGACGCGGCGGATCCGGCACATGCGCACACCAGCGCGGCGCGCGATGCTCGAGGGTTCGGCGCGCCTGCGATGGGAGTGGATCGGCGTGGCACGTGCCGAGCGCGCACGGGTCGTGTTCTTTCGTCATCGCGACAAGAGCTACTCCTTCACCGATTGCACCAGTTTCCTCGTGATGCAGGAGCTGAAGCTCCGGCATGCACTCACGACCGACACCCACTTCCATCAGATGGGCTTCTAGATGGTGCCGCAACTGACGAAGAGGAAGTGATCCCAGCGTTCGCGGCGACCGACCGGCGTCGGTGAGGCTGCGCCGGGTATCGGCTCTCGCAGGTGAGCGCTCTACGGGCAGTCGCCGATCGTGCCTCGCCCCACGTTGCTGCCGGGGTCAGTCACCAAGACCTGTTGAAAGAAGCTCGCGCCCAAGAGATGGACATCCATGGGAATCGGTAGCGCCCACAAGGCGGTGGTTGGCGTGGGTCGGTTGCCCAAGAACTGGATAGCCTCGTCGCTGAAGCGGTCAAGGTTCGGGCTGAGCGAGAGGTGGTGAGCCTCGGCGCGACACGTCTCAGTTAGCGGGGGAACAGGCAGGGTTTGAGTCGGTGGCAAGTCGACTCCGTCGATCACGCGGTCACCCCGCTAAGCTCCCCGGCCCGTGTCCGGCCGCTACGACCTCGAAACCCTCGAACTCGACGCCGTGCGTCAACTGCTGCGGGCGCGGCTGACGTCGCCGTTGGGGCACACGGGGGTCGAGGCGCTGGCGCCCAGCAAAGACGCGGCTGAGGCCAATCGGCGGCTGACCATTGCCAGCGATCTCGCGACGCGCGCGCGGCGCGGGGAGAACCCACCGTTTGCGGGCGTGGTGGAGGTGCGGTCGTGGCTCGCGGCGTTCTATGCCAACGAGCACAGCCCCGAGACCAAGGAACTCGCCGAACTGAAGCGCCTGCTGCGCGCGACGGCGCGCTGCAAGGCGTGGCTGAGCGACGCCAGCAGCACGCCGGCGTTGTCGGCGTTGGCGCTCACGTTTCCGCGCGTGGGCGACATCGCCGACGAGATGAACGCGGTGCTCGACGACCGCGGCGAGGTGCTGAGCACGGCGTCGCCCAAGCTCGCCAAGGTGCGCGCCGACATCGAGGCAGCGGAGAACGACGTGCACGGCGCGGTGCGCGTGTTCCTCGCCAACGAGGGCGTGCGACGCTACCTGCAATCGCCGGAGCCGTCGTGGCGCAATGGTCGGCCGACGTTTCAGGTGCGCCAAGAGCATCGCGGCCGCGTGCCCGGCGTGCTGCACGACCGCAGCTCGTCGGGGCAGACGCTGTTCATCGAGCCGCCGGTGGTGGTGGAGGCGGCGAACCGCTTGTCGGATGCGCGCGCCGCCGAACAGCACGAGATCCGCGTCGTGTTGACGCACATCTTGCGCGGCCTGCGCAAGGTGCGCGCCGACGTGGAGAACGCGATCCAAGCGTTGGTGACGCTCGACGTCGGCACCGCGTGCGCGCGGCTGATTCTGAACGACGGTTTCGTCGCCGCGCCGGTGGTAGAGGACGGTCCGATTCGTTTGCTCGACGCGCGCCACCCGTTGTTGCTCGGGCAGAAGCGCAGCGCCGACGTCGTGCCGCTCGAACTCACGCTCGGCGATCCCTACCGCTTGCTGGTGGTGACCGGCCCCAACACCGGCGGCAAGACGGTGACGCTCAAGACCGTCGGCCTGCTGGCGGTGATGGCGCTGTGTGGCGTGCCGATCCCCGCTGCGGCCGGTACGCAGATCCCGTTCCTCGACGGCGTGTTCGTCGACATCGGCGACGAGCAGGGCATCGCGCAGAACCTGTCGACGTTTTCTGGCCACGTCAAGCGCATCGCGCGCTGCCTGCGCGAGGCGACCGCGCGCTCGCTGGTGTTGCTCGACGAGTTGGGCGCCGGCACCGATCCCGACGAGGGCGGCGCGCTCGGCTATGCCGTGCTCGAAGCGATGTCGGCGCGCGGCGCGCTTGCCGTGGTGACGACGCACCTCGGTCGCTTGAAGGACTTCGCGTACGAAAAGCAGGGCGCCGAGAACGGCTCGATGTCGTTCGATCGCGACAGCCTGCGCCCGCTGTATCGCTTGATCGTCGGCGTGCCCGGCGCGAGTCACGCGCTCGACATCGCCACGTCGGTCGGCATGCCGCAAGAGCTGGTCGCGCGGGCGCGCGTCGTGCTCGGCACGCGCGCCCGCACCGTGGAAGAGGTGGTGGAGAAGGTGGTCGAGGCGCGCCAGCAGGCCGAAGCCGAGCGCCGCCGGACCACCGAGTTGGTGCAGCAGGCCGAGGTCACGCAGCAGAAGGCGCAGACCAAACTCAATCACGCCGAAGTGCGCGGCGCCTGGCTCGAAGAAGAGGCGGCGCAGATGCTCGACGAAGAACTGCGCGCTGCACGCCAGATCCTCGAGGCGCCGCTGCGCGAGTTCATCAATGCGCCGCAGCCGTGGTCGGGCAAGGCCAAGGGCCTGCTCGACGCGCTCGTTGCCTTGTTCAAGGGCACGTCACTGCACCGCCGTCGGATGAAGTTCCTCGGCGCCTTGCGCAAAGACGACGTCGTGTATGTGCCGCAGTTGAAGCGCCGCTGCACGGTGAAGAAGATCGACCGCGTGCGCGAGGTCGTGTCGGTGGAGGTGGGGGCGATGCGCTTGGAGTTGGCGTTCGAGGACGTCAGTTGGTTGCAGCCGCTGGATGAGCGGGGGTGAGGCGGGGCGGGGTGTGCGCTTTGGCGCACGGGGTCAACAGAGCCTGATTGACGAGTCGATTGCCCGTGGGTACACGTCGTGCCTCCGGAGGTTTCATGCGACCAGGTCTGTTTCCAAGTCAGCAGCGCGCTCTGCGCCGAACATTCAAGAAGGCCGATGCGTTCGACAACTTCCGGCAGCGCACGCGGCGGGCGTTTGTCGGACTGGGTTTGTTGGCGGTCGCGACGGGGGTCGGGGGGTTTGCTCTGGGGCGATGGTGGAACTCCGACGCCACACCTGAGCGTGAGGTCGTTCGCGACCGTTGGCGTGCGAAGTTGTCTTGGGCGCAAACCTACGCTGAACAACCGATCGCGATTCTCAGCGCGAACTACGCCACCTTCCTGATGGTGATCGAGCAGACGGGTGGTGACGAGCGCACATGGAGGGGTTTCGAGAAGTTGCTGAACCACTCCCTCTCCGCAGCCGCCGACTCGGATGCGCATCTCAAACAGATGCTGCTCCGCACGGCGAAGATTGCGCCGCCTCCGGAGTGGTTGCATGTGCCTGTCCAGCGCCTTGCCAAGGCACGGGATTGACGATGCTCGGCCGCGCATGCGCCGCCGACGGGATTGAGATCCAGCCGGATCCACCAGTTGCCGGCCAGGGTGCCGTGGCCACGGTGCCGCACGCTGGCGAGTGGCATGTCTACGTGACCGACGCCAGCGGCAACGTCACCGCGCTCGGGCCGTTCCAGGCCGATGCCGCTGGCAAGCTCGACATCCCAGTTCCTGCCGACGCTGGCAACAGCACGCTCACGGTCACCGACGAGGGCGAGCCCATCCCTACTGACGGCAGTTTCCCTATCTTCTCGAGTGGTTGAATCGGAGCCTCATGCCATGCAACTCCACGCCTTGTCTACGTTGCTGCTGATCGCGATGCTGCCGGCGCAGGCTGTTGTCGTGCCAGCAGCGTTCGCCGGTCAGGACGCGACCGGTCCGCTCGACCCGTTCCCGGGGACCTACCTTGACGCGCGGCAACAGGTTTTGATCGGCAGCAGTCAGTTGACCAGCCTGCAGGCTGGAACCACCCAGGTCACCGCGGTTGCGTTTCGTCGCGATGGATCGAGTACGAGCGCGTTGGCGGCGGGTCGTGCGCGTCTCGTGGTTCGTGTGTCGTCTGGAGCGCGCTCACCGACCGACGCGTCGAGCGCGTTTGCCGACAACCACGGTGCGACGTCGCACACAGTGTTTGACGGCGAGGTCGCGTTTCCTGCCTCGCCTCGGCTCAACCGCCGCGACGAGCCGAATTGGAGTGCAGCCTACTCGTTCACCATCCCGTTCCAGAGTCCAGTCACGTACCAAGGTGGCGTTCTGTGCATCGAGCTGGAAGGGCGAGCGCTGCAGGCAAGTCGATGGCCGGTCGACTATCACGTCGATCCGGTGCAGGGCTCCGTCACCCGCATCGGGACTGCTTGTGGTTCCATCGTGCGGGTGACGTCGCGGACGGCAAGCGCATCCACTTGGTATCTGCGACCCGGCGCCACGGCGATCGTGGATGTCATCGAGGAGCACGGCGCTTGGAGCATGCTGATGTTGAACGCGCAGGGCCTCAATCCACCGCTCGATCTCTCGGCGCTCGGAGCACCGGGATGCAGCCTGCACGTGATGCCCTTGGTGTCATTGCCGACGCTCGTCACGCGGCGTCCGGGGCGTGGCATGCTGCACCCTGGAATCGGGCGAGTGCAGTTGCCGCTGCCGAACTTGACCAACTTCGCCGGTGCACAGATCTTTGCGCAGTGGCTCAACGTGAGTGGGGGACGACTGACAACGAGTGATGCCCTCGTCCTTGGACTTGGTGCCGTGGCGACGACCGACGCGGCAGTCGTCTCGTCGGCGCGCGTGGATGGGATGGCCTTCCCGCCCACTGGACGGCTCCGTATCGGTGCCATGCCGGTCGTGTCACTCCGCGTGCAGTAGGTAAGTTGGCGTCTCCGAGCTAGCATCGCCGTATGGCCCAGGTGCCGCCCCTCATCCTTGTGGCCGACAACGATCCCGACGTGAGCGTGTTGCTCGCCGACGTGCTGCGCATGCACGGGGCGCGAACCGAGGTCGTGCCCGATGGACGGGCGGCGGTGCAGCGGCTCGAGGGCGGCGATATCGACTTGTTGGTGTGCGACCTCGACATGCCGCACCTCGACGGGGAAGGCGTTGTGCAGGCGTTGGCGCAATGTCCGTCGCCGCCGCCAGTGTTGATCGTGTCGGGCTTCATCGACGACGCGACGGTGGCGCGCCTGCACCGCTCGCCGCACGTCTGCGGCGTGCTGCGCAAGCCATTCGACGTGATCGAGTTTGCGCAGCGCGCGTGCGCGACGGCGACGGCGAGCGCGCAGGCGCGCTTGGCGAAGGGCGAGACTCGGGTGTGTGATGCCTGAGATGCTGTCGCGGTTGTCGTTCCGGAGTGCGGGCGAATCGCACGGCCCAGCCGCGATCGCCGTGCTCGAGGGCCTGCCGCGCGGGTTGCCGCTCGATCTGGCCGCCATCGACCGCGAGCTGCAACGGCGGCAAGGCGGCGCCGGCCGCGGCGGGCGGCAGCGCATCGAGGACGACCACGTCGAAGTCCTGTCGGGCGTGCGCCGCGGGCGCACCATCGGTTCGCCGCTCACTTTGCTGGTGCGCAACCGCGACGCGTCGATCGAGTCGATGCCCGAACTCACCCGGCCGCGCCCCGGACACGCTGACCTCGCGGGGTGCTATCGCTACGGCGACCTCGACATCCGCGGCACGTTGGAACGTGCTTCTGCGCGCGAGACGGCCGCGCGTGTCGCCGCCGGCGCGGTCGCCGCGCAGTTGCTGGCGCAGGTTGGTTGCCAAGTGTTCGGCTTCGTGCGCAGCGTCGAAACCGCGGACCTGCCTGCCGAACTGCCCCGCGACGACGATCTGGCCGATCTTGTGGCGTTGCGTCGGCGCCGCGACGCGACCCGCCTCTACACCCTGGACGCCGACGCGGACGCGGCCATGCTGGCGCGCGTGCAGGCTGCCGCCGCCGACAGCGACTCGGTCGGCGGGGTGGTGGAGGTGCACGCGCTGGCAGTTCTGCCGGGCGTCGGCAGCCACCTGCAGTGGCACGAGCGACTCGACGCGCGGCTGGCGGGCGCCTTGATGTCGATCCAGGCGATCAAGGGGGTGGAGGTCGGCATCGGTTTCCTCGCTTCCCGTCGGCCCGGCTCGCAGGTGCACGACGCGATCCTCAAGGCGTCCGGCGATGGCGCTGCCGGCGTCACCCGCCCGACCAACCGAGCCGGCGGCATCGAGGGCGGGATGGCCAACGGTGCGCCGATCGTGGTGCGCGCGGCGATGAAACCGATCTCCACCCTGCGCCGGCCGCTCGCCAGCGTCGATCTGGCCACCGGCCTGCCAGCGGATGCCGCGTACGAGCGCTCCGACGTGTGCGCGGTGTCGGCCTGCGCAGTGATCGCCGAGGCGATGGTGGCGTTGGTCGTCGCCGACGCGGTGCTGACCCGGGCCGGTGGCGAAACCGTCGACGAATTCGTGGCCCGCCACGCCGAGCTCGCGACGCGCGCCCGAGCACTCGGCAGCTTGGCGCCCACCGGTGGAACCACGGGCGATGCAAAAAAGGCACCGCTCGAACCTTGACCGGCCGAGGACCCTAGCTATCTTCCCCCCTCCTTCCGACGAGGTCTGCCGGCGCTAGCGTAGCTCAACTGGCAGAGCACCTGATTTGTAATCTGGAGGTTGCGGGTTCAAGTCCCGCCGCTAGCTCAGCCCTTCGCGGCTGGGTGAAGCGGCCGAACGCGACACCGTCAACTCCGAAGCTCTCGCTAGCGCCGACCTACCACGACGGGAGGCCGATCTTCTTTCGCGTCCGTTCTGGGCAGATACCGAAGCGGCCAAACGGGCCAGACTGTAAATCTGGTGGCTTAGCCTTCGCAGGTTCGAATCCTGCTCTGCCCACCACAGTTCTTGGCTCGATCGCGCTGTCGTCGTCGAGCCTCGAATGCCGGATGCGCACGAGGATCGGCGAGCATGCGCGGGTGTAGCTCAATGGTAGAGCGCCAGCCTTCCAAGCTGGACACGAGGGTTCGATTCCCTCTACCCGCTCCAGACGTTCTTTCTGTTCAACGATCCCCGCGCTGCTGTAGCTCAGCTGGTAGAGCACCTCCTTGGTAAGGAGGAGGTCATGGGTTCAAGTCCCGTCAGCAGCTCCAACTCAAGCAACCAAGAAACTCAAACGCACCAACCGCCCGCGCGGCACTGACGGAGTCAGACTCACATGGCCAAGGAAGAATTCAAAAGAGACAAGCCCCACGTGAACGTCGGCACGATCGGTCACGTGGCGCACGGTAAGACTACGACGACTGCGGCCCTTTGCCGCACGCTGGAGACCATGGGTCTCGCAAAGGCGAAGTCGTACGCGGACATCGCCAAAGGTGGCACGGTTCGCGACGACACGCGCGTGGTCACGATCCACTCGGCGCACGTCGAGTACTCGTCGAAGGCGCGCCACTACGCGCACGTCGACTGCCCGGGCCATGCCGACTATGTGAAGAACATGATCACAGGCGCGGCGCAGATGGACGGCGCGATCCTGGTCGTGGCGGCGGACGATGGTCCGATGCCGCAGACCAAGGAGCACATCCTCCTGGCTCGCCAGGTCGGCGTGCCCTCGATCGTGGTGTACCTCAACAAGGTCGACCTGGTCGACGACCCGGAGCTGATCGAGCTGGTCGAGGTCGAGATCCGCGACCTGCTGAACAAGTACGAGTTTCCGGGCGACACGACCCCGATCGTCCGCGGCGCCTCCTACAAGGCTCTGATGACGCCATCGCCCGGGCCGAACAACCCGGACAGCAAGTGCATTTTCGATCTGCTGCAAGCGGTCGACGACTTCATCCCGACGCCGGCGCGCGAGGTGGACAAGCCGTTCCTGATGCCGATCGAAGACGTGTTCTCGATCGAGGGTCGCGGCACCGTGGGCACGGGCCGAATCGAGCGCGGCAAGATCAAGGTTGGCGACACGATCGAGATCGTCGGCATCAAGGACACGCGGTCGACCACGGTCACCGGGGTCGAGATGTTCAACAAGTCGCTGCAGGAAGGCATGGCTGGCGACAACGCCGGCCTGTTGTTGCGCGGCATCAAGAAGGAAGACCTGCACCGCGGCATGGTGTTGGCTTGGCCAAAGAGCATCACCCCGCACACCAAGTTCAAGGCGCAGGTGTATGCCTTGAGCAAGGAGGAGGGTGGTCGCCACACGCCGTTCTTCAACGGCTACCGGCCGCAGTTCTACTTCCGCACCACCGACGTCACCGGCACCGCCAATCTGGTGGCCGCCGAGATGTGTATGCCCGGCGACAACGTCGAGGTCGAGGTCGAGTTGATGACCCCGATCGCGATGGACGAGCACCAACGCTTCGCTATTCGTGAAGGCGGGCGCACCGTGGGCGCCGGTCGCGTCACCAAGATCATCGCGTGAACCACAACCCGCCGCACCCTTCGTGCGGCGACCCCATAGGTCAGTAGCTCAATTGGTAGAGCTCCCGATTCCAAATCGGGGGGTTCAAGGTTCGAGTCCTTGCTGGCCTGCCAACTCCACACGACAAACCACCGAGCCATGGCATACAAGAAAGACCAAGGTCGATTCGCGCGCATGGCCGCCTTCTGGGCGCTGTTTGGCCTCGGGGCCTACGGCTGCCTGGGTGGTTTGATCAACGTGGTCGATGGCTGGATCAGCCAGAAGCCTTGGCTGCCGATGTTCCCGCTGCTCGGCAAGTTCGGCCTCAGCGAGGTCGTCGCCCTCGGCGTGCTTGCGGCCATTGGGTTCTTCCTCTATCGCTGGTTGAACAAGCCCAACGTCGCCGACATGTTGATCGAGACCGAGGGTGAGCTACGCAAGGTCACTTGGCCCAACGCCAAGGAGACCTGGGCCGGCACGATCGCGGTGGCCGTCACCGTGCTCGTCATGCTGGCCTTCCTCTTCACAACTGACATCGTGCTCACGTGGAGCATCAATCGGTTGTTGGGGGTCGGGAGCTGAGCATGGCGCTCGAGTGGTACTTCTTGCGCGTGCAGGTTGGTCGCGAAGACAAGATTCGCACCGCCATGCTCCTGCGCGTCAAGCAGGCCGGCCTCGAAGAGAAGGTGGCGCAGATCATCGTGCCCGTCGAGACGGTAGCCGAGGTCCGTGGCGGCAAGAAAAAGATCCAGCGCAAGAAGCTCTACCCGGGCTACCTCATGGTGCAGATGGATCTCAGCGATGAGATCTGGTTCGCGCTGCGCGAAACACCAGGCTTCGGCGATTTCGTCGGCTCCCGCACCCAGCCGTCACCGGCGCGCGTGGAGGACGTCGAGTCGGTCTTGGGTCGCATGGACTCCAGCAAGGAGCAGCCCAAGATGGCGATCAACTTCACGAAGGGCGACCGCGTAAAGATCAAGGAAGGCCCCTTCGAAAACATGGATGCGACGGTTGAGGACGTGTTTCCCGACAAGGGCACTCTCGAGGTCGCAGTGAACATCTTCGGGCGTGCGACGCCCATGACCGTCGGATATTGGGAGGTGGAAGCGATCTAACGTTTCCATCCCAACGCCGATTGTCTCCCGCAGTGGGAGGGGCCCAACTGTCCTTTATCAGACAGCGGCTCCGCCCGGACCACTAGGAGATCGACGTGGCAAAAGAAGTAACAGCAATCGTCAAACTACAGTGCCCCGGCGGCCAAGCGACGCCGGCTCCGCCCGTGGGCCCCGCGTTGGGTCAGCACGGTGTGAACATCGGGCAGTTCGTCAAGGACTTCAACGACAAGACGCGCGACAAGGCCGGGCTCATCATCCCGGTGGTGATCACGGTCTACAAAGACCGCACTTTCACCTACATCCTCAAGTCGCCGCCGGCCGCGGTGCTGTTGAAGCGCGCGGCGAAGATCGCGACGGCAGCCGCGACACCTGGCAGCCAGGTAGCTGGCACCGTTACCAAGGCGCAGGTGCGTGAGATCGCCGAAATGAAGATGGCCGATCTGAACGCCGGGAGCGTCGAGGCGGCCATGCGCATGGTCGAGGGCACGGCGCGTTCTTCTGGCATCAAGGTGGAGGGCTGACCCATGGCTGACAACCAACCGAAGTCCGACCAACCGAAGTCCGACCAGCCGAAGTCCGACCAGCCGAAACCAGAGAAGGCGAAGTCCGAGTCGGGTAAGTCTGAGGCCAAGGCAAAGCGGGCAACGCCCGCCGCCGCGCCGGACCAGCCTCTGGACCAGCCCGAGGGCGAAGCGCATGCGGGCGTGCCGGCTGCAGCCCCCGAACAAGAGCAGGCGCTTGGCGGTGGCACCAAGCGCGCACGGAGCAATCGTCCGCCGCAGAAGCCAAGCCGTCGCTACAAGGACGCGTTGGCCAAGGTCGATCGCAACAAGCTCTACACGCCCGAAGATGGCTTGAGGCTGTTGAAGAGTCTGCAGGCCGTCAAGTTCGAGGAGTCGGTCGAAGTGGCGGTGCGCATCGGCATCGACCCCAAGAAGACCGAGCAGCTCGTGCGCGGCTCGGTCAGTCTCCCCAAGGGCATCGGCAAGACCGTGAAGATCGCGGTGTTCGCCGAAGGCGAGAAGGCCAAGGAGGCGCAGGCTGCTGGCGCCGACTTCGTCGGCGGCAAGGACTTGGCTGACAAGATCGAGGGCGGCTTCACCGACTTCGACATGACCATCGCCGCGCCCGACATGATGAAGTACGTCGGTAAGCTCGGTAAGGTGCTCGGCCCGCAGGGCAAGATGCCGTCGCCCAAGGCGGGCACGGTGACGCCCGACGTCGCCAAGGCCGTGCGCGAGTTCAAGGCGGGCAAGATCGAGTTCCGCACCGACGCCGGTGCCAACATTCACGCCGCCATTGGGCGGCGTTCGTTCTCAATCGACGATCTCGCCACCAACCTGCGCGCCTTCGTCGAACATCTCAAAACCATGCGTCCGACGCAGGCCAAGGGCACGTTCATCCGCCGCGTATGCGTGTCGATGACCATGAGCCCCAGCGTGCAAGTGGATCTCAGCTGAGGAGCAACAAGCCATGGCCAATGTCATCAACGAGTTCCTGGTTTCCGAGCTGAAGAGCGAAGTCAAGAAGGCGGGCTCCTGCCTGCTGGTGAGCTTCGAGAAGATGTCCGTCGCGCAAGCCGACGACATCCGCCGCGAGTTCCGCAAGGCGGGCTTCAAGTACCGCGTGGTCAAAAATCGCTTGGCCAAGGTCGCCTTTGCCTCGCACAAACTCGACCTGGGTAAGAACTTGAAGGGCAAGTGCGGGGTCGTGTTTGCGCCCAGCGAACGCGCCATCGAGGCGGCGAGGCTGATGCGCGAGCATTACAAGAAGCTCAAGGTCAAGGAGCCGCCGCTGTCGGTCATCGGCGCCGTGATCGAAGGCGAGGTCATCGGCAAAGCGCGATCGGCAACGATCGCCGACATGCCCGATCGTCACGCCGTGCAGACCATGCTGGCCAGCGTCCTGTCGGCGCCTCTGCGCAGCCTTGCGGTCGCGCTCAACGGCGTTGCCGGCGGCGTCGGTCGCTGCCTGCAGGCCAAGGTCGACAAGGAAGCCCCGGCTGGGGGCGAAGCCCCATCGGGCAACGAAGCAGCCGGCAAGGTAGACGGGGCGCCCGCCTAATCGGGCGGCCTCACCAAGCTCATCATCGAATCATCAATTCCCACTCCGGAGGTTCCCGTGTCTGATGCAACCGTCACCCTCGAGCCCGAACTCGAGGACATCTTCTCGAAGCTCAACAGTCTCTCGCTCGGCAAGGCCGCGCAGTTGGTGAAAGCCATGGAAGCCCGCTGGGGCGTCTCCGCGGCCGCGCCCGCCGCGATGGCGGCGGCGCCCGCCGCCGCTGCCGCTGAGGTCGAAGAGCAGACGTCGTTCGACGTCATTCTCAAGGCCGGTGGCCCCAACAAGATCAACGCGATCAAGGTCGTGCGCGAGATCACCGGTCTCGGCCTCAAGGAGGCCAAGGACCTGGTCGATGGCGCGCCGAAGGCCGTCAAGCAAGGTGTGACCAAGGACGAGGCTGCCGAGGTGAAGAAGAAGCTCACCGACGCAGGCGCCGAGGTCGAAGTCAAGTAGTCGCTTCCCGCTGCGGCCGCGCCGGCAACGGCGCAGCCTCAGGACATCTTCGCTCACGGTCGTGGGCGTGGACGGGACGGGAACCTGACTGGTTCACTGACTCACATTTGACTGGCAGATGTGACCGGCGTTGGTTGCGGCTTTTTCCGTGCCGTTGACCCGCGCCGGTTGGCAAACCCGAGCGACAAGTCGCCCCGGGCCGGTTGCACACCGACCCCTCGTCGTTTTGTCGTTGCGTTCGGGGGTGTAGCCCGGCTACCCTCTGCGACCCTTTCACGGATCGTTTTTTGCAAGGCAGCCGAGCGGGGCGTCGCTCGGCTTCTTCTTGTCGTCCCCGCGCGCCGAGCGAGAAGCTGAATCAGAGCATGGAGACGGTCACCTACGGGCAGTTTCGACCCGTCACTGATATCCCGAACCTCGTCGAAATGCAGACCAAGTCCTACGAGGACTTCCTGCAGCCGACCGTCCCCCCGATGAAGCGAAAGCCCGTCGGTCTGGAGATGATCCTTCGCGAGGTCTTCCCGATCTACTCGTACGACAAGAGTCTTTGTCTCGAGTATGTCAGCTACGACCTCGGTCGCCCAAGATACACGCCGGACGAATGCCGCAAGCTGCGGATGACCTTCGGCTACCCGTTCAAGATCCGGGTGCGACTCGTCAAGCCGGAGCCCGTCGAAGAAGAGATCTACCTCGGCGAGATCCCGATCATGATCGGCGGCGGCGAGTTCATCATCAACGGCAGCGAGCGCGTGACCGTGAGTCAGTTGCACCGCTCGCCGGGCATCGACTTTTCGGTCGAGACCGTCGCCGGTGAGAAGAAGCTGCACTCGTGCTGGATCATCCCGGAGCGTGGCAGTTGGATCGAGCTGAACGTCACCAAGAAGGAAGCCGTCGCGGTCCGTATCGACCAGTCGGGCAAGTTCTCGGCGGCGACTCTGCTGCGCGCGATGTCGGCGACCTTGTCGACCGACGCTGCCATCATTCGTGAGTTCTACGACGTCGAGACTGTCACGCGGAAGAAGTCTGACCCCGAGGCCAAGTTCGCCAAGGCGTTGATCGGCACGTACGCCGTCGGTGACATCACGACCGCGGAGGCGGAGGAGCCGTTCGTCAAGAGCGGTGAAGAGATCACCGAAGAGGCGGCGCGCGCGATTGCCGCCACCGATCTGAAGAGCGTCGCGGTGCTGCGCGAGCCCACCGACTTCCTCATCCTGAACACCCTGCGTGAGGATGTGACCAGCTCACACGAGGAAGCGCTGCTCAAGATCTACAGCCGCTTGCGGCCCGGCAACCCGCCGCAGCTCGAGAAGGCCAGGGATCTGTTCAACGAGAAGTTCTTCGACCAGACCCGCTATCGCCTCGGCCGCGTCGGCCGCTTCCGCTTGAACCGCAAGTTCGAGCAGAAGGTGGCGGAAGGCGAGCAAACGTTGATGGCCGCGGACTTCCTCAATGCGATCCGCTACATCCTGAAGTTGCGCTTGGGCGAGGGCGAGATCGACGACATCGATCATCTCGGCAACCGGCGCGTGCGCACGATCCTCGAACTCGCGGGCGACGAGTTCCGCAAGGGCTTCCTCAAGCTGCGTCGCACCGCGCAAGAGCGCATGAATCTCGAGAACGTCGAGACGGTGACGCCGCGCAACTTGATCAACAGCAAGACCTTCTCCTCGGCGATCGACTACTTCTTCGGCCGCGGCGAGCTGTCGCAGGTGGTCGACCAAACCAACCCGCTGTCGCAGCTCACACACGAGCGGCGTCTGTCGGCGTTGGGCCCGGGCGGTCTCAATCGCAAGCGCGCTGGTTTCGAAGTGCGCGACGTGCACATCTCGCACTACGGGCGCCTGTGCCCGATCGAGACGCCGGAAGGCACCAACATCGGCCTCATCTCGAGCCTCGCGATCTACTCGTCGCTCGATGACTACGGTTTCCTCACGACGCCGTACCGCGTGGTGAAGAACGGCAGGGCGACGGACGAAGTGATCCGGTTGCGCGCCGACGAAGAGTTCCACGCCATCATGGTGCCGGCCGATACGGAGCTTGATGCCAAGGGCAACATCCTTGGCGAGGGCACCAAGGTCATCGCGCGCGTCAAGGGCGACCCCCACCTCGTCGAGATCAAAGACGTCGTCTTCATGGACGTCAGCCCGGCGCAGATCGTCGGCGTGTCGGCGTCCCTGATCCCGTTCCTCGAGCACGACGACGCCAACCGTGCGCTGATGGGCTCGAACATGCAGCGGCAGGCCGTGCCGCTGCTCACCTGCGAAGCCCCGGTGGTCGGCACTGGGATGGAGGAGGTGGTGGCGCACAACTCGAGCATGGTGGTGAAGGCCAAGAAGGCCGGCACCGTCACGGGGCTCGACGCGACCAAGATCGTGATCGACGACGAGGTGTACAGGCTGCGCAAGTTCGAGGGTCTCAACGAGCGCACGTGCATCAACCAGGCGCCGGTGATCAAGATGGGCGAGAAGGTCAGCAAGGGCCAAGTCCTCGCTGACGGCGCGGCCACCAAGTTCGGCGTGCTGGCGCTCGGCAAGAACGTGACGGTCGCCTTCATGCCGTGGGACGGCTACAACTACGAAGACGCGATCCTGCTCTCCGAGAACATGTCGAAGGACGACGTCTACACGTCGCTGCACATCGACGAGTTCGAGATCGAGATCCGCGAGACCAAGCTCGGCCGCGAGGAGTTCACCCGCGATATCCCGAACGTCTCCGAGCGCGCGCTGCGCAACCTGGATGAGACCGGCATCGTGCGCGTCGGCACACGCGTCCGCGCCGGCGAGATCTTGGTCGGCAAGGTGGCGCCCAAGAGCAAGAGCGAACTCACCCCAGAAGAGAAGCTGCTGCACGCGATCTTCGGTCGCGCCGGCGAGGACGTGAAGAACGCGTCGCTCGAGGTGCCGACCGGAGTCGAAGGCATCGTCATCGCCGCCGAGAAGTTCAGCCGCAAGGTCAACCTCACGGAGAACGAGCGCGCGCGCAACCTGCAGGAGATCAAGAACGCCGAGATCGACTTCTTGAAGCAGTATCGCGCGTCGACCAGGACGCTGCTGACGCAGGCCAAGGACATCTTGGGCAGCGCGGTGCTCGACGGCGACAAGAAGCCGCTCGCGGTCACCGACGACCTGTTGATCCTCGACCTGCGCAAGATGCGCGACGCCGTGCGCGGCCTCGCCGAGGGCGAGTCCGACAAGGCCAAGCGTTCGGGCTTGCTCGACGTTTTGCAGGACTACAACGAGAAGATCGAGGTCGCCGAGACCGACAAGAACAAGCTGGTCAACCGCCTGTCGCGCGGCGACGAGTTGCCGACCGGCGTGCTCGAGATGGTCAAGGTCTTCGTGTGCACGAAGCGCCGCATCTCGGTGGGTGACAAGATGGCTGGCCGCCACGGCAACAAAGGCGTGATCAGCAAGATCTTGCCCATCGAGGACATGCCGTTCCTCGACGATGGAACGCCGGTCGACATCGTGCTCAATCCGCTCGGCGTGCCGAGTCGTATGAACGTCGGCCAGATCCTGGAGACCCACCTCGGTTGGGCGGCCAAGAAGCTCGGCTTCCGCGCCGTCACGCCGGTGTTCGATGGCGCGACCGAGACTGACATCGAAGACGCGCTGCGACGCGCTGGTGTGGCTACCGACGGTAAGTCGCAGTTGTATGACGGTCGCACGGGCGACCCGTTCATGCAGCGCACCACGGTCGGCACGCTCTACATGATGAAGCTGCACCACCTGGTCGACGACAAGGTGCACGCGCGCGCCACCGGTCCCTACTCCCTCATCACGCAGCAGCCGCTGGGTGGCAAGGCCCGCTTTGGCGGCCAGCGCTTTGGCGAGATGGAAGTGTGGGCACTCGAGGCGTATGGCGCCGCCAACGTCCTACAAGAACTCTTGACCGTGAAGTCAGACGACGTCGATGGCCGCACCAAGATCTACGAGGCCATGGTCAAGAACGAGAACATCCTGGAACCCGGCACGCCGGTGTCCTTCGGCGTGCTGTGCAACGAGATCAAGGGGCTTGCCCTGAACATCGAGCTGCACAAGCGCGGCGTGACCGCCGACCAAGCGTCGGCGGCGATCGGCTGAGCGTTCGTCCCCGTCCCAGATCTGCTGCCAGATCTGCTGCCAGTTTCATTAGCTAACCCGCGATACCCCTAGCAGAGAGCCCGGAGCAAGTATGGTCGAGACGATCTACGACAAGATCAACGACTACGCGTCGGTCACCATTCGCCTCGCCTCACCGGAAGACATCCGGTCGTGGTCGTTTGGCGAGGTGAAGAAGCCGGAGACGATCAACTACCGTACGTATCGCTCGGAGCGTGACGGCCTGTTCTGCGAGCGCATCTTCGGTCCAGAGAAGGACTGGGAGTGCGCCTGCGGCAAGTACAAGGGCATCAAGCACAAGGGCATCATCTGCGACAAGTGCGGCGTGATGATCACGCACAGCCGCGTGCGCCGAAAGCGCATGGGGCACATCAACCTGGCCGCGCCGGTTGCCCACATCTGGTTCTTCAAGGCGATGCCGTCGCGCATCGCCACGCTGCTCCAGGCGGTCAATCCAGGCATGAAGACGTCGAGCCTGGAGAAGGTGATCTACTTCCAGGACTACGTCGTCATCGAGACCGGTGACACGCCGATGAAGTTGATGCAACTCCTCACCGAAGAGGAGTTCAGGCAGGCGCGGCAGAAGTACGGCAGCAGCTTCAGTGCGGCGATGGGCGCCGAGGCGGCGCGCCATCTGTTGCGCAACATGAACCTCGACGAGCTGTCGGACCACTTGCGCGAAGACCTGCGCGGGACCGAGAGCAAGCAGAAGATCAAGGACATCATCAAGCGGCTCAAGACCGTCGAGATGCTGCGCGACTCCGGCAACAAGCCGGACTGGATGATCCTCGACGTGATCCCGGTGATCCCGCCGGATCTGCGTCCGCTCGTGCTCCTCGACTCGGGGAACTTCGCGACCTCCGATCTCAACGACCTGTATCGCCGTCTGATCAACCGCAACAACCGGTTGAAGAAGCTGCTCGACCTCAACGCTCCCGAGGTCATCATCCGCAACGAGAAGCGGATGTTGCAGCAGTCGGTAGACGCGCTGTTCGACAACGGCCGCTGCCGGCGCCCGGTGCTCGGCAGCAGCAACCGTCCGCTGAAGTCCTTGACCGACATGATCAAGGGCAAGCAGGGTCGCTTCCGCGAGAACCTGCTGGGCAAGCGCGTCGACTACTCGGCGCGCTCAGTCATCGTGGTCGGTCCCGACCTCAAGCTGCACCAGTGCGGCTTGCCCAAGATCATCGCGCTCGAGCTGTTCCAGCCGTTCATCATCCGCCGTCTCAAGGAACTCGGCATGGCCGACACCATCAAGTCGGCCAAGCGCATGATCGAGCGCAAGGACGACGAGGTGTGGGACATCCTGGAGGAGGTGATCAAGAATCACCCGGTCCTGCTCAACCGCGCGCCCACCCTGCATCGCATGGGTATCCAGGCGTTCGAGCCAGTCCTGGTCGAGGGCAACGCGATCCGCATTCACCCGCTGGTCTGCCCGGGCTTCAACGCCGACTTCGACGGCGACCAGATGGCGGTGCACTTGCCGCTGTCGTTCGAAGCCCAGATCGAGGCGAGCACCTTGATGTTGTCGATCAACAACATCTTCTCGCCGGCGCACGGCGGCCCGATCATCGCGCCCAACCAAGACATCGTGCTCGGCTGTTACTTCCTGTCGCTCGATCGCCCCGGCGAACGCGGCGAGGGCAAGGTGTTCGGCGGGCAAGACGAGGTGTGGATGGCCTACTCGGCCGGCAAGATCCATCTGCACGCCCGGGTGAAGGTGCGCTTCGAGGCTGATATCGAAGTGCGCAATCGCGCCGATGTGGTGATCACGGATGGCACCAAGCTCGTCGAGACCACGGCCGGCCGCGTGATCTTCAACGACGTCCTCACCGAGGGGATGCCGTTCTACAACTACGACCTCGACAAGAAGGGGCTCGCCAACATCATCGCCGACTGCCACATCCTCTGTGGGCGCGAGTCGACGCTGAAGTTGCTCGACGACCTCAAGGACATCGGTTTCAAGTCGGCGACGCGCGCCGGTCTGTCGTTCGGCAAGGACGACATGCTGGTGCCGCCGACCAAGGGCAAGATCATCGCCGAGACCCAGAAAGAGGTGGAGAAGATCCAGTCGGTCAACGACCGCGGCATCATCACCGAGGGCGAGCGCTACCTGAAGGTCATCGACGCGTGGACGCACGCGCGCGAGCGCATCGGCGAGGACATGCTCAAGGAGCTGCGCAACGACACGCGCGACGGCAAGCCGTACGTCAACCCGATCTACTGCATGATCATGTCGAAGGCGCGCGGCTCGGTCGAACAGATCCGGCAGCTCGCCGGCATGCGCGGCCTGATGGCCAAGCCGTCGGGCAAGATCATCGAGACGCCGATTCGCGCGAACTTCCGCGAGGGCTTGCGCGTGCTCGAGTACTTCTCGTCGACGCACGGCGCTCGCAAGGGTCTGGCTGACACCGCGCTCAAGACTGCCGACTCGGGCTACTTGACCCGCAAGTTGGCGGACGTCGCGCAGAACGTCGTCATCACCATGCATGACTGCACGACGCCGCGCGGCGTGGTGAAGGGCACGGTGTATCAGGGCGAGAAGGTGGCGGTGTCGCTGGTCGACGCGATCCGCGGTCGCGTGTCGCGGCAGACCATCGTCGACCACATCACCGACACCGTGGTCGTCGCCGAGGGCCAGGTGATCACCATCGAGATCGCGCGCCAGATCGAGAGCCTCGGTCACGACGCGATCAAGCTGCGGTCGCCGCTCACCTGCGAGGCCGATCACGGCGTGTGCGCCAAGTGCTACGGCATGGATCTGTCGCGCGCGCAGCTCGTGGAGGCCGGTCTGGCGGTGGGCATCATCGCGGCGCAGTCGATCGGTGAGCCGGGCACGCAGCTGACCATGCGCACGTTCCACATTGGTGGCACGGCGAGCAAGAAGGTCGAAGAGTCCGAGGTCAAGACGCGGCGCGGCGGCAAGGTGCGCTACGCCAACCTCGTGGTCGTCGATCGTGGCGACGGCGCGTTCGTGGCGCTCAAGCGCCGCGGCGACGTCTTGATCGTCGACGAGAAGGACCGCGAGATCGAGCGCTACTCGATTCCGCTCGGCGCCATCCTGCGCGTGCTGGATGGCCAAGACGTCAAGGCGGCAGCGGTCCTGTGCTCGTGGGATCCGCATCACCATCCGATCCTTGCCGAGGTGTCGGGTCTCGTGCGCTACGAGGACATCTTCGAAGGCAAAACCTTCCGCATCGAGCGCGACGCCGAACGCAAGGTGGCGCGCATGCAGATCATCGAGCACAAGGGTGAGCTGCACCCGCAGATCATCATCGAGGACAAGAATGGCAACCGCGCCGCCATTCATCCGATGCCCGAGAAGGCGTACATCGAGGTCCAGGACGGCCAGGAGATCCGCGCTGGTGCGTTGCTCGCCAAGACCGCGCGCGAGATCCTTGGCACGCAGGACATCACCGGCGGTCTGCCGCGGGTCACCGAGCTGTTCGAGGCGCGGCGGCCGAAGGACCCGGCGGTGTTGGCCGAGATCGACGGCACCGTCGAGATCGGTGACAAGCGGCGCGGCAAGCGCACCATCATCATCAAGGGTGAGGGCGCCGTCGAGCGCGAGCACTTGGTGCCGCAGGGCAAGAACTTGCGCGTCCACCGTGGCGACTATGTGAAGCACGGTGAACCGCTGGTCGACGGTCCCTTGGTGCCGCACGACATCCTCGCCATTCAGGGCGAGGAAGCGGTGCAGAACTACCTGCTGCGCGAGATCCAGTCGGTGTATCGCGCCCAGGGCGTGTCGATCGACGACAAGCACATCGAGATCATCGTGGCGCAGATGATGCGCAAGGTGCAGGTCGAGGATCCGGGCGACAGCGACTTCTTGCCGGGGGCGGTCGTCGACAAGTTCAAGTTCCGGCGGACCAATGCGGAACTGACCGGCCAGAAGAAGAAGCCGGCGACCAGTTCGCCGCTGCTCTTGGGTGTCACCAAGGCATCGCTGCAATCGGAGTCGTTCATCTCGGCAGCCTCGTTCCAAGAGACCACCAAGGTGCTCACCGAGGCGGCGCTGGCTGGCAAGCGCGACAACCTCGTGGGCCTCAAGGAGAACGTGATTCTCGGACACTTGGTGCCGACGGGCACGGGCTTCCGCGAGCACAACAAGACGCGCGTGCGCAAGAACATCGACTTGCAGGCGGCGGCCGAGGAGATCGGGCGCGCCACCAAGCCGGGCTTCGATGCCGGTGGTCCGGTGCTGCGCCTCGAAGGCTTCGACGACGATGTGCCGCGCAGAGCGGCCGATATGGGGGTCGGCGGGTCGTAGCTAGGACTCCTAGCCCGTGGTCAAGCGTGTCGGGCCGCTGCGACTGTGCTTCCTCGACGTGCTGCCGACCACGAGCCGCGGGGTGCGTGGCGTCGCGCTCGTCACCGACGCGCGCACCGTGCCGGTGGAGCTGCGCATCACCGACCCGCTGACGCCGACGCGCGTGCAGCGCGCGTCCTACGGCGCCTCGTTCACCGAGCACGCCGTGCTCGACCTCGTCGCCGTGCCGCTCCTGCGCGCCCTGCGTGAAGAGGTTTCCCTCGTGCTGGTGCGGGCGCCACGGTTGCTGCGTGTGCAGGAACGGGTCGACATGCCGGTGCTGTGGGTGGGGCGACAAGAAGACCTGGTGCCGATCGCTGACGCCGAGGAACCCGGGTTCCTGCTGGCGGCGCGCGACGAGCGCTTTCCGCCGGTGATCGCACTCGGCTATCGCGGTCGGCACGACGAGACGCGCGCCGCGTGCGAACTGCTGCAGCGCGTGCTGCAGAAGAACGACCCGCTGGAACCGTTCGCGCGCCTGCAGCTCGCGGTCGAGCAGTTGGCGGCACCCGACTCCTCGCGCCCGGTCGTCGGGCCGTCGTGATCGATTATCTGTTGGCGCTGACCGCGGCCGAGTCAGCGAGGATTCGCTGGCGCTCGTGCGCACCTGTGCCGAGCGACACCCACGGGCGTGTGGTGGAAAGCGTTACGCAGCACTGCACACCAGGCCGTGTCGGTTGATTTTTTCGCTTGTTGCCGTTGCCGGCATACGCAGTGGGGCTACTTGTGGACGCGACTCGCGCGGCCTCTCGTCCCGAAGCCCGCGGCGAGGCGAGGAAGGCCATGGAAGAAACCACGCTGGCTACCGATCGCGATCTCTGGATGACCTTGAGCAGCGGCGTTCGTGCCGTAGTTCGCAAGCATCGCGTGCCACAGAGCGACGGGGACGATGTTGCGCAGGATGTCCTCGTCAGGGTTTTCATGCGCAAGGAGAGTGTGCATGTCGCAGACATCGCGCACTACGCGATGCGCGCGGCCCGGAACAACTGCTTGACCTACTGGCGAAACTCGCGCCGGCGCGCCAGTAGGGTCAGAACGGGCATTGCGCTGGACGAACTCGGTCAGGACGCGAAGTTCGTGGCAAGCGGCAAGCGGCAAGCGGCAAGCGGCAAGCGGCAAGCGGCAAGCGGCAAGCGGCAAGCGGCAAGCGCGAAGTGGAGGAGATGAAGTACCTTGATGCACGGTGGTCCGAAGGAGCACGCATTGCCCTAACCGTACTGGTTTCCATCGCTGCCCACCTGGACGCATCCGACCATCGCATGGAATTCCTCCGTAATCGCCGCTTGCGGAGTCTATGTGGGTGGCTGCTATGCGCGATCTCAAGATCAATCGTCTGCCTGTTGCCGAATCCTCGAGGTCGGGGCTGGGCGGGGTCACGCTGCTGGAACACAGTTGTGATGGCAAGCACTGGAGCCCCGTGCCGCTGTTTGACAGCGGGTTCCCGCCATCCGCATCGCACCAACCGCACCAAACGGCGGAGGAACCTCGCGTCCAGACGCAGCGCGAGGTGGCCGATGCGTGATCTCGTCGGCAACCACGTTGTCCTTTCTGGGTCTGGAGACACAGCGTACTCCCGGATCATCCGCATGGCGGACCTCAACGGCTGCGGCCTTTCCGTTGTGATGCTGCAGCTCACCGGAACGAAGCCCGACGTCAACGTCACTCTCCAGGTGAGCATCGACAAGGAGAATTGGTCGACCCCATCGTTGGGCCCCGCCACGAGCCAAGACGTCGTCGAAGTGGGCACGGTGCCCCTCGATCCTGTCGAAGGCATCGCCGCGCAGTATCTTCGGCTCAAGTACACCCTCACGGGAGACTTGGGCATCTTTTCAATCGACCTGTCAACCTATCGGAGCTGAAGAATGGAACAGCAACTTGCAAAGACACTTTCTCTCGACACGGCTGGAGCTACCGGCCCGACATCCGAAGTCTCGCAGCCGGTGAGCATGGCTGGCACAAACGCCGCTCAGGGCGCGGCCGTGTTGCAGACTCTGACCGCGACGAGCGTGACGTTCCAGTTGCAGGAGAGCAACGACCTTGAGAACTGGTCCAACAAGGGGTCGTCGCAGAACGTGACCGCCGCTGGGTACACTCTGCTCACGGCCATTACCTCCATCTCGGGCGCCTACGTCCGCATGAAGTACACCATCAACGGCAGCGGTAAGTCCATCGTGGCGCTGAGTCTGTCGGTCACACAACAGTAACGAGGTTGTTGCCATGGGCCACCTGGTCATCTCCTCTCGCCAGCATGTGACGTCGAGCGCCATTATTGGGTCGGATGCGTCGCGCATCGTTGATGCGCGGGGCTTCAACACGGCTCGCTTTGACCTCGTGGTCCTGAACTCGGACAACGACATGACCGTTGTCGTACAGGGGAGCGACGACCTCGAGAACTGGACGACACTTGTCACGCTCGGGACGACGTTTGCCATTGGGTTTGCGCTGCCGTCCGCCGTAACCGGCATCGGCGTGTCGTATCTTCGGCTTGGCTTTTCGATCGGTGGCGAGGGCAATGGCTTTGCCATCG
>JANPER010000059.1:0-92165 GCA_031423015.1 Planctomycetota bacterium | reverse complement strand
TGGGCGTCGACTCCAACGGCCGCGTCTACTTCACCATGCGCCTGGTGAAGGGCCAGACCGCCGAGGAAGTGTTCAAGCTCGCGCACGACGGGCGCGACGGCTGGAGCATCACGCGCGCGCTCGAGGTGATCCTCAAGGTGTGCGACACGCTCGCCTATGCGCACCGCAAGGGCGTGATCCACCGCGACCTCAAGCCGAGCAACGTCATGGTCGGCCGCTTCGGCGAGGTGTACGTGATGGACTGGGGCCTGGCGAAGGTGCTGGGGCAGGCGGACCAGCGCGACTTGCGCATCCGACCGGAGAACACGACGTCGCGCAGCCGCGTGCGCACCGACCGCTCGCAGGAGGCGGAGTCGGATCCCGACTCGCCGCTCTTGACGATGGACGGCGCAGTGGTCGGCACGCCGTGCTACATGTCGCCGGAGCAGGCGCGCGGCGAGGTCGAACGGCTCGGGGAACGCTCGGATGTGTACGCGGTCGGCGCGATGCTCTACACGCTGCTCACGGGTCGGCAGCCATACCTGGAGCCCGGCCAGAAGGCGTCGCCATACGCGATCCTGCGCTGGGTGCTCGACGGGCCGCCCGCGCCGTTGCGCAAGCTTGCGCGCGAAGTGCCGGCTGAGCTGGTGGCCATCTGCGACAAGGCGATGGCGCGCGACATCGAACAGCGCTACGCGAGTGCTTCGGAGCTGGCCGAGGACCTGCGCGCGTATCTGGAGCGGCGCGTCGTGCGCGCCTATCGCACGGGCGCTTGGGCAGAGGCGAGGGCCTGGATCAAGCGCAACCGTGGGGTGGCGGCAAGCCTGGTTGCCGCGGCGATGGCGTCGGTCGCCGGCACCATCGTGTCAGTGACCTATGCCCAACGAGCCAACGCAAGCGCGGCGAGCGAGCGAGCGACGGCTCAGCTTGCCAAGGATCGCGAGCAAGAGGCCATCGTCAGCAAGCAAGAGGCCATTGCAAGCGCTCAGGAAGCGCAACGTCGCACGGTCGAGGCCCGCCAGCAGACGTACTTTGCCAGCATCGCCGCGGTCTGGGCCGCGTGCGAGCGGTCGGCCCCGGCGAATCTGCGTCGCATGCTCGACCAGGCGCCTGCGGAACTGCGCGGCTGGGAGTGGCGCTACCTGGACTCGCAATCGGACGCGAGTCTGCTCGTGTTGCGGGGGCATGAGCGTCCGGTCTGCACGGCGGTCTTCAGTCCCGACGGCGTTCGAATCGTCACATCATCAGAGGATGGAACAGCCAGGCTGTGGGAAGCAACGACCGGTACGCTGCTCGCCATTCTGCGCGGACATGCGGAGCCTGGAATCTTCGACGCATTCAGCTTCTACAGCGGCGAACTCCTAGTCGCCGGGAACACTTTCCGCCGGGGAATCGACGTAGCCCCCGCAGATCTCGAACCACCCAAAGGGTTCGCTTCAGCCGACTGCGCTTTCAACCCTGATAGCACCCGCGTCGTCACGGTCGCGGGCGACGCCACGGCCCGAGTGTGGGATGCGACGACGGGCACGGAGCTTGCTCCTCTGAAAGGCCACAAGAACCGTGTTTGGTCCGCCGCGTTCAGTGCCGACGGCAGCCGCATCGTCACCGCATCCGCCGACAAGACGGCGCGAGTGTGGGACGCGAAATCCGGCAACCAGCTCGCGGTCTTGCGCGGACACGAGGCCGACGTCTGGTGCGCCGTCATCAGCCCAGATGGGACACGCGTCGTCACGACTTCTCAGGACCAAACAGCGCGCGTCTGGGATCCCATGGCGGAAGCGGAGCTCGCGGTGCTACGCGGGCACGCAGGGGATGTATGGTCAGCCGCCTTCGATCGCGATGGCGCTCGAGTCGTCACTACGTCTTGGGACCGCACCGCCCGCGTGTGGGATGTTGCGACCGGCGCGCAACTCCAAGAACTCGGTCACGAGCGCGCCGTGTGCTACGCGGCATTCGGCCCCGATGGAACCCAGATCATCACCGTGTGCCGGGACAAGACTGCACGCGTGTGGAATGCGAAGTCTGGCGCCAGCATCGCCGTTCTCCGCCACTCAGAAGAAGTGCGGTCGGCTGCGTTCAGTCTCGAGGGCACGCGCATCGTCACAACATGCGCTGACGCGTTGGTGCGGGTTTGGGAACCCGGCAGCGACACCGCACCCGCCGTGCTCCGCGGCCACGAAGACGGTGTGCGCTCCGTGGCGTTCAGCCCCGACGGCGCGCGCATCGTCACCGCGTCGGACGACGGCACAGCGCGCGTTTGGAGCGCGAACACGCGGCAGGACCGGGCCATTCATCTCGGAGACAACGGCGCGGTAACCGCTTCCTTCCTTACCGGAAGCGACCGAGTCCTGGTGGTCTCTCGTGACGCCACGGGGCGCGTCTGGGATGCAACGACCGGACAAGGGATCGCCGTCCTGCGGGGGTACGCGGGCGATATGTCCTCCAGCATTCCTGGAGGGCATTCAGCCATCCTCAGCGCCCACGGTGAGCTCTTGCTGATGGCAGGGCCCGATGCGACGTTGCGGACAGTCAACGCGATCACCGGCGCCGAAACCGCGGCCCTGTCGCGTTCATACCCACCGTTCGCGATCAGTTGCGACGGCACCCGAATCGCGTCGAGTTCTTCAGCCTCGTTCACTCGGTTGCAAGTATGCGACGCCAACACGAACGCCAGGCTCTGCGTGCTGAGAATGCGGCGTGGATCCGTTGCCCGGTCCGTCGCCTTCAACGTGGATGCGACGCGACTCGTGACCGCGTCGATTCACTGCATCGCCCAGGTGTGGGACGCGACGACCGGCAACGAGCTCGCGACTCTGAGAGGGCACACAGCCGCGGTCTCTTTCGCCGCATTCAGTCCCGATGACACGCGTGTCGCGACCACGTCGGATGACAAGACGGCGCGATTGTGGGACGCGCGAACCGGCGTCGGACTCGCGATCCTACGCGGGCACACGGAGACAATATCCCACGTGGCTTTCAGTCCCGACGGCACGCGGCTCGTGACCGCGTCGGATGACAATACGGCGCGGGTTTGGGACGCGGCATCTGGGACCGAGCTCGCGATCTTGCGAGGGCAGGACGACGTCGTCCAAGTGGCTTTCAGCGCCAACGGCATCGCCATCCTCACGCTGACGAGACTCGGTGCAACAATGGTCTGGGACAGTAGCTCCTACCGCGTGCGGCTCACGGAGCGGCGAGCCTATGCCGCGGCGGAGCACGAAGGCATGCTCACCGTCGCGTCGGCACTCGAGGGCACTGTCGCGCCAGCGAAGGCAGCGGAGGCTATTCTGGCAAATGAGCTTCTGGACCCGCTGGTGCGTCGGGTTGCGTTCGATCGTCTTCTGCAAGCAGCAGGTGCAGCGCAGGATCAAGCGTGGACCTTGATCAGTCGCCTTCGCAAGCGATTGGGATTCGTCTCTGACGTGGTGGCCGCAGTCGAGTCGGAGCCTTCGCTGAGCAGTGTGGTTCGTACGGAGGCGCTGCGCATGGCACGTGGTCTCGTAGATGATCCCGATCATCTGAGCGGCTTGGCGTGGCGCCTCGTCAGGAAGAAAGGTGTCTCTGATGAGGAAGCTCGTCGCGCGCTGCAGTTGGCGACGCGAGCCACCCAGCTCCGCGGCGAGTGGCGGTGGAACACCGCCAATACACTCGGGGTGGCGCAATACCGGTGTGGCGAGTACGTCGAGTCACGCAGAACCCTGCTCCGATCCCTCCAAGTTGGCAGTGCGTCAGGACACGCCGACGATCCCCGTGACCTTACCTTCCTTGCCATGTCAGAGCACCAGCTCGGCAACCACGACGAGGCACGCAAGCTGCTAGCCAAGCTCGAGGGGGTGATGTCGCAGCGACTTGGCGACCAGCCCGCCAACGAACGGGTTCTCCGCTTCGACGAGCTACAGCGATGGTTGGCCGCGGGGGAGCAGGGATTGCCACCGAGCGCACAGGCTATCGCCCCTCAACCACCAGGCGACGAGGACGCGCGGGGCTTTCTCGCCGAAGCCCGTTCCCTGATCGCTGGTAAGTAGCACAGCACGGCAGCCGAAGCGTGAAGCCGCGAAGTCCCTCGGAACTCTGCGACTTCGGCTATCGTGCGCGGCGCGAGAGATCTCCGCCGCATGTCGTCGACGACCCCTGACGATTCCCCGTCTCCACGCCGCGAGCTAGAAGATCGCATCACGGCGATGCTGAGCATCCTGGCCTTGCCGGAAGCCGAGCGCGAGGTCGCCGCCGCGCGCTTCTGTGCCGAGCATCCCGAGCACGCCGAGGGGCTGCGCTGCATGCTGAGCGAAGCGCGCGCGGCCGGCCAAGATCCGGCCGTGTCACCCGCGCGCCCATCGACACCCGCGACCGCCGAGCGCCTGCAGCGTCTGGCCGCGCGCGCGCAGCCCGCCGAGGAACGCTATCGGCTCGAGGGCGAAGTGGGACGCGGCGGCATGGGCGCGGTGCTGCGCGCTTGGGACCACGACCTCGGCCGGCCGCTGGCGATGAAGGTCATCCTCGGCAAAGGCGTCGAGCCGAGCGGCGCGACGCCGAGCGTCGATGCCGACGTGCTGCAGCGCTTCCTCGACGAGGCGCAGATCACCGGCCAGCTCGACCACCCCGGCGTCGTGCCAGTGCACGAGCTGGGTGTCGACTCGAACGGCCGCGTCTACTTCACCATGCGCCTGGTGAAGGGCCAGACCGCTGAGGAAGTGTTCAAGCTCGCACACGACGGGCGCGACGGCTGGAGCATCACGCGCGCGCTCGAGGTGATTCTCAAGATGTGCGACACGCTCGCCTATGCGCATGGCAAGGGTGTCATCCACCGCGACCTCAAGCCGAGCAACGTCATGGTCGGCCGCTTCGGCGAGGTGTACGTGATGGACTGGGGTCTGGCGAAGGTGCTGGGCCAGGCGGACCAGCGCGACCTGCGCATCCGACCGGAGAATACGTCGGCGCACAGCCGCGTGCGCACCGACCGCTCGCGGGAGGCGGAGTCGAATCCCGACTCGCCGCTCTTGACGGTGGACGGCGCAGTCGTCGGCACGCCGTGCTACATGCCCCCCGAGCAGGCGCGAGGCGAGGTCGAGCGGCTGGACGAGCGCTCGGACGTATACGGCGTCGGCGCGATGCTCTACACGCTGCTGACGGGCCGCCAGCCGTATCTGGAGCCGGGTCAGAAGGCGTCGCCGTACGCGATCCTGCGCTGGGTGGTCGACGGTCCGCCGGTGGCGCTGCGCAAACTCACGCGTGAGGTGCCGGGCGAGCTCGCGGCCATCTGCGACAAAGCGATGGCGCGCGACTTGGATCAGCGGTACGCGAGTGCCGCGGAGTTGGCGGAAGACCTGCGCGCGTACCTCGAGCGGCGCGTCGTGCGCGCGTATCGCACGGGCGCTTGGGCGGAGGCGAAGGCGTGGATCAAGCGCAACCGCAGGTTTGCGATCGCGCTCGCTGTGGCTACAGCCGCCCTGATCGTGTGGTTGCTCGAGCTCCGACGGTCCGCAATTCGCGCCGAGGAGGCGCTCGCCGCGTGGTCGCTGCCCACGCTGTTCGAGATGCGCGACAAGCAGCTGCCGGCAGCGCCTTCGGGGATCGTCCGGTATTGGCGCCGGCGGAACGCCTCTGTGTTCGGCGGCCACGTCCTCGATATCCAGTACTCGGGCCCGAAGACTCGCATCGAGTTCGTGCTGCGCAATTGGCGTGGGAACCAGATCGATTTCGAAGAGACGCTGTTCGACATCTCGTATGGCGCGCTCCCCACTCCGACAGAGAAACATAGGAACGAGCCGCTGACCGCTACGCGCCAGGTTTACATCCTTCGCTTCGAGCGCATCGAGTTAGGCTCCGCTGTCGCCTGCCTGCGATATTTCGATCCTAGGCTCCCCTCGGACCGACTCGGAGCGATCAGACTCGGGTTTGACACGAGGGACGGCGTCAGATGGTCCCCGGGCGGAGTGAGCCTGCAGTCGGACTCCGACTACATCGCCGTAACGGACGATTCGTTCATCGAGTTCGTCAGAGGAAGCAGCAGCAAGGATGCAGACGGCACCTGGGTCCGCAGCGAGATCGGCGTACGCTTCCACGATCGAGAGGATGACGCAGGCAGGCTGAACAGTCTTGCATGGCGCGCGGTCCGAACGGCCGGTGTCTCAGCCGACGATGCGCGCCGGGCGATGCGCAGTGCAGCGCGGGCCGTTGAGCTGAATCCGAGCTGGCGCGGCGTGAACACACTTGGCGTTGCCCACTATCGGTGCGGAGAGTATGCGGAGGCGCGGACAACGCTGTTGCGATCCTTCGAGATCGGAGCCGCCACAGCGCACGCCGATCCCGATCACCTCGCCTTCCTCGCAATGGCCGAGCACCAGCTCGGCAACCACGACGAGGCGCGAAGGCTGCTCGCGCGGCTCGAGGAGGTCATGACGCAGCGTGCCCCAAACCGCGAGGCGCAGGGCTTCCTCGCAGAGGCCCGTATCCTGATCGGCGCGAAGTAGACAATGGGAGCGAACGCGAGGCGATGCAAGTCCTGAAGGCACACAGATGAGCGACCCCAGCGAGATCTTGATCGCACGCGCGCGCGAAGGCGACCAACACGCGATCGCCGATCTGCTCACCAAGCACCTGTCCTCGTTGCGTGCCTTCGTGCGGCTCAAGGCCGGCGCGCTGGTGCGGCGCAAGGAAGGCGACGACGATGTCGTGCAGTCGGTCTGCCGCGAGGTGCTGGCCGACCTGCCGCGCTTCCGCTTCACCGGCGAAGCCGAGTTCCGGCACTGGCTGTTCACGCACGCGCTGCACAAGGTGCACAACAAGCACCGCCACCACCGCGCCGGTCGGCGCGACGTCGCGCGCGAGGTGGCGGCAGCCAGCGGCGACGACAGCGACGGCTTGCAGCACGCGTATGCAACCCTGTGCACACCGAGCCGGCATGCGGTGGCGCGCGAGGATCTCGCCGCCTTCGAGGCAGCGTTTGCGAACCTGGCCGAGGACCGTCGCGAAGCGATCCTCCTGCGCCGCGTCGTCGGCCTCGACTACGCCGCGATCGCGGAGAAGCTGGGCAAGACCGAGGGCGCGGTGCGCAATCTGGTGTACCGCGGCATCGCGGAGATCGCGATGCGCACGCGGCCCGCAGACCTGTAGGGGCGCCATTCATGGCGCCCTCCGGCCGGCGCGATCAGCGCCGCGCCGCCGTCGCCCCGATCGACTGCCGCCAGCCGAGCGGATCCGCGGCGCGGCCTTCCCGAGATCGCCACGGACTGAGCCGAAGGCTCGCGGCCGTGAACGCGGCCGCCGCGCGTCCCGTTCCCGGCGCCGAAGCCGTTCTGGCGTAGTCGATCAGCCAGTAGCCGCCCGCATTCTTGACCGCCGGGTCGGCGCGGCCATCGCCGTCGTAGTCGGCGGGCACCGGGATCGCCGCGGAACCGCCGTAGTTGAGAGAAAAGACGTCAGGGTGGTCGGTCCCATTGGTGCCGGTTGGCCCCGGAAGGACCTTGCCCGACACCGCGTGACAGGGGGAGATGCCGTTTGCGCGCGAGATTCGAGGGGTCGGCTAACAAGGAGTGTGACCAACGGCATCCCACGGTGCTTCTGACGGTGACTCCTTTCGAGAACACTGTCATGCCTACTCGCCATTCGACTTCGGACCTCTCTTCGGCTCGGACCCGAGCCCGTGCCGCCGCCACCTTGCTCATTCCCCTGCTAGGGTTTGCCATGCCGGGCCAGGTCAACTGGCGCGCCGACCTTGCCGAGGCCAAGGCCATCGCAAGACGCTGCGATCAGCTGCTCTTCGTGGCGGTGCACGAGGTCGGCAATGCGACGAGCGAGCAGATGTGGAACGACGTACTGTCGGGACGTCGCTTCGCGGAAGCCCTGGGAACGGATGTCCTGCCCGTGCTGGTCGCGCTGGTCGCCAACGGCGGTGAAATGCGCATGCGGACCCTGCTGCCCGACGTCGAGGTGGAGGGCGTGCGCCGGCTCGCCCATGCGTCGATTCGCGACCTATTCGGCCCCAACGCGAAGGTCTCGACGCCGCAGCAGCTCGTGCTCGACAACGACGGCAGCGTGCTCTGGCAGGGCTTGCGCGGCCGCAGTCTGTCGGAGCTGCGCCGTGGACTGGAGGAGGCGCGCGCGCATGCCAAGCAGAACGTGCGGCTGCAGCAGAACGCCGTGCGCGCCCGGGCGGCTCGACTCGGCAAGCTGGCGGTCCACGACGAGAAGTCCTTCGAGCAGCTCGCCGTGGTGACCCGCCATGCGATCCCGGCGCACTTTGGCATCATCATCGAAGCGTTAGCCGGCAATCCGGACCTCGTCAGCCGGCTGTTGACGCACGTCTGTGTCGGCATGGATCCGGTACGCGTGACCGAGCTGGCCGCAGCGGTCAAGAGCCGGCGGGGCTGTAGCAGGTACGCGAGCCTCGTCGTCGCACCAGCGCGGGCGGATCTTCTGGATACCAAGGACTTGACCGCAGCGAGCAAGAGCGAGCGCGAGATCCTGGCGCCGCTGCCCGTTCTGCGCGTCGCCGAGGACTTGCAGCAAGTCCGCTTTGGCGACGGGCGCGTGGTCGAACTTCGCGAGTTGCGCGGGCGTCCGACCGTGTTGATGTTCTTGCTGCGCAGCGCGCCCAACTTCGCCGAGCAGTTGGCCGCTCTGAAGCCGGAGGTCGAAGACCTGCAACGCCGTGGTGTGGCGTGCATGGCGCTGTTCGCCGGCTTGGACCCGGAGACGGAGCTGGCCGCAGTCCGCACGCTGGACCTGCCGTGCCGCATCGGCGCCTATGCGTTCGACCAGGCACACCCCTACCAGGGTGTCGGCCACTTCCCTTCGGCGTTGGTCCTCGACGACGAAACGCGCGTCGTCTACGCGGACGCGGACGGACCAGGAACGCGCACCTACGCTGGCTTTGCTCCGACGGCCCGCGGCCTGGCGCGCTATCTGCGGAACCAGCCCATGCCGTCAAGCCGGACGCCGACCGCCGGGCACTGAGCGAGGGGGTGCGAGGTCGCGTCTGTCATTCACGTAAGCCTAAATCCCAGACCGCTGTCTGACCGCCTCACCATCGCCGCCTGTCCGCGTTCTGGACTTACGGCTTACGTCTCATGACTCTCCACAGCCCCGACGACAACTTACAAGCGCACGAACACCCCGCCGCCATTCGACGCGCGCAGCGGCGATGCACCGGCTGGGACTTCGATCCATTGCAGGTAGATCGAACCGGAGACGCCGTTCGGGATCGGCAGGCCGAGCTGAGCGCTGCCTGCGCTGACGGCCGCTGCGCCAAGTAAGAGCGGCGCGGGAGCCAAACCCAAGTGGATGTAGCAAGCGCTCACGAACCGAGGGAATCCGATCGGTGTGGTCACCTGGTTCGGCGTGAGCAGCAAGAGGGCGTTCGCCGCGACGCTGTTGCGCAGGGTGACCGTCCACGCGGCGTTGCCGGCGTACGCGGCGTCGCCGGCGAAGCCGATGGCGCCGCCACAGCGGCTGCCGATGGCGAAGCGGCCCTCCAGTTGATAAACCCAGTCGCTCGACGCGTTCGCTACCAGCACCAGGCGGTACACCGTGTGGTCGTGTTTGTAGTCTGTGAACTCGGCGCCGGTGACCGTGCCACCAGGCGGGGTACCGACGTAGCTCGGATCGCCGAGCACCTTCTGGCCGTTCGGTAGCCCACTCACGAGATCGATCGCGACGCCGACCACGCCCTCGCCGACCAAGGTGCTGCCGCCAGGACCGAACACCCACAGCAGTTGCTGGGTGTCGTCGACCGCGAGCGCCGTGGCGTCAGGATGCGGATTGGACAGCAGGCGCACCAAGTTCCCGGCGCGGGTGAACTCGGTGATCGCCGAGGCGCCGTCGACGCAGAAGAACGTGCCTTGGCCGCCGTTGCCGAAACGGTTGTAAGCGACACCGCGCGCAGCGTTGCCCGGCGCGGCGGCGGGGATGGGGATGTTGCTCGCGACGTCGAACTGCCGCGACAGCGGCCGAAACGCCCACAGCTGACGGCCTGCGACGGCATGTTCGCAGCTGCCGTAGATGGCGTTGCCGGCGATGTCGAAGGCCAGGTCGAGCAGACCCGTGGCCGAGCCGCTGAGCGCCACGGGCAAGTCGACGCTCGACAAGTAGGCGCCGGCGTCGCTGAACTCGAGCAACCGCAGCACGGGGGTGGGGGCGCTGCGTCGCGCCGACACCCAGTAGGTGCCGCTGAGCGTGCGGATCGCGCCGTGCATACCATCCCACGTGCCGCCCAGCACGCTGGTCACCGCCGCCTGCGCGTTGAACTCTTCGCCGGTTGGCGCTCCGAGCTGACAGGTGGCCGGTCCACTCAAGACCAGCATCGAGAGAGCACCGACGTGAAGGCAACGCATGGTGTGATGGCGAGGCGAGTGCAATGACCAGCTCGGACTCGACGAGCTGTGCGGAGTGAGACCGTGGGGCGAGGATAGCCAGTCGGCACGCGCCTCGAGCCAGATTGTCGACTCGGTCGCGCGGTCAGTGGCGTGGCCAGGTCCCGAGGCCCTACGATTGCAGCATCCACGTGCGCAAAGCGCGTTCGAGTTACCAATGAACCCGCACACCCTCGTCGTTTCAACTTCCCGTGCCGCACTGGCACTGTTCGCTGCCATTGGCCTCGCCTTCGCCCAAGAGTCCTCGCCGACCGAGGTGCCATGGGACGACACCTTGCCCCCCGGCACCGCGGTACACGTGACGCGCGCGCTGGCTGAGTCGTCGCGGCATGGCGAGTGGGTCGACATCGGCATGCAGGACGGCACCAAGCTGAACACTTGGGTCGTGTATCCCGAGCGCAAGGACACGGCGGGCGTCGTGCTCGTGATCCACGACATCCGCGGCATGAGCGATTGGATCCGGGCCGTCGGCGACCAGCTCGCGCAGGACGGCTTCATCGCCGTCGTGCCGGACTTCCTGTCGGGCAAGGGCGAAGGTGGCGGCGGGACGGCGGCGCTCGGCCGTGACGTCGGGCAGGCGATTCGGCGACTCACCGGCGAAGAAGTGGCCGCGCGCCTCGACGCCGCGATGGACTACGGCAAGGCGTTGCCCGCGGCCAACGGCAAGACCGGTGTGATTGGGTTCTGCTGGGGCGGCACGCAGAGCTTTGGTTACGCGTCAGCGCAGCCGAAGCTCGCCGCCGCGGTCGTCTACTACGGCAACGTCCCCGATTCGACCGCCACCTCGGTGCCCGAGGATCGCATCGCCGCGATCGGCGCGCCGGTGCTCGGGCTCTACGGCGGCAACGACGCGCGCATCAACGCCACCCTGCCGCCGACGATCGCGGCGATGAAGAAGCACGGCAAGACCTACGAACCTCACACCTTCGACGGGGCAGGCCACGGCTTCCTCGGTCGCCAGGACGGGGCCGATGGCAAGAACCTCGCTGCCGCGCAGCAGGCATGGCCGCTGACGCTGACCTTCCTGCGCCAGCATTTGTCCGCCGGTGCAGTGCCACTCGCCGCGGCTGCGCAACAAGACCAAGCCACTGATGCCAAGGTGCGCGAGCTGCTGGCGATGACCGGCGCCGGCGACATGGGCGTGCAGGTGATGGATGGCATGCTCGAACAGTTCCGACAGATGCCAGGGCTGCCGGAGGGATTCATCGAGGCGTTTCAGAAGCTGGCCAAACCCGAGAGCCTCGTCGACCTGGTCGTGCCGATCTACCGCAAGCACATGGACGAGGCCACCATCGATGCGTCGCTCGCGTTCTACCGCACGCCGAGCGGCCGGAAGTTGCTTGCGGCGCAACCGGCGATCGTGAAGGAGTCGATGGCGGCGGGACAGGAGTGGGGCAAGAACTTGGCCGCCGAAGTCATGCGCACGCTGCGCCGCTGAGCTTCTCCTTGCCCACGCTGTCTGCCCGGGCGCAGTCTTGGGATTGGGTCGAGCTGGGTGGCGCAATCGCAATCGTCTCCAGCGACTCGCTCGCTGCCGCGGTATCGTGATTGGTCAGGCGGCGATCGCGCCTGTGTAGCCATGACGGCCTCCCTGCCTGACAACGAAGTCGAGCGCCTCCGCGTCTTGCAGTTCTATCGGGTGCTCGATACCGCGACCGAGAAGACCTTCGACGACCTGACAAGTCTGGCGGCGGCAATCTGCGAGGCGCCGATCTCGCTGCTCAGCTTGGTCGACGAATCTCGCCAGTGGTTCAAGTCGAGGGTCGGACTCGATGTGCAGCAGACGCCGCGCGACCTCGCGTTCTGTGCCCATGCCATCCTGGGGGACGATGACTTCGTCGTCCCCGACGCGCGCGAGGACGCTCGCTTCGCCACGAATCCGTTGGTCACGTCGGCGCCGTCGATCCGCTTCTACGCCGGCATGCCGCTCACGGTCATGAAGGGGGTGCGGCTGGGGACGCTGTGCGTGATCGACCGCAAGCCGCGCACCTTGTCGGCCACACAAACCCAGTCGCTGCGCACGCTCCGCGACATCGTGGTCACGCATCTCGAACTGCGACGCGCAAGCCTGGACATGACTGACCTTCAGCGCCTGCTGCCGATCTGTGCCTGGTGTCGCCAGATCCGCACCAAGGATGCGACGTGGATGCCCCTGCACGACTACGTCTCCCAGACTGCGTTGGTGACGCACGGCATGTGTCCGACCTGTGCCGCAGGGATGTTCGGTCCTGGACGTTGAACGCGGCGGCGTCGATTGACACGCCGCCGCGCGCGGTGTCGTTCCAGGCTGCGCTGCCGCGCTACGGCGCGCCGATCACGGCGTAGAGACCGTTCGTCAGGCTGGTGATGCCAAGGAACTGGCCAGCCGGGTCGGCTACGGCCCATTGGAAGACGAGACCGACGCCCAACAGAGCAGTCACCGGCGGAATCGGCAGGGGCGCCAGCGCGCCACCGACTGCATCGGTGCCGAGTACGAACGAGACGCTCGACCCGAGATCCGGGTAGAGCGTGCACGTGCCGATGGTCAGATCGTTGCGCACGGGCGCGAGCAACAGCACGCACGGCGACACGGGGCGACCGTTGACCGCGCGCAGGTTGAACGTGCTGCCGAGCAGCGGCAGCGTGCCGCTGGCATCTGCCTGCGGCACGATGTTGCTGGTACCTGGGCAGCCGGTGCCAAACGGCTCGACGACGGCGCCGCCGTAGAGGCGCAGCGGGATCGACCAGAGTTCGCTGCCCGTCACGCCGTCGGTGCCGACGAAGTAAGCGCGGTTGCCAAAGACGCGCACCAGCGGGCCGGTCACGCCGTTCGTCGCGCCGGGGTTGAGGTCGAACAGGGCCTGCGTGCCGGCGGCGGTGCCGTCGGTGAACCACAGCTCGCTGCCGGTCGTGCCGCTGTTGCCGCAGAACAGCACGCGGTTGCCGGCGCTGGCCAACACGGTGGTCGAGCCAAAGAAGCCGCCGCTGCTGCCGCTCCACATGTCCAGCAGCAGCACGGTGCCAGCCGGCGAGCCGTCGCTCACGTAGATCTCGTTGCCGAGCGCGCCATCGGTGGCGCGGAACACGAGCTTGCCGTTGACCGTTCCCATGGCCGTGGGGCTCGAGCTGGCGTTGCCGGGGTTGATGTTCTTGAACAAGGCGGTGCCAGCCAACGACCCGTCGCTGCTCCACAGCTCGATGCCGTTGGTGCCGTCGTTGGCGGCGAAGAAGAGGGTTCCGCCGTACGTGAACAACGAGCTAGGCGACGAGGACGCGGTGTTGGGGTTGATGTCCCGCACCAGCGTGGTGCCCGCGGTGGTGCCGTCGGTGATCCACAGCTCGGTGCCGGTCTCGGGCGCGGTGGTGCCCTCGTTGGCGGTGAAGAACAGGCCGGCAGAGGCCGCGGTGAAGTTCGTGGGCGACGAACCCAACGTGCCCGTGCGCACATCCTTCACCAAGACCGTGCCACCTGCGGTGCCGTCGGTGGCGAACAGCTCGGCGCCAGTCGCGCCGTTGGTCGCCTGCATGTAGACGCGGCCACTCCACGTCAGCAGCGAGCCTGGCGCCGATCCTGTGGTCCCGAGGTTGAGGTCGGTGATGACGTAGGTGCCGGCGGCGGTGCCATCGCTGCGCGCGGGTTCGGGGCCGGAGCTGCCGTCGTTGCCGCTGAAGTACAGGATGCCATTCAGCACGGCGAACGCCGTAGCAGTCGAATTCACGCCAGCACCGTTGCCGGGGTTCAAGTCCTTCACCATCACGGTGCCAGCCGCGGTGCCGTCGGTGCGCCAGAGTTCGCTGCCGCTGCTGTTGAGCGCGGTGAACATCAACCCGCCGTTGATGACGTAGAAGTTCGCCGGCGACGAACCGCTCGACCCCGGCGTGATGTCCTTGAGCAGGAACGTGCCCATCGCCGTGCCGTCGGTGCGCCACAGCTCGGTGCCGTTGAGGCCGTCGTTGGCCGCGAAGATCACCAAGTTGCCGTACGCGGTCATGCCGGTCGGGTTCGACGCCGCCGTCGTCGGCAGCGGCGGGTTGATGTCGAGCACGAGGGCGGTGCCCACGCTGGTGCCGTCGGTGCGCCACAGCTCAGTGCCCGAGAAGCCATCGTTGGCCGAGAACAGCACGCGGCTGCCGTACACCGCCAGGCTGTTCGGTGCGCTGTTGCCGATCGGGTTGATGTCGAGGAGCAGCGTGGTTCCAGCCATCGTGCCATCGCTGATCCACAGCTCCATGCCGCTGCTGTCTTGCGCCGCAAACACCAGGTTCGCGCCGAAGGCGATCATCGGTGCCGAAGTCGAACCCGCAGTGCCAGGATTGATGTCCTTGACCATCACCGTGCCGGCCGGGGTGCCGTCGGTCTTCCAGAGTTCGTAGCCGTTGAAGGCGTTGCCGTTCGAGGCCGAGAAGTACAGCGTCGAGCCGATGACGGCGAACGCGTCGCCCGAGCCGAGCGGTCCGCTGTCGATGCCAGGGTTGATGTCGAGGAGCAGCGTGGTTCCAGCCATCGTGCCGTCGCTGATCCACAGCTCACCGCCGTTCGTGCCATCGTCGGCCACGAACGCGACGCGGCTACCGACAGGGTTGAAGGCACTGGGCAGTGAGTTGCCGGCGCCGACGCGAATGTCGGTCAGCAGGCTCGTGCCGACCACCGTGCCGTCGGTCGTCCACACCTCGCTGCCGACCACGCCATCGTTGGCCCGGAACCAGATGTTGGAGCCGATGCTGGCGAGGCCCAGCGGTGAGCTGCTCGCCGTCGGCAACGTGACATTGATGTCCAAGAAGAGGGTCGTGCCGACGGTCGTCCCGTCGCTGCGCCACAGCTCGGTGCCCACCGAACCGTTGTTGGCGCTGAAGTAGGCGTAGCCGTTCAGGACTGCGAAGTTGCTCGGCGACGACGACGCCGTGAGCGGGTTGATGTCGGCCACCAGGGTGGTGCCGACCGCCGTGCCATCCGTGATCCACAGTTCGGTGCCCTGACCGACGCCGGCCGTAGTGCCGTTGCTTGCCGCGAACAGCAGCAGGGGGCCCACCAGCGTGAACGAGCCAGGAAACGAAGACCCCGTCCCCACGTTGATGTCCTTCACCATGGCGGTGCCTGCCGCGGTGCCGTTGGTCGACCACAGCTCGGTACCGTTCGTGCCGTCGGTGGCGCTGAAGTAGGTGCGGCCCGCGAAGGTGAAGAAGTTGGACGGGCTCGACGAGGCCGTGGCTGACGTCGAGTTGATGTCGAGCACCAGCGTGGTGCCAGACGACAGAGCGTTCGTCCGCCACAGCTCGGTACCGGTGCCGCCGTTGGCTGCGAGCAGGGCGTAGCCCAGCCCGGTGTCAACCATGTTGGCCGCGTTCGAGCCGCTGTTGGTGGAGATCGAGTTGATGTCCTTGACCAGAGTTTGCGCTGCCGCGAATGGGGTCAGAGCGGCAAGGGGAAGCAGCCAATGTCTGAGCGTGTGCATCGAGGGACGATGGAGAGTTAGGGGTTGGCAGTTCGAGGGGAGGACGAGCGACGAGCGCTCCGCCAGAATCTGCCGCAGCCTGGTTTCTTGGGGGTCCTTCTTGGCGGAATCGTCGGCCGTGGCGCCGCGCGGGCGCTCAGGTAGACCGGATCGCCGTGGCCGTCACTTGCCGCGGCCCGTGCCGGCGCCGTGCGTCAGCACCTGACCGCAGTCGAGGAGCTTGGCGCGCAGCTCGGCACCCGGCACCGCCTGCACGTCGAGATCGCGCTCGATGGCGATGAGCGCTGCCACCGCGGCCGACTGCGCCAGCACCATGAACACCGGTTCCATGCGGATCGAGCCGTAGGCGATGTGTGAGGCGGACAAGCAGACGGGCACCAGGAGATTCGTGCAGTCGGTCGGCCGCGGCACCAGGGCGTGATAGCCGATGCCGTACGGCGGCACGCGAACCTGCACGTCGCCTTCGTTGCGCACATGTCCGTCGGCGTCGACGTAGCGCTGCACATGGTGCGAATCCATGTTGTAGGCGCCCATGCCGACGGGGTCCTCGGCTGGCACCTCACCTCGACAGTGGTGCTCCGTCATGACGAATGCGCCGAGCATGCGGCGTGCCTCGCGCACGTAGAACTGATACGGCCAGTTGTCGTGCTCGACGAACTCGTCCTTGGCCAAACCGAACGTCTGGAAGTGCGCGCGCACGCGCTCGGGCACGCGCGGGTGATTGGCCAGCGTCCACATCAGACCCTGCGTGTACTCGAGGTGCTGTTGCCGGATGCGCGCGCGCTCGTCGACGTCGGCCTCCGGATAGCGCCAGTTCATGCCGATGAAGTCGGTCGACACCCCCTTGTTGTTGTTGGCGTCGGTCTTGCGGTTGGGCATCTGCACCGGGTGCCACGGCGTCTCGTCGTTGCCGGCATCGAAGTGCCGCAGCAGCAGCTCGTAGGCGCGCTCGTCGTACGCCGCCGGCTTTTGCCACGGTCGTCGGTTCGGCGCGTAGTCGGTGGCGCAGATGCGGAAGCAGTAGGCCTGCACGCCCTGGTCGGCGCTGCCTTCTTCGCCAGGTCCTTTGCCGATCCCCGGCAGTAGACCGGACTCGGGCTGACCGGGCACGACGTACGGATCGACGGGGTGCGTGAACTGATGATGCACCGCGTTCTTGGTCTGCACGCCGTTGAGAGTCTCGCCGTAGGTGGCGTTCGCCTCGCGGCCGACGGTGTAGCGCACGCCGGCTGCGGCCAGCAGATCGCCCTCGTAGGTGGCGTCCAAAAAGACGCGGCCGGCGAGCACGCGCCCGTCTCGCAGGCGAATGCGTTCGATGCGCGCCGTGGCCTTGTCGACGCCGCGCTCGGCTGCGAGAGCTTGGCCGAGCACGAGCGTGATCCCCGGCGTCTGCGCCCAGGCCGCAAAGATCGTCTCGGCGACGTGCGGCTCGAACGTCCATGCCGCGTCGTCGCCTGCTTGGTGACCGGTTCCGGTGAACGCTTCGCGGCGCTCGGCCCGCCACGCCACCGGCTGCGCGTAGTGGCGGTTGATCGCGCGGTAGAACTCGCGCGCCAGGCCACCGATGACCTCCTTGTTGCCGATGTCGGTGGCGCCGAGCCCGCTCGCCGACAAGCCGCCGAGGTGCATCGACGGCTCGACCAACGCCACGCGTTTGCCCGCGCGCGCGATGTGCACGGCCGCCACCACGCCCGCCGAGGTGCCGCCGTAAACCACGACGTCGAACGGGGTGGGCGGCGACGGCGCCTGGCTGCGTACGGCAATCGCCGCGGCGAGCGACACGAGGATGCGCGCGTGCATCGGGTTCATGCGTGGCCATGCTAGCCCGGCGGCGACGCGCGCTTGTGCGCAAGCACCGGCCGCCCCGCCGCGCTACCCTCGCTGCCCATGCCAACTCCTCGCATCCTCATGTTCCTCGGCGACGACTACGAAGACCTCGAGGTCCATTACCCACGCCTGCGTCTGTTGGAGGCGGGCTTCGCGGTGACGCTCGCGGGGCAAGCGGCCGGCGCCGTGTACCGCGGCAAGCACGGCTATCCGGCCAAGAGCGACGCGGCCTTCGCCGATGTCGATGCCGCGGCGTTCGACGGCCTCGTCGTGCCCGGTGGTTGGATGCCAGACAAGCTGCGTCGCGACCCCAAGGTGCTGGCGATCACGCGCGCGATCCATGACAAGGGCCGGTTGGTGGCGAGCATCTGTCACGGACCGTGGATCGACATCTCGGCGCGGATCGTCGAGGGCTACCGCTACACGAGCACGCCCGGGATCAAGGACGACCTGGAGAACGCGGGCGCGCTGTGGTCGGACGCGCCGGTGGTGCGCGACCGCAACCGCGTGAGCAGCCGGCGGCCCGACGACTTGCCGGTCTTCATGGCCGCGATCCTCTTGTGGTTCGCGGAACAGAAGAAGAAATAGTCGCGGCCGGGGGCCGACGGACCGACTTGGCGCCCGCGCGATGACACCGTGGGGGTCGTGGCGCGCGGCGGGCCAGCCATATCGATTCAGTGGCTGACGTCGGCGCCCGCCCTGCGGAGCCCAGGCGAAGGTAGCTCCGGTAGACCGGAGGTCTTGCAGCGGGCTTGCCTACGGGTCTTTGCGGGCATTTGCGGCTAGTTATGGTTATTTACGGGTCGTTCCGGGTAACTTCCTCCGCCGGATGTTTGACCTCCTCCGCAGCCTGCCGCCCACCCCGGCGCTGCTGACGCTCCTCGCGGAACTCGACGAGTTCCGCGGCCGCTGGCAGGCGTTCGGTCGCGGCGCGCCCGAGCGCCTGCAGGGACTGCGGCGCGTGGCGACGATCGAGTCCATCGGCTCCTCGACCCGCATCGAGGGGGCGAAGTTGAGCGACGTCGAGGTCGAGCACCTCCTTTGCGGCATCGGCCGGCATTCGTTCGCGTCGCGCGACGAGCAGGAGGTCGCGGGCTACGCGGCGGCGATGGATCTCGTGTTCGAGTCATGGCGCGAGCTCGCGCTCACCGAGAACCACATCCAGCAACTGCATGGCGTGCTGCTGCGCCACTCGCCGCGCGATGAGCACCATCGCGGCCACTACAAGACGCTCCCGAACCGGGTCGAGGCGTTCGATGCCGCTGGTCAGAGCGTCGGCGTCATCCTCGAGTTCGCGTCGCCGTTCGACACGCCGCGCCTGATGCAGGAACTGGTCGCGGCGACGCGCTCGGCCCTCGAACTCCGCGAGCACCACGCGCTGCTGGTGATCGCCGTCTTCGTGGTTCGCTGCCTCGCGATCCATCCGTTCCTCGACGGCAACGGCCGCCTGTCGCGGATCCTCACGACTCTGTTGCTGCTCCGCGCCGGCTACGCGCACGTGCCCTTCGCCTCGCTGGAGAAGGTCGTCGAGGCCAACAAGGACGCTTACTACCGGACGCTCCGCGCCACGCAGGTCGCGCCGGCAGACGCCACCGCGCTCGGTGAGTGGATGGTGTTCTTTCTGCGCTGCCTCGCCGCGCAGAAGGACTCGCTGGCGCGGAAGCTCGAAGTCGGTGCAAGCCTCGACGAGGTCTCCCCGCTCTCCGTCAGCTTGCTGCACCTCGCCCGCGATCGCGGCCGCTTCACCGTCCGCGCGGCGGTGACCGCGACGGGCGGCAACCGCAACACCATCAAGGCGCATGTCCGCCGACTCGTAGCCGAAGGTCGCCTGCGTCAGGCCGGGCGCGGACGCGGGACGTGGTACGTGCCAGGGTGACGTGGACGCGGTGTTCGCACCCAACCGCTCCGTCGTCCGCAGCCCGTCAATACGGGATCACGTGACCATCGCGCTCACCGTCGGAGCCGATCCCGTCGCGGCGCTCGAGCTGGTGAGCGAGTAGGTGCGCTTGATGCCGGCCGGTGCAGGGCCTCCGCTCGTGGGCGGGGTCGTGCTCATGCGTCCATCCGCGAAGGCGATCGGCAGGCCGGCCTGCGTCACGTCGGGCGCCAGCACCTGCGAGTAGAGCGTCACGTTCGCGAGCGAGTTGTGACAGGTTGAAGCGAGCAGGACGGATGTGTCAGACACATTCGTCCTGGTCGTTCACCGTTTGGTGTGGCGCAGCACGTGGCCCGGCTTGGCGCCGGTGTGTTTGCCGTGCTCCACGACCAGCACGCCGTTCACCAACACATAGGCGACGCCCACCGGCTCGCCGCGCCCGTCGTCGTACGTCGCAGTGTCCGCGACCTTGGCGGCGTCGAACGCCACGAGGTCGGCGTGGCAACCCACGGCGATGCGGCCGCGATGCTCGATGCCGAAGATCGCCGCCGGCAGGCTGGTCATCTTCAGAACCGCCAACTCGATCGGCACTACCTGGCGCTCGCGCACGTAGCGGCCGAGCACGCGCACGTTGTTGCCGGAGCCGCGCGGATGCGGGCGATCGTCGCCATCGGGAGTGCGGATGCCGGCGTCGCTGGCCACCGACACGAACGGCGCGCGCAGAATGCGCTCGACGTCGTCCTCGCTCATCTTGTGGTAGATCATCGACACCCGCTTGCCGTCGGCGTCGCTGATCAGGCGGCAGGCGGCGTCGGCCTGCGCGCGCGCGTCGTCGCGCGACAGCAGCGCGCGCGCCGCGTCGGGAATGCGCTTGCCGTTGAACTCCGGGTGATTCGGCGCATTCGCGATCTGGCAATACGCGAGGTCGTCGAAGCCCGCTTCCTTGGCGTTGTGCAGCACGGCCTCGGCCATCGCGCCGGCAAACTCTGCGTCCTCGCGCAGGCGCTTGCCGAACGGCGCGCGGCCGACGCTGAGTTCCTTGCTGGGGAACAGCACCTCGAGCCCGGTCGAACTCGCGGTGTAGAGGTACTGATCGCCGGTCACCCGCGCGCCGCTCGCGCGTGCCGCGGCGATTGCCGCGACGATGTCGTCGCCCTTGCCCCACACCGACTTGCCGCTCGCCTTCAAGTGCGACAGATGCACGTGGCAGCCGGCCTCGCGGCCGATGCGCAGCGCTTCTTCGATCGAGTCGAGCACGCCCTTGGCCTCATCGCGCATGTGCGACGCATACACGCCGCCGTGCGCCGCCACGACCTTGCTCAACTCGATGAGCTCCTCGGTCGCCGCGTAGGTGCCAGGCACATAGATCAGGCCGGTCGACATGCCGAAGGCGCCGTCGCGCATCGCCGCGTCGACGCGCTGTTTCATCTTCTCCAGCTCCTCCGGCGTCGGCGCGCGTGGCACGGTGCGCATCACTCCGGTGCGGATCGTGCCGTGGCCGATCAGGCTGCCGTAGTTGAGGCTGATGCCGTCGCGTTCGAGGCGCTCGAAGTGCGCCTTGAGCACGGGCACCGAGCCGCCGCAGTTGCCGGTGATGATCGTGGTCACGCCCATGCGCACGAAGTTGTCGGCGGTCGACAAGCGCGCGGCGTCCTCGTCGGCGTGCGCGTGCACGTCGATGAACCCCGGCGACAGCGTGAGGCCAGTGGCGTCGAACATGCGCGTCGCTGGCGCCTCGGCGCCGATGGTGCCCACCTCGACGATGCGTCCGCCGCGCACGCCCACGTCGGCGCGGCGCGCGGGTGCGCCGGTGCCGTCGATCACCTGGCCGCCGCGCAACACCACGTCGAACGCGGTCGCTGCGTCTTGACTCGCGACGCGCACACCGAGGATCAGGAAGACGAGCCAGAACTGTGACCGGAGCATGCGGCGGAGGCTACCCGCGGGTGCCGCCGGTTCGGGGTCTGGCTTGCCCGAGGGCACTCCTCGTCGGTTCACCGCTCGGCCAGCGTTTCGCCGGTGGCGTCGCGCCATGATCACCCCAGGGGTGCGCAAGACTGTCCCGACGTCCTTCCACGAGTCGTTGGCTGACATACACTTAGGGATCCTGGCGCACCCCGCAGTTTCTTTCAGTCGGCGCCGTCGCGCCGCCCGACTGCGGGCAATCACCACCGTCCTGCCGCATGCATCCCTCGCCGTCGTCTCTCACCGAACGAGGCAGCACTGGTCCACAAGACCTGCTGCTCGTGACGCGGGCGTTGCGCAGCGAGCGCGACGCGGCGGACGAGTTGCTCCAGCGCCTGTCATGCATCCATCGCTTCACCTTCCGGTTGAACCGCACGCTCGGCTACGGCTTGCCGACCGACGCCCTCGAGGACGTTGTGCAGCAGGTCTACATGGCGGTGTGGCCGCGGCTGCGCGACTTCGCCGGCTCGGCGGCGATCGAGAGTTGGGTGTTTGGCTTTTGCCGCAACTGTCTGCGCGCCGAAGCGCGGCGGCGGCGGCACGCGGCGGTGTCGCTGGATGCGGGCGACGCCGACTCGGCGACGATCGACGTGAACGCGCCCGAGACCGCGCAGCACGCGGCCGAGCACACGGAAGGCGTGGACACGCTGCGCGCCGAACTCGCGCGCCTGGCCCCCGACGAGCGCACGGTGGTGGAGATGCGCTTCTTCGACGAACTCAGTTTCGAGCACATCGCGCGCCTGTTGGCGTTGCCGGCGAGCACGATCAAGGATCGCTGCTACCGCGCGATGTCGCGTCTCAAGGGAAGGTTGGCTAACCGTGAATCCGCGTGAAATAGACTTCGAACCTCTGCTGCGCGGCCACGCGACGCTGACCCTCACCGCGCAGGAGCGCGAGCGGTTGGCGCAGGCCACCGCGGGCGACGGCGCGCGCAGGGCTGAAGTCGCGGCCTTCGACCGCGTGCACGCCGCGTTCGCAGGCGAGCGCGCGCTCCAGGCGATGGTGTCGGCGCCGGTCGAGGCAGTCGAAGAGGGCGACGAGGGCTTTGCGCGGTTGGCAGCGGTCGGCGCGCGCTGCGAGGCCGACTTGCGCAGCAAACTGCTGCACCCACCGGGGTCAGTTCTCTTTCGGCCCAATCTCGTTCGGCCACTTCTCTTTCGGTCGCGGTCTCGCGCCATGCGCGTGGGGCTAGGCGTGGTGGCGGCGCTGGCTGCGGGTGTGCTGCTGGCGATCTGGCTCGGTGCCTTCTCGGCGCCGCCGGCGCTGCACACGGGCACGCCCGGGCGCGAGGTCGCTGGCGGGCAAGCGCACAGCATCGTGATCGCGCCGCGGCTCTCGGCGGCTGATCGCACCCTATCGTGGAGTCCGCTCTGGCATGCCACCAGCTACGAAGTGGTGGTGGTCGACGCGCGCGGTAACGTAGTCTTGCAGCGTGCGTCAGATCAGGCGCGGAGCACTCGTTGGGAGCTGACGACCGAAGAGTTCGAGCAGTTGCGTGCGGGTCAACCCGAACTGCGGTTGCGCGTGCGCGCGCTCGATGGCGTCGGCTTGCCGGTGGGAACGTCGGGCGACCTGCCCCTGTCGATCAAGTAGGCGTCGATCAAGTAGGCAGGCGATTCGGCGGGCGCGCGTGCGCGCTGCTCTTGCTGCTGCTGGGCGCAGGCGTGCGCGCGCAGGTCAACGGGCTCGAGGCCTTCAAGAACGAGATACGCGCCGCGATGACGGCGTCGGAGGGTGGTCGCCCGGCTGACTTGCGCGCCGCGCGCGATCACCTCGACGCCGCCGAGAACCACATCGAGGCCATCGCCGAGCCGCGCCAACAGGCACAGGCGCGCCTGTTCGTCGCCGTGCGGCGCGCCGACCTGTTGTTCCGTGCGCCGGTGCCAAACACTGCCAAGGCGGGCGAACTGGTGCGCGCAGCCCGCACCGCGGCGCGTGCGAGCGGCGTGTGGCAGGGGCCGTATCAGGAGACTGGGCTGGTGCTGTTGTGGCAGAGCTTGCGCCCGGTCGAGTTCTTCGCGCTGATCGATGACGCGCCCGAGGACCTCGCGCTGCTCGAAGGTCAGACGCCGGTGTCGAGCGACAACGCGATCCCCCTGCGCTTGCTGCGCGCCGATCTGCGCCTGGTGCAGGGCCGCGAACGCGAAGCGATCGCCCTGTGGACCGACCTGTCAGCGTCGCTGCGCTTGCCAGACTCGTTCCTCGGTGACGCCTGGGCCGACACTTGCCACGGCGCGTTGATCTGGCATCTGCTGGAGCGGCGCGAGAACGCGCGCGCCGAGTTGTACGTGCCGTTCCTGCGCGATGCGCAAAATCGCCGCTACTACACCGCGGTGTTGAGCAACCAGCGTCGCGACTTCGCGGCGACCGTGAAGCTGCTGCGTGGTTGCCGCGACGCGCGCGAACTGTTGCTGCTCGGCGACGCCCTGGAACAGCTCGGCGAGTTCGACGCCGCGATCGAAGCCTACGAGCCGGTGACGCGCGATGCCGCGGCCGACGACGAACTGCGCGCCGCGGCGAGCAACGGGCTGGGTGATTGCTATCGGCGGCGTGGCCACGACGGTGATCTGGCGCGCGCGGCGACCGGCTACGAGCAGTCGCTGCGCGGGCTTGCGGGTCTCACTTCGCGCAAGGTCGACAGCGAGTTGGCGGAGAACTACTGTGATCTCGGCCTGCTCGATGAGCAGCGCGGCGACCAGGTGGCGGCGAACGCGTGGTTTGGCCGCGCGCTCGACGCGCTCGAGACGGCGCGTGCCGGGATTCCGCTCGATCCGTTCGGGGCCACGTTCCTCGAACCGTGGTTTCTGGGTTCGGTCGACGGCGTGCTGCGCACCTGGCGCGCCGCGGGCGGCGATCCGCTCGATGCGCTGGTGGCGATCGATCGGGTGAAGGCGCGCAGCCTGCTCGACCGCGTGGCGTCGCCGCGTGCGCTCGAAGAGTCGCCCGAGGTGCTCGCCGCGGTGCGCGAGTTGGCGCTGGCCCGCGACCCGGCCGCGGTGCGTAGCGCGCGCTTGGCGCTGGAGCGCGCGCGCGTGACGGTGGGGGAGCGGACGCAGTTGGCGCGACCGCGACCGCTCGATCGCGCAGCGTTGCGCGCTGAGTTGCTGGCCGAGCCGTCGGCGTGCGGGTTGGCCTACTGGCTCGGCGATTCGGTGTGCTGGGTCGTGTGCGCGCGCGGCGGCGAGGTGACCGCGCACGAGCTGGGCGCGTCGTCGCGCGCGGGCGACGTGTTGCGCGCCGCGTACCTGGCCGTGGCGTCGGCGCCGAGCGAGGCCGATCCGTGGATCGCGCTCGACGCGGCGGCCGCGTTCTTCTTACCGGAGGTCGTCACTGCGCGTCTGCGTGGCGCCGCGCGGATCGTGTTCTGTCCCGACGATCAGTTGTCGCGCTTGCCGTTCGAGGCGCTGCGTGTCGATCGCGCGTCGCTCGGGTTGACGTACGACGTCGAACGCGCGCCGTCGCTGGCCGTGCGCGCGCTGCTGCGTGGGCGGGCGCCCGCCACGGGCGGCGCGGTGCTGGTCGACTCGGTGCCGATGTCGGCCGCATTGCGCACCGAGTTTGCGCTCGATGAGTTGCGGTTCTCGGCGCAAGAAGGCGACCTCGTGCTGCGCGCGTGGCCGGACGCGCATCGCTTGCGCGGCGCCGACGCGACTCTCGCGGGGTTGCGCACGCGGCTCGTCGACCCGCCACGTGTGCTGCACATCAGTTCGCACGCCGTGACGCTCGGCGCTGTCGCGTGGGCGTCGTTGTTGCTCCTCGCCGACGGCACCGTGCCGCTCAGTTCTCTCGCCGACCTACCGCTCGGTGGTTCGACCGTGGTGCTGAGCGCGTGCAGTTCGGCGACCGGGCAAGCACTTGGTGGCGAGGGCGACGCGGGCCTGCTGTGGGGGCCACTCGGCGCCGGCGCGCGCAGCGTGGTGGCCAGCGTGTGGCAGGTAAACCAACAGGCGACCTGCGACCTGATGGGGCAGATGCACCACGCGCTAGCGCGCGGCGAGTCGGAAGCGCGCGCGTTGCGGCAGGCGCGGCAAGCGTTGGCCGCCGCGCCGAACTACGCGCATCCACACTACTGGGCCGGCTTCGCCGCGTTCGCCGCCGCCGCCAACGAGCCGCGCCGCGCCGCTTGGTGGCAGGTCGCGCTGTTGGTCGTCGGCGTGTTCGCGTTCGCGCTCATCTGGCGCCGCGCGGCTCGTTGAGGTCGCGCGCTGATCCCAGGGCCCGCGCGTTCTCCCCCTTCTCGCTCCACGATCTTGCTCCGCCCCGAGCCCCCGCTACCATCCCCGTCCCCCCGCGGCTTAGGCCGCGCGTTGATCCTCGGTCGGAGCGTGGCGCAGCCTGGTAGCGCACCTGCATGGGGTGCAGGGGGTCGCAGGTTCAAATCCTGTCGCTCCGACCATCTTCCGCCGTAGGCGGAAGATGGTAGGCGCGACAGGATTTGGGGATGTCGCGCCGTGCGGCTACGCCGCACGCCGCTCCACCGGCAAATCCTGGTGGTCCGACGTCCGCGCAGATCAGCGACTGCGTGCGCCGTGTCTTCCAGGATCAAGCGAGTGACCTTTGGTTTGGCACCAATCAGCCATCACCGCGGCGTCGCGATCGCGGCTCCGGCGGCCATGACCGCGTCTGGACCGTCGTCGAGTTCGCGCCAGACTCGCAGCATGTTGCCGAACGCGGGAGTCTGCCGCGAGAACGCTTCGATCACGAGCCAGCCCTGGTAGTCGATTGCGTCGAGTGCCTGCAGGACACGGTCGAACGCGACCTGTCCGGTGCCGGGCGTGCCGCGGTGGTTCTCCGAGAGCTGCACGTGTCCTAGCGTCCCGGCGCTCGCGGCAATCGCGGCCAGGGTGTCGGACTCCTCGATATGGGCGTGGTGCGTGTCGAGCGCGCCGACGACGTGCGCATGGTCGATGGCCAAGACCAGATCGTGACAGCTGGCCGCGGTGTTGAGGAAGTAGCACTCGAAGCGGTTGAGCGGCTCGAGCGCCAGCTTGACGCCACAGCGCGCGGCATGGTCGCCGGCCGCGCGCAGCACTTCGATGCAGCGTGCCTGTTCGTCGGCAGTCGGCGGTGCTTCGCTCCAGACGCCGTAGGCCGAGTGCATGGGGCCGGCGAGCACCGTGGCGCCGATGGCGGCGGCTCGCTCGGCGAGGCGGCCGAGGTGGTCGATGGCGGCGCGTCGGATCGTGGGGTCGGCGGCGATCGGATTGGCGGCGGCGGTTACGAAGCCGACGGCCGTGGCCGCGAGTCCCTCCGCAGCGACGGCGCCGCGCAGGAACGCGAGGTCTTGTTCGCTGGCATCGTTGAGCGGCAGTTCGACGCCCTGATAGCCGTGATGGGCCGCGCGCGCGAACCAAGGCCGATGCTGTTCCACGATCCTGGGGGCGAAGTAGAGGAAGCTGAAGCCGAGCGGTCGCGTCATCGGATGCTCAGCTGCTGAAGGTCCAATCGGGCAAGGCCAACTTCACGCCGCCGGCCATCGCCGACGCGTGGGCGAGGATGCCGACGCAGGTCCAGTTCGCGCTCTGCTTGGCGTTCGGCCACGGGTCGCGGTCCTCGGCCAGCGCCGTCAAGAACTCGTGCACCATGTGCGGGTGACTGCCGCCGTGCCCACCGCCCTGGGTGAAGGACAGGTGCTCGTTCTCGGCAAGATCATAGACCCCCTTGCCCGTGAAGGACCGGATCGGCTCGGGCAGCAGGTGGGCGAAGTCGGGTACCTCGATCCGCTCCGGGATCTCCGGCTCGGGGCGCTTGCCGGTGTGCAGCACTGCGGGCTCGCCCTCGATCAGCGGCCACTCGAACGTCTTCTTGCTGCCGTAGACGTCGATGCTCTCGCGGTACTGCCGCGCGGTGTCGAACAGCGAGCGGATGATTCGCGCCGACAGATCGGAGTCGCGCAGTTTGATGTGCGCGGTCTCGACCGCGAAGGGCGAGCCGTAGATCCCGATCATCTCCGCGCGGATCGTGCCGGAGCCGAAGCACGACACATACTCGGCGTCGGCGCGCGGCAGGCCGAGCACCGGGCCGACGCAATGGGTGGCGTAGTGCATCGGCGGCAGGCCGGGCCAGTAGCCGGGCCAACCGTCCATGTCCTGCTGATGGCTGGCTTGCAGGAACTGCAGCTTGCCCAGCTCGCCGCGCCGCAGCAGGTCCTGCACGAACAAGAACTCGCGGCTGTAGACCACGGTCTCCATCATCATGTACTTGCGCCCGGTCCGCTTTGACGCCTCGACGATGCGGCGGCAATCCTCGACGCTGGTCGCCATCGGCACCGTGCAAGCGACGTGCTTGCCGGCGTCGAGCGCGGCCAGGGTCATGGCAGCGTGGTCGGGGATCGGCGTGTTGATGTGGACGAAGTCGATGTCCGGGTCGCGCAGCAACTCGTCGTAGTCGGTGTAGCGGCGCTCGATGCCGAAGGCGTCGCCGACCTGGTCGAGCTTGCCGCGCGACCGCTGGCAGATCGCGAGCATCTCGGCGTCAGGGTGACGCTGGTAGATCGGGATGAACTCGGCGCCGAAGCCGAGGCCGACGATGGCGGCGCGAAACGTCTGCATGGTCAGGAGTGGTTGCGGTGGCGTGGTCGGGGACGGATTCAGCGGCCGAGTTCGGCGGCAGTCCACATCGGTACGCGGTCCTTGGTCGCGGCACGCACCGTCGCGACCTCGGCCGCGGTCACTGGCATGGCGTCGTTGGACCAGCGCTGCCGTACGTAGGTCAGCACGTCGGCGATCTGTTGGTCGTCGAGCAGTGGCCCGAGTGGCGGCATGACGCTGGCGAACTCGGCGTTGCCGACCGTGACCGGGCCCATGAGGCCGTGCAGCACGACCTTGATCGGCAGGCGCGCGTCGCCGGTGATCCAGTTGGAGCCATCGAGCGGCGGGAACGCCAGCGGTACGCCCTTGCCGTCGACGCCGTGGCAGGCGATGCAGGTGCGACTGTAGACCTCGGCGCCGCGAGCGTGGACCGTGGGGTCGGGTTCGAAGTTGCGGGTGACCACGGACTTCGTCGCAGCCGTTCCGGCGGGCATCCGCGCCAGCGTTTCGAGCGCACCGAAGAACGTCGCACCGCCGCCGACCTTGACCAGGGCGATGTCGTCGTACCACGCCGTGCCCGTGGCACCGCCATAGCCGCCGAACAGACAATGGATGACGGCGTCGCCCCGTTCGCTGGCGTCGAACTCGACGCTGACCTCGGTCCAGTCGCTGGTCCCTCGCACGCCGCCGGTGATGCCGGCGCCGCCGTGGACGTTGAGCAGCGCGCCAGGTCCGCGAAGCACCGGCACGATGTCCGCCGTCCGAATCCAGCCGCTGAGGCGGTAGCGCGCGCCGGGCTCGAGGGTGACAGTGACCGCGGCCCCGCAGTCCGACCGCTTGGTCGAGTGGATGCGAAGGCACTTCGAACCGTTGCGGCCTTCGGGTGAGGTCGTGACCTCGACCTCGTCGCCGCGTGCCCCGCCGTAGTACCGCACTTCGCTCCAGTTCGCCGGTCGTTCACCTTCCTGCTTCTCGAAGTCGGGGTTCGGCAGCAAGTTCTTGCTCGGCTTGCGCTGATCGACCAGAAAGCCCGCGGCGTTGGCGGCGGCCAGCACGCCGTCGCGCTGCCGGCGCGCCGCCATCATCCAGGCGTCGCGCGATGCGGGTTCGTCGAACAGGGCGTCGCCAAGTTTGGCGCCGATCGCGTAGATCGCCGCGCCGAGTTCGGGGTCGGTGGCGGCGCGCGACAGACCGACGAGAATCTCGGCCAGCTCACGGCCGCCTTGGGCCATCGTGCCGTTGGCGACGAACGCGGTCTTGAGGTCGTTGGGGTTGGCCTGCGCGATCGCGGCGCGCCGCAGCGCGGCGTTGGACGAGTTGAACGCGTTCGAGAGCTGCGCCGGTTCGAGTGCCGCGAACTGCCCCAGCGCGTACAGAGCGTGCGGTGCGTCGATGCCGGCGGCCATGACCCGTTGCCGGAGGTCCGGGATCAGCCCGCGAGAGTCGTGCTCGACGATCAGGCGCTGCGCGTGCAGACGCCAGAACAGGTTCGTATGGGCGAGGCCCGCCAGCAGCGTCGCTGGCGCCGCGGGGTCGAGCCGCGGAGCTTCGTCGTTGGGCGAACCGGTCGGGAACACGCGGTAGATGCGGCCGCGGTGCTGATCGCGCAGCGGCGACTCGTAGGCGTTGCCGCGGCCCGTCGCGGCGTCGATGCCGGCCGAGTTCCTGGTCGGCGTCGGATTGTGTTGGACGATCAGGTTGTACCAGTCGCTGATCCAGACGGCGCCATCGGGGCCGACCTCGGCGAACACCGGGCTCGACCATGCGTCGGCCGAAGCGAACAGGTTGTTCGGCGACTGCACGGCGCGGAAGCCGGCGCCGCGGCGCTCCAAGTTGAACTGGCCGACCAGCTTGCCGGTCGGGTCGCAGACGAACGCCGCGCGGTTCCAATACTCCTGCGGGAAGCGTCGCGCGGTGTAGACGGCGTGGCCAGCGCCCGAGGTGTAGCGATCGAACTGGTCGACCTGCCGGATGTCGAACGACAGCGGAAAGAACACGGGGTTGTCGTCGGCACGCGGCGTGTGCCCCTGGTCGAGGCCGCCCGCGGCGTAAGCGCGCGCCGGGAACGTGAAGTACCAGCTCGGGTTGGCGTTCGCAGTCGAGCCTATGACGTCGAATTCCTCGGTGAAGCCAAGCCCCCACGTGTTGTTGGTCGTGTGCTGCAGGAACTCGAGCTCACTGCCGTCGGGGCGGAAGCGGAACAGACCCTGCGCGAACTCGTGGCGCGCGCCGCCGACCTCGCCGCGGAAGCCGGAGTAACCGATCGTCGCCCAGATCCAGCCGTCGAAGCCATACCGCAGGTTGGACACGCCGGCATGGGTGTCGCCCATCGAGAAGCCAGCGAACAGCACTTCGCGAACGTCGGCGCGGTCGTCACCGTCGGTGTCGACCAGGCGCAGCAACTCGGCACCGTTGGTGCACAGCACGCCGCCATGAGCGAACACCAGCGAGGTCGGGATCGAAAGCTGCTCGGCGAAGCGAGTGAACTTGTCGGCCCGGCCGTCGCCGTCGGTGTCTTCGCAGATCGTGATGCGATCGTGGCCGACGTTCTTGGCCTGCAGGTTGTTGGGGTAGTCGAGGGTCTCGACGACGAAGGCGCGGCCGCGGTGGTCCCAGGCGATGTGGATCGGGTTGACGATGTCCGGCTCGCAGGCGAACAGGGCCAGCGACATGCCTGTCGGCACCTGCGCCAGCTTCATCGAGTCGGTCGGCGACAGCGGTTTCTGCGCCACGGTGATCTCGCGTCGTTGGCGGTAGCCTGGCAGCGACACCTCTTCGGTCTCGAGCCGCGGCAAGCCGAGTTGATCGAGCCCACGCTTCTTCTCAGGACCGACGACCCAGTAGATGGCGTTCCGCAGCAGCGCGTGGAACTCGGGCAGATCCCACACCCGGTGGTCGTGGCCGCTGGCGGTGTAGAAGACGCGACCCTCACCGTGACGTCGCGTCCAACTCCACGGCTCGTCGCTGCGCATCTGCAGGATCTCGCGGTCGGCCTGCTGATCGCTGTGCACGTAGGTCTCGTCCCAGGCCTTGTAGCCGCTGAGGCCACTCAGGATCGGGTGCTCGGGCGTTACGTTCCTGATCTCGAACTCCTCGCCACCGTGACTCGAGAACCGGGCGCCGACCAGCTTGACGAACAACGGCGAGCCGCCGAAGCACGCTGAGGCGCAGTGCACCGGCGCGAAGCCGCCGCCGTGTTCGACCCACTGCAGCAGCGCCAGCAGTTGCTCGCGCCGCATCGGCTCGTTCTGCGCCCAGTTGCCGTACATCAGCACCGCGTCGAACTGCTGCAGCCGCTCGGCGGTGAACGCCTTGGCAGGGTCCTCGCAGTAGGTCAGATCGATGCCCGCGGTGCCGAACGCCTGCTTCAGCACCCGATAGCGCGTGATCGGATCATGCTGCGGACCGTTGGCGGTCGGCGCGCCGAAGAACATCACCGCGAGCCGGCGCGGCGCCGCGACCGCGCCGTCCGACGCCAACTGGGCGTCGACGCCGACCATCGCGAGCAGCAAGACCAGGCCGAGCTTCATCGCCAACGCGGGCTACTTGCCCATCTTCGCCATCACCGGCTGCAGGATCGCACTCAACTTCGGATCCGCCATCACGCGCCCCATCTGGGTCGTCATCTTGGCAATGGCCGCCTGCATGCGGGCTTCATACTTGGCCTTCAGAGCTTCGCCGGCTGCACCCGCAGGCTTCTCCAAGGCCTGCATCTCTTTCTGCATCGTGGCCATGCGGGTGATGGTCGGTTCCAGCTTGGAAGCAGCCGCCTTGGCGGTCACTTCGTCCTTGACGGACTCGAGTGCGGTGCCGATTTGCTCCATCAGCGTGACCGACTCTTCGGCTGCGGCCTCGTGCTTGGAGCCGCCGCAGGCGGAGAGCAGGAAAGTGACGGCAAGGGCGAAGGCGGTGGGCAATGTGCGCATGCTGAGGAAGACTCTCCGCCGCTCGATGGCGGCTATTGGGTGATTGGGGCGGCTCAGGATCCTAGGCGACCGGAAGGGCCAGGCGAACGAGACCAGCGGCAATCTGCAACCGCGTTCGCGAATCTGTCACCCTCGGCTCGCGTCCGCCGGCATCTGCAACAACCGCGTCGCGCCCGCGAGCACCGCGGTCTCGGTGCGCAGCGTCAACGGTCCGAGACTGCGCGGCGCGAAGCCTGCATCTGTAAGCAGGGTGATCTCGCGTTCGGTCAGGCCGCCCTCGGGTCCGACCACGAGAAGCGCAGTGTCGGTGGACGCGGGCCCGAGTTCCGTGTCGGCGATCGTCGCGACGTAGCGCGCTTGCGGCTGCGGCATCGCGCACAGCTCGGCGAGCGTGACGGTCGGCTCGATGGTCGGCAGAATCGAGCGATCACACTGCGCACACGCGGCGATCAGGACGCGCTCCCAATGCGCGTGTTGCTCGTGCTGCCGATTCGTTCGTTCCGTCAGGATCGGCCGGAAGCTGCGGATGCCAACCTCGGTGCCGTGTTCGAGCAGCCAATCCGTGCGCGGCTTTTTCGGCAGCGCGCAGGCGACGTCCAGCGCCATCCGCGGCGACTGTCCCAGCAGGCGGGCGACCGGCGCGCCGACTTCGACGATCACGTCGCGACCGCGGACTTCGAGCACCGTCGCGTGCACTTCTTGGCCTTTGCCGTCGAACAACACGACGGCATCGCCGGGCCCGGTGCGCACGACGCGCCCCAAGTGATGGCCGAGGCTCGGACTCAGCGTCGCCGGACCGGCAGGCGGCAGGGGGTTCGCGAAGTAGCGTCGCGCCATCGCCGGAGGCTAAGGGCTAAGGGCCTGCGCTGGCACAAGTGGGCCATTTGGGCTGCAAAGAAGAAACTGGTTACCGTGTTCGGTCGCCGTGCCTCCTGATCCTGCACAGATGGATTCCCGCCATGCGACATTCCTGCCCGCAACCCGTGCTTCGATGAGCTGGCAATCAGGAACCCGTCTCGAACAGGCTCTCTCGGCCTACCTCGAACACCGGGTGAGCACCACCGAGAGCGATGCGGAGTTCCTCGGCCGGCACGGCGAGCTGCGCGACTTGCTGGAGCCGATGCTGGCCACGAATCGCGAGCCATCGGCCGAGGAACCACGCTGCCTCGGTGACTTCGAGTTGCTGCGCGAGATCGGCCGCGGCGGCATGGGCGTGGTTTGGGAGGCGCGGCAACGCTCGCTCGATCGTCGCGTCGCAGTCAAGCTGCTCGCCCCGGGGTTGACCACCAACCCCGACGCGGTGCGCCGCCTGCGGCGCGAAGCCGCCGCCGCCGCACGTCTCGCGCATCCGAGCCTGGTGAAGATGCTGGGACTGGGCCAAGAGGGTGAGACGCACTTCTTGGCGATGGAGCTGGTCGATGGGCTGCCGATCGACCAGACCGCGCGCCCGCCGCACGAGGTCGCTGCCTTGTTGGCGCAGGTGGCGGACGGCCTCGATCACGCGCACCGCGCCGGCATCGTGCACCGTGACGTGAAGCCGGCGAACATCCTGGTGCAGAGCGACGGTACCGCCACCCTGCTCGACTTCGGCCTGGCGCGCAGCGAGGATCAACCTGGCATGACCCGCAGCGGCGGATTCGCGGGCACGCCGCAGTATGCGGCGCCCGAGCAGCTCCGTGGCGAGAGAGTGGATGCGCGCAGCGACGTCTTCGCGCTGGGTGTCACCCTGTTCGAGCTGTTGACAGCAAGCGTGCCGTTTTCTGGCGTCACCGCAGCCGCCGTGCTCGAGACCATGCAGCGCTCGGCGCCCGACGCTCGGCGGCTGTGTCCCCAGGTGCCGCGCGAACTGGCGGCCATCGCGCACAAGGCCATGGAACCGCACGCCGCTGACCGTTACGCGAGCGCGGCGGCGATGGCAGCCGATCTGCGCGCATTCCTGACGGGAGGCATCATCGCCGCGCAGCCCGCGTCACCGGCGACTCGACTGTTCAAGTGGGCGTGCCGGGAGCCGTGGCGCGCCGCGGCGGTGCTGATGTTCGTGCTGGGCGCTCCGCTGCTGGGCTCGCTGGCCGGACATTGGTTCGCCACCCGGCCCCTGGTGCAGGCCGCCGAAGCGACGGCGCGCGCCGAACGCGTCGAGCAAGCGTTGGCGGAAGCCTACGTGGCCATCGCAGGGAACGAACTTCCACCCGCGCGCGAGGCGGTCGCCCGCGCGCTGGTACTGGCGCCAGCACACGCCGAGGCGTTGGCCGTGCGATCGCTGCTCGCCGAGCCGATCGCCGGCACGGAGGCGAACCCATCGACCGCGGTTCCGTCTGGCGAGGTCGTCGCGTCGATCGCGACTTCGGTGCAAGTCCTGCTGTCCGCGCCGACGAGTTCGTTGAGCCGCACCGCCGACGAGCGCATGGACGCCGCCACGGCGCGGCGAGCGCTCCCCGGGCTATCGCTCGCCGCTCGCCTTTCCCCGTCTCCCCGCCTGCCGCTCTATGTGCTGCTCGGTTCGGTGGCAGGTGCCGCTGGATCCCGCGCGCACGCCAAGGAAGCGGCGGCCGTCTTGGCCGAGCTGTGGCCGGACGTGCCCGTGGCGCAGCGGGCGCGCGGCCGCGCGATGCGCGCGGTGGACGGCAAGCAGGCCGTAGAGATCTTGCGCCGTTGCGTCGCTGCGCGGCCCGACGACGTGACGCTGCGCTTCGAATTGGTTGGCACCCTGTGCGCGCTGGGCGACAAGGCAAGCGCTGCGACGGAGAGCCGCATCGTGCCGACGCTGGCGCCAAGCGATCCGATGGCGCACATCTGCTTCGCCGAGCACATGGTGAAAGCCGGGCACATGCAGGAAGCGGTCGAGCCGTATCGCCGAGCGCTGGAGCTGCAGCCCGAAAACGCGAGCACGAACTACAACCTGGGCTTCGTGCTCGGCGAACTCGGGCAGTTCGAAGAGTCGCTCACGTTCCTGCGGCGCGCAGTCGAGCTGAAGCCGGACTACGCGCCAGCCTGGGTGAACATCGCCGCCACCCTGATTGACCTCGGGCGCTTGGACGAGGCGCGACCCGCGGTCGACGCAGCCGTGCGCGCCGATCCGGATCTGAGATTGGCACACGTCAATCGGCTCGATCTGGCGCAGAAGACCGCCGACGGGGCGCTGCAATGGGATGAACTCAGGCGCTTTGTCGGCCGACAGCCGAACAACCCCGACAGCCATCGCGAGGTGGCTGAGTTCCTGCTCGATCGCCAGATCGCGGCCGCCTATGGCAGCCCGACGCAGGCGTTGTCGGCCGCGATGCGCGCCCTGGCTCTGTCAGCGTTCACCGACGGCAAGGCCGCCGCGCTGGCCGCCGATGCCTGGCGCCTGCTCGGCGAACCCGCCGCGGCCGAAGTCATGACCAAGCTCGTGGTCCCAGTCGACGTCGCCCCCGGCCGGAAGTGAGCCGGGCTGCAACGCGGCTTAAAACACTCGCGCCTCGAATCCGTTGCTGAACGCGAGCACCACGTTCGTGTCGACGCCGACGACCTGGTGATAGAAAGAACGTCCACGCAGCGACGGAGCGTTTGGCACCCGGAAGGACACCTGCGCCCGCCCGCGGTTGTCGGCAGCGCCTTGCACCATCACGTCGGGCGCGACCAACAGATCGCAAGCTGGGTAGCCCATGAACGCGAGGTTCAGCGGCAGCGGGCTGCCGTTCCATGTGGTGTTACTCAGGCCGAGGAGATGCACGAGCAGCGCGCCGCCGGCGAACTCGCTCGCGCGCAGCCCGTAGGTGTCGCCGATCGCCGGCGTGCCCGACTCGATGTCGAGCGTCGGCACGCGCGGGTTGGGGCCACAGCCGGCCCCGAAGGCCTGAGTGTTCCAGCTGATCTCGAGCTGCGGGTGCTGCGCGGCGACAGCGCCCTCGCGGCTGGTGGCGTGCATCGGGCGTGCGGCGCCGGCCGACGACTCGCTGGGGTCACGGATCACCAGGCCGAAGTTGGGCGACGTGTTCTGCACCCACGCTTGCACCAGGGTGGTCACGTCGAACACCTTGGAGCCAAGGTCGAAGCTGTCGCCGACGCACTGGGTAGCGATCACGGCCGGATCGTGCGCCGGCTTGTTCTGCCAGGTGAGCGTCATCTCGCTCCACGGCTGCGTGAGCCGATGCACGGTGACGTCGAGGCAACCCGCGGCACTCGCTTGCTCTTGAACCACGCGGAGGCGCGCGCGGGTCGGAAGCGGCAGGCCCGCGAGCGACGACAGGTCGAACTGATAGTGGCCTCGTGTCATCCAGACGCGAAACGTGGGCGTCGAGATGAAGGTCTTGCCAGACGTGACGATGACGGCGCTGCCGAAGTTCACCGTCGGCTGGTCGGCATCGGCCGAGGCGTCGGCGATGGCCGGCAGGCGGACGAGCGAGGGTTGCGTGGCGAGCGGAGCGGCCAGCAAGAGAGCGACGGCGAGGGTTCGATGCATGGTGGCCTCGATTCTAGGCCTGGCCTGGCTCTTGGCGTGTAGTGACCTAGGCGCGTTGAGTCGTTTTCGTGGCCCGGCCGGGGCTTGCCTCACGGTGCCCCGGGCCTTGGGCCGATGAACCCTGAACACCCGTGCGCACGCACGATTCCTGCGCTCTGAATCCTGCCATGCAGACTTCGCTTCGCCTCATTCTCGGTGCCGTGTTCGCGGTTGCCCTTGCCGCCCAGGCGGTCGAGCCGATCGGCCGCGACGATCGCCGCGACATCGTCGAGCTGACGCGTGGGCAGCCGATCACCGGCCGCGTCGCCAACCCGTTCGACCAGAAGGAAGTCTTGGTCCTGCAGGGCGGCAAGCGCGTGCGCGTCGAGCGCAGCAAGGTGAAGACGATGAGCACGGTGACCGACAAGCTGCGCGAGCTGCTGCACATGCACGCCGTCACGTCGGACGACGCCGGCCGCCTGTGGATCCTCGCCGAGTGGGCGCACAGCAAAGACCTCGAAGCGATGGCGCGCTTGTTTGCCTACCGCGTCTTGTGCGTCGACTCGACCCATGCCGCGGCGCATGCGTTCTTGGGCCACAGCAAGCAGGGCGAGAAGTGGCTGTGGCGTCGCGGCGAGCGGATGATGCGCAAAGACGCCTTCGACGCCTTCACCAGCGACTTCGGTCACCCCCTCGAACTCACCTCCGAGCACTTCCAGCTGCGCACCGACGCGGGCGTGCAGCGCGCGGTGGATACCCTGCTCGACCTCGAGCGCTTGTATCTGTTCTTCATGGAGCGCTTCGGCGCCAAGCTCGACGCCTACGAGATCTTCAGCCCGGTGTTGGTGCTGGCGTGGAAGGACAAAGACAAGTTCCCTGGCTGGACGCAGCTGCGCATTCCGTACTACCACCCGCCGCAGACGCCGGAGGGCATCTACACCTTCTTCGATGGGGAGGCCGGCCGCGCGACCGCGCTGTTTCGCGTGGGTACCGAGGCGCTGCTCAATCGCTGCGTCGCCGTCGACGCCACGTATCCCACGTTCGAACATCGACTCGTCGACTGGTTCGAGGTCGGCTTTGGCGAATGGGTCGAATCACAGCTCAGCGGCACGGCGGGGCGCGCGGTCGTCGGCAAGCCCAGCATGACCGAGGTGCGCCTGCGGCTCGTGCTCGATGAGCGCCGCTACACGCTGCCGTTGTTGCTGGGGCGCAACGTCGACGACCACTACTACGACTCGGTCACCGACTACAAGGCGATGGACTGGGCGTACACCGAGGCCTTCGTCGCGTTCCTGATGCAGGACACCACGCCTGACGGAACGGCCGACAAGCTGCTGCGCTACGCCTTCATGGCGCTGCGCGGCAAGCGGGGCGACAGCAGCAGCACCTTCGACAAGGCCTTTGGCCAGCGCATCGAGCAGTTGGAGAAGCCGTTCGAGACCTGGCTGCGCACGCAGCTGCAGGCCTCGTCGCCTGGCAAGTAGCGAACGTGAAGGGCAAATAGCGTCCGAAGTCCGCGCCAAAAGCCCGCGCGCCGCGCTAGTCTGCGCCGTCAAGGATCTATGGCCGCGCCGTCTTCTTCAGGGCCGCAGCATCAGCTCGCGGTGTTTATCGACTTCGAGAACATTGCGCTGGGCATCGGCAGCGGCGCCTTCGACGTGCGCCGCGTGCTCGATCGGCTGCTCGAAAAGGGCAAGGTCATCGTCAAGATCGCCTACGCCGACTGGCATCGCTTCCGCAACTACACGACCGACCTGCACGAGAGTGGCATCGAGCTGATCGAGATCCCGCGGCGAGCTGCCACGGGCAAGAACTCGGCCGACATCCGCCTCGTGGTCGATGCGATGGACCTGAGCTGGAACAAGGAGCACATCGACACCTTCGTGATCGTGTCGGGCGACAGCGACTTCTCGCCGCTGGTGGCCAAGCTCAAGGAGAACGGCCGCCGCGTCATCGGCCTCGGCATGAAGGCATCGACCTCGCCGTTGCTCGCCAACAGCTGCGATGAGTTCATCTACTACGAGGATCTCGCCCGCATGGTGGTCGCGCCGCAGCAGGGCGCGCAGCCGATCACGCAGAGCGAGGATGCCTTCCAGTTGCTCGCCATCACAGTGCGCGCGCTGCAACGCGAGAACTTCGACGTCATCCAGGCCTCGCTCGTCAAGGACACCATGAAGCGCAAGCGGCCCGCGTTCAGCGAGGCGGCGCTCGGCTACGGCAGCTTCAGCGAGTTGTTGGAAGACGCGGAGAAGGCCGGCATCGTGAGCCTGCGCCGCGACGAGCGCAGCCGCACGTACATGGTCACCGCGCCCGCCGCGCCCGCCGCCGAGCGCCCGCGCACGCGGCGTCGGGCCGACCCGGCGAGTGAACGCGCGCCGAGTCAGCGAGTGCCGAGTCAGCGCGCGCCGAGTGAACGAGCGCCGAGCGAACGCGCGCCGAGTCAGCGCGCACCGAGTAGCAGCCCGCCCGCGCGCAAGCCAACGTCGACCGGCGTCGCGCGGCGCGGCGACGGTTCGCGATAGGCGTTGGCCTGCGTCCCCGACTGCAGCCTCCACGGCGCCACTAGCACCCCGCCTGCATGACACCTGGCGAACTCTCGGCCGCGTTCTTCTTGCAGATGTGCGTGGTGCTGGTCGCCTGCCGCGGCGTCGGCCGCCTGCTGCGGCGGTTTGGCCAACCCCAAGTCGTCGGCGAGATGGTGGCCGGCGTGCTGCTCGGCCCGTCGTTGCTCGGACTGCTGTGGCCGGCCGGTCAGGAAGTGTTGTTTCCCAAGGAGTCCCTGACGACCCTCTTTGTTGGCGCGCAGCTCGGCGTCGGACTCTACATGTTCTTGGTTGGCGTCGAGTTCGACTTTGCGCTGCTGCACAAGCGCGCGCGCAGCGCAGTGTCGGTGTCGGTGGCGGGCATGCTGGCGCCGTTCGTGCTCGGGGTCGGGCTCGCGTTCTGGCTGCACGGCGTGCCGGGCCTGTTCTCTGCCAAGGCCACGCAATGGGAGGCGTGTCTGTTCTTGGGCGCGGCGATGGCGATCACGGCTTTTCCGATGTTGGCCCGCATCCTTTACGAACGTGGACTCACCGGTACCCCGCTGGGCACGCTCGCGCTCGCGGCGGGCGCGATCGACGATGCGGCCGCGTGGTGTGTCTTGGCGGTCGTGATCGCCAGTTTCGGTGCCGGTTCGGGTGTGGCCGTCGCGGCGATCGCGGGCGGGGTGCTCTACGGTGTGCTGGTTCTGACCCTTGGCCGGCGCTTGCTCCGCCGCCTCGGTCACGCGGCGGAACGCGCCGGCGGCGTGACGCCGCCGCTGCTGGGCGTCGTGCTGACGTTGTTCTGCTTGGCGGCATGGATCACCGATGTGATCGGGATCCACGCAGTGTTCGGCGGCTTCTTGCTTGGCGTCGCCATGCCGCGCGGCCTGTTTGCCCGCGACCTGCGTCAGAAGCTGGAACCCTTCGCGGTGGTGTTCTTGCTGCCGATGTTCTTCACGTTCTCGGGCCTCAACACCAGGCTCGACATGGTTGACAGCCTGCCGATGTTGATCACCGCATTGGTGGTGCTGCTGGCGGCATCGCTCGGCAAGCTAGGCGCCTGCTGGGCGGCCGCGCGCATGTGCGGCGAAGACAACCGCACGGCTCTCGCCGTCGGCACGCTCATGAACGCGCGCGGCCTGATGGAGCTGATCATCCTCAACATCGGTCTGCACCAAGGCATCATCGAGCCGGCGCTGTTCTCGATCATGGTGCTGATGGCGATCGTCACCACGCTGTCAGCGACGCCCTTGTTCGAGCGCGTCTACGGCCGGCACGCGCGCGCCGCCGGCACGCTGGGTGCCGCGCCAGGCCAATGAACGGGAATGGCGGGGCGCCGCGGCCGGTCGTCAGTCGAACACGCCCTGGAAGCGGCAATCGACATGCAAACCACATGCGACTATCGTGGCGGCATGACGAAGCTTTTGCAGATTCGCAACGTGCCTGACCGACTGCACCGCCTGGCCAAGACGCGCGCCGCGGTTGCTGGCGTGTCTCTGTCTGACTACCTGCTCGCCGAACTCAAGAAGGCGCTGGAGCAACCCACGTTCGACGAAGTGCTGGCTGGGCTGCCGCGCTTTGCGGGTGAGCTGAAGGTGTCGCCTGCCGAGATTCTGCGTCAGGAACGTGATCGTCGATGATCGTGTTGGATGCATCGGCGGTGGTCGAGATGTTGCTCCGCACCCCAACCGGCGAGCTGGCAGCGCGGCATGTGGCGACTGCCGACGCCGGTGTGCATGCTCCACACCTGCTGGATGCTGAGGTCGGATCGGTGATGCGTCGGCTCGAGCTCAATCGTGACGTCGATGCTGGCGCTGCGGAGACCTTGTTGAGCGCCTTTCAACGTTTGCCGATTCGGCGCTACGACCTTGGTCCATTGCTGCCGCGAGCGTGGGAGCTGCGCAAGAATCTCACGATGTATGACGCGCTCTACGTCGCTTTGACCGAAGCGTTGGGTGCGACGCTGTTGACGACGGATCGGCGACTGGCGCGGGCGCCTGGGATTGACATTCATGTCAAGGTGATCCGCGCTTGAGAGGATCGGCGCGGCCGCCGCACCTCGGTCGTCAGTTGAACACGCCCTGGAAGCGGACGATGGCGCCGTAGAACGACGCGTTGCTGATGAAGCCAGCGACGTTGCTGAGATCCGTGCGGCGGTAGACCGACTGATTGCGTGCCGCCGCGGCGCTGGTGCCGCCGAGTCGCACCTGGAATACATCGCTGGTCACCAAGTTGCCGGCGTTGGCGCCAGGCGCCAAGCCGAGCGCCTGCGTGAACAGCACTTCGTTCTCGAGCGCGGGCACGAATGGGATGGGCCACGCGAAGGGGCCGGTGCCGACTTGCTGCACCGCGATGTCGGCGCCGAGAAAACAACCCGCCGCGCCGAGCGTGCCGAGATCGAGCGGCAGGGGGATGCCGAGGTAGGTCTGGTTGCTCACGCCGATCCAGTTGGCGAACGCCCCCAACGTGGTGTTGGTCATGTTCACCGTGAGCGTGCCGCCGAGCACGATCGTCGCGGCGGCAGACAGGCCCAGGGTCACGCGTTCGTTGTTGGTCCCCGTGCATGCGGCCGCGCTCACCCGCACCGAATCGCCGCGCGCGCTGCGCCACTGGTTCTCGGCATCCACCGGCCAAGCGTCGAACAGATTGGCGGGGTCGTTGCCCTCGATTTCCAACAAGAAGTGGCCGTTGCTGCGGCTGAAGGCGAACGGCGCGTTGAACATCAGCGGCAGCGACCACGGCTGCGGCGTTGGATACGACGGGTTGCCCGCGGGCACGTTGATCGCGCCGGTGAGCACCACCGTCCCCGGATTGACGCCACGGTTGTTGCTCCAGTTCGTCGTCATGTTGACCGGTGAGACCAGTGTCTCGTACGCGGTCACCACGTAACTCCAGCTGCGCGCGTTGTGCGACGCGGTGTTGGCGCCATCGCGGCGGAAGTCGACGCCATTCAACGCGGCGCTCGTGTTGGCGAGTTCGCCGCCATCCCAGAGTTGCTGGAAGCGGACCTCGCTGTAGCTGAATGGATACTGATGTGTCACGGCGCCCTCGATCGCGGCGCGGTTGGCCGGGCTGACGCGGGTCTGGGCAGAAACGCTGGCCAGCAGGAGGAGGCTTGCGAGGCAGTGGAGACGCATGCTCGGATCTTGCCACGGGGCGAGCGAGTGCGCGAGGCGGGGCCCCAAGTCGCGACGCGACCGTGGCCAGGGCTGCGGCTGCGCGTGCGGCGCGCCAAACCCCGATAGACAACCCAGGGAAGACGCCGCCTTGATGGCGGGGTCAGCCGCTGCTCGTCGATGTTCCGATTTCGTTCGTCACTCGCCCACCTGCTGGCGGTCTGCGCGCCGGTGCTTGCCACCAAGTCCCAGCCGCCGGCGGCGCCGAGCGTTGAGCCGGCGGCGCTCGGGCGTGAGTTCGACGCCATCCGCGCCGCCGTCGACTCGGGTCGGCCGGCGCTCGCCAGCGACCTGTTGGCGAAGCTGCTCGGCGACGAGGCGCGCCGCGCATGGGCGCTCGGGCATCGCGAGGCGTTGGTCGAGGAAGCGCGCCGCATTGCGTTCGCCCTGTCGTACGTGCCGCCAGCGCCGCGCGAGCTGGTGAGTGGCCAGCTCGGTGAATGGGTGCCGCGCAGCGGCGTCATCAGAATCGCCTACGGTCCGGACAACGACGCCGACTTCGCGCCCCTCGAGGACGGCGTGCGCGTTCATCCCGTGGTGTTTGCCGGCGACTACGGCGTCACGGTGCGCGGCACCACGTATCCCAACGCTGGACCGGGCGTGCGCATGTTGGTTGCTGCTACGCCCGAGAGCAGCTACTGCGTGGCGTTCGGCCGCGCGGCCACCTCTGGTGTCGCGGCACCCCTGCAGATCCTGCGGCTGACGCCGACTGGAACGGAGTGCGTCGCCGAACTCGCCGCGTCACCGTTGCGCGCCGCGTCGGCCTTCCGCGTCGGCGTGCGGGTGACCGCCACCAGCGTGCAGGTGTCAGTCGAGGGCAAGGTGGTGCTGCGCGCCGACGAGCGTCGTCCTGCGTCTGGGCAGATCGGCTTGTGGCCGTGCGAGTTCACCGCGCTGCAAATCGAAGGCACGGTGACGACGGCGTGGATCGACTCGCTGCGCGATCAACATCGGCACGCCGCGATGCAGTCCTTCGCCAGCACGTTCGACTCGGCGCAGCGCCTGCCGCCATGGCTCGTGGCGGCACCGGTGCTGGCGTTCACGCTGCCGGCGTATCCTTGCGCCGTCGCCGCGCAACACGCCGACGAGCTGGCCGCCTGCGTGCATCTGCTCGAGCAGCAGCGCTTCGACGAGTGCTTGGCGCGCGCGGCGACGACGGCGGCCGAATCGTCTTTGCCGCCGCGCGTGTTGATGTGGTTGCGCGCGTTGGCGTTCGCTGGCAAGCGCGAGTTCGCGCACGCGCTCTTGTGCGTAGAAGAGCTGCTGCGCCGCGCACCGGACTTCGCGCGGGCGCAAGAGTTGGAAGCGCGGCTGCTGTGGGGGAACGGTCAGCGCGCCGCGGCGATCGACAAGGCGCGGGCGCTGGTGGCCAAGGCGCCCGACTACGTCGACGCGGTGACGGCGCTCATCAGTTTCGAGCTGTGCTCCGGCCGCCGGCACGCCGCGGTCGATCTGCAAACGGCGGCGCGTGCCCGTGGGTTGCATTCGGACGAGTTCGACAGGGTCGCGCACACCCTCACCAAGGCCGAGCGCGGCCCAGACTGGTCGCGGCGCTTTGCTTATCCCGCGCGCCATTGCGAGGTCGCCTCCGATATCGACCAGCGCACCTGTGTCGACGTGGCCAGCACGCTGCAAGAAGCGTTTGCCACCTTCACCAGCGAGCTGGGTGCGCTCGATCGGCAGGTGCAGCCGGTGCGCGTTTTCGTGTTTGCCGGTGAGAGCAGCTACCGCGCGTACCTAGCCGACGTGATCGGCACGGTGCCGATGCACACGACGGGGATCTACAGCCACGCGCTAGGGCAGCTCTTGCTGTGGCAGACGCCCGATCGCGGGCGCATGCTGCAAACGGTGCGGCACGAGGGTCTGCACTGGTATCTCGAGCATCTCCTGCGCGAGCCGCCACGCTGGTTGAACGAGGGCTTGGCGCAGTACTACGAGGCTGCCAGCGCGCGCGGCGCGCGCGCCGGTGCTGTTTCGCAGCGCGCGCTATGGGTGGCTTCGCTGCGGCAGAAACAGTTGGTGCCGCTCGCGGAGTTCGTGGCGTGCACCGATCGCGAGTTCTACGCCGACCCGGTGCTGTCCTACGCGCAGAGCTGGGCCGTGGTGACGATGCTGCGCGAGGGTTCGCAGCCGCAGCGCGCGCTGCTCACGTCGCTGCTTGCGGCCTTGGCGCGCGGCGAACCAACAGGCCAGGCGATCGCCGCTGTGCTACCGCCCGTGCAGCTCACCGCGCTCGACCGCGAGCTGCGCGCGTGGCTCGACGCCCAGCGCTAGTGCGCGGCGTCGGCCGGTGCGTCACTTCTTGGGCAAGAACGCGATGACCTGATCGAGCAGGCCGCCGAGCGCGCCCTTCACGTCAGCCATGCTCGACAGCCGCGTCACTTGCTCGCGGATGCCGTCGCCCGCCTTGGTGAGATCGGCCGGCCACGTGCCAGTCACCGTCTTGAGTGCTTCGGTGACCTTGCCGACCAGCGGCGTCAGTGCGGGCACGGCCGACTTCGCGGTCTCGACGTTGGTGATGCCGACGAGCGAGGTCTTGACCTGGTCGAACAGCTTGGTGGCGGCGGCGGAGGCCATGCTGCTGGCGGCGCTGGCGGCGTTGCTGGCGGCGTTGGCGGCGCCGGTGGCAGCTTCCGAGGTGCAGCCGGCGAGAACGAGACCGAGGGCGAGGGGGACGAGGGCGAGGAGTTTCATGTTTGCTTTCAGTCGTGGTCCAATGAGTTTCCCAGTGCCCAACCCTAGCGGCGGTGACGGGCGGGTTCAAGGCGCAGCTTGCGAGGGGCGACAACGCCGTCGGCGTCGCCTTCGAAAGGGCCACTGATTGGTGCCGAGCGGCGGCGCTACCTCGCCCGGCTCATCCCCGGAAGCGGCTCAGGTCGGATCGACGGCGCGGTAGGCAGCAATCACCGCCGTTTCGCCTTCCTTGCCTGGCCGACTGTTGCCGTGCTCCATGCCGAGGATGCCCGGATAGCCGCGCGCGTGGAGGTGGCGGAACACGTTCTTGTAGTTGACCTCGCCGGTGCCGGGTTCAGCGCGGCCGGGGTGATCGCCGGTCTGGATGTAGCCGATCTCGCTCCACGCCTCGTCGACCTTGCGGATCAGGTTGCCATCGGTGATTTGCTGGTGATAGAGGTCGAAGATCAGCTTGCACGACGGGTGATTGACGGCGCGGCACACCAGATACGCCATGCCGACCGTGTCGGGGAAGGCGTTGGGATGATCGGTCCAGTTGAGTGCCTCGATCACCATGACGAGCCCGCTCGGCTCGCAGACCTCGGCGGCGCGGCGCAGGTTGTCGATCGCGTTCGCGACTTGGAAGCCGCGGTCGCGGCGCAAGTCGTAAGTGCCCGGCACCACGGTGCACCATTTGGCGCCGACGCGCTTGCCGACTTCGACGGCGCCCTTGATGTCGCTGAGGATGCGCTCGCGTTGCGCCGGATCATTGCTGGCGCACGACGGCTTGCTGAACTCGCCGTGCCCGACGAACACGCCCATGCGCATCTTGTGCTTGTCGAGCGCGGCGCGGATCTTGTCTTGCTCCTCCGTCGAGCGTCGCCCGATCCAATTGTCCTCCATCGAGCGGAAGCCCTGGTCGGCCATGAACGCGATCTGATCGACGAGGTCCTTGCCGGCTGACTGCTCGAACATGCCGAAGTGCGGGGCATAGTCGAGCGCGAAGGGCTGCGGACGCGGTGGGTTGGGGCGCGACGTGTTCGCGGCGAGGGGAACGGCGCCGAGCGCGCCGACGGAAGCGAGGAAGTCGCGGCGGTCGATGGTCATGCGGCGGGGGAGGTTAGCACGCGGAGTGGGTCTTCGGCGCCATGGCAACATCCGGAGTTGAGGAGTCTCGCGTGAGAAGGCCCCGCCCCGTGGCAATCCTCGGCGCCGGCGCCTACCGTGCCGCGTATGGCGCCGCACTCCCCTGACGCTCTCCCTACCCGCCTCCCCACCCGTCGTGACTTCGTAGCGACCGCGGCGGCAACTGCCGTGTTGCCAGCGCTGGGCGGCCCGCGCGCCATCGGCCGCGACGATCTGATTCGCGTCGGCTTGGTGGGTTGTGGTGGGCGCGGCAGCGGCGCGGTGGCGCAGGCGCTGCGCACGCAAGGCCCGGTGCAGCTCGTCGCGATGGCGGACGCCTTTACCAATCGACTCGAAGGCTCGCATCAGAACCTACTCAAGACCGACAAGGTCAGCGAGCGGGTGAACGTGGAGGCTGACAAGCGCTTCGTCGGCGTGGACGCGTTCGAGAAAGTGCTGGAGTCGGGCGTCGACCTGGTGATCCTGGCGACGCCGCCGCACTTCCGGCCGGCGCAGTTCAAGGCGGCGGTCGAGCGCGGCGTGCACGTGTTCATGGAGAAGCCGGTGGCGGTCGATGGCCACGGCGTGCGGATGGTGCTCGAAGCTGCGGAGGTGGCCAAACAGAAAGGCCTGGGCGTCGGCGTTGGCTTGCAGCGTCATCACCAGACCAGCTACCGCGAGATGATGCAGCGCGTGCACGCGGGCGCGATCGGCGACATCGTCGCGGCGCGTGCCTACTGGAACATGGGCAGCCTGTGGTCGGTCGAGCGCACGCCGGAGATGACCGACATCGAGTGGCAGATGCGCAACTGGCTGTACTTCGCGTGGCTGTCGGGCGATCACATCGTCGAGCAGCACATCCACAACATCGACGTGATCAACTGGGCCAAGCGCGCCTACCCGGTGCGTGCGAGTGGCCTGGGCGGTCGGCAGGTGCGCACCGAGGCGCGCTTTGGCCACATCTTCGATCACCACGCGGTCAACTTCGAGTACGCCGACGACACGTTCCTGTTCTCGCAGTGCCGGCAGATCGACGGCTGCTCGAACGCGGTGTCCGAGCACTTGATCGGCACCGCCGGTCGCGCCGACACGGCGAGCGGTTGCAAGATCAAGAGCAAGAACGGCGACTGGGAGTTCGAGGGCGAGGGCAACGACCCCTACCAGACCGAGCACGACGACTTGGTGTCCAGCATCCGGGCGGGCAAGCCGATCAACGAGGCCGAGAACGGCGCCAAGTCGACGCTGTCCGCCGTGATGGGCCGTATGGCCACCTACAGCGGCAAGATGGTCACCTGGGCGCAGGCCATGGAATCGCCGCGCCTAGGCCCCACCGACTACGGCACCGGCCCCTACCCGGTCCCCCCAGTCGCGATGCCAGGACGGTAGCAGAACAAATGTGTCAGACACATTCGTCCTGGTGCCGATGAACTAGACAGCCATGCTCGAGACCGCGCGCGAACAGTCCTTTCCGAAGCTGACGCAGATCTCGTTCTTCCTACCCAACCGCGTGGGCTCGTTGCAACGGGTGGTGTACGTGCTGGAGCAGGCGCAGATCAAGATTTGCGCGCTCTCGATCCTGGACGCGCACGATCACGCCGTGGTGCGGATGGTGGTGGACCAGCCGAACAAGGCGATCGAGACGATGGGCACGGGCGGTCGCCAGGTGTGTACCACGCAGCTGCTCGGCGTGGCCCTGCCCGGCGATGCTGAGCATGGCGTCAGCCAGTTGCTCGCGACGCTGGTGCGGGCCGAGCTGAACGTGATGTACATCTACACGATGTTGGTTCGCCTGCGTGACATGCCGGTGCTCGCGGTGCACGTCGACAACCTGAACGAAGCCATGGCGGTGGTGCGGCGCGCTGGCTTCGAGCTGGTCGAGCAGGAAGACCTCGGCAAAGAGAACTAGCGCGCGCTACTTGGCTGCGCCGCGCTCTTTCGCCACGCGTGCCTGCATCACCGGAATCAGCTCGCGCAAGCGCTTGGCGCGATCCTCGGAGGCCGGGTGCGTGCCGAGGAACTTCGACAGGATGTCACCCGAGCCACCGCCGCCGAGTTGCGCCATCCGCTCCCATAGCTTGGGCGCCTCCTCGGGGTTGTAGCCGGCGCGAATCAGATACAGCAGCCCGACCTCGTCGGCCTCGGTCTCGTGCGCGCGGCTGAACGGCAACAGCACGCCGACGTTGGTGCCGGCATTCAGGCCCTTCATCAACAAGTCCTTCGAGGCCGGCGACAGCCCGGTCAAGCCCACGAACGCGCCCGCGCCGCTCAGCAGCGTCTCGGTCACTGAGCCCTGGCTCACGCGCTCGTTGCCGTGATCGCAGGTCGCGTGCGCGACCTCGTGCCCCATCACCGCCGCCAATGCGTCTTCGTTCTGGGTGACCTTCAGGATGCCGGTTTAGACCGCGACCTTGCCGCCGGGCAGGCAGAACGCGTTCACCACCTCGGGCGCGTCCAGCAGACGGAACTCCCAGGCGTAGTTGCGACCCGACGCCTTGGCGATCTTCTGCCCGATCCGTTCAACCATGAGCGCCTCCGGCGTGCCCTTCAGGACTTTGTGTTCCTTGCAGGCCTCCTCGTACGACTGCACACCCATCTGGGTCATCTGGTCGTCGTTGAACACCTTCAGCTGCATGCGCCCGGTCTCGGCGACCGTGCCACATCCAGGCAGCATGATGAGGAACGACGCGAACAAGGTTGCCGTGCGCTTCATGCTCGCAGTCTAATCGGGTGGTGACGCAGTCCGCTCCGCTCGATTGGCAACAGGCCTACGCCGACGGCACCACGCCGTGGGATCTGCGCGCACCTACGCCGGCGCTGGCGACGCTGCTCGCACAGCCAGTGCTCGCCGAGGCAGGCTTGAGCGCCGCCGCGCGCGTCGCCGTTCCCGGGTGTGGCCGCGGTCATGACCTGCGCGCGTGGAGCCAGCGCGGCTTCGACGTGACTGGCTTCGACCTGGCGCCGGCGGCCGTGCAAGAAGCGAGCGCACTGCTCGCGCTCAACCGCGTGCGCGCGCGTGTGCTGTGCCGAGACGTGTTCGGCCTCGTGCCCGAGTTCGCGGATTCGTTCGATCTCGTCTACGACTACACGTGCTACTGCGCGATCCCACCGCATCTGCGCTCGGCGTACGCGCAGACGCTCGCTGGCATGCTGCGGCCCGGTGGCTTGCTGCTGCATCTGACGTTTCCGATGCGCGCCGAGTTGGTCGGCAAGAACGGTCGGCCGCCGCACCTCATCACAGAAGCTGATCTGCACAAGAGCTTCGATGCGCACTTCGAGTTGCTGCGCGAGCTGCCTGCCGAGCCCAGCGTGCCGCAGCGCGTCGGCGCGGAGCGCTGGTTTCTGTGGCGCAGGAAGAACGCGTAGCCCCGCGTGTACTCGCTGCTGCGTCGCTTGTTGTTTCTGCTGCCCGCCGAGCGCGTTCACTACCTGGCGATGGGGGCGCTGCGCCTGTTGTGCGCTACCGGCGTCGGCGCGTGGCTCCTGCGCAAGCTCTACGTGCGCGCCGAGCCGCACATGGCACGCGAGGTGTTCGGGCTGCGCTTCCCCAACGTGGTGGGCCTCGCGGCGGGCTTCGACAAGGACGCGCGCTGGGTCGACGAGCTGGCGTGTCTGGGCTTTGGGTTCATCGAGATCGGCACGCTCACGCCGCGCCCGCAAGCGGGCAACGACCAGCCACGCCTGTTCCGCCTGCCGAAGGACCGTGCGCTCATCAACCGCATGGGCTTCAACAACGGCGGCGTCGACGCGGCGGTCGCGCGTCTGCGGCGGCGCAAGAGCCGCATCCTGATCGGCGGCAACATCGGCAAGAACAAGGACACCCCGAACGAGCGCGCTGCCGACGATTACCTCGTGTGCTTTCGTGCGCTGTTCGACGTGGTCGACTACTTCGTGGTCAACGTCAGCAGCCCGAACACGCCCGGTCTGCGCGCGCTGCAAGACAAGGCGCCGCTCGAAGCCCTGCTGCGCGCGCTGCAGACCGAGAACGCCGCGCGCGACCAGCCGCGACCGATCTTGCTGAAGATCGCGCCCGACCTCACGGATGCCCAGCTCGATGACGTGGTCGACATCGTGCAGGCCACCGGCATCGCAGGCCTGGTCGCCACCAACACCACGACCAGCCGGGAAGGGTTGTCGACGGCGCCCGCAGAGGTGTCGGCGCTCGGTGCCGGCGGTCTCTCGGGCGTACCCCTGCGCGCGCGCGCCACCGAAGTGATCCGCTACCTCGCGCAGCGCACCCAAGGCCGCGTCCCGATCATCGCCGCTGGCGGCATCTTCACTGCGCAAGACGCGCGCGAGAAGCTCGCTGCAGGTGCGGCGTTGGTGCAGGTGTGGACGGGGTTCGTGTACGAGGGGCCCTCGATCGCGCGTCGAATCTGCCGCGGATTGGCCTGACCCGGCAGCGCGCGTGACCGTCGGCTCGCTCGCGTACAGGATCACCAGGTCGTGGGTTTCGGCGATCGCGATCTTGGCCGCGTCGAGGGTGCCGAAGTGGATCAGGTAGTTGCGCACGCGCTTGCTCGCCGGCAGCAGGTTCTCGATGCGCGCGAGCTTGGCCTGCCGGATGTCCAACAGGCCGCCGGCGCCGGTGGCGGTGATCTTGATCCAGGCGTCGCCGCTGATGCGGAAGCCCAGGTCCGCGAGCGAGTCCCAGGTGAACACGTGCTTCACGCCACCGGGCGACGTCTCCAGCCCTTGCAGCACGGTGCCGCCCGGTGTCGTGGCCGTGCTCCACACCTGCTCGTCACGCGACACCTCGAGGCTTACGTTGACCGGCTGCGACGTCTCGTCCGCCAGCGTGACCTCGATGGCCACGTCGCCGCCGGGTTCCTCTGGCAGGCTCACGCTGCGAATGCTCGGCCGCCCGCGGCCCGCGGCGCAGCCGATCAGCAGCACGCTGAGCGTGGTGAGAGAGAACCCGACCACGGTGCGCTGGAGATCCCTCGTCATGCGATCGAGGATCGACTCCGCGACTGGGGGGCTCGAGGCCGCGTTGGCCAACGGTCATCAGTCGCCCGTGGGTGGCATCGAAGGCGCTTTCCAGCCACGCGGATGCGAAGATGCAGCCGTGTCGTCGAACGATCGGCAAGACTCTGACGCCCCCAGCCCGGGCACCAACGCGGCGGTGCCGCGGCAGTTGGGTCTGCTCATGGCCGACGTCGTGGGCAGCACGACCCTGTACGAACGGCTTGGCGACGCCGCGGCGCGACGCATGGTGCAGAGCTGCCTGGCGTTGATCGAGGAGCAGGTGACGGCGCACGGCGGACGCACGGTGAAGACGCTCGGCGACGGCATGCTGTGCGCTTTCCCGGCGGCCATCGCGACGGCAGCGGCGGCGCGCGCGATGGCGGAGGCCACCGCGACGCACGCGCTGGCGGTGCGCATCGCTGCGCACTGGGGTGTCGTGCTCGAAGACGCGGGCGACATCTTTGGCGACGCGGTGAACACCCTGGCTCGCATCGCGGGGCTGGCGACGCCGAGCGAGATCCTGTTGTCGCGCGCGCTGTTCGAAGTGCTGCCCGATGTCGGCGCGTGGAAGGCGCGGCCGCTGCCGCCGGTGCCGGTGAAGGGCAAGCGCGAGCCGCTCGAACTCGTGGCGCTGCTGCGACCGACGGTCGGCCGGCCGCTGCTCAAGAGCACCGTGAGTGGAGGAGCATTGGGGGCACTGGTGTCGCAGAGCATCGCGCTCTGCTTTGGCCCGACCGAGGTCATCGTCGACGCCGATCACGCGGCCGACCTCGGCCGCGATCCCGCGAGCACGCTGGTCATCGACAGCGCCTACGCCTCGCGCATGCACGCGCGGGTGTTCGTCGACGGCGGCCTGCTGCTCTTGCAGGATCGCAGCTCGAACGGCACCTGGGTCGTGCCCGATGGTCAAACGCCGATGCAGATCGTGCGCCGTCAAACTCCGTTGATGGGGTGTGGCCGCATTTACTTTGGTGCCGACCCCCGCACCACGCTGACCAAGCCGGTGATCTACAAGACGATGGGCGCGGTCGGCTGAGCCGTTCCTCGCGGCCTCGACCGTCGCGATGCTCGTCCTGCGCCAGGTCTACAAACGGGTATAGCATGCAACGCCCATGCTCGTCCCTCTGATCCTCGCCGTAGCGGTTCAACAGCAGGCCGCCAACCTCGCAACATCCCCTTTGGGCACTTGGTCACTGCGACCGAGTCGCGCGGTGGAGCTGCAAGGTGGCGTGCTGTTCAACAGCGATGCACTGTTGCGTCTCGACCCAGCGACCCTGGCCCTCGACATCGTCATTCGCGGCAGTTGGTTCTCGCCGGTAGTGCTTGGCAGTCGCGTTGTGTTCGGCCGCGACACTCCCGAAACCGGCATGGAGCTCTGGGTGACGGATGGCACCGCCGCGGGGACATTCGCTCTGCCTGAGGTTGTTCCCGGCACCGCTGGCCTGGATCAGTTCGCGCTCGCCTTGGTGCAAGTCGGCAGTCGCGCGTTCTTTGAGGCGAACGTGCCGGGCCTCGGCCGCGAGTTGTGGGTCACCGACGGGTCCGCCGCGGGAACACGACTCGTGGTCGACCTTGCGCCGGGGCCAGGCAGTTCGACGCCACGCGCGATGAGCGCGTTGGGCCACGGTCTGCTGTTTGTCGCGGACCATCCCGCCTATGGATCTGAGCTGTGGCACTCGGATGGCACAGCGGCGGGAACGCAGTTGGTCGTTGACCTGCGCCCTGGAACGATCGGCGCTGATTACGGCAGCGTCGCGGTCTTTGGCAGCATGGGGATCATCGGCGTGGTGGATGGACAGGGGCCGGCGCTGTTGCGTACCGATGGCACACCCGCCGGCACCAAGCTTTTCACGCGGCCAGCAACCGCGGAGTTCAGACCTCTTACCAGCACCTCGGTTGAGACTGCGTTCGGCACAGTGTTCCACTTGGGGGCGGGAGAGATCTGGGTGAGTGATGGCACAGCTCAAGGGACGCGCCTGTTGCTGCGAGGATCGGCTGGGGGGGTCACGGTGCTCGCGGGTGGCGCCCGCGGCGCGATCTTCGCCAACGAACGCAGCGGAAGCGATCCGACCGAGCTGTTCTTGCTGCCCGGCTTGCAGGCGCCGCCGCAGATCCTCGCAACGTTCGCTGCCAACCCCACGATCACTCGCGTCGGCACGACGGCTGATGACACGCTGCTGTTTCGAGTCGACGGTTCGCCCGCGTCACTCTGGCGCACGGACGCAACCCCGGGGGGAACCTACGAGATTCGCGCCGCCAGCCGGGGTCTACAGGCCACCGGCGTCGGTCGCTTGGGCTCGCGCGTGCTGCTCAACGCGCACTCGGGTGACGGCGACGCTGAACTGTGGGCGTCGGATGGCAGCAGCGCAGGCACCACGCTGCTCGTCGGCAGGGCAGGGCTGCGGGACGATTCGTCTGAACCCCTCTTCGTCGGCCGAGTTGGCGAGCAATTGCTGCTGACGGCCGGTCGAAGCAGGCAAGTGTACGCTTTGCACGCGACCGGCCATGTACAACTGACGTCGCTGGGCAACGGCGTGTGGCACGGTTTGGTGCACGACGATCATCTCTACTTCACCGGCTCCAACAGCACGCATGGCGCCGAGCCTTGGATCTCGGATGGAACGTTGGTGGGAACGCACATGCTCGCGGATCTGTTGCCCGGGCCGGGAGACGGCGCCGCCATTGCATTCACCGCCGATGGCGACCGCGTCTTGTTCTTGACCCGCGACTCCGTCGGCGCGATGCAGCTCGCGGTGTCCGATGGCACAACCGCTGGAACGCGGGTTCTCACCACGGTGGGAGCAAGTGGCGCTCTTTTCCCGCGGATGGTCGTGCTGGGCGGCGTAGCCTTCGCGCTCGTGTCAGTCGGCGCGGGTCGAGCAGCTTTGGTGCGCAGCGACGGCACTGCCAGCGGCACCATGCAACTGCTCAACTTCCCGTTGTTCGGGGAACGGCGGGAACTGGCGATCGTCGGCGGCCTGCTGTTGTTCACGGCCGGTAGCATCACCCTCGGCACGGAGCTATGGGCGAGCGACGGCACCGCGCTTGGGACCGTTCTGCTCGGCGACCTGCGCCCCGGCAGCGCAGGCAGCGAACCGCGCTTCCTCGGCGAGCTTGGCGGCGTGTTGCTGTTCAGCGCCGACGACGGCCTACGTGGCCGAGAGTTGTGGCGGACCGACGGCACCGCCGTCGGCACCACCCTGGTGGCGGACCTGCAACCAGGATCAGCCGGATCGACACCCTCCACCCTCGCGACGACGCCGAGGCGGTTGTACTTTGCCGCGACGACTCCCCTCGGCACTGAACCGTGGGTGACCGACGGCACGCTGTCGGCCACACGCCTTGTGGCCGATCTGATGCCAGGCGCTGGTTCGTCGGACCCAGTGGCGATGACTCTCGGCCTTGGCGACGACCTTGTGCTGTTGGGGCGGACATTGATCGGCTCCGCGCTCTGGCGCTCCGACGGCACCGCGCCAGGCACTTCCCGGCTCGCAGACTTGCCAGGGCTGGTCGATCACGTTGCCTCGCCACTTCAGCGCGTGGGCAATCGCCTCTATTTTGCCGCCACCCACCCGCAGTACGGCACCGAGCCGTGGCGCTACGACCTCGGGCTCGGGCTCGCCGAGACCTATGGGCAACGCTGCAATGGCGCCATTGGCCCTCGCGTGTTGGCGCCGAACCCACCGCGCCTCGGCAACGCCGCGTTCAGCATCGAAATCGCCAGCGCACCGGCGACCACACCCGCCGCGCTGCTCATAGCGCAGCGACGGACGAACATCTCGCTCGCGGGAGCCTGCCGTTTGTTGATCGACTCACCGGATCTCGCGATTGGCCTGACTACCGACGGCAGCGGCGGTGCCAGCGTGCCGCTTCCCATTCCGCTCGCCATCGAGTTGACCGGAGGCAGCCTCTACGCGCAGTGGATCGCGGCTACATCTGGCGGACCGGTGTTCGGGATCGCGACATTGAGCGACGGGCTCGAGGTGCTGCTCGGGCTCTAGCACTCGCCTCGTTCGACTACGGGCGAGCGCACTCGCTCGCGGATACAGAAGCAGCGCCATCTTGCGTTGCGTGCGCAACTGTGGTGGTGTGCCATCCAACTCCCCGTATGACCATTTTCGTCGCCCTCCTTCGTGGCATCAATGTGGGAGGCCACCACAAGGTGCCGATGGCTGAGCTACGTGCGCTGTGCGCGAACATCGCGCTGCAGGACGTTCGCAGCTACATCCAGAGCGGCAACCTGGTGTTTGCGAGTGCCGGCAAGGCGCCCGTGGTGGCGAAGAAGCTGGAGGCGGCGATCGCGTCGCACTTCGGCTTCGCGATCGACGTCATCGTGCGCACGGCCAGCCAGTGGCCCGCCTACGTGCAGGGCAACCCGCTGCGCGAGGCCTCGGCGCGGGCGCCCAACCTGGTGATGCTCGGCTTGTCCAAGTTGCCGCCAAACAGGGGCGCGCTGGCCGCGCTGCGCGAACGCGCCGTGGCGAACGAGCGGATCGAGGTGGTCGGCGACGCGCTGTGGTTTCACTTTGCGGATGGCGCGGGCAAGACCAAGCTCTCGCCGGCCCTGATCGATCGCGCGGTCGGGTCGACGGTCACGGTGCGCAATTGGCGCACCGTGCTCGAGATCCAAAAGATGCTCGGAGCTGACGCCGCACCGTGATCCGGGCTGGTGCCCGCAGGTTTCTGGCGCGTGACGATCTGGCCAGCTCGGCGCGCGGGGTTCCGGGTAGCATCGGGCTTGGAGGTACACATGATCAAAGTTCGACCCAGTCCAGTGGTCGCGGTTCTCTGTGCGGGATTCGCGATGGCGCAGGACAAACCGGCGCCAACGCCGGTGACGAAGTCACCGCAAGCGGCCATCGCCGCCGCGATGGCCAAGGCCAAGGCGCACAACAAGTGCGTGCTCGTTGTGTTCGAGCAACAGGACAACAAACTCTGTGCGGAGCTGGCCAAGACGATGAAGGCGCACCGCGACCTGTCGACGCTGCTGCGCTACGAGTTCGATGTCGCGACCGTCGACGCAACCGCGGCGGCCGACGAAGCCAAGGCGCGCGACTTCACCGCCGCCAAAGAGGTTCCCGCGCTGCTCGTGCTCAGCGCCGACGACAAGGTGCTCGGCAAATTCACAGCGAAGGACTTCGTCGAGGGCGACGCGTTGAACACAGCGTCATTGATCGCCAAGCTGAAGGAACTCAAGTCGGCACCGCTCGACGCGGAGAAGGTCTTGGCCGAGGGCCTGTCGACGGCGAAGAAGACCAACTTCCGTGTATTCCTCAGATTCGACGCGCCCTGGTGAGGATGGTGCAAAGTGCTCGAGGAGTTCCTCGGGCGACCGAAGGTGGCGCCGCTGCTGGCCAAAGACTACGTCGACGTGATGATCGATACCGACCGCATGACGGGCGGCAAGGAAGTCATGGAACGACTGAAGGGCGAACGGAGCGGCGGCCTGCCGTGGATGATCGTCCTCGACGCCGACGGCAAGGAGCTGATCACGTCCAACCTGGAGGAGGGCGGCGGCAACATCGGCGCGCCGGCGCAACCGAATGAGATTGCGCACTACATGACGATGCTGCGGCGCACCAAGCAGCACCTCACCGACGACGAGTTGGCGGTGATCGAGGCGGACTTGAACGAGTTCGCCAAGCCCTACCAGCGACCCGCGCGCAAGTGAGATGACGCTCACCAGAAGAACGTCCGCGGCTCGCACGTGTCCTCGGCGAGCGCGCGTTCGAGCTTGCTGCGCTGAGCGTCGCTGCGGCCCTGCGCCATGCGTTGCACGAACGCCGGATCCACGGCCTTCATCATCACCAGCGCATCGCGGTAGTTGCGTTCGATGCGCCAGTGCTGGTCGTCGTCGTAGATGGTGGCGAGCGCGAAGAGCAGGCTGCGCCGGATCTCTTCGCTGCTGTCGAACATCGCCTGCAACAGCAGGAAGAGCGCGTCGCTGCGGCTCGCCGCGGATGTGATCCGCGGCACGGTGTGCAACACCATCTCCAACATGGCGAGCGCCTCTTCGCGCCGGTCGCGCTCCATCAACGCGCGCAGGACCCACGCCGAGGCGGCGGCTTGGCGAGTTGCGTCGTCGTTGTCCGCCGCCGCCGTCAATGCTGACTGGCTCACGCGCGACACGTCGGTGTCGGCTGCGTAGCGCGCGACCCAGGCCAGCGCCTGCGCGCGAAACCACGGGTCTTCGATCGCGCTCGCCATGGCTTCGGCACGGCGATTGTCTGACTGTGCAAGAGCGACCGCCGCATCGCGCGCCGCCGTGGGCGTGTTCGTCATGTTCCTGTCCCGCACTGTCGCGGATGATGAAGGTCAGCGCCAGTGCGGACCGATCGACGGCACCTTGGACCGACTGACGCTTGCTCACCACGACCATGCGCGTAACCCCTCGAGAACAGCACCGACGTCTGCTGCGCGATCGGTTCATCGAACGCGTGCTAGCCCTGCGCCCAGCCTCAGTGCTCGATGTCGGCTGTGGCGTGGGCGAACTGCTCGCGGCCGCCGCGGCTGCCGGCATCGCGGCCACCGGCGTCGAACAGGATGCGCACGCCCTCGCCGCGTTGGTGCAGAGCGGTCTGCGTGCGGTCGCCGCGGACGCGACGGACTTGCCCGCCAGCGACGGCGAGTACGACTGGGTGACCCTGCGGCACGTGTTGCATCACCTCGCCGACCCCCGGCGCCGCGCTCCGCGAGCTGCCGTCGATTCTGCCCGGCGACGTCGATGTCGAGCATCATCTCTACTGGCGCGCCCGCGACCCCGAGCACCTGCGCGCCGAGTTCGACGAGACGCTCGACGACTTGCCGGCGAACGCGCCCGAACGGCAGCAGGCCGCGGCGTTGCTCGCGCGCGCCCGGCGCGAGGGTCTGTCGTGGAACGGCTCGGTGGTCGTCGTCGTACGCACGCCGCGCTAGCGCGGCGCGGCTAGCACGTTCGTGCCGCGTTCGAGCCTGCTCGACGGCCGGCGCACGGGAGCAGCCGGTCGCATGGCGGTCTTGACGTCGTTGTTTGGCGGTCATCGCTCCGCGCGGACGTTCACTCAGGAGTCTGTGCAGTCGATCCCCATCGATCCGCACGCGATTCTCGAGTTCCCGCGCCGTTCCGTGGCGTTCGATCTGCTCCCTGCTGATCACCGCGGCCGACAGTATGCGCTGGATTGGCACCGGGTGGCTCGCAGGCCCACGCTTGGTAGTGACGGCGGGGCACTGCGTGTTCATCCACGACCACGGCGGCTTTGCGCGCAGCATTACCGTGATCCCGGGGCGCAACGGCGCGGCCGAGCCCTACCTCCGCTCGACGCAGAGCGACCTGCGTTCGGTCGTCGGTTGGATCACGAGCCGCAACAGCGACTACGACTACGGCGCTATTTTGCTGCGCAGTGGTCCGGCCTACGGCACGCGCGTCGGTACGTTCGGCCTTGCGGCGTACAGCGACGGCGAGCTGCGCGGCAAGGTCGGCAATCTGAGTGCCGATCGACTGGTCGAGGTACCCCATGTGTGCCAGCAGATCGAGCTGGTTGATCGGCGTCGGCCGCAGCGGCCGATTGAACTGCGGCGTGTTCAGCCCGAGCACGTGCCCGGCGGCGGCGGTGTGGCACTGGATGCAGTCGGTCGAGGTCGGGTAGGTCCAGGTTTGGACCCGCACACCGCCCGCGGCGGACGGATCGCGGATGCTGGAGGACTTCGATCAAGTACACGCGTCTCAGAAGCTCAGCCCACCGCGGACGGCGAGGTCGAGCGTGTGGTTGGTGTCGGGGCCGATGGCCCAGACCCGCCCCCCAGTGAGCGGGATGAGGTCTTCCGGTTCGTCGCTCCAGTCCTCGGCGAAGCGGTGCACGACGCTCCAGCGGTGGCCGCCATCGTCGGAGGCGAGCAGCGTCGGTCGTCGGCCGGCGCGTTGTTCGACCAGATCGAGGTCCATGCCGAGCAACGCCAGCAGCGTGCCGTCGTCGAGCGCGGTGATGCTCCGCACTTGCAGGTCGAGTGCATCGGGGAACGGGCGATACTCGGGTGTTGCGTCGAGGCCCCGCGGGTAGATCAGGAGTCCGTTGCGGTGCATCAGCTCGGTACCGAAGTGGCATGCGCCGTCCCGCTCGAGCGCCGCGAAGAAACCCGACCAGCCGGGTGACACGCACGTGAAGTCGCTCGATCCGTCGCCTCGGTAGAGGCGGCGTTCTGCGGCGAGGTCGCCCGTCGTGACGGCGATCGCACCGTCGGCCAGTGCAAGCACCCGATGGACGTGGCGGGCTTCGGCGAAGCGGGTGACGGCGGCGAACGTGCGTCCACCGTCCGTGCTGCGATACAGCCATGCGCACCGCGCGCCGGGGAAGACGCCGTACTCGCCGACCCAGATTGAGCCATCGCGCGCGGTGGCCACGCCGGCTGTGCGGACGAACGAGCGGATGTCGGACAGCTCGAGCACGCGGTGGATCGACGTGCCATCGACGCGCAGCAACGCACCTCCTTGTTCGAACCCGATCAAGGTCGCGCCGTCCGCGAGCGCATGCATGCACGTCCCCTGCTTGCCGCCAGCGAATGCCGTGAGATCCACGCGCTGCCCCGGCGCGGCGTTGGCACAGCGCTCCTCGAGCAGTCCAGCGCGGATGGCGAGCACGCCCGCCTGCGTGCGGACCGCCGTGTCCACACCGACCCACTCCGTCGCCACGTGCACACAAGGCCGCGAGTCGATGAAACCACCATCGCAGCGCCCGACGAGCGGTAGGTCAGCCGCGTAGATCGGTCGGCGGTGCAGGTCTTCGATCGCCCGCCGCCGCTCGCTCTCGGCCTCGAAGGACTTGGCGCGCCGCAGGCGTTCCGCCGCAACCCGTTCCTCGTCAGGGTCGGCCGCGAGGTGCGGCGCGTGCATGCAGCCCGAGCAGAACAAGTTGCCTCTGCCAGTCAGATGCTCGCTGCGCAGCCGGCGGAACGGTTCGCCGTTCCAGATCTCGACCGGGTCTTCGTAGCGCACATCGCCGAGACAGAAGTCGGTCGGAATGCAGCACGGGAAGACTTCGCCCGTGTACATCACGTTGAAGTTCTGGGCGAGGAACCAGCACAGACCGTGACCCTCGAGCGTCATCGGGATCTTCGCTCGCGGTGGCGACGACAGGACGTTGGGCCGACGGAACTCGCTCAGGAACAGGTTGGCGCCAACGGCTTGCGCGGTGCGCACGGCGGCGTCGAGGTAGTGACGAATCTCGTCGGCGGAGAAGGTGCCGCTCGGTTCTTCGTCCAGCGTCGGCTTCTCCTCGTGCCGCAACTGTTGCAGCACGATGCCGTCGGGCCGCAGCGGCTGCACCGCGCGGATGAAATCGGCGAGGTGTGGCAGGTTCGACTTCATCACGACGGCGCTGATCGAGAACAGCACGTCGTCGGGTGCTGCACGGCGCTCCTGCGCCAGATGTTCGAGGTTGCGCCACACGCGGTCGAACGAGGATCCGGCGCGGATCCGCTCGTAGACCGCCGGCACGTGGCTGTCGAGCGACACGTTCAGGTGATCGAGTACGGGGCGGGCGTGCCGGTACGTTTCGCGCGAGAGCAGGAGCCCGTTGGTGACGACGTCGAGGCGCACGTCGAAGCGAAGGGCCCTCTCGAGCATGAACTCGAAGTCGACGGCCAATGGGTCCCCGCCCGCAGTCGTCAGGACCGCCTTGCGTGCGGTTGGGAACAGTTCGCGCGTGACGTGCTCCAGCACCCGTTCGTCGAGCCGGTGCTTGCCCTGACCGAGGCTGCGCTGGCACATGATGCAGCGCAGATTGCAGATGTCCGAGTGGTTGAGGGTGACGACCTCGGGCAGTCCGCGGTACGTGGTGCGGCGCGCCGCCACGTCTTCGCGAAGGAGGCGACTGTTCTCCGCCTTTGCCGACGCGTGGTCGGCCGGGAGCTGCCGACTCGTTCTTGTACGGGCGAGGTGGGGTCGTGCGTCGTGAATGGGTCCTCCTCCTCAGGCTCGGCGGTGGTGACTAGAGTGAATGCCGCGCCAATGCGCGCCAGCCTCGATGCGGGGGAGTAGGCATGGCTGATCGGGCACAGAATAGCAGCGATGGCTCGACGTCGCCGACAACTGCTGACGCCGACGTCGTCGACACACCGCGTCCCCACGGCGCGCCACTTGCGGGCGGCGCGCGCACCGAGTTCTTTCGGCACGACGTTCAGCGGCCCCCTCTCTCAGCGTAACAAGTCGCCGCGCGCACGCCGTGGCCTCGACGATCACTGCGGATCGGTCGGCTATAGTTTCGGCGATGATGCGGATGGCTCGGCATGAGTTGGCGCGGAGGATCGCCGAGGTGCCGATCTGGTACCACACGCTCGAACTCGCCGAGGGAGTCGAGACACCGGGCTACTTCGACATGCGACCGTTCGTGCCGGAGTTCGGTTTTCCGGCGTCGCTGGCGGGCATGCGGGTGATCGACGTCGGCGCATCGAACGGACAGTTCGCGTTCCACTTCGAGAATCTTGGCGCGGATCTCGTCGTGGCGCTCGACCTGCAGCACGTGTTGGATCACGACTTCCCTGCCTGGTACCGCGAAGAGTTGCGCGCCCGGCACACGGCTGCAGAACTCGAGCGGATCGACTGGGAAGAACTCGAAGCCGGGTTCGCGCTCGCGCATGAGGTCTACGCATCAAGGGTGGAGAAGCGACGCTGCACCGTGTACGAACTCGGCGATCGCATGCCCGGGGAGTTCGATCTCGCCTACTGCTGCAACCTGCTGCAGCACCTGAGCGACCCCGTGCGCGCGCTCGAAAGTATTCGCCGCTGCTTGAAGCCGTCCGGGCGCTTCGTCTTCGGCTGCTCGTGCGATCTCTCCGTCGAGAACGTCAGCTACGGCATCTTCCACGGTGCGATCGACCCGCACATCACCTACTGGGCGCCGAGCCGCGAGGCGGCCGAGCGCATGTGTGGCGTTCTACGCGACGCGGCGAGTGCCGATCGACCTCGTCGCGCTACCGGCCTCGGTGAGCCTCAGCGTGCCAGCGAGCACGATGGCGCCGGCAGCCAGCACCACTGCGATCGTGGCCGACGCCAGCCCCATCCGTGTCGAGATCGTCGAGCCGCGCCGCGGCCTGCACGGACGTTGCGTCGCGCGCGAGTCGGGCGCACCGATCGGCGGCTGCGCGATCGATGCGCGCTGGCAGCAACCGTTCCCAGCAACTCCCGACGAACTCGCGGCGTGGCAGCGAGTCGCGAAGCAGCCGCTCACCACCACCTCGGCGGCGGATGGCAGCTTCGTCTTTGCGCCGCCGCCGGACACCTCACCCTTTGGGATGGCGATCACGTTCCACGCGCCTGACCGGGCCAACGCAGCCTTGTCGGTGCCGCGTGGCGAGGCGACGCGCGACCTCGGCGACGTGCGCTTGGCCCGGCCGGTGCCGATCTTGGTGTCGGTCGTCGACACACGGGGCCACAGGGTGGCCGGCGCGGCGGTGACCTTCACCGCAGATTCAGCGTTGTCAATGAGTTCCAGGGAGTGCGACAGGCCAGTGACGTCACGACACCGGGGTTCGCGCTGCAGTTCGAGGAGCTTGCTCGCGAGGACATCAAACTGACGAACCGGGTGAGGCCACCGTGGCCCGATCATGCGCCGGATAACCTGTTGCAGCGGCTCAACCGGCGGGAAACCTCCCTGGCCACGGCGGGTGATCGAGGTGGTCGACGAGGCGCTGCAATAACCAAGGCCCTAGTCTCACTCACTTCGGCTTCTTGGCCATGCGGGCCAGAGAATCCTCCCCGAGCGGGGCCTTGTGTTTCACACGGAGGCTCTCCCCCCACTCCCTGGCGAAGTCGCGCTGGAAACGCCAGTTCACGACGCCGGTGATGCCCATCGTGATGACGGCGCCAAGGCTCGCCAGTGCCATGTCCTTGTGTGCATCCCACTCGTCGCCCTGCGTGCCGAGATAGGACTGGCTGAGATCGCTGCTGAAGACGACGACCGTGGCCCACTCGAGCAGTTCGAAGAGCATCGACGTCGACATCGTCAGGTCGAGCGGCAGGAAGTAGCCCCAGAAGCCGCGCACGTTGACCACGCGCAGGAACAGTTCGCGGATGGGATAGGCGAGGCACAGGCCGTACAAAAAATGTAGGACGCGGTCGAAGTTGTTCCGCTGCCAACCGACGAGGCTGTTGAACGTGCTTCCCGTCAAGCTCTCGTACCACGCGTCGTAGGGCACCATCGAGTACGTGTAGTGCGCGCCCACGAGGTGCAGGCACGAGAAGACGAAGATCAGGGTGTAGGAGACGCGTGACAGCAGCAGGCGGCGATGCAACGCCGCGATGCAAGCAATGCCCGCGAGGCAGACCGAGTTCTCCATCATCCAGGCGCTTCGATCGAGCGGGTGGATCGCCAGCACGATCCACCACAGACCGAACAGCACGGCGAGGATCGCCAAGTATCGACGGTGGGGAATCAGCACCGCCCGAGCCTATCCCGATGAGGCTTGGCTGGCGCGTGTCGGCGGTGTGTTCTGTCGCGATGCCCACGCGCACGTTTCGCCTGGCAGCTCCACGACCGTATCCAACTGCGCCTGTGCCTGTTCGGCCACGGCTGGGTCGCCCTCGCGCCGCACCGCTTCTCAAATCCATCGAGCTCGTCCTGGGGACCCCGGACTACGCCCGTCTCCGTCTCGGTTAGGCACACCATCCGTGTCCCTCGTGGATCACGTGCTGGCTCGCTTCCCGCCGGTGGAACCGAAGGTCTTGGTACCTGCCCTCGGGTGGGCAACACAGAGTCCGGATCAGCGAGTGCTACACTCGCCGCATGTGCATTGGTCTATGAGCGCGGGGTCCCCTTCGACCCAGGCGAACGCACTCTTTGCGGCGCTGCTAAAACCCGGTTCCAAGGACCTGCTGGGCCGTTTCCTGGCGCTGTGTCAGGCCCACCCGGAACTCAGGTCGGACCTGCAAGCCGCTTGGAATGAGTTCCAGGGAGTGCGACAGACCAGTGACGTCACCACTCCGGGGCTCGCGCTGCAGTTCGAGGAGCTGGCGCGCGAGGACATCGATCTGACGAGGAGCCCGCGGCACTCATTGTCCAACCAAGCGCCGGACAACCTGCTGCAGCGGCTCAGCCGGCGGTCGGCGGACGCATCCCGTTACGAGTCGGAAGGTGAGCTGGGCCGAGGCGGCATGGGAACCGTCTACAAGACCTGGGACCGGGACCTGCGGCGCCACCTGGCGATGAAGGTGGCGCAGACCTCGTTGAGCGACGTGACGCCTTCGGCGCGCGTCACGCTCGCACGCTTTCTCGAGGAAGCCCAAGTCACCGGCCAGCTCGAGCACCCGGCCATCGTGCCGCTGCACGACATCGGCATCGACGCCCAAGCACGCGCGTTCTTCACGATGCGCTTGATCCAGGGGCGGGATCTACGCGAAGTCATCAAGCTGGCGCGCGACCAGCACGAGGGATGGACCCTGACCCGAGTCCTCGGAGTGCTGTTGCGCGTATGCGAGGCGATGGCATTCGCGCACTCGAAGGGGGTGATCCATCGAGACCTGAAGCCGTCGAACGTGATGACCGGCCGCTTCGGTGAGGTGTATGTCGTCGACTGGGGCGTCGCCAAGGTCCTGTCGGGTGAGGCGGCGCATGCGGTCACGCCGGCCATCAGTGAGCCGATCAGTTCAGTGCATACCGAGCGCACCAGCACGGCGACTGACGCAGCCGACAGTCCGCTGCTGACCATGGATGGCACGGTCATGGGCACGCCCGCTTACATGGCGCCCGAACAAGCCGCCGGTCGCGTCACGGAGCTGACGCCATCGGCCGACATCTATTCATTGGGCGCGGTGCTCTATCACCTGCTGTCGGGACAACCGCCGTACCTCGCGCCGGGGGATCGCGTCTCGCCCGAGGTCGTGGCCGCACGCGTCCTGCTGGGGGCCCCGGATCCGCTCGCGGAGCTCCAACCCGACCTCCCGCCCGAGTTGGTGGCCATCTGTGAGAAGGCGATGGCGCGCAAGTCGGCGGACCGCTACGCGAGCATGCTCGCGTTGTCCGTCGATCTCCGCGCGTTCCTCGAAGGCCGCGTCGTCGACGCCTTCGAACACGGTGCCTGGGCCGAGGCGAAGAAGTGGTTCAAGCGGAACCGGACCCTGGCCTGGACGGGCTCACTCGGTCTGCTCGCCGTCATGCTGAGTCTTGGGGCCACCGCCTGGATTACCCAGGCCAAGAACAGGGACATCGAGGCCGCATTGAACCAGTCCGCCCACAATCGCTATGTCGGATTGTTGGAGGCGGCCAAGAAGCTCTGGCCGGCTGAGCCAGTGAGGGTCCCGGCGATGGACGACTGGATCGCCACGGCCGAAGACATGGTCGATGATCTTCCGCGCTACAAACGCATGCTCGCGCAGGAACGCGCCAACGCCGCGGTGGGTCACGAGCAGACCGACTACGAGCAGCGGCTCGCGAGCGTCATCGATGGCCTGCGAAGCCTCGGTGCGGAGGGTGGCCTTCTCGCAGCAGTGCGCGACCGCCGCGCACAAGCGCGGCTCTTGCCGCAGCTGAGCATAGAGAACGCGGACGCCGCAGACCTGTGGCGCAAGGCCATCAGCTCCATCCGCGACCCGGCCGAGTGTCCGCTCTACGAGGGCCTGGTCATCAAGCCGCAGCTCGGTCTGTTGCCGATCCAGCGCGACCCGCAGAGCGGGCTCTGGGAATTCAGGCATCTACCCAGCGGGCAGCCGCTCACATCGCCTGCGCAGAAGCCGCTTTCAACCGACCCGGGGAGCGCGCTGGTCCTGGTGTTGACTCCGGGGGGCAAAGTCGATGTTCGCGGCGGGAGACAAGGCACATTCACTGTGGCGCTCGACCCGTTCTTCATCTCCAAGTTCGAGATCACTCAGGGCCAGTGGCAGCGCTTCACTGGGCGAAAGCGGAGCCTCAACCGACTGGGCGATCGGCACCCGGTCGAGAACATCAACTGGGACGAGTGCAAGCTTGTTCTGGAGCAGCTGGGTTTGACGCTGCCGACCGAGGTTCAATGGGAACGCGCCGCCCACGCTGGAGGACGCAGGCCGTTGGAAGAAGAACTGAAGCGTACGGCGAACCTCAAAGACTCGGCGCGTCCGAGTAAGGACCCCATGCATCGGCCCGTCGGCTCCTTGGCGCCCAACGCATTCGGGCTGTACGACTGCTACGGCAACGTGTGGGAGTGGGTATTCGACTCATATGCGAGCGAGGAGACGCAACCGACCCCGGGTACGGGCCTGCGCGACGGCGGTGACGTCGACAAGTCGATTCACCGTGGCGGCAGCTTCGACAGCAACCCAGACGCGCTGGAACGGCGCTACGAGGACTTCAAAGACTCGCGCTCCCAGTACCTCGGCGCGCGGCCCGCGCGGCCACTGGACCGCTGAATCACCCTCGTGTTCTGCGGCCGCGAAGTAACGGCGCCTGCCTCGCATCGCTGCGCAGCACTAGTTCCGCGCCACACTGATTTGAACCGGTCGTCCTGGCTGTCGTTGGCGCCAGCATCATGGAACAGGCGCGCTCGCTCGACTCTGCTTTTCCACTCTCGCACCGCGACCCGCGGACGGGCCTTTGGTCAACGCGCGGCACCCTCTGCGCTTTGGCCGCGTTGGCTACGGCAATCACGGGACGAGCGCAGGATGCGCCGAGACTCCCGCCGCTGCCCGTCGGCTTCCAGCCGGAGGGCGTGGCGGTGTTCTTGCACACGAAGCCGCCGCAACCACTGTTCACCTCCGCGCTGGGACTACAGGGCAAGGACGGCACCCTGGAAGCGACGCTTGACGACTACGGGACGCCCGGCCTGCTTGCCTTCTTCGTCGGCTCGCCGCGGCCGCTGTCCACGATGCTCGACATCGAGCGCTACTGCACGCTGTCCGGCGTGCGCACCGACCTCGACGCGTTGTGCACGCTGGTGGCAGACGGTGGCAAACCGACCAACGCACGCGCTGGCTTTGATCGTCTGGCCGCGGTTGTCCTGCTGGCAGACCACGCGAGCGAGCAAGCGCGCAAGGCGCTGGCGACCGCATCCAAGAGTGACGATCGCATGCTCGCCCTGTGGGCAGAGCGGCAGCTCGCGCGCACCACGAAGGGCGCTTCGACCTGGAGCCTGCCGATCGAAGGCTTGACCGCCGCGCTGGCGACCGCGCCGGCGGACGCTGGGGCGGTGATCTACGTCGACAACCTGCGCGCGCCAGAATGGCGCAAGGCTTGGGGCATCGCCAAGGCAACGCGGCAAGCCATGCAGGCACGCTGGCTTGCCGGCGTAACCCGCGTCGACGATCGAACCGAGGCCATGCTCGAGTGGTTCGAACGGCAAAGCGCCCGCGGCGATCTGTTTGCCTACGAACTCGCGCACCGCTTCGGCAACGCCTGCTTTGCGCGCACCTTGATCGTGTCCCCTTCCCTCACGCGGCGGGGATCGTTCATGAGCTGGTGCCGCCGCGACGGTCTGCTGGCCCAAGACGCGATCGCAGCCGGTCTGCGCGCCGAGGGCGTCGCAGTGGACAGCAAAGACGGCGTCGTCGAGGGGCGCCTCGCCGAACGCCTCAGCGTGCGCGCCACCTCGACCAGCATCACGCTGGAAGAGGACGGCACCGCCGCCCGCTTGTCGGCCGAGCAAGCGCAGAAGCTGGCCGATACCCTAGGTGGGCCGAGCGTGATGCTGGCAATCGAGTTCGTGAGGCCCGACTTCTTCGGCGAAGTCCCGTTGCCCGAGCCGGCGAAACCGATCCTCGACACCCTGCGCCGCATCGTTTTACGGCACGATCCTGGGCCAATACCCAAGGTGCGCCTCGAGCTGCACTACGACGACAAGAAGGCGGCGACGGTGGCGAGCGCCGCGCTCGGCGCGCTGCTCACGATGGCGAAGGCAAACAGCGATCAGGCACCGGCGTCGGCGCGCGAAGCGCTGCGTGAGTTGCAGGTGAGCTGCGAAGGTGCCGTCACCGTCGCCGAAGCGGAGCTGGACACGTCCTTGGCGACGGTGCTCGAGGATTGCCTGAGTTTGATGGCTCGCTGAAGCTGGCGTGCGCAGGGCATCGCCGACCTACCCCGTCGCCTTGCGCAGCTTCTCCCGCGCCGCCGCCAGCAGCCGCTGCGAGTAGTCGGCGCTGATACCGAGCGCCGCGGCGATCTCATGGTGCGACTTGCCTGCGACGCGCATCTCGAACACGGCTCGCTCTCGCTCGCCAAGACACTTGGCCAACGTGCCGACGTGCTCGATGAGGTCGCGGTCGGCGACGATCGTGGCCGGACCTGGCCCGTCGGCGGCTGGCGGTGGAATCGCGGGCTTGCTGTCGTCGGTCTCGACCAGCTCTTTGGGGGCGCCGCCGCCTCGCTTCTGCGCTTGCGCCGCGCGCACGCGATCGGCGAGCTTGCGCACGAGCACAGTCTTGGCGAGCGCGCGCGTCGATGCTTCGCCGCGGTCCTCGATCTTGTCGGCGTGCTGCAGGATCTCGAGCACCACGGTCTGCGCCAGATCGGACGGCGCCTCGCGGGCGGCGAGCAGTGGCCCCATCTTCAGCGTCGCGAGTTGACGCACGACCTCGCGCACGAGCGCCAGCAGCCCAGGTAGATCGGCAGCTTCGCGCAGAGGATGAGGTTGTCCATCGGGCGGGATATGCTCGTTCTCCACCATGCGTCTGCTCCAGGAAGACCAGATCGTGAACTCCTCTGGCCGGCGGGTCAATCCTGGCGTGCGGCCATGAGCCATGTCGGCGACCCAGCGCCGAGCGAACTGCGCGAGGTGGTGGCGGGTTACCTGCAGCGCCAGGCAGAAGGGCGCGCTGAGCCGTTCGACGCCTTCCTGCAGAGTTCGGGGTTCGCGCGCGAAGTGGTGCAAGGGCTGATGGCCGAGCTGGCGGTGACGCGCGCCGACACGGCGCACGCCCGGCCCCAGCCAATCGGCAGCGGCGAGACCTTTGGCCGCTTCGAGCTGCGCTCCTTGCTGGGCCAAGGCGGCATGGGCACGGTCTACGTCGCCTTCGACACGCAGCTCGGCCGCGAAGTGGCCCTCAAGCGCATCCGCCGCGACCTCGTGACGTCGCACGAGGTCCGCATGCGCTTCCACCACGAACTCAAGGCGGTGTCGCGTCTCGACCACGCCAACATCTGCAAGGTGTTCGAGGCCGGCGATGTCGACCACGAGCCGTTCTTCGTCATGCCGCGCATCGACGGCGAGTCGCTGGCGGCCAAACTCACGCGCGCCAAGACTTCGGGCACCGGCGTCTTCGGCGGCAAACCCGGCGCCGATGCATGGGCCATCGTCGCGTTCGTGGAGAAGGTGGCGCGCGCGCTGGCGCACGCGCATGAGCGCGGACTGATCCATCGCGACGTCAAGCCGTCGAACATCCTCGTCACCCCCGACGGCGAGCCGATGCTCGTCGACTTCGGTCTCGTGCGCGATGATTCGGGGACGCAGACGGTGACGCGCATCGGCGTGACGGTTGGCACGTGCACTTACATGTCGCCCGAGCAACTGCGACCGGCCGGCCGCACGCTCGATGCACGCACCGACGTGTTCTCGCTGGGCATCGTGCTGTGGGAGATGCTCACGGTCGAGCATCCGTTCGGTGGCAAGAACGAGACGGAGACCATCACCAACATCCTCGCCGCCGAGCCGCGGGTGACGCCGCAAATCGCCAGGCTGACGACCGACCTGCGCTTCATCGCGAGCAAGGCGCTGGCCAAGGATCGCGACCGCCGCTACGCCACCGCGTTGGCGTTGGCAGAAGACCTCGGGCACGCACTTCGGCTCGAGCCGGTGCAGGAGCTGGGGAAGAAGCCGACGCACCGGCTGCGCATGCTGCTGCGTCGGCGACGGGTGACGGTCGCCGTGGGTGCGGTGCTCACGATCGCGGTCTTGACCGCCGCGTGGTTTGGTCTGCAGAACTGGAGGTGGGACAAAGTCACGGAGGCGCTCGGTGTGTTCGATGCATCGGAGGGGCCGTTGCAGGAACTCCGGGGCGCGGTCGTGTTGGCACGGGCGCCCAACGAGGCCCTCGCGCGGGTTGGCATGTCGCGCGTTTGGCGCGCTCTCGATCAGTGTGGCGAAGCATGGGTGATGCGCCGCCAACACGGAGGTAGGGGTGGGATCAACGGCAGTCCCGCCCTCGATCCCCGCGGCGCGACCATGGCGCATGTGACGAGCGCGGGTCACGTCGTGGTGGTGGACATCGCGACCGGGCGCGAACTCAAGGAATGGCGCGCACACGAGGACTCCTGCCAAGCGGCGGTGTTCGACCCGTCGGGCGATCGCCTGTTCACGTGTGGAGTCGATGGCCAGGTCAAGACCTGGCGGTGTTCAGATTGGAGCCAAGAAGCATCCGTGCCGCTCACCAAGGGCCCCGCGACGCAGGCCTTCGCGTTGGCGGTGTCGCGAGTCAAGCGCGTCCTCGCCATCGGCGGCGACCACGGCATCGTGAAGCTGTGCAGTCTCGAAAGCGGCGGGGAGAAGGTCGTCGACGTCGCGCGCGACAAAGCCGTCAGCCGTCTGGAGTTCTCACCGTCAGGCAAGTACCTCGTGGCGTTGACCGAGCACAAGCGCCCCGGTGATACCTACGGGTACGAGGGGTTCGCGATGATCGACACGGACAAGGCGTCGCACTCCTGGCCCTACTTTGTCACCGAGGACAGCCTCTGTGACCTCGCCTGGGATCCCTCGGAGCGCTGGGTCGTGGTAACGACGAACCTAGGCCAGGTGCGAGTCATCGACGCGCAGACCCAGGCCACCACGTACTCAGAGTCGTTCTCGCGCGGCAATTGGCCTGTCCGCTGGGCCGGGTTCGATCCGAGCGGCCAGTCCTTGTTGGTGGGCGCCGACAATGGGTTGGTCGTTCTGGCCTTTGCCGATGGCAAGGCCACGGTCGGCAAGGTCGTGCCGAGTTTGCAGCAGCGCGCCATTGCGCAGGGCGCGTTCAGCCCGGACGGAAAGACCTTCGCGGCCATGCTCCGCGACGGATCCCTGTGTTTGTACGACCCCACCGATTGGAGCCTGCGCGACTCGTTTCTGGCGTCCGCCATCCCTGACGCCGCGGTCTTTGCGACGGCGACGTTGTCGCTGACGTGGGCGAGCGGAGCACATCGGATCGTCGGCGGCAAGAACTACGCCGTGAGTGCGTGGTTCGATGGTCGACGGACGATGCTGAGAGACTACCCCACCCACCGCGGCGGCATCTCGTCAGTGGATGTGAGCGCCGACGGGCGCTGGATTCTGACCAGCGGGGCAGATGGCGCGGTGCGAATCTGTGCGGTGGACGGTTCCGCGTCTCCTGACGTCATGCGACAGGACACGCCGATCCGACAAGCACGTTTTGCGCCCGGAGGAGGAAAGTGGTTCTTCGTCGAAACCGGGGCGACCATTCGCGTGGTCGACGTGAGCGAGACCGGCGCCGGGCGACAACGGGAGGTGGTTGGTACCCGGGCCTGGGCGTGTGATGCGTCGTTCCTGTTGGTCGCCAACGATCACGAGGCGACCATGATCGACGTCACCACGATGGAGGGGACCAAGGCGACCACGGCGCACGGCGCAGAGATCTTGTCGGCCGCCTACGCCGCACGCCACCAGCGGGTGTTCACCGGCGGTGCCGATCGAAGGATGGCCATGTGGTACCTGAACAACCCCCAACCTACTCTCACACCCGTTCTCGATCCCGTGCCGGGAATGCCAATGCTCGGCCGCATGACCGCCATGGCTTTCGTGCTGTCATCCAACAGCGTCTGGGTGGGTGTGGCCAACAATCGCCTCGATGTCTTCCACGCCGGGCAACCGGAAACCAAACCGGCGAGGTCATTGAGTCTCGACGTCACGGGCGGCCCCATCGCCGTCGACCCCAACGGCAAGTTCGTGCTCATGGCAGACTATGCCTTCGGCCGAGTGACCTGGTTCGACGCGAAGACGTTCCGCCCGCTGCGAACCTCGAAGGAGGGCCTCCTGCCGCCAGAACTCAACCTCGGCGAGCCGATCCCAGGGGTGCACACGCAGACCGTCACCGCAGTGCACTTTTCCCGCGACGGTCGCTGGGCGCTCACGGCGGCCAAGGACGGCGTACTCCATCTCTGGAATCCCTCGACCCAAGAGATCCTGCGGACCATTCGCAACGCCGGTCGCGTGCCGTTCCTCGACGCGTGCTTCACCCCGGACGGCGAGTGGATCGTGACCGGCGATGCGAACGGTCTGGTCAAGGCCTGGCCCGTCAACCCGCTGCCGGTAGCCGAGGACTATCTGCGGACGTTCGACGCCCGGCGTTAGATCAACTCGCGTTCGCGCGCCGGGCGTCTACCGCCCCACTTCGTCGGACACGCTCAGCACCGCGATCTGTGGCCCTTCGCCAGCGATCACGTCGATCGAGCCGAGCGCGATGCGGGCGGGCCACCGCGATGCGTTTCTTGACCATCGAAGTGATCGACGCCGCCGCCCGCCCGGTGGCGGACGCGTCGGTCTACATCGTGTCAGGTCCGGCGAGCCACCCCGACCTCGCCGAGTCACCGACCGCGCGGGCAAGGTATGCTTCCGATCGCTGCCGCCCGGAGACTACGTGTTTGGGGTCAACGCGGGCGAGACCAAGCAACAGCAAGTGCGGACTGTAGTTGGCCCACATAGCGGGCGGTGCATCGTTCGCCTGTCGTGAGGTCCCAAGTGCACCCAAGACTCTACATGCCTGAGATCCAGGCATCGAGCAGAGCGATCGCGTCGGCGTCGACCACGCTGCTGCCGAGGATCGGCATGCGATTGCTGTCTAGCCGCACCATCCGGTGCAGAAGAACGCTGTTCCACGGCTCGGCGGGCTTGATGCGATACGGGTCCGTCAGACCGAGGTGCACGTAGAACCAACCGTTGGTCCGGTAGTTCGGGTCGAACGTGAACCCGAGCAGGCCGGCCTCGAACCAGTTGTGCACGCGTTGGTGGCGACTTCGCAGTCATCGGCGACCAATGGCTGTGGCACGCCGACGACCACCTCGATGGGCTGCGTGAGCTGGTGCCCGGCGAAGTGGTAGTGCAGCCGCAGTTCCAGGCGCGTGCCGGGCGCGGCCCATTCGGGAATCGCCGCGCGCAGTGGCGTCGCGGTGTGGTTCGCTGACGTGAAGCTCGGCACGTTGCCCAGCGTGACGCTGCCGACCTCGATCCGCGCGAACGGCGTGCGGCTCGAGAGCTGCATGCTGCTGGCGGTCGCGTTCACCACGCCGCGGTTGCGCACCGTGGCCCGCACCTCGATCCGTTCACCGGGCTCGAAGGCGCCGTCGCCGTCGCCGACTTCCACCACGGCGAGCGCCTCGGTCAAAAGATAAGGGCCCGCGTACTTCACCGCGGTGAGCAGCATGTGCAGGTTCTCCTCGGCCAGAGCCAAGATGCGATCGTTGCTCACCCAGAACGCTTCGCCCAGCTCCGGCAGCCAGCCGTACAGCCCCGCGGTGCCTTCCCACCAATCCACCGTGCCACCGTTGATCGGGTAGAGCCTGGTGTTGACGATGCCGGGGCGATAGCCGTTCTGCGCCACGAGGTCGGCGGCCATCTCGGTGTAGCGAGCGTGTCGCGGCGACTGCAGGTTGGCGTAGCCCCACGGCCACATGCACAGGCCGCCCGAATTGTGGATGTCCCACGCGGTGGTGAGGCCGAGCGCCAAGCGCGAGGTGATGAAGTCGCGCACGTTGGCGGCTTCGGGTTCGCTGAACGCGCTCGCGCCGCGGTAGGTGCCGCTGCTCGGCGTCGGCGAACTGCCGAGGTCGTCGAAGCCCCACTGGTAGCCAAAGTTGCGGTTGAGGTCGATGCCGTACGTGGTGCCGGTCACCAGCCGTCGGTTCTTGCGCCACGCGCCGCCGCCGTTCGGCGCGATCTGCCGGTTGTACTCGTAGCCATCGACGTTCATCACCGGCACGTACCAGATCTCGCGGTGGTCGAGCAGGTCGGTGATCGCCGGGTCCACGCCGTAACGCGACAGGAGGTACTCCACGCATCGCATGGTCGCCATCATCGCGCTGGCCTCGCGCGCGTGGATCAGCGTCTCCATGTAGATCTCGGGCTCGTTCTCGTCGATGTCGGCGTTGGCCGAGATCTTCACCGACCACTGTTCGCGCCCCTCGATGCTCTGGCCGATCGAGCGTCGGGCGGTGATCAAGTTGGGATACTGCTGCCGCCACGTGTCGAGCACGCAGTGATCTCGGCCAGCGTGAGGAACCCACCCATGCTGCCGCGCGAGAACCCACCGCGGTTGGTGGGCGCGACGCCGGGTGGCGCGAGCTGTGACGCCCAGAAGGCTTCGACGTCGTCGTGCAACACGGTGGGTTGCAGCCCGAGCCCACGCAGCGTTGGCAGGTCCTTTGGATGCACGAGGGCTTCGACGTACGCCGGCACGCGCCAGGTGATGACGTCGAAGTGTGGGATTGTCTGTCGGACGCGATGCGCGGCCTCGACGCTCAGGCCGGGGACTCGCACCAACATCGTGGGGTGCAAGCGTTGATCTTGGGCAGGCAGGGCGGACGGGCTGAGCGTCAACAGGAGAGCGAGGAGCAACATCGAGCGAGCACGCATCGCGGCAGCGTAGGGCCTCGGCGGGGACTGGCATGCAGAGGTGCCATCCGCCGCCCCGCCACCGCGTGCGAGACGCCCCTCTACGGCAGATGCGGCGTGCATGCACAGGGGCGCCGGGTCACGATGCAGAGGGTCTGAGCGCGTTCGATGACCGAAGCCATCCCGCCCGTGCCAACCCTGGAATCGCCGCGGCTGCGGCTGCGACCATTCACCGTTCGCGACGTCGACGATCTGTTCGCCATGCACGGCGATCCCGTCGTCATGCGCTACTGGAGCTATCCCGCGTACACCGAGCGGGCCCAAGCCGAGGCCAAGGTGGAGAGCATCCTGGCCGACATGCGCGCGCGCGAGGTCTACCCGTGGGCAATCGCTGACCGCGCGACGGATCGCTTGCTCGGCCAGTGTGCGCTATTCGCGTTGGAGCGCGCGCACGCGCGCTGCGAGGTCGGTTACGCGCTGTCGCGTGCGGCACAGGGGCAAGGCATGGCGAGCGAAGCCGTGCGCTGCGCGCTGACACACGCGTTCGACACGCTCGGCATGGAGCGCATCGAGGCCGACGTCGACCCCCGCAACGCGCCATCGGTGCGGCTGCTCGAGCGCCTGGGCTTTCAGCGCGAAGGCCTGCTGCGCGCGCGCTGGCGGGTGTCCGGCGAAGTGCAGGACGCGTACTTCTATGGATTGCTGCGCGCGGAGTTTGTGCGCTGAGCTGCGGTCGGTGCCGCAAGTTGCGCGGCGCTGAACGCTTCAGTTCTTGCTCGGTGCGGGCGACGCCGCGCGCGGCCGCGGGTCGACGAACCAGCGGTAGCCGCCGACGTCGCTGAAGAACAGGCTCGCGCGATTACGTTCCAAGAACCCGCGCACGCCGGCCGCGGTGCCTTCGACATCCTTGGGCAGGTAGCGCGCGATCAGGCGCGCCGCGAGCGGATCGGCGGCGTCTTTCTCCAGCCGAGCGATCACCGCCGCGAAGAAAGCCGTCGTGCGATTGGACGTGCCTAGCTCCACGAGGTCGACGTCGATGGCGACCTCGCGCTTCTCGCTCGCGCCGAAGCGTTCCTCGTTGGCCTGCAACCAAGCGTTGAGCTTGTTGACCACATCGTCGCCGTCGAGCAGCTCAGCCGGGAACTTGGTGCGCAGGTAGGCCGCGTACGTTCGCTCGCCGGTCTCCTGGCGTTGCGCCGGCGTGAGCTTGCTCACCGCGTCGGCGTACTGCCGCAGCCAACCGCGCCCGATCGACTTCTTGGCGACCAGCGGCTTCCCGCCGTCGAACTGCCGCATGTAGACCAGCGCGTTCAGGAACACCTTGCGCGCGCTCTCGGTCATGCGATCGGGCGCGCAGTAGAAGCCCCACTGCAGCATGTTGGCCTGGCGGCCGATCGCCACCGCGAGCGGCCCTTTGCTGTTCACGCCGCCCGAGATGCGCTCGCAGTCGGGTGAGTCCTCGAAGCCGTGGCCGTCGGACACCACGCCGTAGTCGTTCTCTTTGCCCTCCTTGCCAGTCTGCACGATCCACGTGCGCTGACCGTCGGCCGCCTCATCCCAGGGGTCGCCTTCCAACGTGACGCCCGCCTCCAGAGGTGCGTGGAAGACCACGTGTTCCGAGCGCAACCCGTGCGCCCGATTGCCGAGACACAGTCAAAGCCAGTCGAGTTTGTAGCCGGCGCGAACCTGCGTGCCGACGTAGCTCATCGCGAGGAACGGCTTGGTGAACTCGGGGCCGAGCTTGGCCGGCGCGCCGTGCAGTGAGTTCGCGTTCTTGGGGTAACCGTCGTTGCCGTACTGGCTCACCCAGTCGGCGATCACCACGTCGTAGTCCGCGGCGCTGGCCATCGTCAGCTTGTCGAGCGCGATCACGCCCACGGTGTCGAAGTGCTCGCGCAGGAAGGCGTCGAACGCCTTCTCGCGCGTGCCACCCGCCGAGCCAGCGTAGAGCACCTTGAGCGTGCGATGCGGTTGCCAGGGATCGGCGGCCGTGTCTGGTGCTGCGCCGCTGATAGCCAGCGCCCCCGCCACGAGAAGGAGTCGAGGTTGCATGCGAGTCTCCGAAGGAATGACGCGCGCAGCATAGCGAGGACGTGGTCGCTTGCGTCGCGGGCTACTTGCCGTCCGGCTCTAGCCCCTGCACGCGCCGCGCCGCTCTGACCCCGAGATACCTCGCGCGCGTGCTGTGCGACATCGGGTGCCGCGCCGCCGACGCGCCCTCGTACGCACGATCCTCGAAGGTCCCACCGCGCACGACCCGCATCTGCACCTCGGGGACTGGGCGCAGGCCATCGCCGGGGCGAGGCGTCAACAGATAGGCGAGCGAGCTGAAGTGGTCGCGGCACCACTCGGCGACGTTGCCGACCATGTCGTGCAGGCCGAAGGCGTTGGCCAGCAAGCTGCCCACCTCAGCGTGAAAGCGATCGTTGGCCGCCTGGTTGGCATCGGCGCCGCCGTCTCGGTCGTCGACGTTCCCGACGTGCGCGAACTGTGCCAGGGTGTCTGGCGTGTCGCCCGTGGGCCAGATCGTGGTGCTGCCGGCACGGCACGCGTACTCCCACTGCGCTTCGGTCGGCAGTTCGAGGCCCTGCTTGCGCAGTCCCCGCTGACCGTCTTGCCAGGTGACGTTCTCCACCGGATGACGCAGCGTGATCTCGTGCCCAGGTCTCGTCACGGTGCTCTTGTGGAAGTGACTGGGAAGCGTGTCGGTCAGATACCACCACTGACTCTGGGTGACCTCGTGCTTGCCGAGAAAGAAGGGCGCCAGAGCCAGCGCGTGTACCGGCGAGTCGGCCTTGGCGTCCGGGTCGTAGCCGGGCGCAGTCGGGTCGTTGCTCTGCGCGCCGTGCAGCGAACGTCCACCCGGGATGAGCACGAACACGATGCCGGCCTTGAGGTCGAGGTCGAGACGGCCGTCGGCTCCCCGGGCTGGAACGGCACCGCCCACGGGTCCGGATCGCAAGTGATAGAACTCCTGCAGTCCGGATTCGGGATCGGGCCCCAGCGGTACCAGGCCCACCTGCGGTTGCAGCCGTAGGCCGGCGAAACGCGGATCGCTCGCGATCGCCTCCAACGTGCGCTGCCACAACTCGCGCCTCTGCTCTGCGTTCGCCATCTCGGTGACGATCTCGTCGCGTTGCGCTGCGATCACCTCGGTGACGCAGCTCTCGGCCGCGCAGAACTGTGTGAGGTCGTCCGCGAGCCCCACCATCGTGTCGTGCAGGAACTGCTGGCTGCCGTTGACAAACCGCCACGTTCGCCGTTCCTGCTGCTGCGGCTCGAGGGCGACAAGCTCGGCGCGCATCTTGTCGCGGTGACCACTCAGAGTCTGGCGTACCTGCTCGCGGTCGTCGGACTGCACCGACGGATGGTCGAGCAGGGCCTCGGTGTACACGATCGTCGCGCGCCGCTTCTCGATCTCGGCGGTGACCGGGTGCCTCTGTCGATCCAGGTCTCGATCGGCGTCGGTGTACGGCAGCGCTTGCGCGCGCAACTCAGCCAGCGCCGTGCGGAGACGCGGCAGTTCGGCTCGCAGTGGATCGCCGTGCTCCCGCAGCCAGCGATCGAAGTCGGTGAGACGCTCAGGCCACGGTGGGTAGAGGTTGCTCGCGCTCGCGCGTGCCAGCGCGAGGCGGCTGCCGATCGCCAGGATCTCGAAGCGCTGCAGGTTGTCGTACGCTCGGTTGGCATAGCGCCAGGTACCAAGCAAACCGAGCAGCAGCGACACGAGAACCGCGGCGGCGGCCACGCATTGCATGCGATAGCGGCGCGCCATCTTGCGCAGCCGGTACATGGTCGAAGGTGGGCCGGCCAGCACGGGTTCGTGCCGCTGATGTCGCCGCAGGTCCTCCGCCAGCTCCTGCACCGACTGGTAACGTCGATCGCGTTCGCGCTCGAGCGCCCGCATCGCGATCCAGTCGAGGTCGCCGCGCACCTGCGACCGCACCCGGTGTGGTTCGTCGGCGCGCGGCGCGCCAATCGAGGTGGACTGCCTGTTGTCGCCAGCGAGTCGGGCACTCGGCCGTAGCGGCGCGGTGTCGGCGGTCGACTCGCCCCGTCGCCAGGGCATCTCGCTGGTGAGGAGCACGTAGAGGATCACGCCGAGCGAGAACACATCCGACCTGGTGTCTACGTCGTCATGCTTGCCGTCCCCCTGTTCCGGGCTCATGAAGCCGGGAGTCCCGAGCACACGGCCGGCCTCGGTGAGTTCGGCATTGGTGGTGCGCGGATCGCGCATCACCTTGGCGAGGCCAAAGTCGATGATCTTCGGCTGCACTCGGCCTTGTTGATCGCAGACCAACACGTTCGATGGTTTGAGGTCGCGGTGGATGACGCCTTTCTGGTGGGCGTGCTGCACGCCGTCGCAGAGCGCCAGGAACAAGGCCAGCCGCTCGGCCACTGGCAGACGACGCTGATCGCAGAACGTCGTGATCGGCGCGCCGTCGACGTACTCCATCACGAAGTAGGGCCTGCCGTCCGGCAACGCACCGGCATCGAACACGTTGGCGATCGCCGGATGGTTCATGCGCGCCAGCACCTGGCGCTCGGCTTCGAAGCGCAGCAGGGTCTGGCGGCTGCCGGCACCAGGCCGCAACACCTTGACCGCGACGTGCCGTTCGATCGGCGCCGTCTGCGCGCACAGATAGACGACGCCGAACGCGCCGTCGCCGAGCCGGCGGAGGACGTTGAAGGCGCCGATCGACTTCGGGTCGTCGTCGGGCGGCGCCGTCACCAGGTTGTCCTGCAGCAGTCGATCCGTTCCGCGCAGCTCGGCGTGCAGGTGCCGCAACCCCTTTTCGTGGTCGGGGTGCAAGCGACAGAGTTCGGCCAAGACGGCTTCTTGTTGGTCTGGGCCAACCGCGAGCAAGCGCCCGCAGGCGACGTCGGCGATGTCGGGGGGAACGGTGCTCACGGGCAGGCAGTGTAGTCGCCCAGGTCACCGTCGCTCCGCGCGCGCAACGCGTTCGACCGGGCTGGTCCGTCGGGGATTGGGGTGACCGCGGTCGCGCTCGCGCGGCGGCGCCGGTCGCTGGATCCCAGGCCGGGCGTGCCGTGCCGTGGAATCTGCTTTTTCTTCGTGAGCCGCGAACGCGACCCCCGCTGCCGCCGCTGTCCTCGCATGCCAACCTTCCCCGGCTCGCCTCAGCTATGCTCCTCCGCCGTGGACCCAGGCAGCGCCCCTCTGTTCGGCGAGCTGTTCGCGCAGGCGTCGTCCGGCGACCGCGTCGCGCTCGACGCCCTTCTCGAGCGCTACCTACCGCAGCTGCACGCCTTCGTGCACGCGCGCCTCGGTCCTGGCCTGCGCCCGCGGGAATCGAGCGTCGACGTTGTGCAGTCGGTGTGCCGGCAGTTGCTGACCACGCGCGACGTCTTCGAGTTTCGTGGTGAGGAGCGGTTTCGCGCCTGGTTGTTCACCGCGGCGCTCAACAAGATCCGGCAAAAGCATCGCCTGCATCACGTCGACAAGCGCGATCAGGGTCGCGAAGAGTGTGCGATCGACTACGCCCCGTTCTCTGCGCTCGCGAACCTGGTGACCCCCAGTCAAGAGGCCGTTGGCAACGAGACCGCGACCGCGGTAGGGGCATCGCTCGGTGCACTGTCCGACGAACATCGCGAAGTCATCACGCTGGCGCGGGTGGTCCGGCTGCCGCACCGGATGATCGCCGAAGTCATGGGGCGTAGCGAAGACGCGACCCGGCAACTGCTCGGTCGAGCGCTGCTGCGCCTGGCCGGCGAACTGCGCGCCCGAGGCATCGAGGTCGCGGCGAGCGCCTGAGCGACGGGTGCAGGTGTGCCCGCGCGATTTCAGACGTCGCCCAGGATCAGCGTGACGAGGTTGGATGTCCCGATCCCGGCGGCGTTTGGCCGCGGAACCCGCGGCGCCGGGGTAGGCTCCGGGCCACAGGTTTGCTGATGGCTGAAGGCAGCTTCTTCCCCGACGCGATCGACGAGGACGCTCGGCGCCGGTTCGAACGCGCTTGGTCCTTGGGTAGCCCGCTGTCGATCGAGAGCGTGCTGCCGGCCGCCGACACCGTGACGCACCTTGGCACCCTCGAGGAACTCGTCGCGATCGAACTCGAACTCGCTTGGCGTGCCGGCACCAGCCAGCGACCGTTGATCGAAGGCTACCACGCGCGCTTTGCGTCGCTGCGCGACTCGACGATTACGCTGCGTCTGCTGCGCGAGGAGTATCGCGTACGCCAACTGTTCGGCGACCGTCCGTCGGTGCAGGAGTACTGCCGCCGCTTCCCGCACGTCGTGTCGACGGGGCGCGAGCTGGGCGAGCCGGTGGCCCCACCCGAGAGCGGCGGCCTGCCGGAGATCCCGCACTACGAGATCACGGGCGTGATCGGCCGCGGCGGCATGGGCGTTGTGTTCGCAGCGCGCGACACTCGGCTCAACCGGCGCGTCGCGCTCAAGATGCTGCGCGCCGGGCGCGAAGCCAGTCCGACCGAGCTTGCCCGCTTTCGCGCCGAAGCCGAGGCGGTCGCGCGGCTCCAGCACGCGAACATCGTCGGGATCTACGAGGTCTCGGAGCACGAGGGCCGTGCGTTCTTGGCGCTGGAGTTCGTCGACGGTGGCAACCTGGCCGAACAGCTCGAAGCGAGCACGCCGACGATCACCGAGACCGCCGCGTTGATCGAGATGCTGGCGCGTGCGGTGCAGTGCGCGCACGACCACGGCATCGTGCATCGCGACCTGAAGCCGAGCAACGTGCTGCTGACGCGCGATGGCGTGCCGAAGATCAGCGACTTTGGCGTGGCGAAGTGGCTCGCGCCCATGCCTGGCCAGGACAGCGAACAGACGCGCACCGGCGAGATGATCGGTACGCCGGCCTACATGGCGCCGGAGCAGACGAACGACCGCGAAATCAAGACCGACGATCCGCTGCCGCCATCCCGACTGCGCCCGCGCCTGCCGCGCGACCTCGAGACGATCTGCCGGCACTGTCTCGAGAAGGACCCGGCCAAGCGTTACTCGAGCTGCGCCGAGCTTGCCGACGATCTCGCGAGGGCCCGCGACGGCCTGCCGATCCTTGCGCGCCCGATCACGGCGCTGGGTCGCACCGTCAAGTGGCTACGGCGCAAGCCGGTGACCGCGGCGCTGATTGCGGTCACGCTGCTGGCCACGCTCGCGTTGCTCGTCGGCGGCCTCTGGTACAACCGTCAGCTTGGCGATGCGCTCACCCGCGAGATTGCGCTGCGCCAGGGCGCGGAAGCGAACCTGCGCGCCGCGCGCGACGCTGTGGACCAGATGCTGACACGCGTCGCCGAGGCGCGGCTCGCCAAGCTGCCGCATACCGAGCGCGTGGTCGCGCGGCTGCTCGAGGACGCGCTCGGCTTCTACCAGAGTTTCCTCGATCGGCACGGCGATCGCGGCGAGGTGCGGCGCGAGGCGGCGCGGGCGTATCGGCGCTTGGGAGACATCCGCCTGCAACCAAGCTCTACCAATGGCCATGCCCGACGACGCGAGAACGTGGTCCGAGATCGTTGAGCGCCTCAAGGCGGGCGACGAGGTCGCCGCCAGCCAGTTCTACGCGCGCTACGGACCGTTGCTCGAGAAGGTCGCCGCCGCGCAACTGCAATCGCGGGTGCTGCGCCGCGTCGATCCAGACGAGATCGCCCACTCGGCGTGCCGGACCTTTCTGCGGCGCGTGCAAGTCGGCGGCCTGGTGTTCGACGCCGGCGACGACCTGTGGCGCCTGCTGTGCACGATCACGGTGGCGAAGGCGCGCAAGAACGCGCGGTTCCATCTGGCCCGCAAGCGCGGCATCGGCCGTGAGGCGCCGTCCGCGGACAGCGCGGTCGATGCGACCGCATTCGAACTCGCCGACCGCGCGCCCACGCCGGCAGAGTCGGCGGAGTTCGTCGACACGTTTCGCCACCTGCTGGCGCAGCTCGACGACGAAGAGCGCCGCATCGTCGGCCTCAAGCTCGACCAACGGTCGCACGCCGAAATCGCCGCCGAGTGCGGCTGCTCGGAGCGGACCGTGCGGCGGATCGTCAAGCGCATCGAGACGCGGCTGCTGGAGACCGCGGATCTCGATGCGGAGTGATCGAGCGCGACCGTCGCTCCTCGCGGCGCCTGCATGGGTGCTCGCTGCGGCACGTCGACGGCCACCTCGTGGCGCGGCATGCTCAACTCCCTCGGATCGCCTTCGCTCGCGCCTTCTTGTCGTTGCAGGTCATTCGCCGTCGCGGATCCGACGCCCTGCCGCCTCCTCGACCTCGGCCAGTGATTCCAGGGCCTTTTCGTACCGGCGCTCCAGCTCGCGGGCCACTAGGCGATTGGCGGGATCGACCGCATCGTAATGACGCTTGGGCCAGATCGACTTCGTAGCGCGCCCGCTCCACTAGTACTAGTTGGTGGTATGCCTCCCAGCTGATGTAGCCTTCGTGGTGATCTTGGATCAGTGCGTGCCATCGCAAGGGATCCTTCATCCCATGCGTCGGCGTCGTTTGTGCCGCAACCCGGCACGGCGATTGCCTGCCACCGGCAACCCGGCCACAGAACGGTCGGAAGGATCACTCATGAAGCACATCTCCTCGATTCTCGCCCTGTCGTTCATCACCGTCCTCGGCGCAACCATGGGTTGCCGCGGCGAGTCCGCCGCCTCCGGCCCTTCTGGAACGAGGCTGGCCCTCTCTACGCCCGCTGACCAGCGGATGGCGCAGGGAGATTCCAACAAGGTCGCCATCTCCATCGACCGGACCGGCTTCGGTGACGCGGTGACCATCACGTTCGCGAACCTTCCCGAAGGCGTGCGCGTGGATGGCGACACGATCCCGGCGGGGGACTCGAAGAAAGACTTCGTCCTCGTCGCCACGCCTACCGCGAAGATCGTCGAAACACAGATCGTGACGGTCACGGCCAAGGGATCGAAGATCAGCACGTCGCAGACTTTCAAGCTGAGCGTGACGGCGAAGGGCTGAGCGCGAGTTGACGCGTGCTGCGCTCTTGCCAGCGCGCGGCGAACGCAGTGGCGACGTGCCGATCTGCTAGCGCTGGGGCTCCTCGGGATCGTGGACTCCAGTCCTCCTACTGGCGGGTCTTTACTCGATCTTGGGCAGCTTGATGTCGCCCGAGCCATTCAGGACGCCGAACCCGTTGAGCAACCAGATCACCACCGCGATCACGACCACGGCGTTGAGGATGCTCTTGATCTTCCCGTCCATCGGGATGTAGGTGTTCACCAACCAGAGCAACATGCCGACGACCACCAGCGTTACGACTACAGAGAGTAGGGACATGGGTTCCTGATGAGGCTCGCATTGCCGAATGAATGGTTCGCTGCCCTGCGCCTGGAGCAAGTATCGGGCCGCCAGCGGTGTGGTGCAGACAGACGGGGTTGGCTGGCGACCGACAGCGAACGTGCGCAGCCCCTTTCTACAATGCACCGTCCGCGGGCGAGACCGTTCCGTCGGGTCGGGCTAGGAAAAGGAGACGGCGAACCGGCTCACGCCCCCAGCAGCTCGCACGCTTCTGCGTAGCCCGGCGCTGGCGTGCCGAACTGGCTCGCGCTCGCGCGCGCCACCAGGTGCCGACTCTGAAACACCCGATCCGGCACAGGCCTACGCGCAGAGCTGGGCGGTGGTGACCATGCTGCGCGAGGGCTCGCCGGCGGGCGCTGTTCACCGCGCTGTTTGCCGCGTTCGCGCGCGGCAAGTCCGCCGCCGACGCCGGGCGGGAGCTGTTTTCCAAGGCCAAGCTGGACGCGCTCGATTGCGATCTGCGGGCGTGGCTCGACGCGAAGCGGTAGTCACCGCCCGCCCATGACGGAGCTGCCCAGGTTGGACAGCGTCGCTCCGAAGGTGTTGGCGGGCGGATCGAGCACGAGCGCCTGATTATGGAAGGGTAGCCCGAGCAGGTTTGGCGCATTCGGCAATGGCCACGGGATGGTGGCAGTGCCGGGGCCCGTGGGAGTCGCTGACACGAGGTCCATGCTGGCGCGCAGCGAGCAGCCGGTCATCCCGATGACGGAGGCGTCGAGCGGCAACGGGATCCCGAGCCATGACGTGTTCGACAGACCAAGGAAGCCGAACGCGACACTGCCTGATGGCATCTGCCGAATCGTGGTGACGAACGTGTCGCCGAGCCACGGCAGGTTCCAGGGAGTCACGCCGAGATTGGCGTCCAGCATCGGCGTGCCCGCGCTGCCCGGGCAGCCGGCGCCGCCGAGCGTGAAGGTGGCCGGATAGGCCGGTCCGAGCGTCAGCGTGTCGCCGAAGTACGTGCCGGCGTTCTCGCCGCCGAACACCACCAGGTTGCCGCGCAATGGATCGAAGGTCATGGCCGAGCGCACGCGGCCGGCCGGCGGTTGCGCTGTCGACCGCACCGACCAGGTGGTCCCGTCCCATTCCCACACGTCGTTGAGGGTCGTAGCCCCAGAGATCCCGCCGAAGAGAACGATGCGCGCGCGAGCGGAGTCGAACGCCATCACGTGGTTGAAGCGCGGTGGTGGTGATTGAGCCGGCGAGCGCAGTGCCCATGTCGTTCCATCCCACTCCCAGGTGTCGCCAAATCCCAATGAGCTGCCTCGTGTGCCGCCGAAGAGGACGATCCGGTCTCGCCGTCGGTCGTAGGCCATCGCGTGGAAAGAACGACCCGACGGGGAGACCGCCGGCGAGCGCAGCTGCCAAACACGGCAACTGCAGCTGCTCTCGACTCGCCATTCCCGGGTCTCCGCGAAGTAGCTGCCATCGAGGCCGCCGAACATGATCACCTGTTGTCGGAGCGAGTCGTACGCCAAGGCGGCGCCCTCGCGACGGCTGGTCGGCCGCATGGCGTCGAGCCCCGTCCGGACCTGGGCCCACTGAGTGCCATTCCATTCCCAAGTCTCGTTGAAACCTGCAGGACTCGGCGGGTAGGCGAATACGACGTGGACTCCACGACTGTCGTCGAAGGCGGCTGCGTGGCCCTGGAGTGGTGGCGGTGAGATGGCTGGCCTCTGCCGCAGCCATTGTGTTCCGTTCCAATCGAAGACTTGCGTGATTGTATTGATGCTGGCGTTCTGGCCGCCGATCAGCGTGCTCACGCCGCGTATGGAATCGAACGTGAGGGAGTGGCCCTCCCGGCCGGTGGGACCGAGGTTGCCGAAGCGATTCGTCCACTGCGTGCCATCCCATTCCCACGTCGAGCTGATCTGACTGAAGCCGGCGTCGGTGCCGCCGGTCAACACGATCCGTTGGCGGACTGCGTCGAACGCCAGCGCGTGGCCAAAACGACGACTGGGACCACTGCTCGGCACGAGCCGCCACTGGCCAGCGAACCACTCCCATGTTTCGTCGGTCGCCTGACCCTGCACGGATCCACCGAACATGACGAGTCGATTGCGCGTCGGCGAAGGGTCGAAGGCCATCGCGTGGCGCGTGCGCGGTGACCACGAAGGCGAGGGCTCTCGGGTCCAGCGTCCCGCAGCCGCGTCGAAGAACCAGGAGTCGCCATGCACCTGGTTCCCGGCGTTGCCGCCCGTCAGGACCACAAGCCTGCGTATCGCGTCGTAGGCCATGGCGTGTCCTTCGCGTGCCGGTGGGCTCTGCACCGGAGAGAGCTGCAGCCATGACGTGCCATCCCATTCCCATGTGTCCGCCAGCGGTCCACTCGTACCCAAGCCACCGAACAACAGGACGCGGTTGCGCATCGTGTCGTAGGCCATGGCGTGGTTCGATCGTGCCGAAGGACGGGCCGGCGGGACGCGGAGCAGCCACTGACTGCCGTCATACTCCCAGGTCTCATCGATGGGCCCACCGATCCGAACCCCACCGAACTGCAGTGTCCCGACACCGGCGAAGAAGACCATCGCTTGCCCGCTGAGCCCACCCGGGTTGTTGGTCGTCGGATTCTGGACCCAGCTCCCACCCGGCGCCAGCTCCCAAGTGTCCGAGAGAAGGGCGCCGGAGCCGCTCTGGCCGCCGTACAGCACCAGGGTGCTGCGGCTGGCGTCGAACGCCATGCTGTGGTACGCGCGGCCGTCGACGCGACTCCAGGCGAGTTGCGCGGGCAGGTCCGAACGGAAGAGGCCACCAAGGCACAGGAATCCAATCAGGTTGCGCAACAGGGTATGCATGGGTGTTCCTCTATCTGGCGTGCCACAGTCAGGGCTTCCAAGGAAGCAGCAACTGCTTCCTTGAAAGACATTCCTTGCGATCGCCCTGCGATCGCGAGCCTTCGGCTCAGAGTAGCGCGGTCCCTCGGGTTGCGGTGCCTCGATCGGTTCCCTCACCGTTCCAGCTCTCGTGCTGCTCGGAGACCGAGGTTTGGAAACGTGGACGTCGGAGAGACCGTCATTCGTCGCGCCGAGCGTGCATCGCGAGCCAGACGCCCGAAGCTGCCGCCGCGTACCACGCGAAGATTCCCCTGCTCGATCAATTCACCATCGCCATCGCGAAAGCGGCGCGGTGCACCCCTCGGTTCGATGTTGTCGCGGCACCATTCCGCCACGTTGCCGTGCACGTCGAACAGGCCGAAGGCGTTGGCCCGCGACATCATGGCCATTACCGAAGTGCCCTTCCAGCCGTCGACGAGCCAGTCCTCGAACGGCCCTGGGATGCCGCCCTCACGGGCGGTACGGTCCGCGAGATTGGCAGCGCCGTCCAGCGACTCCTTTTTGTGACCAGTCCACCACGGTGTCTGGGTGCCGGCCCGGCAGGCATACTCCCACTGAGTCTCAGTGGGCAGCACGAGGCCGTGCCGCGCGAGCACGCGGTCGGCGGTGATGGCGTCCACTCTCTCGACCGGGCGGTGCAGACTGCTGTCGCTGTTCTCGCTCGGGTTCTGGCCTTCGGTGAGTTCCATCCACTGGTGTTGGGTCAACTCGAAGCGCGCGATGAAGAACGGATCGAGCCGCACTTCGGCTGGCGGCGACTCGTTGCTCTCTGACTCGGGATCGAAGTGTGCCGCGTTGGAGTCTTGTGCCTGGGTGCCGACGCGGGCCTCGCCTCCTGGCAGGAGCACCAGCACGACGCCGGAGGTCTCGTCGAAGTCGAGCAAGTCTTGGTTGGCATCCCAGCGCGCTGGCGTTCCCGAGCGCCAGTGCGCGAACTCCCATAGGCCCGTGTCTGGATTGCGGCACAGGGGGACAAGCCCGGCCTGCGGCTCGATGCGCAGGCCGCCGTAGAGCGGGCAATCCTCGGGATTCGCGATCGAGTCGATCGCCTGCTGCCACGCATGTGCGTGGACCCTGGGGATCGCAGCCAGCGTGCGCGCGTTGTCGACGCGACGGCGAACGAGGTCGATCGCGCCGCGCCGCGGCATCTGCAACTCCTCGATGCCGAGGACTAGCCGCTCCAGGTTGTCGTGCAGGAACTGGTCCCGCGCATCGGCGAAGAAGAACTGCCGCGACTCGCCTCCCTGTTGCTCCGCTTCCATGAGCGTGCGACGCTGCGTGGTCAGCTCCGCCGTTGCGGCAACGATGCGGCCATGGTCTGCCGTTCTGCTGGCCACGGGACGCGCGCGCAGGTCTGCCAGCTCGACTTCGAGTTGTGTCACGCGCGCGTGACCTTGCCGGAGCTCCTGCGCCTTGCGTACCCGATCGAGCTCGTCACCGTGCGGCGGCCGGGCACGCCCGCGCACGCGCTCCAGGTCGGAGCGATGGCGCTCGAGACGGTTGGCGAGGGTCTGTGCTCGCTGCAGCCAAGCCTCCATGGCGGCGACGCGCTCCTCTCGCTCCGGCCACAGCGCATCTCTTTCGCGCAGCAGATCGTCGAGCGTGACCAGGTCCGCGACCTGCTCGAAGCGCTGCAGGTTCTCGCGCGCCTCTCGCGCCTGCGCTGCCGCGAGTTGCTCCTGGTCCTGGGCACGCAGGTACAGCATGGTCATGATGATCGAGCTGGCGATCAGGAGCGTGACGAACGCGGCTGCCACCGCGAACGTGCCGCGGTGGCGGCTCAGCATCTTGCCGAGTTGATATGTCACACTCGGCGGCCGCGCCTCGATCGGCCGCTGGTCCAGATGGCGCAAGACGTCTTCGCTGAGCGCAGCGACCGTGTCGTAGCGCCGCGCCCTGTCCTTTTCGAGGCACTTCATCACGACCCAGTCGAGGTCGCCGCGCATGCGCTGCAGCAAGCTGCCGGTATTGGTGCGGCGTCGGCTCGCGACGTCGGCCCCCGTGACCTTCTTGGTCGTGATCTTGGTGCTCGGCCGCGGCGGATCATCTTCTCGGATCTTGCGCTGCATCTCGGCGAAGCCCGCACCTTGCAGCTCCTTGCGACTGAACGGCAGGTCGCCGACCAGCAGCTCGTAGAGCAGCACGCCGAGCGTGTACACGTCGCTGCGGGTGTCGACGTCGAGAGCGCCGAGACCGGCCTGCTCGGGGCTCATGTACTCGGGCGTGCCCAGCACGACGCCCTGCTCGGTGAAGATCGTCTCGCCCAAGCGCTGGCGCTCGGTCGCGCGCGCGAGGCCGAAGTCGATGATCTTGGCCGCGGGCTTGCCGTCTTGCACCGTCACCAGGATGTTGTTGGGAGTGAGGTCGCGATGGATGACGCCCTTGCTGTGCGCGTGCTGCACGCCAGCGCAGACCTGACGGAACAGCGCCAGGCGGTCTTCGAGCGCGAGCTTGTTCTCGTCGCAGTAGCGCGTGATCGGCAAGCCCTTGACGTACTCCATCACGAAGTAGGGCCGGCCGTCGGGCGCCGAGCCGGCGTCGAAGACCTTGGCGATGTTGCTGTGCTCCATCAGCGCCAGGGCCTGCCGCTCGGCCTGGAAGCGCGCGAGCACCGCCTTGCTGTCCATGCCGAGCTTGATCAGCTTGAGCGCAACGCGTTGATGCACGGGCTCGCGGCGCTCGGCGAGGTAGACCGAGCCCATGCCGCCGTGTCCGAGCTCGCCGAGGATCTTGTAGGGGCCGATCGCGCTCGGCGCGTCGCTCACCGCAGGTGACTCGACAGTGCCTGCCGTGCCGCGTGGCGGTGTGCGCGGTGTGCCGGCGAACTCGAGCTTCAGCGCCTGGGCGCGTATCTTGATTGCCTCGACGTCATTGGCATGCGTGATGCACAGCTGGGCGATGCGCGCATCCCATAGCGCGGTGGACCCGGCGAAGATGTCGAGGAGAGCAGACTCGAGCGTGCGCGGTAGCATTGCATCCCAATTCGAAGGAGGAGCAGCAGGCCGTAGGGTAACCTGCAGCTCTCGCCGCACCATGTCCGACGCTCGCCGCTCTGACGCCACCCGCTCGCTGGTCGAGCTGACCGTCGGCGCCCCCGGCGCGGCCGACCGCCTGTTCGCCATCGTGCAAACAGAGCTGCGCGCGCTGGCGGCGCGCATCCTGCGGCGCGAACGCGCAGGTCACACCCTGCAGCCGACGGCCCTCGTCAACGAGGCCTACTTGCGCCTCGTCGACGCCGAGGCAGTCTCGGCTGCCGGGCGGACCCAGTTCCTCGGCATTGCCGGGCGCGCGATCCGGCAGATCCTGGTCGACCACGCGCGCGGCCGTGGCGCCGACAAGCGCGGCGGCGATCGCGAGCGCGTTACCCTCGTCGACGAACCCGCCGCGACGGCGCGCGGCGAGGTCGACCTGCTGGCGCTGGAGGAAGCGTTGCAGCGGCTCGCGAAGCTGAACGAGAGGCGAGCGCGCGTGGTCGAGCTGCGCTTCTTCGGCGGGTTGAGCGTGGACGAGGCGGCCGCGATCTTGGGGGTCTCGCCGCGCACGGTCGACGTCGACTGGCGCATCGCCCGCGCCTGGCTTCGCAGCCAGCTCGAGCCCAAGCTCGACTAGCTCATCGTGCCGGCTCCGCATCGCGCCGCTGGCCTGCGCCCGTTCGAGCACGAGCCGGCCCGGCTCGGTGTGCTCGACCACGGCGATGTCGTCGACGCGCCACGCGTAGTTCAGCTTGTCAGCCGTCGTGGCGCGCAGTTCGTCGAGGTTGCTGACGCGCGGCGCGAGCACCAGCGTCTGTCGGCCGTCCCACGTGGGCGGCGCCGCCAACTCGAACACCGGATCCGGCACGTTCTCGCGCACCGTCACCGGGATGTCGATCGTGCACGTCGCCTGTGGATACGCGCAGTGCACGATTGCCCTCGTGCAACCACCAGAGCGATCGCCCGACGAGCGCGAAGTCGGCGGCGAACTCTGGCACGAGGCTCCTGCCTGACGCGGCCGCAGCGGACTCGGCGCTCGACCGTCTCGCGGAACGCTACGCGCTGATCCTGTTGGTCGCGGTGGCGGTGGGCATCAGCGTCCTCGGGTGGGCGGCCCAGCGACAGTGTCTGGTGTGGCGCAACGACGAGACCCTCTGGCGGCGGGGCGTCGCGGTCCAGCCGGAGAGGTACTTCGCGCAGTACAACCTCGCGAAGGCGCTCCTCGAGGCGGCTCGCGCGGCTGCGATGACGAGGGGCCTCCGCGATCGCGAGCCTTCCCGCTCCGTATGATCGCGGCCGTCTCGACCCAGACCCGAGGAGTCCTCGGATCGGAGCCCCCATGATGAAGGCCTCGCTCGCCATCTCGATCGCCGCGCTCAGCGCAACGGTTCTCTTGCTCTCAACACCCGAACCCTCGCGCTGCATCTCGCCCGCGCAGCCGTTGCCGCATTGCAGTGAGCAAGGCGCAGCCATGCTCGCGCGCTTGCCGGTCGCGTTCGTGCCGAACGTCGGGCAGTGGGAGAACACCGCGCGCTACGTGGCGCGGATCGGCGCGATGACCGTGTTCATCGAAGAGAAGGGGTGGACGTTCACGCTGGTAGAGAGGACTGCGGCGAAGGAGATGGGGAAGGAGAAGGAGCCTGCGAACGAGCCCGCGCCCGCGCGCGGCGTCGCGGTGCGGATGACCTTCGCTGGCGCGCGCGCGCCCGAGCTCATCGCGGAGGAGCAGCTCCCCGGACGCCACAACTACTTCCTCGGCAACGACCCATCCAAGTGGCGCAGCGACGTGCCGCTCTACCGCGTGGTGCGCTACCGCGAGGTGCATCCCGGCGTCGATGTGCGCGCGCGCGAGCAGGACGGGCACTTCGAGTACGACCTGGTGCTGCAATCCGACGCGGAGCTCGAGCCCGTCGAGATCGCGGTCCAGGGCATCGATCGCATGCACCTCGACGGCGAGGGCGCACTCGTGCTGGAGACGCGGCTCGGGCCCGTGCGCATGCCTGCACCGCTGAGCTGGGAGGAGGGGCCGTCAGGCGAGAGGAGCCTGGTCATTTGCAGCTATGTGTTGCACGGCGAAGACCGCTTCGGCTTCGAGGTGAGTGGCCGCCGGCCGGGTTGGGCGCTGGTCGTGGATCCGGGGCTCGTGTGGTCGACGTTCCTCGGGGGGAGGGGCGCGGAAGGCGTCGGGGCCCTCGCCCTCGACGCGCAGGGCGTGGTCACCGTCGTGGGGTCCACCACCACCAACTTCCCGACCACGCCCGGCGCCTTCGACACGAGCCACAACGGCAGCCAGGACGCGTTCGTCACCCGGCTCTCGCCGACGGGCTCGAGCCTCGTCTACTCGACGTTTCTAGGGGGGATGGGCCATGACCGGGCCTATGCCCTCGCCCTCGACGCGCAGGGCGCGGCTACCGTTGCCGGGGACACCGAGTCCACCAACTTCCCGACCACGCCCGGCGCCTTCGACACAAGCCACAACGGCGGCTTCAGCGACGCCTTCATCACCCGGCTCTCGCCGACGGGGTCGAGCCTCGTCTACTCGACGTTACTCGGGGGGACGAGCGACGACAGTGCCTGTCCGAAGGGCGTCGACGCGCGAAGCGCGGGTCGTGCGTCCATTCCGGATGCCCCAGCACCTGGCACACGGCCTCGAACTGCTCCTGCTTGTTGGCGGCGATGTTGAGCAGGCCGTCGCCGGTCCTGAAGGTGCCGGATGACAACGGCACCGGTGATGCCTTCGTCACCCGGCTCTCGCCGACAGGCTCGAGCCTCGTCTACTCGACGTTCCTTGGGGGGACGAGCGGCGACTATGCTTCTGCACTCGCCCTCGAC
>JANPER010000058.1:0-53304 GCA_031423015.1 Planctomycetota bacterium | reverse complement strand
GGGGAAACTGCGTGAGCGCGGCCTGCACAAGCTGCTCGGCACCATCCAATACCCAGGGAGCAAGACGGCATGAACAAGACCATCGGTCAGCCGTGTGCGGGAAAACCGCACGCACGGTTGGAACGGGGGGCTTGGTTGCTGCGGCCTTGTTTCTTCAACAACGTCCAGTAACCAAGCTCTACCAATGCATTGGCTGACAGAAACGCAGCTTGAACGTCCTATCCGGCGACGGCGACGTGGTGGGATTGTCCGGGTTGCGCGTGACCAGCGTCAGGTCGGCAGCGACCACGATGGCCGCGATCGCATGGCGGAAGAAGATGCTTGAACGGAGAAGACGGCTGAAATAGGCGGGGCTTGGCGTCACCATGAGAGGCCCTTGGCAGCAACCGCTGGTGCCGCCGGCAATGCCCTGACGATCGACGAGGCAGACCTTCACGCCATGCTGACTGAAGTAGTAGGCGACCGCGCAACCGATGACGCCGCCGCCGATCACGACGACATCGAGGCTGGTGCTGGAGTAGGCCCGGGCAGGCATCGAACGGCGCGGAGCGTAGACACCGGATTGGCGCCGTGGAAGTGATCCTCAGGCGTCGGTCTCCGGCATGAGCGCAGTGAGCACCGCCCGTGCGTCGACCAGTCGAACAGTAGCGGGAAGCGAACGTGCGCGACGGCGTGGCAGCGTCGGCACGAAGAGCGCGTGTCGGATGTCACCGCGATGCGCGAGCGGCGGCACACCCTTGCGGACCAGGGCAGCGTACGCGCCTGCGAGGAGGTCGTCGGTGGCAGGCTCCGCCGACCACTTCACCTCGCCGAGCAGGAACACGCGGTGGTCGGTGCTCTGCGCGACCACATCCCACTCGTTGCCCGAACCACGCCAGGACCGCCGCGCCACACCGAACTCGGCGCCCAGCACGGTGCCGAGCCGAGACACGGCCGCGCGACAGAGTTCCTCCCAGCTGGCCGAGTCGAGATGTGGCGCACGCGCATCGAAGAGCGCAAGGCGAGCCTTCCTCGTAACCTGCGCCAGTAGCGCTCGCTTTGGCGCCACGATCGAAAACCACACGCGGAGGAAAGGATCCGCGAGCCGGTAGAGCGCGCGCTTGGTCGATCGCTCAGGTTCGCCGAACGGCGTCTCACGCACGACAAGACCGACTTCCACCAGCCGCGTCATTGGGCGAGCCAACGACGTCGCCGGGCTACCGATGCGCGCAGCGATCTCGGTGAGCTTGTGCGCGCCCGATCCGATGGCGTCCAGAATCGGCCGGAGACCAATGGCGGGAGGTGTCTCTTCGAGGAGGAGACGCGACGGTTCGTCGTGCAATGCGCCCGCCGGGTCGAGCACGAGCCCGTCGACGGCCGCACGCCGATCGGCAAAGGCTTCGGCGAGTTCCCAGTAGCGCGGTAGGCCGCCCCACACGCTCCACGCTTGCACGATCTCGGCTGCGTTCTTCAAGCCGAGCGCATCGCCGAGGAGGCCTGGTGCCAGCGGCCGCACCTCGAACGCCTCGCGCGCGCGACCGTACAGTGGCGCGTCGGGACCGAGCACGAGCCCTTGCATCATGCGCTGGCTCGAGCCAGCGAGCGCGAGGACGAGTCGCGCGTCTTTGGCGGCGTGATCCACGAAGCGCTGTAGGAGGGCGGGGAGATCCGGCGACGCGGCGACCAGGTACGGCAGTTCATCGATGACGAAGGGGCCGCGCACGCCCGCCTGCTTGCTGTCGCGGGCGAGGCGATCCAGCAGGCTTGCCCAGTCGCGATACTCTACGTTGGAGAAGCCGGGCAGGAGTTGATCCAGCGCTTCGGCGAACCTGCGGCGCTGCATGCCGGGCGAAGACTCGTCGGCGACGAAGTAGCTGCCCCCGACCCTCCTGATCCATTCGACGAGCAGGCCGGTCTTGCCGACCCGGCGTCGGCCCCAGACGACGGCGAGCCCCCCGTCGCGCCGAGCCGCGAGGCGTCCGAGTCGTGCGAGTTCGGCTTGTCGATCGAGCCAGTCCATCACGGAACATTATGCGTCATACCATTATGTTTCTCGGCATAATTGTGACGCCGCAGCCATGGTTCACAGCAATCGAGATCACCAGGCACCGCGGTCGGCGGCAGCACCTTGCTCGGCTCCGCCGGACCACCATGATGCTGGGACGTGGTGCCTCCCACCTTCGCCAGAATGCCTGTGCTCCTGCTGGTCAGGACGGCGTTGTCGGCGCAGACGCCAACGCTCAAGCCGCGCGCCGCGCCGCACTGGTCGTTGCGGCCGATCGCCACGCCCGCGGTTCCCGCCGGCTCGGCGCGCTGCGTCAACGCGATCGACGCGTTCGTCGAGGCACGCCTCCGTGCGGCGGGGATCACAACGTCACCGCCGGCGACTCGACGGGAGCTGATCCGCCGCGTCCCCTACGACCTCACCGGCCTGCCGCCCACACCCGACGCCGTCGCGGCCTACCTTCGCGATGACGCACTCGACGGTGACTGGCATTCCTGCGGTGGTCGGCGGCGCGGTGGCGATGAACGCGGGCACGCGCGACGGCGAGACCTTCGATCACCTGGTGTCGCTGCTGGTCATCAATCCGGCGGGCGAGGTGGAGGTGTGGGGCAAGGCGCGGCTGCAACCGCGCTATCGCGATGGCGGTTTGGCCGGCGCGATCGCCTTGCACGCGACCTTCGAGCTGCGCCCCGACGACCCCAAGGCGATCTTCGCTCGTCTGGAAGCATCTCTCAAGAAGCGCAACGCGACGCAGCCCGTGACCGAGAAGAGCGTGGGTTGCGTGTTTCAGAACCCGGCGGGCGCTGCTGTCGCCAAGCTGATCGACGATGCCGGCTGCAAGCTGATGCGCGTCGGCCAGATCTCGGTGTCGGCCAAGCACGCCAACTACTTCGTCAACGAGGGGGTGGCACAAGCTACGAGTTCCTCCGGCTGATCGAGCAGGTGCAGCTGCGGGTGCGGGAGCACAGCGGCGTGGAGCTGGTGCCCGAGGTCAAGACGTGGGCCTGAGCCGCCGCGGAGGTGTCGCGCATGCAAGACGGCAAGTGCGCCCGCGCGACTTGGTGTGGGAGCCCAGCGGGCTGCGCTGACGCCGCAGGTCACGATGCAGGTCAGCGGCTCGTTGGTGGCTCGTGCCCGGCGCTACCTCAGTCCAGTGAGTAGGTGACCGGATTGCTCACCTTGAAGCCACCGTTCGAGCTGCCGCTGATGGCCTGCAAACTCCACGGCGCGAGCGCGAGCGCGGGGTTTGCGGGCAGTTGCAGACTCTGCGATAGTGACCGGTCGCGTCGACCACACCGATGCCGGTGAGGAACACCGTAGCCGGGTCCAACCACACGCCGACGCCAAAGCCGATGTTGACCGGTGGCGCCGCGACGCTGGTGAAGACAGCGGCGATGTCGCCCGCCGGCGCGAACAGGTCGGCGTGCACCACCTGACCCGGGGCGGCTCCCTGCGCGGTCAAGGACGGCAGCCAGGTTGTGGTCACCGCGATCGTGCCAGCGATGGACGAGGCGCCCGAGAAGGGCACGAGGCGCACACTCGGATCGATGCTCAGCGAACCGCCTTGGCCGACGATGGCCGGCGTCGGTTCGATGATTACGGCGCCAGCGCGCAGATCGGTCGCGCGGTCGCCCGAGACGATGAGTTGGCTGTTGCGGCTGTCGATCGCCGCATTGAGCAGGATCGTGAGGGACGCGGAGTCCGGGTCGGCGGCCTTTGCCAGGAGCGTAGCTCCTGCGCGCCGCTGACGGTCGGCGTCGCGGTCTGAGCGCAGGAACACGCGTACTCGGTGCGTCATGCGCAGCCGTTGCGCCGCGCACCCTCGCCTGCGATCGTCTGCGTGGATGACCCCGGCGCCGCCCACGACCGCACCCTTGCACGCGTTGACCTGGCTCACTTCGCTGGCGCGCCCGTACGCCGGCCGCCTGACCTTCGGGACGTACCAGCGGCTGTGCGAGCTGCAGATGCTGGCGTGACCATCGGTTGATCGGGCGGTTCGCCGTGGAGCAAGTGCCGACATGCCCCGCGCCCATACCTATTATCTATGCGTCTCGACGGTGCGCTCCTGGTAGCTGCGGCGCAGGAACTCGGCCCGCGGGAAGCGTGCGACGTTCGATCTGCGCCCCGACGACCCCAAGGCGATCTTTGCTCGCCTGGAAGCGTCGCTGAAGAAGCGCAACGCGACGCGAGCCGACCAGGGTTGGATCATTCGGCATCACCAACAGACTGCCCCTCGCGGGGCAAGCGTTCGGCCTCACTGCTCGGCGACCCCATCTTGAAACCCCGCGGGGAACCCTCTTCCACAGCAAACCTGTTGGCACACCCTCGATGATCGGCCGACCGGCGTTGGCGAAGAACTCGGCACGGGGAGGCCCTTGGCCGAGCTCGCTCAGCACCCAGTGTAGGACGCCGATCTTGAGCACCTTCAGCCATTGCGTGCCGATCAGTGCCAGCACCACGTCGACGGTACGCACTTCGTGCGCGATCCGCTTCGCCCAGTCCTGACCGCCCTCGATCCCTTCTTGATCGAAGAACACCTGCCGCGGCGCAAGGGCGCGCTCGATATCATCCACCAAACGCCCGGGCCGTCGCCTTGGTGTCGTCGCTGCGGTAGTTGATGAACACGCGCGGCATGGGCTTCATCACGCCGGAACGCTAGAGCGGGATCGACACCACGACCCGTCAAGACCAGACATCAGATCGTGGTCAAGAACTCTGCCGCCGACAACACCCGAACACCGTGTCGGCCGAGACTCGCGAAGTGCCTGACGTTCTCGGTGACCACGACGCGCGCTCCCGCACGTCGCCCGATCTCAGCGATGTGACAGTCGTAGACGCGGCCGCCGGCGATCCCGCTGGCGGCGATCTCGCTGAGGAACTCCTTGCGCGCACTGAGCGGCAGATCCTCGATGACGAACCGAGACAGAACTTCATGATCCAACAACAGGATCGCGTCCGTGGGCTTCAGGCGATACTCCGGCGGCAAGCGGGTTGCCACGGAGTAGAACTCGAGGCAACAGTGCCATGCCGTGCGAGGTTGCCGAACGCGCCGCTCCGCGACGGCGGTCATGACGCCCTGCGCCGCTTCACTGACTGAGCCCAAGTCGACGAGCCCAGCAAGCAGGACGCTGGTGTCGAAGAAGACTATTTCACGAGGGGCCATCGGTCTCTCTCTTCCTCGATGCGCTGCGCGACATCGATCGCCGGACGTTCCTTGTCAGGCACGCTGGGCCGAGCGACCAAGCGATTTCCGCGCCGCTCGATGACCGGGCCACGAACCGGGCGAAACAGCCGCACGGACAAGTCGTCGACGAGGATCTCGAGCCGCATTCCGGGGGTGAAGCCGGCCTTCGCTCGGATCGCCGCCGGGATGACCACACGACCTGCCTTGTCGATGGTTGCTTTCATGGCAGAACGATACCAGACACGATGGCATGTGCCGACCTCCGACCAAGATGATCTCGGAGCCTGCTCCCTTCGCAGCGCCTGCTATCTCCCGCGCCACGCAACACTTCGCGGCCCTTTTCTGCGGCCCAAGGCCGCGATAGGCGTTGACCACGTCCTTGCGCCGCACGGCTGCCAGACACGCCGGATTGATGTAGAAAGCCGGGAACGCCGAACGTCTCGACGATCGGTTGTCACCAGCGACCACCGCTGCCCGCAACCAGGCCTTCTGTCCAGCAAGAGAACCAATGCGCCTTCCTGCCTTCCTGTCACTGCTCGTGGTCGTCGCCGTTGCCGGCCAAGACGTCTCCACCCCCAAACCTGCGAGCGCCGTGACGCCGGCGGCTGCCACGCACCCCGCGCTCGAGGGCAGCATCACCTGCGTCTTGCAGGTGAAGGACCTCGATGCCGCGATCGCTTGGTATCACGACACCTTGGGCTTCAAGCTGGCGTGGAAGAACGACCAGATCGGCTTCGCCGAGGTGCATACCGCGACGGGTGATGTGATGCTCGGCCTGGCGCGGCAGCCGCAGCCGAGCGTGGTGCCCGGCGTCGTACTGACCTTCGGCGTCACCGACCTCGCCGCCGCGGAGGTGTCGCTCGAGGCCAAGCGCGTCGTCACGCAACCGGTCAGCGTGTATCCCGACTGGGTGAAGCTGATGACGTTCCAAGACGTCGACGGCAACACGCTGCAACTGTTCGAGTCGTTGCAGAAGGCGCCGCCGACGCACGCAGGGCTTGCGCAGGTGGCGTTCCTGGCGGGCTCGTGGGTGCGCGAGAGTGGCGACAGCCGGGAAGAAGAGCACTGGACGGCGCCGAACGGCGGCCTGATGGTCGGCATGGCCCGCACCGTGAAGGCTGGCAAGGCGACGTTCTTCGAGAGCCTGCGCATCGAGGTCGGCAAGGATGGCGTCATCTACACCGCCACACCTGCTGGCCAAGCCGCGACCGCGTTCCTGCTCAACCCCGCCAAGAGCAGTGAGCACAAGGTGGTGTTCGAGAACCCCGCGCACGACTTTCCGACGCGCGTGATCTACTGGCTCGCGGATGACGGCAAGCTGCACGCGCGCATCGAGGGCGAGAAGGACGGCAAGATGCGCGGGCGCGACTTCGTCTGGGAACGCGGCGGGCTGCGCTGACGCCGGCGTGGTGGTTCTCGATCATGCATCTCGGGCTGTCGTCGTAGTACGTGGCGCGACCGAAGGCGAACGGACGCAGCGTGATCGGCACGAGCGGCCCGCACGTCCGCAGCAGCGCCTGCTGTTCGGGCCGTCGTGACCTTGAAGGTGATCTCGAAGCTCTCCGTCTTCTCGCCTTTGCTCTCCATCTGCATCAAGCGGGTGTTGTCGTCCTTCCACGTCGTGACTTCCCGCGTGGTGACGGGCTTGCCGTTCATATCGCGCGAGGTGCCGGTCATCGTCATCGCCTTCTTGTGGGAGTCGCAGATCCCCGACGACTCGGCAACCGTCGGGCTCGTCGACTCGAACCAATACGTCACGTACTTCTTCTGCGCGGTGTCGTAGCCACAGAGCGCATGGCCCTCGAAGGGCTTGCCCTGCCACTGCATCTTGAAGTCGCTCCAGACGTAGCGACCGTTGCGGATGGGCACGACCCGCTCGGTGCCCGGCAACTCCATGGCGGGGGCGCCCGGCTCGGGTGACATCTTCATCACCGCGTCCCACTCGCCGACGGTCTTGAGCAGCTCTTCGTGTTCCTTGGTCGGTGCCTTGGCCACCGTCGCGCCAGCGTCCATCGCCGCCACCGCCGACTTCGCGCGCTTGTGGGTGATCTCCACCTTCGTTACCTTGGTGCCCTCGGTGCAGGTGACGGTCTCGACGATGTTGTCTTGGTCCTTGATCGTCGCCGTGCTCTTGAACGCACCCATGGGACCCGAGCCGGTGAACTCCCAGGTCTTGGTCTTCTCGTCGTAGCGCGCGTCCATGGTGCTCGGAGATGGATCCTCACTGCCGACGCAGATGCCCTTGTAGGCCTTCTTGTACGGGTCGTAGCCGAGGAGCCACACGCCGGGCGTCGGCTTGCCCGCCTGCTCGCAGACGAACGACGAACTGAGCCACAGCCCATCGCAGATCAGATCGCTGCGCGCGGTCCCCTTGGACTCGGTCGGCTGGTGCCCAACCATATCTCCTCGCCCGATCGCGCCCGCGCTTGCTACCCTTCCCCGCCCGCGATGATCGCCCTCACCAACATCAGCATGCGCCACGGCGAGCAACTGCTGTTCGTCGAGGCGTCGCTGCAGCTCGACCCCGGCGAGAGGGTCGGCTCGCCATTGTGTTCACGAATGTGGTCACCGAGAACGTCAGGCACTTTGCGAGTCTCAGTCGCCACGGGGTTCGGGTGCTGTCGACCGCAGAGTTCTTGACCAGGTCGTGGACGACCGGCAGACCCGCGTGTAGTGTTAGCGAGTTGGAGGTGAACCGTGTCCGAGAGCAAGGCCAGCGAGACCAGCGGCCAGTCAGGTGTCGATCACGAACAAGCTCGACGCATCGTCCGGCGGCTCATCCATGCCGATGAGTGCGTGCCCGATGATCTCCACCGCGAGATCATCGTGCTCGGCTCCGCCGCCGTGCCTGCGCTCCTGGAGATCCTGGAGGACGAGAACCTCGCGCTCTTGGAATCGCCCGGCAACGGCTGGGCCCCCACCAACGCCGCCCGGCTTCTCGGCGAGCTGAAGCCCGCCGACGCCGTCGAGCCCTTGCTGCGCCGGCTCGCGGCGACCAACTGGAACGACATCCTGCACGACCAGATCATCCAGTCGTTGCCGGAGATCGGCGCGCCGGTGGTCGAACCGGCGCTGCGCGCGTACGCGGAGGACGAGCGCGACGACGTCCGATACGATGTCTGCGCCGTTCTCGCTGAAGTCGGAGTGCAGGACGACCGGGTCTTCGAGATCCTGATCGACCAGCTACAGGCTGACCCGTCGAGGGCGGGCAACCTGGCGATCTACGGCGACGAGCGCGCCGTCCCGCACCTGCTCGAAGCCCTCGACCAATACGTGATCGTCGAGAGCGAGCGCCCGTTCGCCAACCATGCCCTGATTGAGCTGCGCGCCGCCATCGAGGACTTGGGCGGCACGCTGACCTCCGAGCAACAGCTCAAGTGCCGGCGCGGGCGCGAGCCGGCCGAGGTGTTCCAGCGCAAGATGAACGCGCTTCTCGAGGCGCAGCGCCGCGACGTCAGGCCCCTCGAACCGATCCGCGTCGTGCCTCTCTCGCCGCTGCCGGTTAGCCGTCGTGATCGTCCTGGCCGCAACGACCCGTGCCGGTGCGGCAGCTCGAAGAAGTACAAGAAGTGCCACCTCGCCGCCGACGAGGGCGGTGCAATCAGCCACGGAGATGCCCGCTCATGATGCCGACGCAGGCCGGTCCGATCGCCACCAAGATCCTTCGCCTGGTCACGAAGCAGAAGAAGGAGAAGGTCATCGATCTCGCCGCCCATCGCCATGGCCGCGACGAGATGGAGCGGATCTTCCGCGAGGCCGTCCCGCCCGCCGATGTCAGCGCCGTGTCGCCCGCCTTCGCCGCGTACACCTACGTGACGAACTGGGCGCTCGGGCTCGTCGAGACGATCCAGGAGATGCCTGAGCTGCGTCCGTTCATGGACCGCATCGCCAAGGCCGAGGACGAGTACATGCCGAGCGGGCCGCCGATGAGCCCACTGACGAAGTCCTATTTCTGGTCGTGGGCGCTTTGGGACCTGAGCGTAGGCGTGAAGCGAGAGACGCTCGGGTCGATCTTGCTCGCTGTCGCTCGGTCGCAGGGCATGGACACGCTGTTCGTCGGGATCCTGGCGAAGCTCGTCCAGTCGCGGCTCGGCTTGCACGTCCACGAGGGAACCGCCGAGGGCCGGATCCAGCTCCGCGAGCTGGTGACGGACGAGACGCGCGTGTGCCTATGCCCGGCAGGGCACGAGGGTGTGGTCGGTGAGCTGTTGCTGGCACGTGTGCTGCCACAGCCGAGCCCGGCGATCAGCGAGCATGTCGTCATCACGACGCCCTACTTGATCATCGCGCCGGATGTGGCCGCGTGGCGCAAGTACATCGTCCGGACGCTGCCCAAGATCGGGGGCGCCGACCAGAAGGCCGCGTACCACCAGCTCATGAAACACGGGCTCGACGAACGCTACTGGTCCGAGTTCGTGTTCGAGGCATACGTGAACCACAAGCCCGAGGTGATCTTCCTACGCGGGCTCCCCGACGCGCCGCAGAGCAGGCCGCACTCGCGCGTGAACGCGGACCGGTGACGGTTGCCGACACTGCGGCAGCGGTTTCTCGGAGGATGAGTGCGAGGAGATCGAGCCGTTGCGGCATCCCGGTCAGCGGTTCGTTGGTGTCTGCGACAACAGGCCCTGCACCTTCGCCATGCCGTTGCGCGCGCGCCCCAACTGTTCGTGCAGACTCGCGTGCGCCGCGCTGTCGTCGACCAGGCGCTGGTAGAAGTTCAGCGCACCGGTGAGCATCTGGCGCCGCACGGGCTCGCCTTGCGGCACTTGCTCGAGCGAGGTCGTCGCGACCTGGCTGACCATGTCGTCGATGACCGCGATCGCCTGCGCCAGCTCGGTCTGCGCCGAGTCGCGGGCGTGGTCGGCGGCGGCGCGCGCCACGGCGGCCGCTTCTGCGCTGCTCTTGGCGTTGAGGTACGAGCCGATGCTCAGCACCAACGCGACGATGAGGCCGGCCACCGCTACCGCCGCGGCGCCAACCTGCACGCGGTAGCGGCGCACGAATCGGCTGATGCGATAGACGTTGCTCGGCGCTCGCGCGTGCACTGGCTCGTTGCGCATCGCCCGGCCGACATCCGCGGCGAGCTCGCTGGCCGTCGCGTAGCGGCGGTTGCGGTCCTTGGCCAGCGCCTTGAGCACGACCCAGTCGAGGTCGCCGCGCAAGCGGCGATACAGGCTCCCGGCGTCGGTGCCGCGCACCTGCGCCTGTTGCCGCGCCTGGTCGGTGCCGGGCGTCACGCGGGTGCTCGGGCGCGGCGGATCCTCGGTGCGCAGGATGCCGATCATCTGCTCGTAGCTGCCGGCGCGCAGGCGCTTCGACTCGAAGGGGAGCGCGCCGGTGAGCAGCTCGTACAAGATCACGCCCAGCGAGTACACGTCGGCGCGGGTGTCGACGTCGAGCTGTCCGCGCGCCGCTTGTTCGGGGCTCATGTACTCCGGCGTGCCGATCATCACGCCGAGCTGCGTGTGCGCCGGCGCCTCCGACAGCGCCTGCGCCACCATCTTGGCGACGCCGAAGTCGATGATCTTGGGCACCGGCTGACCGTCGACCTCCATCACCAGCACGTTGCTCGGCTTGAGATCGCGGTGGATGACTCCCTTGTGATGCGCGTGCTGCACCGCGTCGCAGACCTGCAAGAACAAGGCGACGCGCGCCTTCGGAGTCAGCTTGCTCTGATCGCAGTAGTCAGTGAGCGGCACGCCTGGCACGTAGTCCATGGCGAAGAACGGCCGGCCATCCAGGGCCGTGCCGGCGTCGAGTACGGCGGCGATGTTGCGGTGCGCCATCAGCGCCAAGGCCTCGCGTTCGCTGGCAAAGCGGGCCAGGAGTTCCTCGGAGTGAGTGCCCGCGCGCACCAACTTGATGGCGACGCGGCGGGCGACTGGCTCGCGCTGCTGGGCGAGGAACACTTCGCCCATGCCGCCGGCCCCCAGTCGTTCGAGGATCTCGTAGACACCGATGTACTGCTTGCCAGTTGGTCGCGGTGCGGAAGTCGTGGTGCCGAGCAAGCCCATCCGACGCAGCGCCGCGATCTTGCCGCGCGCGGCACCCGCGAGCGCCGGGTGCGCGGTGAGTAACGCGTCGAGCCCGGCGTCGTCCTGGTGTTCGAGTCGCTCGATGCACTGTGCCACCAAGTGGTCGAGCGCCGTGGTGCGCTCGGGATCGGGGCTTTGCGGCTCGTGCTGCGCCATGCCTACTTCCACTCGCGACAGAGTTGTTGGAAGTCGGGGTCTTGCCGCAACGGCGCGAAGTCGAGGTCCGTCGCCAAGTCCTTCACCTCGGCGCCGCCCGTGCGCGCTCGCCGCACGAACGTGAGCGCGTGCTCGGTGTGGTTACGCCGCGCTGCCGCGCGCGCGACTTCACTCATGGCTTGATCGGCATCGGCCAGCGCGAGGCAGCGCGCGAACGCCACGGCGATGAAGAGTTCGTGTTGTGGCGACTTGGCCAAGGCTGGGAGCGCGAGGGCCTTCTCGCATGCCGATGCGTAGTCGCCGCGAGCGCGGTATGAGCTGAACTCCAGGCAGCGCATGTCGAAGAGCCAGCCGTGGTCGCGCGCGTTGGCGCTTGGGCGGGCGGCCGCGGCTTCGAACGCCGGGAACGAGCGTCGGAGCGCTTGGAGCGCGGCATCGGGGTCACCTTGCGCGAGCGCGATATCGCACAGATCCTTGGTGGCCCCGAACAGAATCTGGCGGCAGTCGACGACGTCGGGGTTGCGCGCGAGCACAGGCAGCACCGTTTCGATCGAGTTCGTCAGGCTTTGCTGCGCTGCGTCGCTGTCCCCGCGCTTGGTTTCGATCATGCCCCGCACTCGCCACCCGCTGGCCAAGTACAAGGCAGCTTCACCGGATGGCTCGTCGCGGCTGGCTTCCGCCGCCACCGCGATCGTGCGCTGGGCCCAACGCTCGGCCGCGTCCATCGCATCGCGCGAGAACTCGAACGATGCGAGGTTGTTGTAGCAATTCGCGAGGTGTCGGCGATAGGCCGTGACCTGGGGATGGTCGGCCACCAGCTGTTCGAGGAGGGCACTCGCTTGACGCAGTTCGTCGAGAGCCTCGTCGACTCGCTCGGCCAGGATGGCACTGCGATTCGTGCGAGCCGTTGCCAGGCGATGCCGATAGTCGCGCGCGTTGGGGAAGGAGTCGACCAGCTGCTGCCAAATGGCGATCGCGGCGAGGAAGTTCTGGTCGGAGTCTGCGACCTTGTCCTGCCGCATCTGACAGCGCGCCAGATTGCCGCGGGCATCGGCGAGCGCGGTCTTGAGGTCGGCATCGTCAGGTGAGGCGGCTACCAAGCGCTCGGCACTTGCGATCGCGTCCACCAACAACGCCTCCGCCTCGGCGTGACGGCCGGTGTTGGTCTCCATACGGGCGAGCAGGCTGCCACAGCGCACCATTTGCTGTGCCACTTCGTCGTCGGTCGGCGCCGCGGCCGCCAGTGCCTTCAGTTCGGCGAGTGCACGCGCCAGATCGCGCTTGGCGGTGGCGATGTCCCTGGTCTCCGCGAGCGTGGCGCGGTCGCGCAGCGCGCGCGTCAGGCGCAAGCGCGTACTCTTGTCGTCGGCGTTCTCGTCGACCAAGGCTTGGAGTTCGTCGACGCAACGGTCGTACAGCGCGCGCGCGTCGTCGGTGCGCCCGACGTCTTGCAGACCGAGCGCGATGCCGCAACGCGCCCAGGTGGCGCCGGCGCGCGCCGTGCGGTCGTTCGGTTGCGCCGCGACCAACGCGTCGTAGCCGTCGGCCGCCGCCGTGAACGCAGCGATCGACTTGTCGGTGTCGCTGACCCGCCGGTGGATGCGCCCCACGGAGCTGTGCGCCTGCGCCAGGCGCCGGCGCAGGCCGGGGTCGTCGGCGTGGCGGCCGAGGAAGTCCTGATAGCGTGCCAACGCGCCGAGCAGCAGGTTCCTGCGCACGGCTTCCATCTGCGGCACGCTCGCCAACTGGAACTCGCCGACGCGCGTGAGCAACTCGTCGACGGCCTGCAGCGCCGTGGCGAAGCTGGCGTCAGCGGACGCGCCGGCGTCCTTTGCATCGGCGAGCGCCGAGAGTTCGGCAGCCGTGCTGGCGCGCGTCCGCGCCAGGAAAACGCGGCTGGTCGCCAACGCGGCGATCAGCGCGAACAACGCGCTGGCGGCGCCGAGGGCCAGCGCGCGGTGGCGCTGGATGTACTTGGCCACGCGATAGCCGACACCCTGCGGCCGCGCTTCCACCGCCTCGTGGCGTTGCGCGCGCGTCACGTCGGCGGCGAGGTCGCGCGGCGTGGCGTAGCGACGGTTGCGATCCTTGGCCATCGCTTTGAGCACGACGCAGTCGAGGTCGCCGCGCAACGCCCGCTGCAGGCTGGCGGGCGTGCTGCCGCGCGCCTGCGCGACGCGCGTGGCGCCCTCGTGCTCAGTGCTCAACTGTCGGCTCGGCGGCGCCGGCTCTTCGTGGCGCAAGATGGCCAACATTCCCTCGTAGCCGCCCGCCCGCAGCCGCGCCGACGTGAACGGCAGCGTGCCGCACAGCAGCTCATACAGGATCACGCCGAGCGCGTAGACATCGGTGCGCGTGTCGACGTCGAGCGCGTCGGCCGCGGCCTGCTCCGGACTCATGTACTCCGGTGTGCCGATCGGCGTGCCCAAACGAGTCACCATCGTCGCCAACGACGCTCGCCCCGACAGCGCCTTGGCGATGCCGAAGTCGATCACCTTGGCGTGCGGTTGGCCCTGATCCTCGGTGACCAACACGTTGGACGGCTTGAGGTCGCGGTGGATCACCCCCTTCTGGTGCGCGTGTTGGGTCGCCTCACAGAGCTGCACGAACAGACCGAGACGACCGTCCACATCGAGTGAGCGCCGATCGCAGTAGGTCGTGATCGGCAGGCCCGCCACGTACTCCATCGCGAAGTAGGGCCTGCCATCTTCGTGTACGCCAGCGTCGAGTACTTTGGCGATGTGCGCGTGGTCCATCACCGCGAGCGCTTGCTGTTCGCGCTGGAAGCGGGTGAGCACTTCCTTGTCGTCGTGCCCCGGCTTCAGCAGCTTGACGGCGACGCGACGCGGCACGGGGTCGCGCTGCTGCGCGAGGAAGACCTCGGCCGCGGCACCCTCACCGATCACGCTGACGATTCGGTACGGGCCGATCGAGGGAGGAAAGGACACGCGAGGAGTGTACGGCGAGGGTTGGGCTCCGGCGATCTCGGTGGCCGCTTCCGTGCGCTGGCTATTGGGCCTCGCCGCTCTCCGCCGCTTCCGCGCTCTCGCGATTGAGCGCTGCCTTGGCTTCATACTCGTCGCGCGCCTTGCCCGCCTTCTCGCGCTCGGCCGCGCGTTCCCAGAGGTGCGCGGCTTCGCGGTACGCGGTCACGCGCGCACGCCGGTCGCCAGCCTCGGCAGCCTTCTGTTCGGCCAACTCGGCCTTCGCCACATGCGGGTTGCGTCCGAATGACATGCCGCGTCTGTAGCGCACTTGGCCGACGAGCGCCAAGGGCTTTGTGGATGGGCGCGGGATTCGATGCGCGCGGCCGCGCCGACGTCGACCCCGCGTCCCTCCCGCGGCGGGGCCGCGCCTACTTTTTGTCCTTGCCCGCGTCAGGTTTCGGCGCCGGCGCGAGTTCGGCGCGAATCGCCGCTTCCCACGCATCCGGATCGAACTCGAAGGGCCCCGGGCCGCCCACGTAGCGGACCTTGCCGTCCTTGCCGATCAGATACAGCCGCTCGGGCCAGGCGTGGTAGCTCAGGTTGACCGCGTCGTCCACGCCGTCGAACACCGCGGGCATCGGCAGTTTCAACTCGACACAGGTCTGCGTCGCCATCGCCTGACGCTCCGCGTCGGTCACCGGGTCTTCGACCATGCCGAACTCCATCGGCAACGGGCTGTCGATGGCGTGCGCCTCGCGGATGTAGACCATCACGAACGCCACCGCGTCCTTGTGGGCTTCGTAGATGCTGGCCAGCCGACCGGCTGACGCGCGAAACGGCGGTCAAGTGTACGAACCGAAGATCAGCGCGACTGGCCGCTCGCCGCGATAGTTCGCGAGCGCGATGCGCTTCTTGTCGTCGTCGGCGCGCGGCAGATCGAACTCGGGCGCCGCGTCGCCGATCTTCGGCAGCGGACCACGCGGTCGCTTCCCGGTCGCCTGCCAGCGCTGCGTCTCCTTGCCCTGCAGCGTGCCGTCGCCGTCCACGTCGAGATCGCGGAACGCGATCGCCAGGTCAGCCGTGGTGAAGCGACCGTCCTGGTCCTGATCGAAGCTCAGCAGGAACAGGTCGAACTTCGTCGCCGCCCCTGGCCCCATCTTCGCCGCCAGCTCCGTCGGCGCGATCACGCCGTCGCCGTCGGCGTCCAGTTCCTTGGTCGCCGTCTCCCACTCGCTGGTCGTGACCTTGCCATCGCGATCCCCGTCGGCCATGCGCACCAGCGACGAGTTGAAGCCGTTCACGAACGCATCCGCCGGAAAGTCCGCCGCCGTGAGCTTGCCGTCACCGTCGCGATCGAAGTTGCCAAAGCGCACGTCACCGCGCGGGTACTCGGCTTTCGTGATCACACCGTCGCCGTCGCCGTCGTGGTTCTTGCGCAAGAGGTTCCACACCTTCTGTAGTTCGACGCGCGATCCACACTCGAAGGTTGGCTTGGGTGTCTGCGGCGGATCCTGGCTCGCGACAGGCACAGCGAGCGCGAGAAGGAGAGGGGTCCAGCGAGGAGTGAAGGTCATGGGGGTCAAATGGGGATGGTAGGGGCGCGATGGTCACCCATCGCCGACGTTGCCGACGATGATCGCCAAGATCAGCGACGACGAGTGCGAGGGCGTCGGAATCCTTTGGCTCAACGGAACGCCGCCGGCGCCTTCGGCACGACGCCGAGTTTGGCGTAGTCGAAGCCGCTGTCGAGCGGCGCGTAGGGCCTGACGTAGTCGACGTCGAGGTCAGCAGTGATCCGTGCCTCGAGCCCGAGGCACCAGCACGCCGCGTTGATCGTCAACCGACGCAGGCCGGCACTCTGATAGTCGCGGGCGCTCCCCATCGTCACGTGGAACACGCGCGCGGTCTTGCCGGTCGACCCGGTCCAGGTCGTGGTCCACGCTACCGGCAGCGCGATCTTCTCGGGGTTGGGCGCGTCGTCGTGGTTGCGACCGAGCAGCGGCTGGCCATCCACCAGCGCCGTGCAAGCGGCCGGCAGACTGCCGCCGACGGGATACGTGCGATAGACGTCGGACGGGCCCCAGATGTCGTCGACGCCGCGCAGAATCGGGTGCGTTCGCTGCGCCTCGACGAGCATCCCGCGGGTCGAGTCCTGCTGCCAGTTGCCATGGTGCTCGCGGAAGCTGCCGCCGAGCACGTCTTCGCCAAAGCGCACCGGCTTGCCGCCGACGGTGTAGGGGAAGTTGTCGAGGAAGCCGTGGTTGGCGGTGCGGATGGCGAGGATCGGCTTGCCGGAGTCGAGATAGTCGACGATGTGGCGGACCTGCTCATCCGGCAGCGTGATCAGCCGGCTGAACAGGATCATCAGGTCGGCCTGCGCCAGGTACTCGAGGCCGGGGATGTCGTGCAGCACGGTCTTGTCCTGCCAGCGGATCTTCTGCGTCGGATCGACCAGGCCGTTCTTGTCGAGCGCGAACAACACCGTGCAGTGGAAGCCGTGTCGCGTCGCCAGGATGTTGGCCAGCATCGGCAGCGCCTGTTCGCTGCGATACTCCTGGTCGGCGGCGATCAGCACGATGTGCTTGCCGCGCCCCGGTCCATCGCCGCCGTGGTAGGTGAGCCACGCAGGACCGTCGGGGACCGGATGCGGCGTCGACGCGCAGGCGGCGAACAGCAGCATCGTGCAGAGGGGAATCAGAAACTGAACGTTCCGCATCGCCACGGAGGGTAGCGGCGCGCTGGCCGCACTCGTTCCGGCAAGTGCTCGCGCCGCAACTCGGGCACGCTCGGCGCGGCGACTCGGCGCGCCGAGCGTCACCCACTCACGACGGTTCCGCGCACGCGCAGGTTGTCCGGGTCGAACAGTGGGCGCAAGTGCAGCCGGCACGGAACGCGATCGCCGGCGACCTCGAGCTCGTAGCTCCCCGATTGCAGGAAGGCGCGGTCGACGCCGTCGCGGCGACGCACGTAGCCGTAGCCGATCGGCTTGCCCACCGTGTAGCCGAAGCCGCCGCTGGACAGCCAGCCCACGCGTTCGCCGTCGCGACGGATGGTCTCGCGGCCCAGCAGGACGACGCTCGGGTCATCGACGGTGAAGCCCGCGAAGCGCTTGGTCACGCCCTTGGCTCTTTGCCGCAGCAGGGCATCGCGGCCGCGGAACGGCAGCTCGCTGCCGAGCTTGGTCGCCCAGGCGAGGCCGGCCTCGATCGGCGTGTCGTCCGGTGTCAGGTCGCGGCTCCACACGCGGTAGCCCTTCTCCAAGCGCAGCGACTCGATGGCGCGATAGCCGGCGTGACGCAGGCCGCACGGCTCGCCCGCCTTGCACAGCGCGTCGTACACCGCCACCGCGGATGCGGTCGGCACGTGCAGTTCCCAGCCCAACTCGCCGACGAAGGTCACCCGCAGCGCCAGCACTCGGTGACCCGCGAGCGTGATCTCCTGCACCGTCATGAACGGGAACGCGTCGTCGTCGAGGCGCGCGTCAGTCAGGGGCTGCAACAGGTCGCGCGCGCGTGGGCCCATGATGCCGATCACCGCGCGCTCGGTGGTGACGTCGCTCAACAGCACGTCGCTCGCGCCGTGCAGCCCGCGTCGAATCCACGTGAAGTCGTGCGTGCGGAAGCCGGTGCCGGTCACCAGGTAGAAGCGGTCGTGCGCCAGGCGCGCCACCGTCAGGTCGCACTCGATGCCGCCGCGGTCGTTCAGCATCTGGCTGTAGGTCAAGCTGCCGGCCGGACGGCTCACGTCGCCGGCGCACAAGAAGCTCAACGCCGCCTCGGCGCCCTTGCCGCTCACCTCGAGCTTGGCGAACGACGTCTCGTCGAACAGCCCGACTGCTTCGCGCACGGCGCGGTGCTCTTCGCCGACGTGCGGAAACCAATTCTGATAGCCGTAGCTGTACACGTCCTTCGGCTCGACCCCGGCCGGCGCGAACCAGTTGGGCCGCTCCCACCCGAGCTTCTCGCCGAAGCACGCGCGCTTGGCCACCAACCGGTCGTACAGCGGCGAGCGTTGGCGCGGCCGGCCGCTGTAGAACTCCTCGTGCGGCCACGACATCGTGTAGTGGTGGGCGTAGGCCTCGAGGGTGCGCGTGCACGCCCACTCGGCGTCTTGGTGCGGCGCGCCAAAGCGACGGATGTCGACGGGCCACAGGTCCACCGACGGTTCGCCGCCGATGATCCACTCCGCGAGCGCGCGCCCGGCGCCGCCGCCAGCGGCGATGCCGTACGCGTTGAAGCCGGCGGCAACGAAGAAGCCCGCGACCTCCGGCGCCTCACCGAGGATGAAGCTGCCGTCGGGGGTGAACGCCTCGGGGCCGTTCAAGAGCTGGCGCACCGGCGCCTCTTCGAGCGCGGGCACGCAGCGGAACGCACCTTGCGCCAGCGGCTCGAAGTGTTCCCAGTTCGGCGCGATGAGCTTGAACACCCAGTCTTCGGGAATGCCGTCGAGCGCCCACGGCAGCGGATTGAGTTCGTAGCCGCCCATGACCAACCCACCGACCTCCTCCTTGAAGTACACGAGGTTGTCGGGGTCGCGCAGCGTCGGCAGGTCGTTGGTCACGCCCGCGATCGGCTCGGTGATCATGTACTGATGCTGCACCGCTTGCACCGGCACGGTGACGCCGGCGAGGCGACCGACCTTGCGCGCCCACAGCCCAGCGCAGTTCACCACCACGTCGCACGTGATCTCGCCGAGGTTGGTGCTGACGCGGCGCACGCGGCCCTCGACGACGCCGATCGCGGTCACCTCGCAGCCCTCGATGCAGCGCGCGCCGTGCATCCGCGCGCCCTTCACCATCGCCTGCGCCACGTCGGAAGGGTTGACCTGACCGTCGGTGGGCAAGAAGGCGGCGCCGACCAGTTCGTCGGTGCACATCAACGGCCAGAGCTTCTTCGCCTCTGCCGGCGACAGCAGGTGCATCTCGAGGCCGAAGCTGTGCGCGGTGGTGGCCAGGCGCTTGAGTTCGGTCCAACGCTCCGCGGTGCGGGCGAGACGCAGGCCGCCGCCGGCGCGCCACCCGGTCGCCTGCTCGGTCTCGCGCTCGAGGATGCCGTACAACTCGACGCTGTAGGTGAGCAGCTTGGTGATGTTCGCCGAGCTGCGCAGCTGGCCCACGAGGCCCGCGGCGTGGAAGGTCGAGCCGCAGGTGAGCTGGCCGCGCTCGAGGATGACGATGTCGCGCCAGCCGGCCTTGCCGAGGTGGTAGGCCACGCTGCAACCGGCGATGCCGCCGCCGATGATCACGACGCGGGCGTGGCGGGGGAAGGTCGGGACGGGTTGGGTCATGGAGCGGCGGGATCTGTGGTGAGGAGCCACCCGCGTTGTTGGGCGGCGGCGGCGAGGATCGCGTCTGGCCCCACGGCCCAGGCGAGCCCGCGGCTCGCTTCGAGCAGGGGCACGTCGAGCGCCGAGTTGCCAGCGGCGAGCAGACAGGGCGCGGCGGTCGTTGCGCGAAGGCGGGTCACTTTGCCTGCCTCTATTGTCGGAATCCCGGTGTGACGGCCCGTAGCGCGATTGTCGGTGTCAAGCTCCAGCTCGAGGCCGACGATGCCGGCGATCCCCAACGTGGCAGCCAGGTCGCCGAACACCAGGGTTGGCGTGGCCGACACCACGAACACCAGCGCGCCGCGGGCGGCGACGTAGCGCAGGGTGGCCAGCACGTCGAGGCGCCAGACGCGGTCACCCGCGGGGCTCCGCCAGAACTCAGCCACCAGCGCATGCAGTCGGGCCACGGGCATCCCCGCGTAGAAGCGCAGGATCTCGAAGCAAGCGGCCTTGGAGTCGCGCGCCGCGACGGCTTCGTAACTGGGCCACAGCGCGCCGTCGAAGTGGCCCGCCGCGATCATCCAGCGGGTGAAGTCCTCGGACACGTCGCCGTGCCACAGGGTGCCGTCGGCGTCGAACGCCGCCGACCACGTTGATTCCGGCAGCTCGAGGGCCAGGATCGGCGCCGGCACCCGTGCTTGAGTCGTGGTGGGAATCACGTCGACAGGACAGAAGATAGCGAGCTGTCATGACCACTCTCACGACCAACTTGCAGGTGATCGATCCGTTTTCTGGCGACGTCGTCGTCGAGCGTGCCTTCGACGACGGCGCCGTCCTCGAGCAAAAGCTGGCCGCGGCCGCGACGGCGTTCGAGCGTTGGCGCCGGGTTCCGCTCGACGCGCGCTGCCGGGCGGTGAGCGACGCGTTGGCGTGGTTCCGCGCCCACAAAGAGGAGGTCGCCGCCGACGTCAGCCGGCAGATGGGCAAGCCGATCCGACAAGCCCGCGCCGAGGTCGACGGCATGCTCGGCCGCGCCGAGCACATGGTGTCGATCGCCGGCGAAGCACTCGCTGCCGAAGTCCTGGCGTCGGGTGCCGACGGTGCCGTGCGGCGCATCGAGCACGCGCCGCTCGGCGTGGTGCTCGACGTCGCGGCGTGGAACTACCCGCTGCTGATCGCGGTGAACGTCGTGGTGCCGGCGCTGCTGGCGGGCAACGCGGTGCTGCTCAAGCACAGCGCCAAGACGCCGCTGTGCGGCGAGCACTTCGTGCGCGCGTTCCAAGGCCTCGGGGCTGGGCTGGTGCAGAGCCTGGTGCTCGACCATCCGACGACCGCGAAGGTGGTGCAGGATCCGCGCGTCGCGCACGTGGCGTTCACCGGCTCGGTCGCCGGCGGGCGCGCCGTGCACCAGCAGGTCGCCGGTCGCTTCATCGACGTCGGGTTGGAACTCGGCGGCAAAGATCCGGCCTACGTCGCCGCCGACGCGGACCTCGAGAGAAGCGTGGCCGGCGTCGTCGATGGCGCCTGCTACAACGCGGGGCAGTCGTGCTGCGCCGTCGAGCGCGTGTACGTGCACGCGGCGCGCTACGCCGAGTTCTTGGCGCGCGCGCGCGCCGAGCTGGCCGCGTACGCGCTCGGCGATCCCATGGCCGAGGCCACCACGATGGGTCCGTTGGTGAGCGAAGCCGCGCGCGACGTCGTGGCCGCGCAGGTAGCCGACGCCGTCGCCCGCGGCGCCCGCGTGTTGATCGGCGGCACCGCGCCGGCCGGCCGCGCGCCGTTCTTCCAGCCGACGCTGCTGGCTGACTGTCCGCCCGACAGCCTCGCGATGCGCGAGGAGACCTTCGGCCCGTTGCTGCCGGTGTGGCCGGTGGCCGACGACGACGAGGCGTTGGTCCTGATGAACGACTCCCGCTACGGCCTCACCGCCTCGGTCTGGACCAGCGACCGTGCCCGCGCCGAGCGCTTCGCCGCCGCCCTCGACTGCGGCACCGTGTACCAGAACCGGTGTGACTACCTGGACCCGGCGCTGCCGTGGACGGGGGTGAAGGACAGCGGGCGCGGGTCGACGCTGTCGCGGTGGGGCTTCGCGCACCTCACGCGGCGCAAGGCGGTGTACCTGCGCGTGAGTCCGGGGTAGGCGCCGCGCCTTTCGGACCAGCTGGCTGCCGTGGACACTGCCTGGCTACCGGTCCCATTCGAGGGCGTCCAGGACTCCATCCCAATCCCAGCTGAGGTCACCCCAGGTGTCCCCGGCGGCGGGCGTCTGCCCCACGCGCTGCCACGCCCCGCTGCTGCCACCGCACGTGTGGTACGTCGCCTTGCTGCCATCCGCGAAGGTCAGCGTGAGGGTTTCGGTTGGGAGGCCAAAAAAGGGGCCGCGTCGGTTTCGCTCAGCACTCTTCCGCATCGTCTCCAGCACCCGGGCGATCGGTGCAGGAGAGTCGAGCCTCAGGGAGCCGCCGGGGGACCGGAACCGGGTGATCTCGATGGATCTCACGTCAGCGGGACGCTCGAACTCCGGGGCGCGATCAGGTGGGGGAGTGATGACCCACTTCGGCGAAGCCGGCACATCTGCGCGTTGCTCGCAGGACGAGGTGAGGGCAATGGCAGGCGCCATAGCGAGTGCAACGAGAAGTTGGATACGCAATCGTGGTCGGTTCGAAGGTTGGCCACGAGCGCAGTCTGGGCGGTCCGCGAACGGGCGAGTTGCGAGAAGTGGGCTCGCGATGGCGCCGTCGCGCAGCGACACGAGCACCGGGTAGACGGTGGGGTAACCGGGGAGGCGCAGCGGCGGCCAGCGGGTGGTTGCCACGTTCATGCCGCAGGCCTAGTGCAGCAACCCGAAAGTTCCGGTACACCCTGAGCCTTGACGGCTGATGGGTTTGCGGTCCAGAAAGAACCACAGAAGAAGAAGGCCACAGAGAGCTGCAGCGAAGTGAGCGAGACTCTCAGCGACTTGACCGAGGTCATCATCGGTGCGGCCATGGCGGTTCACCGCGAGCTAGGCGCTGTTCCGCATCGACGCAGTGCAGGGCCTGCCGCCCGACACCGTCGGCGGGGTCGTAGGCTTCCGCCTGGTGGCACGCAGCAAGCCGAGGTGATCACTGCCATGGACCCGAAGGAGCCGGCGGACGCTCGGGGCCGGCGCGCAACGCCTCTTCTGCGGAAGCTGGGCTAGGGCTGAACAGTCATCGCTAGCGCATTGGAAGCACTGAGGCCGAGCGGCGGGCATGGCGACGGTGATGTTGGCCCGAGCCAAAAAAACTGCGCGTAGACGCGGCCTCCGACCGCGGCAGGAACTGGGAGCGACACCTCCGCTACTCCCATAGCGTTGCTCGCGGCGGGCACGAACAGGCCGGGGGACGCCAAGTCGATCCACACGTCGGCGCCGAGGACCCGAAAGGCCGCCGCAAGTCCAGCAGCACTGATTCCGAGCAGGCCGATCGCTTGCGAGGGCGCGCGGGAGCACGTCAGTGCGAAGGAGCCGTTGCCAACCCGCGGCCACGAGGTGACGCCGATCGCGAGTGGGCCGGTACATCCGGCGGTGGAAACGCCATACGCGGACGCGCCTGTGGGCAGGAGGTCGAGCTTCGTCACGAACGCATCCAAGCTACCGCCGTTGAAGCTCGTGTCGTACGCTCCGACCGTCGTGGGGAACGTCGATCCGGTTCCCCCCGCCACTATGGCCTCGCCCGTCGCGGCGAGCGCAACAGTGGCGGCCACGTCACGCGCGACGCCGCCGAGGAAGGTCGAGTAGAGCAGCCTGCCACCAGAAGAACTGAGCCGCGCGACGAAGGCGTCGGGTGTAGGCCAGCCACCACCCCTGTAGTAGAAGATCTGGAAGGCGCCAGGAGTCGCAGGGAAATCCCACGACTCGGTCCGACCCACCACGACGGCACCGCCGGACGCGTCGAGCGCGAGAGCGTGCGCGTGGTCATAGTTGTCACCGCCGAGGAACGTCGAGTAGACGAGGCTCGCGCCGGACGCAGATAGCCTCGTCACGAACGCGTCGGTGTTGCCATTGTGGCTCGGGTCGTAGGCTCCGGCTGTGGTGGGGAAGTCCGGCGAGCTGGTAGAGCCTGCCACAGTCGATGCGCCGACTGCATCGACCGCCACGGTGAGTGCGTAGTCAGAGTTTGTCCCACCGAGGAACGTCGAGTAGATCAGGCTTCCACCCGAAGCAGACAACCGCGTCACGAACGCATCGATGCCACCGTTGAAGCTCGCGTCGTACGCTCCGACCGTCGTGGGGAAGTCCGCTGCGTAGGTCTCGCCTGCCACAGTCGAGGCGCCGATTGCATCGACCGCCAGGGTGAGCGCGTAGTCATAGTCCGTCCCACCGAGGAAGGTCGAGTAGACAAGGCTTCCGCCGGACGGCGACAGCCGGGTCACGAAGCCGTCGCCGCGGCCGTTGTAGCTCGTGTCGTACGCTGCCACCGTCGTGGGGAAGTCCGTTGACTGGGTGCTACCTCCAACGGTGGCGGCGCCAGACGTGTCCAGCGCGATCGCGTGGGCGGCGTCGTCGCTAGCCCCACCGAGGAAGGTCGAGTAGACAAGGCTTCCTCCGGACGGCGACAGCCGGGTCACGAAGGCGTCGCCGCCGCCATTGTAGATCGTGTCGTACGCGCCCACGGTCACCGGGAAGTCTGTCGCATAGGTGGAGCCCGTCAGTGTCGCCGTGCCGGACGCATCGAGCGCGAGCGCCCGCGCGACATCCATGCTTGCACCGCCGAGGAAGGTCGAGTACACGAGGCTGCTGCCCGAAGGAGACAGCCGGCAGACGAAGACGTCCTCCGGGCCACCGCTGCTGTTGAAGGTCCTGTCGTAGGCTCCCGGGGTCGTTGGAAAGTCCGGCGAGTTGGTGAACCCGGTCACGGTCGCCGCGCCTGACGCGTCGACCGCGAGCGCCACTGCATAGTCGCCCGTCGCACCACCGAGGAAGGTCGAGTACACGAGGCCGGGATCGATCACGAGCGCGAGCGCAGGGTCAGAGCCTGGCGCTTCGAACCCGAACCGATTCGATGCCACGATTCGGAAACGCGCTTCGATCGGACTGTGCTCACCGTCCGAAAGGACTTGCCACGCGACAGGTCGTGTGTGCCGAATCGGGCCGAGCGCGGTCTTCATGATCAAGGACCCGTCGGGCTCGATCTCGATCCCCTGCGTCCCCTCACACCGTACGACGACTCCGTGCAAGTCGGCTCTCGGTGCAAGGATCGCGTCATACTCGATCCTTCCTTCGTGGCCTCGCACCCGTAGATCCACGCCATCCTGCAATCCGCGGTAGAGGACGTTCGAGTAGCCGCGCACACCGGTGCGCCACTTCGCGGGATCGCTGCCGAGAAAGAAGTTGTACCGCCCGGCCTGCTCGCCTTGGCCTTCCAGCGCGACCGTCGCGAGCGTCCCGTCGAAGGCGAGGCGGACGATCACGCCCTGCTGCCGATCCCCGTCGCGCCGAGCGAGTTGGAGGGTGATGCTCTCCTTTTCGAACCGTGCAATCATCCCTGCTCTGCGGGCGACGAACTTCGCGGGTGTGTCCCATTGACCTTGGTTCTGGACGAAGACGAAAGGAAGCCCAGCCAGCATCGCCGTTGCTACCGTGTCGGCCATGGGAAGCTCGACGGTGTCATGCGATCGCTGGCACTCGCGCCGAGACTGCAACAGCACGACCGCCAGACCAAGGCAGCTAAGACCTGCGACCGCCCGAAAAGCGGAAGACGCCAAGCACAAAGGCACTTTCCTCGACCTTGGCGATCCCACCGCGTCGCATGGATTCATGAGCATGTCCTATCGTCTTGCGGCCCCAGCCATAGGCCCGCGGCCGAGACGCAACAGCATCACCGTCAGCGACGATCTCGACAAGGCCGCCGGCTGCCTTTCTCTATCGTTGGAACACCTCGATGAGGAACCAGCGCGCCACGCGACGGCTGGCCAGGATCGTGTTGGCGTCGTGCTTGGCAGCTCGCACGCCGGGCAGCAGGCACACCAGCCAGTCGAAGCGCAACCGGCGTAGCACCTTGGCGACCGTGAGCCACAACGGTCGCACGTCGCGCCCGGACAAGAAACCGTCGTCGCCCTGCACCTGATACAGCGGCAGCAGCACGCGGCCGGATTCCGGCGCGGTCACCACGCCTTGCGCCGTCTTGCCCATGACCTGCCCCTCCACGATCGGCTGGAAGCTGACGAAGCCCGGTTCCATGCGGAACTGGTCCTGCGGCCGCACCACGTGGCGGTAGCGGATCTCCACGACCGGCGGCGCGCCCTGCGCCGGCGACCTCAGGTGCTGCAGGTGACCCGCGCGACCCGGCACCTCGCCCGGCGCCAGCATGCCGATCGCCGACAGCAGCACCCACAGGCACGCTTCGTGGTTGTCGATGGTCTCCTTGCGCGCGTGTTGACCGCCTTCGATCGCCAGCGCCGCGTGGCCGCGCGAGTTGAACCACTCGAGCACGGCGCCGTCGATGGTCTCTTCAGGAACGGCAGGAGCGCCGAAAAAGAAACTTCCCGTGGAGATCGTTCGGCACCACCTCGACGTTGAGTTCACCGCATGCCGTTGAGAGATGGCTGGCTAACCCGCCGCAGCAGCCGACGCGCCCCAAGCGACGCGCGGCTGAGCGCCAAAGACGTTGGGCCGCGCCCAAAGGACCTTGAGTCATGCGAGTCGTAGATCGGATCCTCGGCTGGCTCCTCGTCCTGTTGGGGTGCGTTCTCATCGCCTCGGTGTGGACCGGCGCCCGCGCCCGCGCCGAGCGCTTCGCCGCCGCCCTCGACTGCGGCACCGTGTACCAGAATCGATGTGACTACCTCGACCCGGCGCTGCCGTGAGCTGCCGTGGACGGGGGTGAAGGACAGCGGCCGCGGGACGACGCTGTCGCGGTGGGGGTTCGCGCACCTCACGCGGCGCAAGGCGGTGTACCTGCGCGGGACTCCGGGGTAGGCGGCGCGCCTTGCGGACCCGCTGACTGCCGCGGACACTGCCTGGCTACCGGTGCGGTGCACCACCGTCAGCTCGCGGCGCCGACCAACGCCACGAACGACGCGGTGTTGGTCGCGGAGCCGCCGCCGGCGCGTCGCATGGGTAACCGGGGAGGCGCGGCAGCGGCCAGCGGGTGGTTGCCACAGTCATGCCGCAGGCCTAGTGTCTTCACGATGTTGGACTGGACCACGTGCTTGGCGGTGGAGTGCGCACCAGACCGCGTCAGCGGTGCCTGGGTGTTTCGCGGAACACGCGTTCCTGTGACCGCGCTCTTCGAGAACATCGAGGCCGGCGCCAGCGTGGACGATTTCGTTGACTGGTTCCCCGGGGTGACCAAGGAGCAGGTCATTCTGGTGCTCGATCACGCGGCGAAGAGTTTGGCGGTGGCCTGAAGCCACCACCCTCCGCCATGCTGATCCTGTTCGACCAGGGGACCCCGGTGCCGCTGCGCAACGCGTTGGTCGGTCACACCGTGCGCACTGCCTACGAACAAGGCTGGTCGACCTTGACCAACGGCGACTTGCTGCGCGCCGCGGAGGCTGAGGGCTTCGAGGCTTTCGTGACCACAGATAAGCAGCTCCGTTTCCAACAAGCCGTGGGGGGGCGCAAGCTCGCGATCGTCGTGTTGCCGACGACGCGCTGGCCAGTGATCCGCACTCAGGTCGCCAGCATCCTCGATGCTGTGTCGCGGCTGTCTCCGGGCGCCTTGGTCGAGTTGACGTGGTAGCGCGTCGTCCAGTGGGGGTCTCGTCGGATGACGTGCTTCGAGTCTCACTCCGGCGTCACGTACGCCGCGGTGATCCCGCCGTCGACCATGAAGCTCGTGCCGGTGACGTACGACGACTCATCCGACGCCAGGTACAACGCCGCCTGCGCCATTTCCTTGGCTTCGCCGAAGCGGCCCATGGGCACATGCACCAGTCGGCGCTGTTTCTTGGCCTCGGTGTCGAGAAACTTCATCAGCAGCTCGGTGCGCAGCGGGCCGGGGCAGAGCGCGTTCACCCGGATCTTCTCGCGCGCGTGCACCACCGCCAGCTCGCGGGTCATCGCCAGCACCGCACCCTTGCTGGCGGTGTAGGCGAGCTGCGGCGTGGCGGCCCCGAGCAGCGCCACGAACGACGCGGTGTTGATCACCGAGCCGCCGCCGGCGCGGCGTAGCGCCGGGATGCCGTACTTGCAGCCGAAGAACACGCCCTTGACGTTGATCGCCATCGTGCGGTCCCACACCGCGGCGTCGGTGTGCACGGCGTCGTCGTCGGCCGAGTCCATGATGCCGGCGTTGTTGAAGAGGACGTGCAGCGCGCCGAAGGCTTTCTCGGCGGCGGCGATCATGTGCCGGCACTGCGCCTCGTCGGACACGTCCGCGTGCACGTAGCGGCCGCGGCCCTCGGGCAGGCTCGCCGCCACGGCCTCCCCGGCCTTGTCGGTCACGTCGACGACGACAACGCGCGCGCCCTCGGCGGCGAACAACTGCGCCGTCTCCTTGCCGATGCCGCTCGCGCCGCCGGTGATCAACGCCACTTTGTCTCGCAGTCTCATGTCTTGTCTCCGTTGGTCTCGCTTGCCGCCTGCACCAACGCGTCGAACAGGCGCTGCTGCACTGGGTCGTTCTCGGCGGTGAGTTCGGGATGCCACAGCACCGCGTGCAGCCAGGGGTGTCCGGGCAGCTCGAGCGCTTCGATCACGCCGTCTTTGGTGCGGCCGACCACGCGCAGGCCCGCCGCCACCTCGGCCACGCCTTGGTGGTGCCACGAGGTGCCCATCGGCGTGGTGGTCCCGAGCACGCGCGCGACACCCGAGTCGGGCTCGATCGACACCGCGTGCGGCGTCGGCGACTTGTCCGGCCCGCGATGCGCCACGACCTCGCCGACTGCGTCAGGCAGGTGCTCGATGAGGGTCCCGCCGTAGGCGACGTTGAGCATCTGCAGGCCGCGGCAGATTCCGAGCGTCGGCAGGCCGGTGGTGCGCACGCGTCGGGCTAGCCACACCTCGTTCGCATCGCGCCCCGCGTCGAACTTGTAGTTCTCCGCGTGCCCGCGTCCACCGTAGAGGGCCGGGTCGATGTCGCCGCCGCCGGCGAGGATCAACCCATCGAGCAGACCGAACCACTCTTCGAGGCGCGGCTCACCCGGCGCCAGCAGGAGCGGCAGTCCGCCAGCGCGACGCACGGCGTCGACGTACGCGGCGGGCATGGTGAACACGCCGTCGGCGTTGCGGCCGTAGGTGACCAGGCCAATGCGCGGGGTCGCCATCAGATCTGCTCGAAGTAGCGCCGCCGCTCCCAGTCCGTGACCGCGCGCCGATACGCGGCAGCCTCGGTGCGGAAGAAGTGCGCGTAGTGGTCGACCACTTCACTGCCGAAAGCCGTGCGCGCGAACGCGCTCTGGGCAAACTGCTCGGTCGCTTCCTCCAAGGTGCCGGCCACCGTGGGGAGCTGCGCCGCCGCGTACACGTCGCCCACAAAGCGCGCCGGCGGCTCGATCCGCTTGGCGATCCCGTCGAGCCCCGACGCCAAGGCGGCGGCGAAGGCGAGGTACGGGTTGCAGTCGGCGCCCGGGATGCGGCACTCGATGCGCAAGCTCGCGCCGCTCCCCACCACGCGGAAGCCGGCGGTGCGGTTGTCGTAGCTCCACGCCAGGCGCGTCGGCGCCCACGACCCGGCCTGGAAGCGCTTGTAGGAATTCACGGTGGGCGCGTAGCACACCATCACCTCGGGGGCGTGCGCGATCCAACCGCCGAGGAACCAGCGGAAGGCATCGGAGGCCTGCACCGGCCCGATGTCGTGGTTGCCGGCGAACGCGTTCTCGCCGTCGCGCCACAAACTCATGTGCAGGTGTGAACTCGAGCCGGCTTGGTCCTCGGCGAACTTCGCCATGAAGGTCACCGCGACGCCCTTCTGCTCGGCGAGGTCCTTCAGGCACTGCTTGTACACGCAGTGCCGGTCGGCCATCTCGACCACCTCGGCGTAGCGCACGTTGAGTTCGTGCTGGCCCTTGCCCCACTCGCCCTTCGAACTCTCCACCGGCACGCCCGACCGACGCAGGTGTCGCCGCGCCTCGCCGTGGAAGAACTCGCCGCGGCTGCCCTGCAGCGCGTGGTAGTCCTCGAGGTCCCAGCCCACCGGAGTCAGCTCGCGGTAGCCCTGCTCCATCGCTGCGCGGTAGGTGTCGCGGAACAGGTAATACTCCAGCTCGGAGGCGGCCATGGCGACGTAGCCCATCGACGCGGCGGCGTCGGTCTGGCGGCGGAGGATCGAGCGGGGCGCCACCGCGACCGGCGCGTGGTCGTCTTCGCCGTGCACGTCGCACAGCACGAGTGCCGTGCGGTCGAGCCAGCTCGCGACGCGCAGCGTCTGCAAGTCGGGCACCAGGTGCACGTCGCCGTAACCGAGCTGCCAGTTGGCGAAGGCGTAGCCCGGCACCGGGTTCATCGCGAGGTCGACGGTGAAGAGGTAGTCGCACGCGTGCGCGCCGTTCTTGACCACCGCGTCGAGGAAGAAGCCGGCGTCGAAGCGCTTGCCCATGAAGCGACCGTACGGGTCGGTCATCACCACGAGCACGGTGTCGAGCGTGTCCGCAGCGACGTGCGCGCGGAGTTCGTCGAGCGTCAGTTTGCCTTCGAGCTCAGCCATCAGAGTTCTTCGCGTCCTGGCGCGACAAGGTGAGCGCGCGCTGGAAGCGGGCGAAGTTGTCGTCGCGGTAGCCGCCGTAGTCAAAGCGGATCGTGGAGCGCGCGCCTTGCAGCACGGCCCACAGGCATTCGCGGAGCGCGGCCATCGGCAAGAGGAGGCGGAGCTGGCGACGCGCGAGCCTCGGGTCGAGGTCGGAGCCGTCGAGGTAGGCCTCCAGGAGGGCCGCAGTCGCGTCGGGGTCGAGGTCGGCGTTGCTGGCGAGCCCGGCGACGTCGAACAGCGGATGACCGACGCCGGCGTACTCCCAGTCGATCAGCCAGAGACGGTCACTCGCCTCGATCAGGTTGCCGGGCATCAGATCGTTGTGGCAAAGCGCCGGGTGGAACGGGGCGAGGCGCCTTCCAGATCGTCGACCGTGTGCCGGAGTGCGTTGGCGTCGAACGGCATCGCGTAGTCGTGGGTCGCGGCGAGGTCGAGGTAGGTGCGCGCGACCAGGAACGGCGAGAACCACGGCAGGTGGCCGGTGACCTCGGCGCGCGCGTCGTGCAGGCGGCGCAGCAGCGACGCGACGCGCCGCAGGCGAGTGTGGTCGGCGAGCGCTTCGCCATCGAGCGTGCGGCCCGTGATGAAGGTGGTGACCATCCACGGCGGTTCCGCGAACACGACCTCAGGCGCCACCCCCAACCGCGCCGCGAGGCGCGCGCAGGCGAGTTCGCTGCGGCGGTCGATGCCGAGGTCGTCGTCGTCTTCCCCGGCGCGCGCCGTGAAGGTGCCCTGCGCGTCGCGCACCTTGAAGTTGACGTTGGTGAGTCCCCCCGCGAGCGGCTCGGTGGTGACCGGTCCGCGCCAGAACGGCAACCGGCGGATGTCAGCCTCAGGGTCCACGGTGTGTCTTTTCGACGCTTGCGCGACGGATCTTCGGCTGAGTGTGCGGGCTGACGCCGGAGAACGCCAATGACGCGCCGTTCGATGACCTTCCTACTTGGCCGCCTGCGCAGCGTAGGCCGCCTCCAGCCGCAGGAACTCCGGGTGGGCGCGCAGCCCCTGGAACGCCGGGTTCTCGAACGGTCCACGCTGCGCCAGTGGTTGCTCGATCGATTTCGCCAAGAGTTCGAGCGCGCGCGCGGTGTGGTCGGTGTCGCTGTCGGCCACTGCACAGGTCGCCAGGATCGCCGCTGCGAAGTAGCGTGGCAGACCGTCACCGAACGGCAGCGCTGCTAGCTCTTCGGCGCAGGCGGCCGCGCGGTCGATGCGGCCCAGTTCGACGAGCAACTCGCCCAACTTGCGCAGCTGGTTGATCAGGTACCTCTGGAATCCCTGAACGTCGGGAGCGCGCCGCACGGCCTCGCGCTCGATCGCGACGGCCTCCTCGAGCAAGGTCAGAGCAGCCTCGGGGTCGCCGGTATTGCGCCGCAGTTCGGCGAGGTTGCTCAGCGCGCCGCTGAGCAGGCCGTGGTAGGCGGGTACGGACGGGAAGTCCTCGACCAGTTTGCGACCAAAGTCACGCGTCTTGCCCAGCTGCAGCTCGGCCTCAGCGTGGCGCTGTGCCGGCAGCAGGAGCCGGACGGCGTAGTTGTTGGCGATCTGCGCGGCGACTTTCAAGTTTTCCGGTGTTGCATCCAGCGTCACGGCGCGCTCCAAGACCGCGCTGGCCTCGACCAAGATCGCCTCCACCTGATCCTGGTCGTGCTCGCGCGGGAGCGAGCTGGTCATCATGTTCAGCAAGACGCCCAGCTCGCGCAGCCCGGCGGCGTCCTCCGGCGCCTCGCGGCATAGCGCGCGGCGCTGCTCGATCGCGCGCTGCACCACGAGGACCGCCTCCGCGTGATTCCCCGCGCCGATCAACGCACCTCCCAGCGTGGCGCCGATCAAGGCTTGGGTGCCGCGCTGTTTGCGGTTGGCGCCGGGCTCGCGCGCCAACGCATCGGCGCGCACCAGCGCGCGCCGACCCACCTCGATCGCGCGCTGGTGCTCACCGCGCAGGATGAGTTGGAGAGCGATGCTGTGCTCGGCGTCGGCCAGCTCCCATTCGGCGTCGCGGTGCTGTGGCTGGTCGATGAGCAGCGCGGTGAGTTGCTGGCAGGCCGTCTCGTAGTGGCTGAGGGCCCGGTCGACGCTGCCCAGCTTCGCGTGGATTCGGCCGACGCGCAGTTGGGCTAGCGCAGTCTCGTAGCGCAGCGACGGGTCGTCGCTGCGGGTTGCCAGGAACTGGGTGTGGAACTCCAGCGCATCCTCGAGCAAGTCGCGCTGGACTTCCTGGGCGCGCGGCACGCCGGCAAGCCGCGACCCCATGCGTGACAACATGCGGTCGACGGCGGCGAACGCCAGCTTGAAGCTGCCATCGGCGCGCACCGATTGCTCGTCGGCTCGGTTCTTCTGCACCAGACTCATCAGCAGCCCGACGACCAGCGCCAGCACCGCGAGGGCCGCGGTCGCCGACAACGCCTTGTTGCGCCGGAGCCACTTGCGCAGCTCGGCCCACGTGCCGCTCTCGTACGCGCGCACCACGCGCATCTCCAGGAACGCCGCCAGGTCTTCACCGAGTTTGCCGACGGTGGCGTACCGCGCCTGCGGGTCGCGCGCCATCGCGCGCTCGCAGATGGCCACCAACTCGGCCGGCACGTCGACCGCGGCCTTCAAGGGCTCCGGCGGCCCCGCGATGAGTCGCTCCAAGACGGCGTGCGACGAGGTGCGCGTGCCACTCGGAACGTAAGGCATCTCGCCGCTGAGCAGTTCGTAGAGCATCGCCCCGATCGCGTAGACGTCGGCCGGCGGACCGACGCGATCGAGCTCGCCGCGCGCCTGCTCCGGCGGCATGTAGGCCGGCGTGCCGACCACGTCGCCGTCCAGCGTCTGCGCCGCGAGCGGGTCGGGTGGCGCCGGCTCCGCGCCGGTCGCGGGTGCCGCCGGCTCGTCGCGACGCAGTACTCGCGCCAGCCCCCAGTCCATCACGTAGGTCTCGCCGAAGCGGCCGACCATGATGTTGAGCGGCTTCAGGTCGCGGTGGATCACGCCGCGGTCGTGTGCGTACGCGACCGCCTCGCAGACCCGCCGCAGGACCTCGAGCACGCGCGCCCGAGTCCAGCCGTCTTCACCGGCGCGCGCCAGCCTGAGCACGTCGCGCAGATTCTGGCCGCGCACCAGGTTCATGGTGAAGTAGAGCCGACCGTCCGCGTCGAGACCCAGCTCGTGCACCGGCACGATGCCAGGGTGCTGGAGCTGTGCAGTGATCTGCGCCTCGTCGAGGAAGCGTCGCTGCTGGCGCGCGGCGCTATGCGGAGTGCGATGGTCGGTGTGGCTTGGCGCGTTGGCTTCGCGCAGCACCTTCATCGCGATGGCGCGCCGCAGGTCCGCATCCCAGACCCGCTGGATCTCGCCCATGCCGCCGCGGGCGATGACCTGGTGCTCGCCGTAGCGCGCCGTCGGCGACCGCATGTCGGCCGTTGGCGGCAGCGCGTGGCGCAGGCTGATCGGCGGTTCCTGCTCGACGCCGAGTTCGACCGGGGCGACCGGCGCCACCGCCTCGGCGTTCTCGAAGTCCTGCATCGCCGTGTTCGCCTCGGCCCAGCGTTGATGCAGACGGTGCAGTGCGTCGGCGTGCTCGGGATGCGCGGCGCAGTAGTCCGCGAACGGCGGTGCCTCGCCCTGGTCGTACGCCAGCAGGTAGCGCGCGAACGCTTCCGCCGCGGGGGACAAGCGATGCGAGTCGTGGTTCTCGGGCTCAACCATGGCGGTCGAGGTTCTCGGCCAGCTGCGCCATGGCGCGCGACAGAATCGTGCGCACCGTGCCCTCGGACTTGCCCATTTGCGCGGCCAGCTCGCGGTGCGACATGCCGAGCATGCGCACGTTGACGATCGCCGCGCGGTAGTGCTCTGGCAGGTCGTCGAATGCCAGCTCGACCCGGGCCAGTTCCTCCCGCGCGCTGGCGTGGCGGCTCGGCGTGCAGAACGTGCCGTATGACTGCAGCACGTCGTGTGCACTGCCCTCCAGCGTCGGCGCGGCCACTTCGCGGCGCACGTCGCGCTTCAGCGCCTGGTAGTACGCCTGTCGGTCGGCGATCTTGCGCAACGCGGTGCTGTACAGCCAGCGCTTGAAGCCGACCGCGCCGCCGTGCTGGAAGCGCTGCAAGTTCTCCAGCACCTCGCGACAGACCGATTGCACCAGGTCGGTGCTGGCCTCGTGCTCACGGACCACGCGCCCGGCGCGCAGCCGCACGAAGCCGCGCAGGCCAGGCAGGTAGTGTTGCAGAACCTCGTCGATCGCCGCGGCGTCGCGCTGCGCGACGCGTTCCAGCAGGGACTCGATGGCGGGGTCGGGTTCCTTGGCGTCAGCCTCGGGCACGACGACAGCCTAGCATCCACAAAGGCCGACGTCTCCCGCGAGCCAGGCGACGACCTTGGGGTGCGCAGGAGCGTCATCGTGGGCGCGATGGTGTCGCGTGCCGCGCTCGCAGGAGTTCGGCTACAGCCTGTTCGAGTCGCCAAGTCGGGCTGACCCGAGCGTGCTGTAGCAGGTTGGCTCTCGAGGCGCTGGCTCTCCGCGGTCATCTCTGCCAATCTGGTTGCGTAACTCGACGTTGTGCGCTGGTTTTCGCAACCAGAATGGCTCCTGGCGCCCTGGCCGCGGACGCACCGATCGCTGCATGGTCGTGTACGCATTGAGTTTCCTCATGAGCCGCGTCTTGAAGCGGACCCCCGTGGTCGAGATGCCGACCGACACCGGGACGATCCGGGTCGCATCGCCCGAAGCGACTGCGTTCGATTTGCAGCGGTCATCGGAGTGCCCATCGTCCGCGTGTCCTCGAGAGTTGGGCCCGGCGACGCCGAAGCTGTAGGCGAGAGTGGCTCCGACGGGCGTCGCCTCGTCGGTGGGGCCGGGTTGCCCCCTGCGCGATCCGCAGAATGGGCGAGAGCCCGGTGTCGCCGGACTCTCGCGGCGCTGTCGCGACGCGATTGCAGTAGAGCAGAAAAGCAGGTATGCTGAGAATATGCAGATCAAGGCGACCATCAACGAGCGCGGGGTGATCACCATCCCTGCCGCGATCCGCCAAGCGTTCGGCCTCCGAGCGAACGATGAGGTGATCATCGAGGAAACCGAGCAGGGCATTCTCCTCCGGCCGGCCGTCAGCGTGCCCCTGGAGATCTACACCGAGAAGCGCATCGCCGAATTCGCGAGCGATGACGCGGCGATCGGGAGGCGGCTACCGAAGAAGCGTTCCTGAGCCCATGCGCGTCTTCCTGGACGCGAACGTGCTGTTCTCGGCGAGCAACCTGGGCAGCAACATCGCGCAACTGGTCGAGTGGTTGGTGACCGAAGCGTCGGCGGTGACCAGTGACCTCGCATGCGCGGAAGCGCGCCGCAACCTCGCGCTGAAGCGGGCGGATTGGTTGCCGGCGTTCGAGCAACTCCTGCGGCGCATCGAGCAGGTGCCTTCTGCGTTGTTCGATCTGCCGGTGACGCTCGACGAGAAAGATCAGCCGCTGCTGTGTGCTGCATTCCGGGCCGGCTGCACGCACTTCGCGACGGGCGATCGGCGAGACTTCGGCCACCTGTTTGACAAGACTGTTCTGGGGGTGCAGGTGGTGGACCTGCTGCGATTGGCGGAGCTGCTCGGAGAGCGGTAGCGGGGTGTCGTTCGGCGTCGGCTGTTGCGCGCGGTGGTCGGCTCCCCGTGAGGGGAATGGAGCGGGTGATCGGGATCGAACCGAAACGTGTCCGGTCCCTTGACCCAATTGCTGGGAATGAAGGCGCTTCAGGTCGATCCGAGACTCGCCGACTTCACTCGGACACCAGCGGGCACTGCCTCGCGCTCTCGCGACCGCGAGGGCGCAACGCCTGGAATCCAGGCCTCTTGGAAGAAATGGAGCGGGTGATGGGGATCGAACCCACGACATTCAGCTTGGGAAGCTGGGGCAGCGGGTCACGCGCCATCGTCGCCTCGTGACGTGGATCGGCGACAAGTCCTTGTTCTGCCGAAGGATGCTGCGACCGAGGCTTCCGAGCTGCAGCTCCTCGATCTGCTCGTAATCGATGCGATTTCCCGGGGGAGAGTTACAACGGGAGTTACAAAACGGGCGAACGTCAGCTTGCAGGGAGAACGTGTCCGACGCGATTCGGCGCGGAACGCGGGAGGTGGATGGTGAATCGTGCACCACCTTCAGTGCGATTGATGAAGGAAACCGACCCGCCGTGCGCTTCAAGAATGGTCTTGGTGATGCTGAGGCCGAGGCCGAAGCCTACGTTGGTGCCGGGGCCCCGGACGAAGCGGTCGAAGATGCGCGGGGGGAGTTCGGGTGGTATGGGCGGGCCCGTGTTCTCGATGGAGAGGGTCAGATCTTGCGGCCCGACGCGTAGTTCGACGTGCACCCAGCCTCCGTCATGATTGTGCTTCACGGCGTTGTCGAGAAGGTTGAGCAGGACTTGTCGGAGGCTGGCGGGGTTACCTTCGACCTGGGTGGCTTCGCAGTGGGTGAGTTCGACGGTGATGCCGTTTTTCGCCGCGAGGAGCCGCGCGTCCTCCACGGCGAGGCGCAGCAGTTCGTCGAAGCCCAGTGGCTCGCGGACGATGTCGGGTAGACCCGCATCGGCTCTTGCGAGAAGGCCGAGCGCTTCCACCAGCGCGGCGAGGCGGCGCACTTCTTCGAGTTGGCTTTTCAGTAACTCGCGCTGGTCATGGGTGAGCGCGGCTTCCGTCAGGGCGGCTTCCGCTTGCATCGATAGGATGGTGAGCGGCGTCTTCAGCTCGTGGGAAGCGTGGAGCGTGAATTCACGCACGCTGGCGAGGCCGGCTTCGACACGGTCGAGCATGGCATTGAAAACCCCGGCGAGCCGGTCGAGTTCGTCGCCGCGCCCGCTCGGTGGGACCCGCTCAGTGAGATTGCCGGCGTGGGCACGCTCCGCAGTGGCGGTCAGCAGTTCGACGGGTCGCAGAGCACGACGAATCAGCCATGAGCCGCCGAGCACGAGAACGAAGACCGTCGGCATGCCGTAGAAGAGAAGCACGTCGGCGATTTGCTCCCTTGGCGACTCTAGCACCCCGCCGGCGTTGAGCTTCCGCTCGGTGACGAGTTCGTAGTGGAGCACGCTGCCCATGAGCAGCAGCGAGCCGAGGAGCATCCCGGCATACCAGAGAGTGAGCCGCGTGCGGATGGTCATGGCTCGGCGCGCAAGGCGTAGCCTTCGGCGAAAACAGTGTGGATCAGCTTGGGCGAAAAGGGCGCGTCCACCTTCTCGCGCAGCCGCATGATGGCGACCTGCACGACGTTCGAGCCTGGGTCATAGCCTGGGCGGTAGTCCCAAACGTGCTCGTGCAACTCGTCGGGCGTGCATGTGCGGGCATGCGCGCGAACGAGGTATTCGAGGAGTCGCAACTCGCGTGGGCTGAGTTCCAGGAGCCTGTCGCCGCGCCGAGCCTGGCGTCGAAGCAGGTCGAGAGAAAGGTCGGCAACCTTGAGCATCGTTGCGTCGAGCGGAACGCCGCGACGGGCAAGAGCCCGCACGCGGGCGACAACTTCGGCGAGCACGAAAGGCTTCGGCAGATAGTCGTCCGCGCCGAGATCAAGCCCGTGGATGCGGTCGCCCACTTCGCCACGGGCGGAGAGGAGAAGCACGGGCGTGGTGCGATGCTGCGCGCGCAGTTCGCGAAGCACCTCCAGGCCGTCGCGGCGCGGAAGCATGATGTCGAGCACGAGCGCGTCGAACGCCTCGTTGAGCGCGAGTTGCAAGCCGGCTTCGCCATCGGCGGCGACGATGACTTCAGCGCCGGCCCGCGCGAGCGCCTTTTGCAGCGCACGGGCGATCTTGACTTGGTCTTCGACGACGAGCACCCGCATCAGCGCGATGCTGCGGGTCCGGTGGGCTTTCGTCAATCCGAGGCAGCCCGCGGAGGCATTCCTGACACGGGTGTAAGGACTTTCCGTGGCGTCGCGATCGTAGCGTAGCTGCAACGTGATGACCCTACTGCAACGGAACATGCCCGTGGTGCTGCTGGCCATCGCGGCGCTGTTGCCAGCATGCGTCCAGTTCACTCCGCAAGAACTTCATCTCGCCAACAGCGCGAGCGCCTTCGAGCGTCGCTCGCTCGATGCGCCGGAGTTGCACGCGTTTCTGCACGAGCACGGCGAGCGACCACCCGATGAAGGCGCATGGGATTTCGAGGTGCTGGCGCTGGTGGCTTACTACTTTCACCCCAGTCTCGACGTGGCCCGCGCGGAACTCGACGCGGCGCGTGCGGCGGAGATCACCGCTGGGGCGCGGCCGAATCCGACCCTCGGTCTCTCGCCCTCGCTGAATACGAGCAGCGCTGGCTTGTCGCCGTGGATCGTGGCTCTTGATCTCGTTCTGCCCATCGAGACCGTTGACAAGCGCGGCCTGCGGATCATCGCTGCCCGGCACCGCACTGAAGCGGCGCGACTGCGGCTCACAGACGCGGCTTGGACGGTGCGCGAAAACCTGCGCAAGGCGCTGCTCGAACTCGCAGACGCCACCGAGCGCACACGTCTGATCACGCGCCAGATGGCGAAGCAGGAGGAGGGCTTGGCCGCGATGCAGCAGAAGCTCGTCGCCGGAGCGATTGCCGGCCGCGAACTCTCTGCTCCGCGCACTGCGCTGGCGCGTCTGAAGAAAGAGCGTGAAGACGCACGCGTGCTCGCGGAGGAGAGCCGGGCGCGCGTGGCTACAGCGCTCGGCTTGCCGGTACGCGCGCTTCCGGCGGCACTGGCGGCGACAGTGGACATCGTCGGCGCGGAGGCTCTCGCAACACGGGAGGCGAGAAACCGCGCGCTCACTTCCCGTGCCGACTTGCTCGCCGCGCTTGTCGACTACGAGGCAGTGCAGGTGGTGCTGCGGCTGGAAGTGGCGAGGCAGTTTCCCGATGTGCATCTTGGTCCCGGCTACGAGTTCGACCAGGGCGAGAACAAGTGGACGCTCGGGTTCTCCGTCGAGCTGCCGCTCTTCAACCGCAACCAAGGCCCCATCGCCGAAGCTGAGGCCAAACGTCGCGAAGCCGCAACGCGCGTGCTCGCGTTGCAGGCGAACATCGCCGGCGAAGTTGAGCAGGCTGAGGCGAAATGGCAAGGTGCCAAGCAGCGCCTCACCACGCTTGGAGAGCTTGTCGACGAGCAGAAGCGACAGGTGGAACTCGCCGCCGCCAATCTTTCGGCTGGTGCCGGGGAGCGGCTCGATGTGCTCATCGCCGAGGGTGAACTCGCCGGCGCCGAGTTGCTTCGCTGGGACGCCACAGTGCGGGCCGCGCAAGCGTTCGCCGAACTCGAAGCCGCCACACAGCGGCCGCTCGAACTCGATTTCACCATCGACCCACGTGGCGAAGCGCCATGAAGAAACCGCTCCGCAGTCTGCTCTTCCTGCTGGTGTTCGCCGCAGCCGCCGGGGGCCTGATTTACTCCTATTTCATCCTCCATGAAGAGCGCGACGTGGAATCGACCACTGAGGCGCCGGTCGTCGCGCCATCGCGTGTCACCGTAACGGCTGCTGGTGCAGTGGTTCGGCTCGATGTGGAGACACAGCACCGGCTCGGCTTGCGAAGCGCTGCGCTGAGCAAGGCGAGCGTAGCGGATGAAGTGACTGCCAGCGCGCGCATGCTCGACGGGACGCTCCTTTCTGCGCAGCTAGGCGAGATCCGAGCCGCCGAAGCGGCGCTCACAGCGACTCGGTCGGACTACGAGCGCAAGCGGATGCTCGCCGAACAGGGTCAGAATGCCTCGGTCAGCGCGGTCGAGGGGGCGATGGCAGCAATGCAGAGGGACGAAATCGCCCACAGCGTGGCGCGGGCGAAAGTCGTCGCTGTGTGGGGCTCAGCGCTCAGCGCACGCGCCGACCTCGCCACGCTCGCGGAGGCGCTTCTGCGCCGGGAGCAAGCCATCGCGCGTGTGGAGTTGCTGGCAACCGATCGGCTCGACACCCCACCGGAGAACGCCGTGCTCGAACGGCTCGACGGCTTCAACGCCGCCGGGCAATTGATTGGCCCCGCGCCCATGTCGGAGAATCGGCTTGCCGGCCAGTGCCTCCTCTACCTCGTCGGGGCACGCGCGGAGCAGCTCGTGCCCGGAACGATGATGATCGCGCGGCTGGTGCGCCCGGGCAAAGAGAGCGCAGGCTGGCTCGTGCCGCGCAGTGCGGTGGTGCGGCACGGAGGGCTCGCCTGGATCTATGTGAAGAAGGATGGGGAGACGTTCGCCCGCCGCGAGGTGGCGCTCGACCGCGGGCACGCTGATGGATGGCTCGTCGCCGAGGACATCGGCATGCCGGTCGTAGTCGCCGGCGCGCAATCGCTGCTCTCGGAGGAGCTGAAGGGCGGCATCCAGATGAAAGGCTGACGCCCGATGCTGCACTGGCTCATATCCGCCTCGTTGCGCCTGCGTGGTGTCGTCATCGCGCTTGCGCTGATCGTCACGGGGTATGGGGTCTTCGTCGCCTTGCGCACGAAGCTCGACGTGTTCCCGGAGTTCGCGCCTCCGATGGTCATCATCCAGACGGAAGCGCCCGGGCTTTCTGCCGAGCAGGTCGAGGTGCTGGTTACGCGCCCCCTCGAAGCCGCACTCAGCGGCACGCCGCAGCTCGACACGCTCCGCAGCGCGAGCACCCAGGGGCTCAGCGCCATCACCACTTCGTTCGCGGATGAGGCAGACATCCTCCGGGTGCGCCAGTTCGTGAGCGAACGGCTCGCCGAGGGCGCAAGCCAGCTTCCGGCTGGCGTGCGCGCACCGAGGATGGGGCCGCTCATCTCGAGCACTAGTCTCGTGCTCGTGGCCGGGCTCACGTCTGAGAAACGCACCCCGATGGAGCTGCGCGCCATTGCCGATTGGACGCTCCGCCGGCGGCTGCTCGCAGTACCGGGGGTGGCCAAGGTGGATGTCTTCGGCGGGGAAGTCCGCCAGCTTCAAGTCGAGCCCCACGTTGAGAAGCTGCGTGCGCTCGGGCTGGCACTCGACGACGTGCTCGCCGCCGCTCGTGAGTCCACAGCGGTGCGTGGCGCGGGTTTCATCGAGAACGCCAATCAGCGCGTCGTCCTCCGCACCGAGGGACAAGCCCTCACACCGGAGCAGCTCGGCGCGACCGTGGTGGCGTGGCACGATGGTCTCGCCCTGCGCCTGCGTGACGTGGCGGAAGTGCGTACGGGGCCTGAGCCGAAAGTCGGCGACGCCCAGATCGGTGGACGCGATGGCGTCATCTTCGCGATCCACAGCGCGTTTGGCGCGAACACACTCGAAGTCACCGAAGGCGTGGAGTCCGCGTTGCGGGAGCTGGGTGCCCTATTCGGCGAGCAAGAGGTGACCCTCCACCCGCGCCTGTTTCGCCCCGCCACATTCATCGAGCGCTCGTTGCGCCATGTGAACTTCTCGCTTCTCCTCGGCGGCGCGCTCGTGGTCGTGGTGCTGTTCCTCTTCCTGCTGGACCTGCGCACGGCGCTCATCTCGTTCGTCAGCATCCCGCTCTCGCTCCTTGCAGCCGTCATTGTGCTCGATCGCTTTGGTGTTTCGCTCAACACCATCACCCTCGGTGGCTTCGCCATTGCCATTGGCGTTGTCGTAGACGACGCCATCATCGACGTGGAGAATATCCTCCGCCGACTGCGCGAGAACCTTGTGCTCGCAGAACCACGGCCCGCATGGCGCGTAGTACTTGAGGCGTCGCTCGAAGTCCGCAGTGCCGTGGTCTATGCCACCTTCATCGTCGCGCTCGTCTTCTTGCCGGTGCTCACGATGGGTGGGGTTGGGGGGCGTCTCTTTGCACCGATCGCGGTCAGCTTTCTCCTCGCCACTCTCGCGTCACTCGTGGTGGCGCTCACCGTTACGCCTGCGCTCTGTCTCGTGCTGCTCGGTCGCGCGAATCCACACACCGAGCCACGCTATCTAGGTGCTCTGCGGGCGCTGCACCGCCGCGCGTTGGAGGCGGTGGGCAGCGTCCCTCGTCTGGCCATCGCGCTCGTGGCGCTGCTCGTCGTGGCATCGGCGGCGACGATTCCGTTCTTCGGCGGCGAGTTCTTGCCCGAGTTCCGCGAGGGCCATCTCGTGGTCCACATGGCGGCCACACCGGGCAGTTCGCTTGCGCATTCGTTGGAGATGGGCAAGCGCGTGACCGCCGAACTCTTGAAGGACGAACGGATTGTCTCTGTCGCGCAACAGGCCGGCCGCGCAGAACTCGGCGAAGACACGTGGGGGCCGAATTACAGCGAACTGCACGTCGAACTGGCTCCGATGGGTGGCGAGGAGGCCGAGATGTTCATGGGTGAAATCCGCAAGCCGCTGCTCCAGTTTCCGGGGCTGACTTTCAAGGTGATGCCCTTCCTCGTCGAGCGCATGGAAGAGACGCTGAGCGGTGCTACCGCGGAGATCGTGGTGAACCTGAGAGGTGAGGACCTCGACGCCCTCGACCGCGCCGCGGAAGACGTGCGGCGCGTGATGGCAGCCGTGCCTGGCTCTGCCGATGTGGCGGTGGAGAATCCCGGCGGCGCACCCGAGTTGGTAGCGCGCTTGCGCCACGAGCGTGCGGCCGCGCTCGGCTTCACGCCCGTGGAAGTCCTTGAAGCGGTCGAAGTCGCGTTTCAGGGAGCGGAAGTCGGGCAAGTCTTCGACGGCAGCCGCGTGACCGACGTGACCGTGCTCCTGCCCGCTGCTGCGCGCCGCGACCCGGAAGGTCTTGGCGCCCTCCAACTCACGAGCCCCGCCGGGCTGCGTGTGCCACTGCGTGAGGTTGCGGAGATCTTTCTCACGGACACCCGCAGCGTCATCGTCCATGAAGGCGGGCAACGCCGGCAGCAAGTGACTTGTAACGTCGCCGAACGCGACGCCTCAGGATTCCTCGCCGAGCTGAAAGCGCGGATCGCCCGCGAGGTGAACCTTCCGCCAGGCATCTATCCCGTCTACGGCGGCAGCGCCGAGGTGCGGCGCAGTGCGCAGCGGGAACTGCTGGTGCACTCACTGCTCGCCGGTGCTGGCATCGTGCTCCTGCTCGCCAGCGTGTTCCGCAGCGGGCGCAATCTCTTGCTCGTGCTCGCCAATGCGCCATTCGCCTTGGTCGGCGGCGTCCTCGCTGTCTTTGCTGGTGGCGGCCTGCTTTCGGTCGGCTCGCTGATCGGCTTCGTGACGCTCTTCGGCATCTCGATGCGCAACAGCATCATGATGATCTCGCACTTCGAGCATCTCGTCCGCGCGGAAGGCTGCGAGTGGAGTCTCGCCACCGCGTTGCGCGGAGCTGGCGAACGCCTGATCCCCATCCTGATGACCGCTCTCGTCACCGCTCTCGGCCTGCTTCCACTCGCCCGTGGCGGCGCGGAAGCTGGCGGAGAAATCGAAGGCCCAATGGCCCTCGTCATCCTCGGCGGACTTGTCACGAGCACCGTGCTGAATCTGCTTGTGCTGCCTGTGCTGGCGAGTCGGTGGGGGAGCTTCCCACGCACGAACACCCATGAGACGCGTGGGTGAGAATGGGCGAGGATGACGCGGGCTAGCCTGGTCTTGGGCGAGCCTCAGCCTCAGATCAGCAAGCTGACGGTGAGGAACACAACGCTTGATGCAGCAAGGCGATCGGACGAGCCCGTGGTGACAATTGTAACTCTCGACCGCCGAGCCTGGCCGCCGAGCTGTGCACAAGCCAAGGACCAGAAAAGGATTATGGAGCGGGTGATCGGGATCGAACCGACGACATTCAGCTTGGGAAGCTGCGTCGGCGGGCTGCCAGACAGCGTCCCGTCCGGAAGCGGCAACACCACAAGTCATGCTCCCTGAGCATGATGCAGCGAACCTGGCTTCGCAGTTGTCGGCCGGCGATCTGCTCGAAATCGATGCGATTTCCCGGGCGAGAGTTACTACGAGAGTTACCAAAACTCGAGGGACAGCATGCGCCGATCGACGCCGAAGAGTTCGCATCGTGCGCTTGCCTATGGCTTCGGACCGGCCCGCCAGCGGGGTACGTCCATCGATGCGCGGGTGGCTAACGTGACTTCCGCCCCCTCACCCGTCAGCCCAACAAATCCGGAATTGTGCTAGCACTGACCGAAGGAGGTCCATACTCTCCAAAACTCATCCTCTGGCTTGCGGCGGTTTGGTCAGACGAAGCGGTTGGCGGGTGTCCATTGGCGAAGATTTGGCATCTGGCCTGGCTCAAACCACGAGAACAAACATGGTCTTCCGTGTACCCACCTTGGTCTTCGTCACGCTTCTGTTTGCCGCGCCGGCAACCTCAACCGAGGTAGCGGTCCCCGGCATGCTTGGCGATCCCCCTGCCACGAATTGCACCGCAGCTGAGGTCTTCGGACCCGATGCATGGAAGATCTCTGCGTGTGCGGCCTTGAGTTCCACGTGTTTGCCAGTCGGCGGCAAGGACACGCACTGCATATGGATTGGTGGCATTTCGTGCGCCTGCCAATGAGAATAGCTTGCCTAGAGTGAGTCCAACTCAAGGGCGGCCACGAAGTTCCGAAGGCTGTCCTGGCTGTGACTTTTGGGTGCGGCCATGGCGTACGCTGCGCCCGGCGGAGGCCTGCTCCCCGCGGGAATCTACCGGGCACTTCATGTGCGCATATGCACTGTAGTTGACGGCATAATCGATGAGTTCATGAGGCGATGAAGAAGATTCTGCCGTGCGCCCTATTGGCGTGTCTCCTGCTTTCGGTTGTTCTCCTGTCTTATGGACGGACGCTCGCCCCCATAAGCGGCGTCTCAAGTGACGTCAATGATGAGACGCGTCGACCTGCCGATGTCAGCGGGGCCGTGGAGTCGGAGATAGCCAGTTCGGGCGCCGTGCGCGCGCCGGTAACCTCCGAGAGTGCTGAGGGGAGGTCAGCAGGCGAACGCGATTCGGTTGTGACTTTCAGTGGTCACGTCGTCGACAAAGACGGCCCTTTGACAAAAGGGAAACTGACCATATTCAAGTCGAGAGAAGGAGCGCGTCCGAAGCTAATCGAAGTAAAACTGGCAACCAGTGGGTTTTTTACCTGCGACATAGCCCGCGCGGAGTTCCCAACTCTATGTGCGCGAGTTGTGGTGGATGACGAGAAGTCCATCGCTTTTGATGGACTGGTTCAATTGGCGGAAGGCGTCTCAATTCCAGTCGTCTCGTCGCGGACTCAGGAGCGGTTTGTCGGTAGAATCAGTGTGTCCGGGCTGAGCGAGACTGCCAAGTGGTTACCAATGTTGTTGGCACATGGGGGAGCTGTGGAACTGCTGGCCGCTGCCACCGAGGAACACAGTGGTAACTCTGCGAACGTCGAGTTCATTTTTGCGGACCTGCAGGTACTGAGTCGACTGACGCCAGCCGCACTAGTAATATCGTCTCGCGACAAGGATCTGCGCGCCGCAGGTTGCATGGGACACGTCCACTTCGAGTCGGCAGGCGGATTCGTGCAGGCGCTCCGAAGCGGCATCACTGTGGAGCGAAACAGACTGGTGTTGACATGCGCGATGGTTGCTGGTGTTTCAGTGGAGCGCGTGCTTCTGACTTCAACGCACACCAACAATGCCTATTACGTCTGTTCGCCGGAAGAGGGTGGCGCGTTTACCGTCTCCATTCCCCCAGGCCACTATGTCGTCAAAGGCGAGTGCGGGCCTGTTGTCGCGATAGATGAAGTAGAAGCCAAGAAGGGTCGCGACAGCATCCACATCCAGTGGAAGTACGCGGTTCCCGGACCGTATGACGTAAACTTGGTGGTATGTGACGAAACTGACCAACCGGTTGCTGGCGCGCCGGTGGCCTTCGAGACCGCTGACGACGGCGGTTTAAGGCATCGAAGTCGCGGAACGCTACGGACCGACGCACTCGGGTCACTTACGATCCCTGGACTAATAGATGCCGAATACGAATTCTCAACCCTGTGGAAGGGTCGCTACGCTACCGTGAAGGCATCGATTGTTAAGGAGCCGAGTCCAGTGCTGAGACTTGGGGAACTTTGCGATCTCTCCCTCGACATCGAGAACGTCCGGGAAATCGGTTTAGACGCCTTGGTAAGGCGGGACTGTCAAATCTGGTATTCTGCATACAACGAAGGGTGGCAGTTGGTGCATGGAAGTGACTGGATTATTAGGCGGCTTACTAGGCGCCTCCCCTACCGAGTTGCGATTCTCGGCCCGTGGTGGGGCGGAAGCGGTGCCGCAGTCGGGGGTGATGGGCAGGTGAACGTGCCGGTGCGTCTGACTCGGATGAAGCGCATCGCGGTACAGGTCGAGAGCGCCAGCAAGCGCGACCTGAAGGGGTTGACCGCGCGGGCGGAGTCGACGGGGATAGACGGAGTTGAGCGAATGCCGTGGAGCGTGACTAAAGTAGGATTGGACCGGAGATTTGAGCTACCGGTGCCTCAAGGTAGTTTGGCAGCGGTTCGGATCTGCATCTATGATGGGACCCGAAGGCTAGTCAGTGTTCCCGCTCCAGTGGATGCGGCTTCTGAGAGGGAGTTGGTCGTGGTTGTCGACTGACGCCACTAAGCCCGGACGTGCCTCACGTCGTGACCGGGTAGTGTCCGCTGACCTGGCACCGAAGAAGAGTTCCATGGCGGTCGACTGGAATGCGGTGTGGACGGCGGCACGAATAGCGTCGCCTTTGCTCTTGCGCAGCGCCTCGACGTGCGCAGAGTCTTCGGCGACGAAGCCACGGTCGAAACTGCGTGCGTGCTCGGCGACGACCACGCCGGCGGAGATCACCCGCACGCGCTCCAGTGTGGCACGCACTTCGACCACCTGCCGCGCTGGCCAGAATGACGTGCGCGCATAGCGGATTGCCCGTTCCACACGGCCCTTCTCATTGCCGCGCGCCACCGCCGCCGGTCGGATCTCGAAGTGGTAGTGCTTGGCGAACTCGACCAGCCGCGGGTTGAACAAGATCGCGTCGCCGCGCCGATCCAGCACGGCGCTCTTACGGGTGGTTGGAGGGCAAGGACGATCGTCAGATATCCACAGCCCATGAACGTTAGAAAGGTTATATGTATTTACTTAAGGTTAGACAGTTAGCGGGTCGGCTACCATTTGAGATACCACAAGAATCGGGGCGTCTCAGCGCCCAATCGCCCGAGGAGTTGCGCCTAATCGCCCGTGCGAGGCTGCGCCCAATCGCCCGATGCGCGTGCGCCCAATCGCCCGTGCCTGTCCACAGGCTGGCTTCCCCTGCCCCTACGGTTCACCTGGAAGTCGTGTGAGCGTGTTGCAGGATGGGCGGCGAATCGTGTTTGCGATTGTACGACTCTGCGCCTAATCGCCCGGGTCAGTCTTGGCTGGCCGGATCGGTCGACGGGTCGACGCGGCGCCGGATGCTGGAACCTGCCGGCGACCGGGGAAGCGAGGCATCTCATGCAGGGGATGTTCGACGCCGAGCGCGGCCCGGTGGATTATTTGAACGAACTCCTCCCCGTCCTCGTTACGATGCAGCTCCGCGTGGTATTCGGGAAGCGCGTTGGCCTCGACTAGTCGGCGGATGTCGATGGCGAAGTCGGTGTAGCGCGCTGCCGAACCGGACTTCTTATAGAGCTGGCGCATGGTGAAACTCCAGCCGAGATGCTGCTTGCCCGCGTGCTTGCGCGCCACGCGGTAGAGCCAGCGTTCGATGCCGCCGGTGAGCAGGAAGTAGTCCTCGTGAATGGTGAGCACCCCTCCCCTGCCCACGATGCCTTCGTAGAGCCAGTCCGGCAGCGTGATCGTCATGCCAGTCGGTTCGCCCGTGGCCTCGTTGATGGTCTCGGTCCAGCTTTCGAGCCAGTGGAACGAGGAGAACTTCTTCCTCCCCTCACCCCGGATGTTGGTCCTGACTGCGGTGTGCGTGAGCCGTTCCAGCGCCGCGCGGAGCCGTGTGTAGTCTGCTCCGCCGGTTGTGCGGCGGATGGAGGTGAGCAGGTTGTAGGGGTGGAACTGAATCATCCGCGATGGTTCAAGGCCGCGGTCGAGCGCCTCGGTGATCTGCGTAGATGCCCAGATCAGGATGTCCGCGTCCCAGATGGTGGCCATGCCGAACTGGGGGTTGGCGCTGACTTCCACCCAGACGTCGCCGACCTGGTATTCGATGGGCATCAGCCGTGGCCGCTTGGCCAGACTGAAGAACGGTCGCTCCATGACCTCGCGCTGGTCGCGAATCGGGATGTCGGCGAAACTGGCGGCGAACAGGTCGGGTTGCTGGTCGGAGCGGGCTGGGCGGCGCTGTGGCATCTACGTGCTCACTGCTCGCCAGCAAATCGTGCCGTCGTGTCTGGGGCTAGTCGTGTTCACGACTCCCCTTCCCTTCTCCCTTGATGACGTCCCGTGTCGGGAAGCGCTGTTCGAGCAGTTCGCGCATGACGTCGGCCATGACAAGATCCTGCTGTGCGCACTGGCTCTTTACTCGCCGGTGAAGGCTCAAGGGAACGTCGATGGTGAATCGCTTGGTCGCCTCCTGCTCCGGCGCTTCGCGCGCGGAGACCCAGGCGTCCGCGTTCGCTGGAGGCGTCGTTGCTGGTGGCTTCCCGGTGAACGCGACCCTCTTCATCCGCAGACCTCCAGCCGCAGCACGGAGTCGGTCAGCAGTTCATCGGCAAGGGCATCGATCTCCTTGCTGCCTGGCATGTCGGCGTCAAGTTCGAAGACCGTCAGTCCTTGGGCGGCGCTTTCGGCGAAGGCTACCCGCTGGCAGATGGCGCTCTTTAGCATGACGACCGGATAGTCGGACAGCGCGTCGGCGACGTCGCGTCCGATCGCCGTGTTTACGATTTTGCGGTTAATCACAAATGCGCTTTTCAGGCCCGGCTTGTAGACGGTGGCTTCGGCGAGCAGGTCGACAATCTCCTTGGCTGCCCAGACGTCGTAGGGCGAGGGCTGCACGGGGATGAGGACGAGGTCGCTTGCCATGATGGCCGAGCGTGCTACTTCGTAGACACGGGGCGGGCCATCAATGACAACCACGTCGTAACCTGCCGAGATGCTAGGCAGTTCCCTGTGGATGGAGGACTTGGGTAGCCCGACGACAGGGAAGAGGGGCTTGCCGTGTCGTGCGGCGGCCCAGTCGAGCGCGCTGCCTTGCGGATCGGCATCGAGCAGCAGGACGCGCTTGCCCTTACGGGCGAGTGCGGTGGCCAGGTGGACTGCGAGCGTCGTCTTTCCCACACCTCCCTTTTGGTTCAGAATGGAAATGACGTGCGCCATGTGTGGTCTCCTGCTTGTCGTGTTTGCGATTATACGATTACCCAAGACCTAGAAGGAACTTGGAGGCATGTCAAGCACTTCGTCATGGCGGCCACGCCGCACGCCGCAGACGGATGTCGGTGTATTGGGCGCAGAATCGTGAAGTCGTATTTGCGACGAGGCGATGATGCGGTTCGCCTGCTTCCCGGCCAGCGCCGGTCTTTCACGGTGAAAGTTTCGGGTTCCCACTCCTAAGCACCGCTTAGGGGAGACGTCTGCATGAAAACTGTTGCTTGCTTCTGGTTTTTCAGTCAGTCAAATAGCTGGTGGACTGTTGTCGTGCGGCAGCGGCAGAAGGGATGGAGTGACGCTGCCGGACGGGGCATCGAGACTCGACCTCAGGGCGAAGTTCGATGCATCGGTGGTAGCCAGACGCCGGCGGCTACGCTGACGTCCTGGATGCAGCCGCCCACGCACGAGCTGCTGCGGCACCTCGACCACAACCGACAGGTTCTGTGCGAGGCACCGCATGCGTCGCGACCGACAGAGTCATGGACGGGCTTCCTCGCTGCTCGCTTGAACATCGAGGGGCAGCGCCGCCGACAAGGAGCCACAAAGCAACCGGCGTGGTGAGGCTGCCGAACGGACCGCCACCTCCGCGTGGCGGCGCGCCGGGTGCGAGGCTCCCGCCGATTCGGTGAGTATCGATGGGCCCATGAGAGAGTCAGGCCGCTCTCTTCTCGGGAGACTTGAGGGCAAGCTGCTGCTCGTAGAGCGCATAGGCTCGCTGTCGCGTCGGCTCCGGATGGGGCCAGCCGCCCTCCACGCACGCCTGTTCCAGGAAAGCCGCGAAGGCGCAGCCCTGGAACAGGTCATCGAGGATCGAATCGCGGTCGGTCATGCTGCCTTCTCGAACACGGTACACACGTCGTGCAGCCCGGGGATGAAGGACGAGCGATACACCTTGCGACCGCTGCTGGCCCCGTGACTGAAACGAATGATGTCGGTGCAACACTGGCGCAGCCCGGCCTCGAAGGCAAGCCGTTTTGTGTGGTAGACGAGGGCACGAAGCCGGCCTGGCGGTCGGAGTAGTCGCCCATCAGGATGGCGACTCTGCCGCCGGGCGCGAGGGCCGCGGCGCAGTTCTCGATCAGTTGCTGGTAGCCCCGCAGGAAGGCTTCGAGGGTCGCCGCCCTCGACAGGTCCCGCGGATCGTCCGTGTAGAGCTTCTGCCGCCAGTAGGGCGGATGCAGCCAGCAGAACTCGAAGTCGCTCGGCAGGGTAGTCGGGTCGCAGGCATCGACGCCCTGGTGCAGGTCATTCGACCAGCACGGGGTCGCCAGCTTGCGGCAGACGTCCTGACACGTGCCGCTGCCGGTCATCGGGTCCAGCACCGATGCCGGCCGGAAGTAGAGCAGCAAATCCTTGATGAGGTTGCCGCCGCAGTTACCAGGGTAGGCGCGACTGCCGTACTCGCCGGCCCGCGAGAAGTGGTAGAGGCTGGTCAGGTGAGGGACCGGGCTCGAAGTGACGGGAATGCGCGGCAGCCTGACGTAGGTCAGGGAATCTGCATCGCGTCGCCGCGGGCCCGCAGGTTGTTGACGGGCCGCGTAGAATGGATTGATTGGCTTGCAGTGAGCGAGGACTCGCATGATCAAAGATTTTCGCGCAATTGCCAGCCGAAGTGATAACAGCCTTGCAAGACGAGGTGGCCAGAGTCGAAGCCCTGCAGGCTGGCATAGTGCAGCAGGTCGGCGATCAGATCCCCGATCGCGGTTTCGAGGTCTTCCCGGTGCATCGAGTCGGGATGGTCGCCGCTGTAGGTCCGTGCAGTGAAGATCGTCAGGGCGTCCTTGGCCCATGCGGCGCGATCGGCATTGGTCGGTTCGATTGTCGTTGTCATGATAGTTCTCCTTGGCTGAAGGGCGGGCCGAAGCCCGCCCGGTTTGCGATTACTGTTTCTTTTCGTCCGAGACGACGCGAAGCGTGATGCGCCCGTCGAGAGGCACGGTTTCGATCTGGATGTTGAATCCCTTGCTGTCGGCATGCGCCCAGGCACCGCCGATCCGGGTCCAGAAGCCCTTGCCGTCTTCTCGGTCGCGCACGTGGTAGGCAACGTGGGATGGCAGCTTGGACGTGGCGTTGGTGGTGGATGTGGTGTCAGTCATGGTCGTTCTCCTTCTTGTTTCCGGCCGCGCCCATCGCGGCCTGATGGCACGGCGTCCAAAGCAGCTCAGGCCGGTGCGAAGCAAACAGGTCAAGTGAAGAGCCGAAGGCTTCCCTCTTGGGAAAGCGGCTCTGCAACTTGACCTGACCGGCGGCGGCTTTAGCGTGCCTAATCAGGACCGCGTGGGCAGCGGACTATACGAGGAGAACGCGGCTGACGGCCACGTAACGCAGCCACGCGCCCATGAGCTGTCGTCGCCGCTGGGTGCGCGCGCCGCCGGTGTGGCATGTGCATTGCTCCACCGCGTTCATGAAATGCGACGGCAAGATGAAACACACATTCGCATCCTGCCTATAGGGCGCCGGATGCTGAGGATCACCCAGAACAGCTCGCCTGCGGGAGCCAAGAGCTATTACAGCACCGGCAGTGACTACTACACCGAAGGCCAGGAACTGCAGGGCGTCTGGGGAGGCAAGGGGGCAGAGCGAATCGGACTTGCCGGCGGCATCGAGAAGAAAGACTGGGACGCGCTGTGCGACAACCAGAACCCGCGGACCGGCAAGACGCTGACCGCCAGGCAGAAGGAGCCTCGGCGCGTGGGCTATGACTTCACCTGGGACGTCCCTAAGAGCGTGTCGGTGCTATATGGCCTGACGCAGGATGAGCGCATCCTGAATGTGTTCCGCCAGGCGGTCGACGCCACCATGCAGGAGATGGAGGCGGAAATGCAGACGCGCGTGCGCTCGGAGGGCCGCAACGAAGACCGCACGTCTGGCAATATGATTTTCGGAACCTATGTGCACACGACCGCCCGTCCCGTCGACGGTGTGCCCGATCCGCATCTGCACGCGCATTGCTTCGTCTTCAACGCGACGTGGGACGAGCAGGAAGAGCGCTGGAAAGCCGGACAGTTCGCCGGGCTCAAGCGCGATGCCTCCTACTTCGAGGCGGTCTGCCACGCGCGCGTGGCGCGCGGGCTCGCCGAGTTGGGCCTCCCCGTCGAGCGGACCCGGAAAGGCTGGGAGATCGCACACATGCCGTCGGCGGTGCTCGAGAAGTTCTCACGCCGCACAGCGCAGATCGAGGCCAAGGCGGAGGCGGCCGGCATCGTCGACCCAGAGAAGAAGGGCGAGCTGGGCGCCAAGACGCGCGATCGCAAGCGCAAGGACCTGACGACTGCTGAGCTGCAGGAGATCTGGCGGGAAAGGTTGACCGATGACGAGGGCGCATCGATTCGCGCGTTGGAGAGGGCAGTCGGGGAAGCTGCGATCCCGCAGGACGATCGCAGCGCCTTGGACGCCGTCCACCGGGCCGTAAGCCACTGCTTCACGCGCAGCTCCGTCGTGCCGGAGCGAACGCTCATGGCGACCGCGCTGAAAGGCTGCTACGGCTCGGCGTCGCCGGAGACGGTGGCTGCCAAGCTCGCCGATCAGCCGCTTCTGCGGGCGGTGCGGAGCGGACAGGCCTGCGTCACCACCAAGGAGGTGCTGGCTGAAGAGCGAAGACTTGTCGGTTTCGCGAGAGACGGGCGCGGCGCCTGCCGGAGGCTGGCGCCGGAGGAACATGTGTGGAAGCGAAGCTGGCTGAACCGAGGCCAGGTCGCCGCCGTGCTGCATGTGCTGAACTCGCGGGACCGGGTCATGGTTATTCGGGGCGGGGCAGGCACCGGCAAGACATCCATGATGCAGGAAGCGGCGGAGGCGATCGAGGCGGCGGGGAAGGAGGTGTTCGCCTTCGCCCAGTTGTCGACGGCGGCCGAGACCCGCGTGATTCTGGCGGTCTGAGCTGGTTCTGATTCCTGCTCCTGCTGCGCAGCTCTTGGCTCTGGTTCCTGGCGACGGCGGCGAAGGTGCTGGCCACCGGACGTAACGGATGCCGATCGCG
>JANPER010000057.1:0-32915 GCA_031423015.1 Planctomycetota bacterium | reverse complement strand
CGGGTTCGGCCGCGTCGAGGCCTGGTTCCCGCCGTGCTCAGCGCAGTTTGCCGCCGCCAGCAAGATGGGCTTCGACAGTGAGCCATCGCCCGTAACCATGGTGGCGCGCTTCTACCGGACCCCCATGCCGGTGCCGTGGTGCGTCGACCATTGGTACTTCACGATCGGTGACAGCGACATCCTGTGACGTAGCGAGGCTTCGCCGCAGCCCGACGAGCCTGTCGAGGTGGCCCGCTCCCGCTCCCGCTCCCGCTCCCGCTCCCGTTCCCGACCTACATCGTGTCCGGTGCGCGTCACCCTCCGGCGCAGCCCGGCGAAGGGTCAGAGAACAAGTCGGGAGCGGGAGCGGGAGCGGGAGTGGGCCGAAACTTGACTCATTCGTCACGCCTTCGATCAACCAAGGCCGCTCGTGCCGACAGATTCCCGCTTCGAGACGTGGTCGAATCGACGCCGTGGGGCGCGCCTGCCGATTCCCCTCAGGGTTTCTTGTTCGAGACCCATGTAGAGTCGGCGGTTGTCCGCCCATCAGTCCTAGTCCACTCGTCGCGTGTACTCGTCCCTCTCGGTCTGCTCTGCCCAGGATCCTGGCAAGCGTGAGCTTGCGACCGCACTTCCGAGCCAGTTCGCGGAAGTGACCGTCGGTCAACTCACGCAGGCGCTCGGCGTGGGCATCGTGTTGTCGCTCGTGCTGGTGTGGCACCATCGGCGCTTTGCTTCGATTGTCAGCAGCCGCGCGGAGCTGCGCGCCGCGATGCCGTTCGTGCTGCTCACGACGGTGCTGGTGATCAGCGTGGTCAAGTCGTCGCTGGCGCTGTCGCTCGGGCTCGTGGGGGCGCTGTCGATCGTCCGCTTTCGCACGCCGCTGAAAGAGCCCGAGGAGCTTGCTTACGTGTTCTTGGCGCTGGCGTTGGGCTTGGGCCTCGGTGCGGGCCAGATCCTCATCACCGTGGTGGCGGCGGCGGTGATCCTCACCTTCATCGGCTTGGGAAAGCTGCGCCACGATGGCCCGGGCGGCAAGCAGATCTATCTGTCGCTCGACCTCGGCGGCGCGCATCCAGGCAGCAGCCTCGGTCGACTGCACGACGTCATCGGCCGCCACGCCAAGAGCTGCGACCTGCGGCGCTACGACACGCGCGATCAGGGCCTAGAGGCGACCTACGCCCTCGATCTGGCGAGCGTCGGCGATGTCGACAAGCTGGCGGACGAGCTGCGCACGGCGTTCCCGGGGATCGGCATCACCTTCCTCGACCAGACGCGCCTGCCCGCGGTGTGACCCATGCGGGTGCCCTGTCAGCACGATCGGCAGCCGGCGAAGCCCCGCACGCGGGTGCTGGTCTTGCTGGCGGTGACGGCCGCGCTGAGCGGCGGCGCGATGTTCGTCGTGTGTGACGGCAAGTCGGCCATCGACGCCTGGATGCGGGGCCAAGGCCACCACACCATCGAGCAGGGAACGTCGATGGGTCGCGCGCTGGCCGCGGTGCCGGGTCGCCTGCTGGCAGACGCCCCCGCGCCGAGTCTTGGCGTCGACATCGCGTTCACGCATGTGCAGACGCTGCGCGCGGCGCAGCAAGCGGCGATGCTCCGCGGTCACATCGATGCCTCCACCAAGCAGTCGGTGCCGGCGCAGATCGTCGTCGATAGCGCTCGGAGTAAGGCAAAGCTGCGCCTCAAGGGCGACAACCTCGACCACGTCAACACCAAGAAGCTGTCCTTCCGCATCCAGATCGATGGCGACCCGCCGGTGCTCGGTTTGCGCGCCTTCTCCTTGCAGGCGCCAGCGACCAAGGGCTTTCAGTTGGAGGCGTTGTTCCATGCGTCGGTGCGCCACTTCGGCGTGCTGTCGCCGCGCTACGAGTTCGTGCGCGCTCGCTACAACGGCGACGACGTGGGCGTGATGGCGCTCGAGGAACACTGCGCCAAAGAGTTGATGGAACGGCAAGGGCGCCGCGACAGCGTGGTGGTGCGCTGGCAAGAGGAACAGATGTTCGCCGCGCAAGTGCGCGTGCGTTCGATCGACCCTGACATCGTCGCGCTCGACGACTACCGCACGGCACCGGTGGACAGTTTTGGCAGTGTGGTGTACCCACAGCAGGATGCGGCGTTCGCGCTGCTGCGTGCGTTCGTCGCCGGCACGCTGGCCCCGGCGCAGGTGTTCGACGTCGAGGAGCTGGCCACCTACCTCGCGGTCTGCGAGCTGTGGGGTGCCTGGCATCCGTTGCGTTGGCACAACCTGCGCTTCTACTTCGACCCGCTCAGCGGGCGACTCGCACCGATCGGCTTTGACGGCAACTTGCAGATGCGGCGGTCCATCGGTCACCTGGTGACGCCGGAGGAGCCGGTGATCGCGCGCATGCTCACGGATGGCGAGGTCTTTGCCGCGTTCCGGCGGCAGCTGCGTGCGGTGTGTGCGGCCGTGAGCGACGGCCGACTCATCACCCGCTTGGCGGCGGTGCAGGCGACGGCGCTGCCGATCTTGCAGCGCGAGCATTGGCTCTTGCAGGCGTTGCCACTCGACGAACTGCGCGACCGCGCGGCGTACCTCTTGGAGCTGCAAGACGCGTCTTTCTCGGGTCGCGCCGGCGACTCTGATCTCGCGCCACTGCTGGTCAGTGAGGTCGCCGCCGGTCGCTACGAGATGATCAACGTGGCGCGGAGCGCGGTCTTCGTGCATGGCCTGCGTTGGGTGCGGCCCGACGGCAGCGTGCGCGCTGCCGAGTTGCCCGCAGATTGGCAGCCTTGGCACACGATCCCGGGCAAACCCGAGACGGGACCGATTCCACCGCTGGCGTTGGTGCTGACTCCGCCGACCGACGCGCTGGGGTTCAGCCTCGAGGTCGAGGCGCGTCTGGATGGCGTGGGCGATCGTCACTTCGTGCGCGCGACGCCCCAGCCCGAGGCTGCGCGCACCACGCCGCTGCCGGTGCCCGACCTCGCCGTCACCATCGCCGCCAACCCTTGGCTGCGACTCGACGACGACGGTCGCACCTTGCACGCGGCAGTGGGCAAGCACCGCGTGGCGCGGACCGTGGTGCTGCCGCGCGGGTATCGCTTGGTGGTGGCGGCCGGGACGGAGTTGACCTTCGCGCAAGACGCGGCGCTGGTCGTGCAGGGTGGCGTCTCGTTCTCCGGGCATGCTGGCCTGCCGATCGTACTCGCGGGCGACGGCGCCGCCGGCTGGCTCGGCGTGGCGGTGTTGACGGGCGATGCCGCTACCCAGTCACGCTGGCAGCATGTGCGCGTGCGCGACACGCTGGGCGTGCAGGTGGGGGCGCTGACCTTCACCGGCGGCGTGGTGTTCGATCGCGGCCAGGTGGAACTCGAAGACGTGCTGCTGTCGGGCACGAGCGCCGAGGACGCGCTCAACGTCATTCGCGCCGAGGTGAAGATGCTGCGCGTCCACGTCGAGCGTACGGCCTCCGACGCCTTCGATGGCGACTTCGTGCGCGGCACGCTGCGCGCATGCGAGTTCTCGGCGATCGGCGGTGATGCGATCGACCTCAGCGGCGCCGACGTGACCCTGCACGACTGTCGCATGCGCGACGTCCGCGACAAGGCGTTGTCGGTTGGCGAAGGCAGCCGCGCCGTGGCGACCGGCATCGTGGCCGAGAACACCGGCGCTGGCGCGGCGTGCAAGGATGGCTCGACGCTCGATCTGCGCGACAGTCGCCTCGTGGGCGCCCGGGTGGCGTCGGTGATGGCCTACATGAAGAAGCCAGAGTATGGCGGCGCCAAGGTCCTGCTGACCAAGGTGGTGTGCGAGGGTGACGCGCCGGTCGCGCGCGTGCAGCACGGCAGTTCGATCGTGCGCGATGGCCAGTCGATCGCGTCGGAAGCGATCGACGTGCAAGCGCTGTACGAGACAGTGATGCGCAAGCGATGAGCCCCGCACCCGAATCACCGCCTACCCTGCGGCACGAGTTCAAGTTTGTGCTCGACGAGGCCGCCACGCGCGACCTCGAGCTGTGGCTGCGCACCAGCAGTCTGGGCTTGCGGACCGCGCACCAAGACCGGCTGGTGCACAACCTCTACTTCGACACGCTGGAGGCGGACTCGGTCGCCGACAAGCTCGCCGGCCTGTCGCATCGGGCCAAGGTGCGCTACCGCTGGTACGGCGCCCGCGCCGCGCCCGACGCTGGCCAGCTCGAAGTCAAGCGTCGCGCCAACGGGTCAGGTTGGAAGGAGACCTACCGCGTCGACGCCGCGCCCTCGGCAGAGTCGCGCGGCGCGTTCGTGCGCGCGCTGCGCGCCGCGGTGCCGCCGCGCGCGCGGGCATGGCTGGCCACCTACCCCGAGCCGATGTTGATCAACCGCTACCGCCGCGCCTACTTTGTGAGCTGCGACGGCGAGGTGCGCGCCACGGTTGACCGCGACCTGTCGGTGTGGGATCAGCGCGTCGGGCGCTTTCCGCAGTGCGCGCAGGCTGCATCCATGCCGCGCCTCACGGTTCTCGAGCTGAAGTTCGCACCGACCGACCGAGCCCGGGTTGCCACCGAGTTGAGCGACCTCGGCTTCGTCGCGTCGGCGTGCTCGAAGTACGAACTGGGTGTGCGCGCGATCTCGGGGTGATTCGCGGCCGAGCCGCAACCAACAGGATGCGATGGCGGCGCCATCGGCGGCTCGGCCGCGAGTCATGAGACGTAAGACGTAAGCCCTAAGTCCCCGACCGCTGTCTGACCGCCTCACCACTGCCGCCTGTCCGGGTTCTGAACTTACGTCTTATGTCTTACGGCTCATGACTTTCCACAGCCGAAACATCTTCGCGCTTCGCGAAGATGCTTCGGCTGTGGAACTCAGTTCGCCACGACGATGCGCCCGCCGTTGCTGGCGATGACGCCGAGCGGGTTGGCGGTCGGTTCCCAGCCAAGGGCCTGAACGAAGACCTGCAACCCGCACGCGGCGTTCAATATCGGCGCGGTGAGTGGGATCGTGCCCGCGCCGCCGCTGACCGAGAACTGCAGCAGAATGTCGAGCGGCTGGTAGAGCGTGCACCCAGGCATGCCCGCCGCGGTCAGCTCGAGCGGTGTCTGGGCGCGCGTGGCCAGCGCGAGCCAGGCCAGCGGCACGGTGACCGGGCCGTTGCTGACTTGGATCTGGAACGGCTGGCCGGCGCGTGGCGTGCCGGCGAACTGCAGGGTGAACGGCCGTGTCGGCGGGCAACCGACGCCGTACGTTGCCGTGGTCGGCTGCGCCGGCGCGCCACAGAAGGCGCGCACGCCGCCCGCGTCGTTGCCCATCAGGTCGAGCCCGGGGATGCCGGCGACGATGTCGCCAAGCCCATCGCCATCGACGTCGCCGACGAAGTCGACCGCGCGCCCGAGCTGTTCGCCGCTGCTCCCGCCGTAAGCCGCAAAGATGCGGGCGTAGGTCACGCCGGAGTAGACGTAGATCGCGCCGCCATTAGGTGCCCCGGTGTCTTCGAGGAACGCGCCGACGACGAGGTCGGGCACGCCATCGCCGTCGAAGTCGCCCGCGCCGATCGTGAGCCCGAAGTACTCGTACGGCGCCGAGCCGAACAGCGTCAGCAGCAGCGTGCCGGTGCGGCCGGAGAACAGCTTCACCGCGCCAGCGTCGTCGCCGAAGCGCTTGTGCTCGGGCTCGGCGATGAAGAGATCGGCGTAGCCGTCGCCGTCGACGTCGCCGCACTTCGCGAACGCAGTGCCGAACTCATGGCCGTTGCCGTCGCCCCACAGCAGATACAGCCGCGTGCCGTCGCGGCCGGAGAACACGTAGGCGCTGCCCGACTTGAGGAAGCCGATGTCGGCCCACGGCGCGGTGATGATGAAGTCGGGCCAGCCATCGGCGTTGACGTCGCCCACTTCGCCCACAAAGGCGCCGAAGTGGTCGTTCTCCATGTCGCCGCGCAGGTCGTAGATCACGTGGCCGTCGCGACCCGAAACCACGCGCGCGATGCCGGTGTCGTGGCGCGGTGCGTCGGCGAGGTGGAGGCCGACGATGAAGTCGGCGAAGCCATCGCGGTCGATGTCGCCGGCGGATCCGACGGCGTAGCCGCACTCGTCGCCGGCGGCGTCGCCGTCGATCGAGTACAGCACGCTGCCGTCGCGGCCCGAGAACACGCGCGCGCTGCCGGAGTCGGCGCCGCGGTTGTCATCGCCGGGGGCGCCGACGATGAGGTCGCGCCAACCGTCACGGTTGACGTCGCCCAGACCCGCCACCGAGGTGCCGAACTGATCGTCGGCGGAGTCACCACGCAGCGTGAGGATGATCCGGCCGCCGCGCCCGAGCACGCGTGCGGTGCCGGCGTCGATGCCGAGATCATCGTCATACGGCGCCCCGGCCAGCACGTCGGCAAGGCCGTCGCCGTCGAGATCGCCGCAGGCGGCGATGGCGTAGCCGAGGAAGTCGCCAGCGGCGTCCCCGGACGCGGTGTAGATGACGCGCGGCGTTTGCGCGGCGAGCGTCGGCGCAAGGGCGAGGGCAAGGGCGCCCTGCAGAAGCACGGCGGCGGCGGGCGAGGGCATGGTGGCGTATTCATAGCGTCCCCCCTTGGCGAGGTCAGCCGGGGAGTGACCCAGCAAACCGTGCTGTGCGCTCCAGCGCACCATGCGATGGGCCCTTCGTGGGTCGCGAAAGTTGCGCCTGCGCCCACTAGACTCCCGCGCCCTCGAATGTCGGTGAAGCCATCGTTCAACGCCCTGCGCCAAGAGATCGCGCTGCCGCCAGTCGGCGACACCACGCGCGTCGAGCGTGGCCGTCTGCACCTGCTGCTGGAGCACCGCCGCGGCGGCTATCTGTTGGTGAGCCACGATGGAGTGCAAAGTCGGCGCTACTGGCTTGGGTTGCCAGCGGCCGGCACGCTCGAGTTGCGGGTGCGCGCCCCCGAACATCGCGTGCAGGTGCGGGTGCACGAGATGATCTGTCTGGCGCCCGGCGGCCGCCTGCGCGGCTACGTCGCGGTGCCGGTGCTGCACCGTTTGGTATGGGTGCGGCCGGATGGTCAGGCGCAGCCGTTGATCGATCTGCCGCCGGCCGACTTGCAGACCGCGTGGCTTGGCGAGGGCGAACTCGGCGGCTACGCGCACTCGGCCGCGAGTCCGTTCTTCGCCGACCGACGCGGCATCGATCACCAGCAGAAGAGCTTGGTGCCAGTGTGCGTCAGCAACTGCAGCGATGCCGTGGTGCGGCCGCCGCATCTGGGGATCACGCTGCGCGAGCGTGACCTGTTCACGATCAGTGGCAGGATCTTGGCGGCGCCGCGCCGCATCGTGTTCAGCAGCGAAGATCGCCAGCAGGAGCGCGTGCGGCCGTTGCGGATGGCGTCGGAGATCCCTGCATGAAGTGGTTGCTGTTGACGTTCTCGTTGCTCACGGCGTGCGACAACTTTGGCGATGACCGCGTCGCGCAGCTGGAGCGCGAGGTGGGCGCGATGCGCGCCGCGCAGGCCACGGCGCCGCCCGACATCGCCGGCGCGTTGTCGCCCCTGCGGCAGGCGATCGACATGTTGGTGCAACGCGGCGATCTCGAGCGCACGCGGTTCGTCGCGGTGACGCAAGAACTCGCGCAGCTGGCGACCCTCATGCAGGGCTTCGTCGACGACAGCCGGCGCGGCGAAGTGGAAGCGCTGCGCACGCGGGTGCTGGATTTGGATCGGCAGATCAAGGAACAGAGCAAGGCGCAGGGTGAGGAGCGCGACCTGTTGCTGAAGGCGCTCGACTTGACGGCCACCAAACTCGAGGCGTTCCTGCGCCAAGTGAGTGCGCAGAGCGTCGGTACGCGGTCGCCCGGGCAAGCGCCTGGGGCAGACCAAAAGGTGCGCAAGTCGTGGCAGGATCCGGCGGTCGTCTGGCCGATCGGGCTGGGCGTGCTGGGATTGTCAGCCGTGTTTGTCTTGGCGCGGCGATCGCGGCGCGCGCCGTACGTCACGCCCCTCGACCTGCCGATCGAAGAGAGCGTCGTCGTCGACGCGCCGGAGCTGACGCTCGACTCGGTCGGCGCGTGGGCGCAGCATGTCCCCGTGTCGGTGCGCGCCGAGATCGGCAGCAGCGACGTCGGCCAGGCGCGCGAGCGCGTGGCGCAGTGGCTCGCGGCGGAGCCACGCGTGCTCCAGGCGCCGGCGCCCGAGATCGAGCAGCGCGGCCCGCTCTTGCACGTGCGCTTCTTCGTGCACGACGGAATGCCAGCCGCGGAGCGCGCCAGCTTGCAGGCCGACGTGCAGTTGCGCGGCCAGACGGAATCGGCGGCGGGACGTCGCAGCGCCTGACATATACTCCCGCGCCTTCGTGAACCCCTTCGCAGGCAGGATCGCAGCGGCATGATCATCGGCATTCCCAAGGAGATCAAAGAGCAAGAGAGCCGAGTTGGCGGCACACCGGCGTTGGTGCAGGCTTTGGTGCACGACGGGCACAAGGTCTTGGTGCAAGCCGGAGGCGGCCTGGGGGCCGGTATTCCCGATGCCGAGTATGCGTCGGCGGGGGCGCAGTTCGTGAGCACCGGCAAGGAGGTGTTCGAGCGCGCCGACTTGATCGTGAAGGTCAAGGAGCCGCTGCCGCAGGAGTATGGCTTCATCAAGAAGGGGCAGGTCCTGTTCACCTACTTCCACTTCGCGGCGAGCAAAGACCTCACTGAGGCGATGCTCGCGAGCGGGGCGCACTGCTTTGCGTACGAGACGCTCGACTTGAACGGGCGCTTGCCGTTGCTCGACCCGATGAGCGAGGTGGCCGGTCGCATGTCGATCCAGGTCGGCGCGTTCTACCTGGAGAAGCACAACGGCGGCCGTGGCATGCTGCTCGGCGGCGTTCCGGGCGTGGAGCCGGCGACGGTGTTGATCCTGGGAGCCGGCTCGGTGGGCACCAACGCCGCCAAGATGGCCGCGGGGATGGGCGCCAACGTGGTGGTGATGGACATCAACCTCGATCGCCTGCGTTACCTCGACGACGTGTTGCCCAAGAATGTGACCCTGCTCTACAGCACGCCGTACTCGATCCGTGAGTATCTCCCCCGTGCCGATCTGGTGGTGGGGGCCGTGCTGGTGAAGGGCGCGCGCGCGCCGCGCCTGATCACCAGGGACGACCTCAAGATCATGAAGAACGACGGCCCCGTCATCGTCGACGTAGCTGTCGACCAGGGCGGTTGCATCGAGACCTGCCGGCCGACCACGCACGCCAACCCGACCTACGTGATCGACGGCGTGGTGCACTACTGCGTCGCCAACATGCCGGGCGCGGTGCCGCGCACGTCGACGTTCGCGCTCACCAATGCCACCGCGCCGTACGCGCGGCAACTCGCCAAGATGGGTGCCAAGGTCGCCGCCAGCGACAAGGTGCTCGGCTCTGCCGCCAACGTGCTCGCCGGCAAGATCACGCACGAAGGCGTGGCGGAGGCGTTCAGCATGGAGTGCGTCGCCGCCAGCCGCGTGCTCTAGCAGTACGAAGGTGTCTGACACGTTCGTCGTCCTGGTCGAACCCGTCGAACCCATCGGCGCGTGGCACGCGATCCTGCTGGGGCTCGTGGAGGGGCTCACCGAGTTTCTGCCGGTGAGCAGCACGGGGCACTTGATCGTCGCTAACGCGTGGCTCGGCCGGTCGGACCCGGCGATGGAGGTGGCCATTCAGGCCGGCGCGATCAGCGCGATCGCCGTGCTCTACTGGCGGCGGCTGTGGGACGCGGTGTCCACCCTGGCGCGACCGCAACCCGGGCGCGTGAACTTGCTGTGGCTGCTCGTCGTCGCGGCGCTGCCGGCGACCGTGATCGGCCTGCTGTTCGATGATTGGTTGGAGGCGCACCTGTTCAGCGTGCGCACGGTGGCGTGGGCCCTGATCGTGGGCGGCGTTCTGCTGTGGGTGTTGGAACGTTGGCAGAAGGGTCGCGCCGCCGCCGAGCGACCCCTGGAGCACATGACGATCGGTCATGCGCTCGGCATCGGCGTGTTCCAGTGTCTGGCGCTGGTGCCCGGCACCAGCCGATCGGCGGCGACGATCGCCGGTGGCATGGTGTTCGGCTTCACGCGACCCGCGGCGGCCGAGTTCTCCTTCTTGGTGGGACTGCCGATCCTGTACGGCGCCTCGTTCTTGAAGCTATGGCAAGACGCCGACCGGCTCACCGGGCCGCTCCTGCGCGACTTCTTGCTCGCGTCGGCTACGTCGTTCGTCACCGCGCTTGCGGTGGTCGGCCCGTTCGTGGCCTTCCTGCGCCGCCACACCTTCGTGCCGTTCGCGATCTATCGCATCGCGTTCGGCGCCCTGCTCTTGGTGCTGGTCGCGCGCGGTGGTCTCGGCGGCTGAGGCCGAGAGTCGGTCACTTCGCGCCGCCGCGCGCGCGGGCGTGGTCGAGTTCGGCCTGCTGCTTCGCCATTTTCTCTACCTGTCGCTGGAGGTCCTTCACCTGCTCACGCAGGGCACGGATCGCGTCGGCACCCTCGTCGTTGCCGTTGCCGGCGCGTGCGCGGCTGCCGGTCTCTTTGGCTCGCAGGCGATCGATCACGGCGCGGCGCTCGGCGTGCGCGCTGGCCTTGTCATCGTCGTCGTCAACGTCATCGTCGCGCTCGACGCCGCCCATGACGCCTCCTCTTACGCCCCCGTGGACCCCGCCGTTCACGCCTCCCAAGGCCCCGCCGGCGAGACCCTTCGCATGCAAGCGCTGCAACGCCGCGTGGGCGCGGGCGAGAGCCTGCTGCGCTACCTCGGAGTAGTCCTTCCCGTCGTCGTGAACCCTCGTCATCGCGTCCTCGAGAGCTGCGCGGGCGGAGTCGCTGCCCTTGGCGAGTGACCCACTCAGGTGCTCGTGCACGTACCGCGTGGCGTCGTGCGCGTGCGCCTTGAGCGCTTCCGCGTAGGTCGCCGCTTCGCGCGCCGCTTGCTCGGCGTGCTGCTTGATCTTGTCGTGGTCGAGGTGCTTCAGGTGCTGGTGCGCCTCGGCGAGCGCCTTGTGCGCATGCTCGGTCGCGTGCGCGTGAATCTCTGCGAGTTGTGCGCGCATCTTGTCTTGGTCGAACTTGGTGGCGTGGTCGTGCACCTGCGCTAGGGCCTTGTGAACGTGTTCGCGCACCGAGTCGTCGGCGTTGTTCTCGTGGATCTTCGCTTTCCTCAGATCTGACCGCATCGCCTCCATCTCGGCGCGCAGGGTCTTGATCTCGTCCATCGCCGCGCGCAGCTCGGCGCGGGCCTGGTCGTCGCGCTTGGTCTCGTCTTGCGCCATCGTCGGCGCAATCGGCAAGATCGCCGCCGCCCCGGCGAGCAGTACGGCGCGGGTGGTCCAGGACAAAGGTCTGCTGTGGGAGTCGCTCATGATCGTGGTCAACCTCGTCTTCAAGTCACAGAAGGCGCCGGCACCACAAGCCACGGGCGGCATCGCCCGGCTCGTGCCGGCCAGAAAATCAAGCGTGGCGAGCAGCGCGTCGGCGTAGGCGCGACGTTGCCCTGGCAATGCCTCGAGCACGCGTTCGTCGCAGCAGCGTTCCTCCGCGGCGCGCAGCGTGCGGCGTAGCCACCAAGTGGTGGGGAGCCACCAATAGAGTCCGGTCACCAACAGCTCGAGCACGCGAATCCAGTGGTCGCGACGGCTGGCGTGGGCCAGCTCGTGCGCCAGGAGGGCATCGAGTTCAGGGCCCGACAGCGAGGCCAGCAAGGCCTGGGGCAACAGCACGTGCGCGCGGCGGTCGAGCACACAGAGCATCGGCGAGATGCGCGCTGGCACTACGAGCAAGTCGGGGCATCGCTCGACACGCATGCGATGGGAGAGCGCGCGCAGGCGCGCCGCGAGCGGCGCGGGCGCCGGCGACGCCAGAGCAAGGGCGCGGCGAAAGCGATTGGTGCGCACGAGCGCGCGCACCAGCAGGAAGGCGGCGCCAAGCAGGATCGCGCTCAGTAGGGCGATGGGCAGGGCGGTCGACGAAGCCGAGGCAACTGCCGGCACGCTGGCGGCATCGACGGCGAGTTCGTTCCCGAGTCCTCCGCCACCCAGCTCGACGAGCTGCTGCTCGGCGAGGGCAGCTTGTATGGCGAGGGTGACCTCGAGTTCGGTCAGCGCTGCGGCCGCGGGCAGCACCGGCAGCTGCACGAGGGGCGGCGTGACCAGCTTGATGAGCGCCAAGATGCACAGCGCGTGCGCGACGCGCGGCTGCCCCTTGCGATACGCCAGCCAGGCAGCGAGCACCACGACGCTGGCGATCACGGCGTTGGCAGCGGCGATCAAGAGAATCTGCATCGCGAGTGCGCTCATGAGCGCTTCCTCCGCTTGCCGTCCAGCTCGTCGACCAGCGCGCGGAGCGCCTGGCGCTCCGCGTCACTCAAGCGACGGTGGCTCACCAGATTGGTGAGCAAGGGCGCGAGGGCGCCGTCACACAGGTCGTCGGCCAGCGCCCCCAGGCGCTGTGAGATCAGCGCCTGGCGATCGATGGCGGCGCAGAACACGTGCGGCATCGGCGCGCGGTCGCGGGTGACGCAGGCCTTGGCCTCGAGCCGCTCCAGCAGCTTCTGCACCGTGCCGTACGCCGACGCACCGCCACCCGGATACAGCCGATCGGTGACGTCACGGATCGTGGAGGCGCCACGGTTCCACAGCTCGCGCAGCACGGCGAGCTCGGCCTCGGTGACGTCACGTTTTGGTTTTCCAGCCATGCCAACAAGCTACCAGACAAGGTGTCTGATCGGATGCTAAGACATGGCGTCTGAAGTGCGCAAGTACTTGTCGCTGGGGTGAGTTTCCTGAGCCAGCGCCGGGCGCGTCGTCCGTACGGACGCGGTCAGACCTTGCGGTAGCCGAGGCGCTTCAGCACGTAGAGCACTTCGCTCCACGTCGGGAACGGCCGGTCGTGCGTGGCCCGGTAGTCGTCGATGGCCTTGATGAACTCGAGCACGTCGGGGTCGATCTCGAGATCGACCGGCGGTGGGCTCGACCGCATCTTGGGCTTGGGCCGCGCCACGTTCGGGTCGGGGGGCGGCGCACCGGGCTTGCCCTTCCTCGCCGCCGTCTTGTCCGTGGCGACGGGCTTCGGTGGGTTTTGGGCCGGCGCCGGCTTCTTCCGCTTGGTGGCCTTTGGGGCCTTCTTGACGCGGCGCGGCCGCGTGGCGGTGGCACTCGACATGCCTCGTGGATCGGCGTCAGCCCAGGGTCGCCTTGATCCTTTCCGCGGTGACAGGGCAGATGAGGCCGCGGTCGGTGACCAGGCCGGTCAGCAGGCGAGCTGGGGTGATGTCGAACGCCGGGTTGCGCGCGCCCACGCCCGCCGCCGCGAGGCGCGTTCCGCCGATGCAAAGGATCTCGTCGGCCGCGCGCTCCTCGATTGGAATCGCAGCCCCGTTTTGCAGCGACAGGTCGAACGTGCTGCTCGGTGCTGCCACCCACATCGGCACGCCGTGCGCGTGCGCCGCGAGGGCCACGCCGTAGGTGCCGATCTTGTTGGCGACGTCGCCGTTGCCGGCGATGCGGTCGGCACCGGTGAGCACCAGATGCGCGAGCCCGCGCGCCAGCATGCTGGCCGCGGCGCTGTCGGCGATCACCTCGACTTCGATACCCGCGGCGTGCAGTTCGAGCGCCGTGAGGCGTGCACCTTGCAGCAGCGGCCGGGTCTCGTCAGCGAGCACGCGGAAGCGTCGCCCGGCGCGCTGCGCGGCGTACAGCACGGCCAGCGCGGTGCCGTCGCCCGCGGTGGCGAGGCGACCGGCGTTGCAGTGCGTCAGCACGGTCATGCCGTCCTCGATGAGGCCGGCGCCGACTTCACCGAGGTCGCGGCACTGCGTCTCGTCTTGCTGGTGAATCGCCCGCGCCTCAGCGAGCAACGCGGCCAACGTGGGCTCGCGCTTGCTCCGTGCCTGCGCGCGACGCACCGCCCAGGCGAGGTTCACCGCGGTGGGGCGCGCGGCGATGAGCGCGTCGCCAACCGCATGCACGGCAAGCTGGAACTCCGCTGGCGTCCGCGGCGCGCGCGCGCGCACGCCCAGCAGCATGCCGTAGCCGGCGGCGACCCCGATCGCCGGTGCGCCGCGCACCACGAGCCGAGCGATCGCGTCGATCACGCCATCGAGCGTGTCGAGCGTGAGCACGGCGACGCGTGACGGCAGCTGGGTTTGGTCGAGCAACGCGAGGCGCCCGTCGACGCCGTCGACCCAGGCCAAGGTGGGCGGCAATGCAGGCGCGTTCACTTCAGCACTTGAATCGTTCGCGCACGACGCGGTCTTTGGCCAGGGTCTTGGCGCGATCGGCCTCGCGCCAGGCGCGCAGGCGCGCCGCCACCGCCGGATCGCTGAGCGCCAGGATTCGCGCCGACAACAACGCGGCGTTCTTGGCGCCGACACTGCCGATGGCCAGCGTGCCGACCGGGATGCCGGGCGGCATCATCACCGTCGACAGCAGGGCGTCGTGTCCGTGCAGCGGGCCGGCGTCGGTGGGCACGCCGAGCACGGGCAAGCTGGAGTGCGCGGCCAAGGCGCCCGCGAGATGCGCGGCGAGTCCCGCCACCCCGATCAGCACCTTGATGCCATTCTTCTCCGCGTCGCGTGCGAAGGCGGCGGCCTCGTCGGGCGTGCGATGCGCGGAGAGCACGCGCACGTGGTAGCCAATCTGGAGTTCATCGAGCAGCGCGAGCGCGCCTTCGATGGTGGGGAGGTCGGAGTCCGACCCCATGAGGAACGCTAAGGGGCGAGGCGTGGTCATGCGGTGATCAGGCGGCGAGCGATGTTCTGGTAGGTCTTGGCCGTGTCGGCGACCACGTCCTTGGGCAGCGGCGGCGGCGGCGGCTCCTTGTTCCACGCCAGGCTGGACAAGTAGTCCCGCAGGCGCTGCTTGTCGAAGCTGGTGGGCTTGCCGCCGGGCTTCACTTCGCTCGCGGGCCAGAAGCGGCTGCTATCCGGCGTGAGGCATTCGTCGATCAGGAAGAGCTGGTCGCCGATGAGTCCGAACTCGAACTTGGTGTCCGCGATCACGATGCCGCACCCGGCCGCGTGGTCGCGCGCCGTGGTGTAGAGCGCCAGCGCCGCGTCGCGCGCCCGGGTGGCCACGCTCGTGCCGACGATGGCGCAGACCTTGTCGAAAGAAATCGGGATGTCGTGGCCGGTCGCCTCCTTGGTCGACGGCGTGAGGATGGGCGGGTCGATCTTGCTCGCGTGCAAGAGCCCGGGCGGCAGCGTGACTCCTGAGACCTGGCCGGTCTTCTGATAGTCGGCCCAGCCGCTCCCGGTGAGGTAGCCGCGCACGACCCACTCGACAGGCAGTGGCTTCGCCCGGCGGCAGCGCATGCTGCGGCCTTGCAGAAGCGCGACGTAGTCCTTCGGCACTTCCTTCCAGCTCGCCACGTCGTCGCTGAGGAAGTGGTTCGGGATCACGTGCGCGAGTTTGTTGAACCAGAACTTCGACACCGTGGTCAGCACGGCGCCCTTGCCCGGGATGCCCTGGTCCATCACCACGTCGAAGGCGGAGATCCGGTCGCTGGTGACCAGCAAGAGATCGTCGCCGAGCTGGTAGATGTCGCGAACCTTGCCGCGGCCGAGCCGCTTCGCAAACGGGAGATCGGTGTGCAGGACGGTGTCAGTCATGGCCCGTAGATTCCTTAGCGGATGGTAGAACTTGCGGCTAGCGAAAGCATGGCCGCTGATCACGAATCCCGACGCGTCATCGTGCGCCCGCGCGTGGCGGGCGTGCCCTTGGGCCTTGGGTCGCCGGTGCTCCCGGGCAGCAAGAGCCACGCGCAGCGCGCGCTGATCCTGGCGGGACTCGGGGCGGGGGTGACCCGCATCGAGAACGTGCCGGACAGCGCCGACGTGCAGGTGATGCGTGCGGCGATCGAAGCGTTGGGCGCGAATGTCGAGCGGGACGGTGCGGCGTGGCGCGTACGTGCGGCCGTGGCGATGCGCGAGGCGCGCATCGACTGCTGCGACAACGGCACCGCGCTGCGCATGTTGACGATGGTCGTCGGCCTGCTCGGCGGGCGCGCTTGGTTCGACGGCTCCATGCGCCTGCGACAGCGGCCGATGGGCGAGGCGCGCGTGGCGTTGCAGCGGATGGGCGTGGTGGTGGGTGATGAGTGGCCGCTGCTGGTCGACGGACGTGCGGCTGGCGGCTGGTCGGATGTGGAGGTCGCGGCGCGCGACACGTCGCAGGTGGTGTCCGGGGCGCTGCTCGCGCTGGCGTGCCGCAGCCTGCGCGGGGATACGCGCGCGGGCGCAGTGTTGGTCGCGGGGCCGATCAGGGCGGCAGCGTCGTACTGGGATATCACGACCGCCGTTCTGACGGCGTTTGGGGTGAGCGTCGATGGGGGTGGGAACCGTGCGGCGGGTGATGGGCTGCGGGCACGCATCAACGGCGTTGCAGCGGGGCCGCGAACGGCGCGCTACGTCGTGCCGCCCGACGCGTCGGCCGCAACGTTCGTAGCCGCGCTGGCCGCGCTGCATGGTCGAGAGATGCCGGCTTGGCCAACCGGCGATGGCCACCCTGACTGGCGGGCGGTCGGCGAGATCGCGAGTTTGGCGGCGGCGCTGCCGGGCGAGGTTTGGCGTTCGGAGTCGCTGGCGCTGTTGCCCGACAGCTTCCCGGCGATGTGCGTCGTCGCTGCCGGCCGCGAGGGCCGCACGGAGTTGCGCGGCGCGCCGGCTCTACGTCACAAGGAGAGCGATCGCGTGGCGGCGATGGCGGCGGCCTTGTCGGCGCTCGGGGTGGCTTGCGAAGAGTTCGACGATGGCGTCGTGATCGTCGGTCGCGCCCTGCGCGCGATCGGCGGGACGGCACCGGTTTGTCTGCCGGCGCCTGGCGATCACCGGATCGTGATGGCGCTGTGTCTGTTGGGGACGGTGATTCTCGGTGGGGTCGCCGTCGATCATCGCGACGCGGTCGGCAAGAGCTGGCCGTCGTTCTTTGGTTGGCTCGGTGGGGTGGCTGAGGTTGGGTGAGGTCGTTCGAGATCAGTGCGCACCTGGCTGGCGGAGGTCATGCGCGCGCAGGGACGCCAAGCGCGCTTCCTCCGACCTGGCTCACGACATCCGCCAGGCGTTCACGAAGGTCAGCACTCGATGTTTGACCCACGTGCCCAGCATCTCGACGCGCGCCGGGAGCAGCACGCGCGCCGTGAGGCCGGCCCCGCGCGCCTGCATCGGCACCGAGTCGGCTTCGAGCAACACGTGCAGGTACGGCTCGTCGGCGGCGGCGCCGGTGCTGCGGTTGTGCTGCACGTAGACGTCGCCGCCGCCGAGCATGGTCAGCGCCGGCGGGACTTCGTAGCGCGAGGCCGAGCTGCGGATCTCGCGCACCACGGCGCGGGTCAGCTGATCGGGTTTGCACGTCCAGCGCACCTCGGCGGTGGCGCCGATCTCCAGCCGGGCGCGTGACACCGACTGCTCGGTGAGCACGATGCGCAAGAACCGGTGCTCGGACTGGATCTGGAACAGTTCTTCGCCCAGCTGCAAGAACCTGCCCTGGAGGTCGAGGTCCAGCGCGCTGGCGACCGTGCCCGCCGCCCCGGCGGTAATCGACATCGCCCGCAGGCGCTTGTCGATCTCTTCGATGCTGGCGCGCAGGAAGCTGAGGCGTGTCTGGTGGATCGCCGCCTGCGTCGGATCCTCGAGCTCGACGGCGTCGAGGCTGACCAACTCGGCTTCCAGCTCGCCGATGAGGCGCACGCGGCGCATGTCCAGTTCGGGGTTCTGCAGCGTGCAGAGCAGTTCGCCCCTGGCGACGTTGTGGCCGTTGCTGGCGACCACGCTGGTGATGAAGCCGCTGACCGGAGCGCGGATGGATTCGCGCGTGCGCGGGTCGAGGATGCCTGGCGCGACGACGCTCCACGAGATCGGCAGAAAGCCGAGCAGCAGCGGCACGATGCCGAAGGCGCCGACAGCGACCATCCGGCTGCGCGTGCGCAAGGCGGCGGTCTCGCCGCTGTTCCAGAGGCGATGCAGCAGGCGGAGCAGCGGCCGCATCAACAGCGACCACGCGAAGATGGCGCCGAGCAACAGGCCGGTGCCCGGCCAGCGCACGGCGACGAACGCGGTCACCGCGAACGCCAGCAGCAAGCGGTACGCGCACGCGCACGGCCCGTACAGACCGTACATCCAGCGTTCCCCAGAGGTGTAGGTGTTGCGTGGGCGCGGCGAGCCAAGGGTCAAATAGCTGGCCCAACCGCCGAGGAAGGCAGCGGCGCGCTGCTGCAAGTTGAAGACGCCGAGCAGGTCGGAGAACAGGAAGTAGCCGTCGTACTTCATCAACGGGTTCAGGTTGAAGAGCACGGTGACGATGCTGGCGAGCACCACGATGTTGAACGCCAGGTCGTGCGCGAGGCCGGGCTGGGTACCCGCCCAGGCGAGAGCGGCGATGGCGGCGACGAACGACTCCACGTACATGCCTGCCAGGGCGACCATCAGTCGCTGTCGGCTGCCCCGCAGCCTCCACGAGGCGCTGGCATCGACGTAGGCGCAGGGCGTCATCACCACCATCACGATGCCCATCTCCGGGACCGGCGCGCCGAATCGCCTGCAGGCATAGGCGTGCCCGAACTCGTGCAGCACCTTCAGCCCGACCAGCGCGATCCACAGGATCGGCAGGTTGTGCAGAGCCAGCATTTGCCCGGCCTCGGCAAAGAGCTCGTCGAAGCGGCCCAAGCACTTCCATAGCACTGCGGCCAGCAGTACGAGCCAGAGCAGCAGGCCGGCGCCGGAGAACAGCCAGCCGCAGTACCGCAGCGTCCGCTGTAGGAACAGGTCCGGGTTCCACAGCGGGATCTTGCAGTTCATCAGAACCTGGTACCACGGCCCCTTCCGCATCGCCTGCTTGTGGCAGAAGCGCTCGTAGGTGACGTCACCGCCGGTGATCGGCAGCCGCAGCATGCCGGTGCCGTGCAACCACAGCACGAACTTGTAGAAGCCCTCCTTGTCCGCCTCGCTGTCGTCGAGCACGCCGTCTTTGACCAGCACGCGCAACGTCTCGCCGAGGGTGCGGTGCGGCACGATCTTGGTCAAGATCCGGTAATCGAGCACGCTGAGCGCGTGGTTCTGGAACGTCACCGCGTCGTGCACCAAGTAGCGCGGGCCGCCGCGCGTGCGCTGGCGCGACACCTGCAGGTCGCTGCGCAGCCCGACTCGCAGGGGACTCAGCACGCGCTCGGTTCGGCTGACCTGGGTCATGTCAGAGCCAGAAGTTCATCCGCAGCCAGTCGGTGATCCGGTGCGACAGCACCCACCACGCCGAGCGTTGGCCGGCATCGAGGTGAGCCGTGCCCTCCATGCCCGGTGGCAGCTGGCTCAGGTCGATGGCCACCATCGCTTCGCCGACGAACACGTTGTGTTCGTCGATCACAGTGCTGGCCGGTGCGATGGTCAGTTGATCGAGCTCGTAGGTGCGGTCGGGGTGTGCGGCTGGCGCGAACCTGGTGTTCTGCGCCTCCTGCGCCGCCAGCACCAGCTTCTCGGGAATGTGCAGCACGATCGCGGCGCGGTCGTAGCGGGCCAGCTCGAACATCGGCATGCCCATCTCGACGCGGCTGCCGACGCGTTCGCGCAAATCGCCCGCCAGGATCAGGCCGCCTTGTGGCGCGCGGACCTGCGCCTGGGCGATGTTGGCGTCGATGATTGCGAGCTGCGCCTGCAGGCTGTGTTTGCGCGCCTGATGGATGCGGACCTGACCCGACTCGCGCTTGGCCACGGCCTGGTCGATCAACGCCTCGAGTGACCCGATCTCGGCACTGACCTCGGTGCGGCGCAGGAAGTCCTCGCTGGCGTCGATGGCCGCCAGCAGCTGGCTCTCGCGCACGCGATCGCCGGGTCGCACGAACAGCTCGGCGAGGACGCCGCTGCGCGGGCAGGAGACTGTGCGGCGATTGGCGGCCTTCACCACGCAGGGCACCGTGAAGGTGTAGTGCAGGTGACCGAAGGCCAACCAGCTGGCGACCAGACTGAACAGCACCGCCAGCGACAGCGCCCGGCGGCGGCCGCGACCGACCAGGTTCGAGAGCCCGCGGCGCGCCGACGCCACGGCATGCGCGCCGAGACTTCGCGTCGCCGCCTGCGACAGGGGCACCAGGGCGGCGTAGCCGGACATCTCCTCGGCGACCAGGACGATCTGCTCGCGCGACAGGCGGGCGCCGGCACCTTGGCTCACCGACACGATCGCGACGATCGCGTCCATGCACACGAGCGGGAACGACGCGACCGGGTTGCCCTGCGCCTGTGCGCTCCACTGCGCGTGCAGTCGGCAGTCGTCCTGCGCCGCTCGTTCGTCGCGCCCGGTGTAGGCGATCACGCTGGCTTGGTCCAGGCACTCCTCCATCGCCGCCTGGATCAACGCGACGCCCGGGTTTGCGGCGCGCAGGTCTTCGACGCCGCTGATCGCGGCGACGGCGACGTGGCCCTTGTGCACGAAACCGATCGCCGTGATCTCGAACCCATAGCGGTTGCCGAGCTCGGCGATCATGGTGTGTGCCAGGCGCACGGGGTGCTCGGCCGCCGCCGTCGGCTGGATCCCACGCCGTTCCGCGATCCTCCGGTCGCTCGCCTGGCCGTCGCCGAGCAGCAGGGAGAGATAGCCGAGCACGCCCTCGAACTGCGCCATCACCTGCACGATCCGATTGCGGTCGCAATCGTGCAGCACCACCGCGGCACCACCCGACGGCTGGGCGTCCTGGTCGTACATGACCGCGGTCACCACCACGTGGCGCTCGTCGGCACCGGTCAGCCGCGAACTGCGTGCTTCCTCGGTGGAGACCGCCTCCCACAGCGTCGCGTTGACCTGTTCGCGCGCCGCGGTGCTGATCTCGCTGCCCGGCTGGCTCCATTCTTCGGACAGCAAGTGGATCCCGAGGCGCGTGTGCACCACGGCGTAGATGGCGTCGAGCCTGGTGCCGATGCGTTGCAGCGCCTCGGCGAGGGCGCGATTGGTCGGACGGTTCGAGAACAGCGCACGCACCTCGCACTGCAGCGATGTCAGGCTGGTCGAGATCGCCGCCGAGCGCGGCGTGACCAGGGGGTCCTCGTGCGTGGTGGTCATGGCACCTAGTCAGCCTGGCCGCCGGCCAGGGGCAGGTCGATCTCCTGCACGAACTTGAAGCTCAGCTCGAACAAGGCGTCGCCCAACATGGCGCAGCGATCACAGACCGCGAGCGCCGGCGCCACATCGAGGTCGGCGCGATCAAAGGTCAACAAGAAGAAGCTGCCGACCATCGTCGGCCGGGACACGAGGCAGACCGCGCCCAGACGCCGCAGCTCGGAGGTGTAGCCCGCGGTCGCGATCACGTCACGGTCGAGGGCGTTCGCCGGGCGCACGGTCACGGCGACCTTGCGGCGGCAGGTGGCGAGGCCGCGGGCGCTGGAGACATCGGTGCGCAAGCGCAGTTCGAGGTCGTCGAGGAGGTCGTCCGGACGATCGGTCTCCGGGGCGTTGCGGGCGAAGTCGTGTGGCATCGTCGTTCCTATTTCCCTGGTTGGGCGGGCGTTTCGAGCGACACCGGCGGCTTGACCAAGACCTTCAGCCCTGCCTTCCAGCGCAGATCTTCGTTGGCGACTGCCGCGCGCACCATGAAGGTGTGGCTCGCCGCGGTGGCCTTCATCGACACGAACAGGATCTTGGCGTGGCGCGAGTCGTCCGGCCGCACCGCGGGCGCCACCACGACATCGCCGCCGACGCGGAACTGATGCTCGTCCGCCACTGGACAGTCGAACTCGACCCACAGTGGGTCCAGGCTCATCACCTCCAGCACGGGCACGAACCGTTCCACGGACTCGCCCTCGCACTTGAAGCGCTGCGTCACGATCCCCGCAAACGGACTGCGGACCGTGCGCTGGGCGAGACGCTCGACGGCCTGGGCGAGTTCATTGTTCGCTTGCGTGTGCTCCAGGTGCGCCTGCTCGAGCCGAAGTTTGGCGAGTTCGACTTCGAGCGCCTGGGCCTGCAGGTCGCGGTCGCTCGAGATGTCCTTGTCGCGCAGGTCGCGCACGCGGCTCACTTCCTGCTCGGCGTGACGCAGGCTGGCCTCGGCCCGGCGCACGATCACGTCAGACTGCGCGAGTTCGCGCAGCCGATCGACCTCGAGTTCCTCGAGCCGGGAGTTGAGCTGGAACAGCGTGGCGCCGGCGGCGATCCGATCGCCTTCGGCGACGGGCACGGCGACGATGTTGCCGTCCTGCTCGGGGGCCACCGTGGCTCGCTTGCTGGCAAGGGTGACGCCGATCAGCGGGCCCTCGAACGGCGCCGGTGTCGCCGCGTGCGGCGACCAGATCGACGACAGGGTCGACAGCAGGGCCACCCCTCCCACCGAACAGAGCGTCTTGTGCATTTCATTCCCCCGGCAGGAACAAGTCCTGCGGGTCATTCATCGGCAGCCGGCATGACCCTGCGCAACGGTGCCGCGGATCGCCTCATGGCGCGGGTGCTTCAGCTGCGGCAGCCTTCCCGGGATTCGAGCTAGCGCTCGGAGCGGCCCGGCTTGGTGGCGAAGAACGACACCAACGCAGCCCACATTCGACCCAGGCCGTGCCCGGTTGCGTCGCTCACCTCGACCGCGGCGGACTGGATCTCGACCCGGCCAGCATCGTCGATTCCGAGCGGGCGTGCCGTCATCGACACGGGCTGGACCTGGACGGTGATCTCCTGCACCACGCGCTCGGCGCCGGACAGCATCTCCACTTCGAACACCAGTTCTTCCTCGCTGAACACCTCGGGAAGTCGGACGCGCAGCTTGCCATCCGCGGTCTCGTCGAAGGCGACGACCGTGCCAGCGGTCTGTTTCCAGACGTAGTTCACGTCGCCGCCGGCGGGGACGGGCAGGGTCGGCGCGAGCTCGACATCGCGTCCGGCCGTCGCCACCACGAGGTCGGGTTGGCCGTTCTGCGGGTCGCTCGCCAGAAGCTGCGCCTCGGCGTCCCCCGCGTCGTCGCGGCTGTTCGGCGTTGTCTCGGGCGCGGACACGTCGGCGCTGGCGCTGGTCCGGGGGACGTTGTTCGAGTCGCCAGGCGCCGCACTCGTCACGGCGCCGCTGCTGCTCGACGCGTCGGTGGTCGTGTGCGGCGGCTCGCCCGACTCTGCCGGCGCCGCCGCCGGCCGCGGCGAAGTTGGTTGGGGGGTCTCCATCTCGACCGGCGGGGGCGTCGATGCGGGTGGTGCCGGTGGTGCCGGTGGGGCGGGAACCGGGTCCGGCGCGCCGGTTGTTGGTTCGTCGACGATGATCGGCTCGACAGAGACCGCAACCACCCGCGCGGTAGTCGAAGTGCCGTCCGTGACCTCGACCTGGAACACTAGCACCGTCGAGTGCGACACGAACGGGGCGACGAACGAGACCCTCGGTTGGTCGGTGGCCATGAGAGTCGCGGGTGGGCCACTCAGCTGCGTCCAGGTGTAGCGCAGACCATCGCCATCGGCGTCGGTGGCGATCGCCGACAGGGCGATTGGGTCGCCAGAGTTGGCAGTCGGGGACGCCTCGACGCGCACTTCGGGGGCCGCGTTCGCGGCGACCGCGATGGCGACCGTGTCGGTCGTGGTCGTGGCGCCATCGCTCACGTCGACGATGAAGATCAGCGTCTCGCCCGCGGCGGCGCCAGGGGCAACGAAGGTCGGCGCGGCCGTGGTCGGATCGCTGATCGTCACCGGGCTGCCACTGACCTGGCGCCACGCGTAGGACAACGAGCTGCCTTCGGGGTCGCCACCCGTTGCCCGCAGCTGCACCGTGTCGCTCGGCTTCACGGTCTGGTCGGCCCCGGCATTCGCCGTCGGCGCATCGTTGTCGGCGTTGATGGTGATCGCGACCGTGTCGACGCTCGACGTGCTGGTGCCATCGCTGACGGTGAGCGAGAACTGCACCGCGGTGTTGGTGAGGCCCTCAGGCGCGGTGAACGTCGGCTGCGCCGTGGTTGCGTTGTTCAGCGTGACGGCTGGGCCCGAGGTCTGCACCCAGGTGTAGGTGAGGCCCTGGGCTTCGGGGTCGCTGCTGGCGACGCCGGTCAGCGTGACCGTCTGGCCTTCGGTGACGGTCTGGTCGGTGCCGGCATTGGCGCTCGGCGCATCGTTGTCGGCGTTGATGGTGACGGTGATCGTGTCGACGCTCGACGTGCTGGTACCGTCGCTGACGGTGAGCGAGAACTGCACCGCGGTGTTGGTGAGGCCTTCGGGCGCCGCGAAGGTCGGCTGCGACGTCGTTGCGTTGCTGAGCGTGACGGCTGGGCCCGAGGTCTGCACCCAGGTGTAGGTGAGGCCCTGGGCTTCGGGGTCGCTGCTGGCGACGCCGGTCAGCGTCACGGTGTCCCCTTCACTGACTGCCTGGTCGTCGCCGGCTTCTGCACTCGGCGCATCGTTGTCGGCGTTGATGGTGACGGTGACGCTGTCGACGCTGGAGGTGTTGGTCCCGTCGCTGATAGTGAGCGAGAACTGCACTGCGGTGTTAGTGAGCCCTTCGGGCGCCGTGAACGTCGGCCGCGCCGCGTTGGCATTGCTCAACGTGACGCCGGGGCCCGAGGTCTGCACCCAGGTGTAGGTGAGTCCCTGGGCCTCGGGGTCGGTGCTGGCAAGGCCGGTCAGCGTGACCGTGTCGCCTTCGCTCACCGTTTGGTCGACACCTGCGTTTGCGGTCGGCGCATCGTTGTCCGCGTTGATCGTGATCGTGACCGAGTCGACGAGGGACGAGGTCGTGCCGTCTCCCACGATCAGGTTGAACGTCACCGAGGAGTTGGTCAGGCCCTGGGGCGCCGTGAACGTCGGTTGCGCGCCGTTGCTGCTGCTCAGCGCGACGGTGGGGCCTGCGGTCTGCACCCATGTGTAGCTCAGCCGGTCGCCGTCGGCATCCGTGCTGCCGATCCCCGACAGCGTCACCAGGTCGCCTTCGTTCACGACCTGGTCGGGCCCGGCGTGGGCGATGGGCGCCACATTGGTACCGATCGTGACGGCCGTCTGCGTGGCGCCGTCGAAGATGAAGTGGGTGGGGGTCGCGAACGTTCCCCCGTGCTGCACGCCGCCCACCTGGAAGTCGAGCGTGCCGACGGCGCTCTGCACGGTGATCGTGGCGCCGCTCGCGACCGACGTGATGCCGGCGCTGCCCAGGTCGCCCAGGACCGTGATGTCGTTGGCGACGTAGGCCGTCGACAAGGCGCCCACGTTGCCGTCGACCTGGACCGTGCCGAGCACGTCACCCATGGTCAGCGAGCCGGCATTGCCGTGTACCGTGATGCCGCCATTGACGTCGAGCTGCCCCATCGTCAGCGACCCGAGGTCGCCGTCGACCACCAGTGGGCCGTTCAGCTTGTTGCTCAGGTCGATTGCGCCCACATCGGCGTGGATCGTTGTCGGTGCATCGATGGTGCCCGTCGTGGTGCGGAACGTGCCGAGCGTACCACCGCCGTCGCCGATCGTGATCGAGCTGATCGTCGTCGAGTTCCTGGTGATCTCGATCGTGTCGATGTCGACGTTGCTGACCAGGCTGCCGAGGTTCTCGTCGATCGTGATCGTGCCGACGGCGAGGTCGGTGCCGTTCAGGTCGGTGATCTCGACGCTGGTCGTGGCGTTGGTGCCGTTCGTGTCGGCGATCGTCAGCGTGTCCGTGGCGGTGTCGTAGCTCCAGTCGAGAGACCCCGCGCCGCCGACGTCCATGCGGAACGCCTCGTCGCCGTCGATGAAGATGCCCGAGTTGACGAACGAACCAACCGTGAGGTTCGACGTGACCACGGTCGCGTTCACGTCGGCGAACTTGATCGTCTCGACGTTGCTGTAGTCGATCCCGAACGACTGACCACCGCCGAGGTCGATGGTGATGTGGCCGTTGGTGAACGTGACGGCTGACGAGGCGAAGCCCGACACGTCGATCTTGTCGCTACCGACGCCGCCATCCACGGTGTAGACCGCGCCGTCGACGGGATTGGTGAAGGCGAACGTGTCGTTGTGCAGGCTGCCGACGATGCCTTCGAGGTTGCTCAGCGTGTCGATGCCGCCGCCGAAGCCAGTATTTTGCGGCCCCGCGCTGGTGAGGTCGACCGTCACGGCGGAGATCGCGTTGCGGTAGTCGATCGTGTCGACGCCGGTGCCACCGTCGACCGTGTCGTTGCCGAAGCTCGAGATGATCGTGTCGTTGCCACCCCCGCCGCTCAGCGTGTCGTTGCCGATGCTGCCGGTGATGACGTCGTCGAACGCCGAGCCGGTGACGCCCTCGATGCTGTTCAAGGTGTCGCTGCCGTCCGCGCCGGTGGCGGTGTTGGTCTGCAGCGACACGGTCACGCTGCCGGTGGCGGTCGAGTAATCGGCCAGGTCGATACCGGAACCACCCTGCAGCGAATCGTCGCCGAGCCCGCCGCGCAGGATGTCGTCGCCGCCATTCCCCATCAGCGTGTCGTTGCCGCCGAGGCCCTGCAGGCCATCGTTGCCGGCGGTGCCGACCATCGTGTCGTTGCCGGCGGTGCCAGGGGCAAGCCACGTCACCGACATCAGGATGCGCGGCTCGACAGTCTCACCGCCGAATGTCGCCTTCGGTCGTGCTGGCGGCTCAGGCTTGCGCTTGCGGTCGTCGGTCATGTTCGCTTTCCACAGGACAACGCAGACTCGTCTTCGATCGGCAGCAGGTTCACGCCCGGGCTCGCGCCTTCTGTAGGTGTTCGGTCACGGCCTCCAGCAGGCGCTGTTGCTTGACCGGCTTGGTCAGGTAGTCGTTCATGCCGGCGGCGAGACACTTGTCGCGGTCGCCATCCATCGCGTTGGCCGTCACCGCCAGGATCGGCAGCGGCGACCGGCGGCTGCGCGGCAGACGGCCGAGGGATTCGAGTTCGCGGATCACGCGCGTGGCTTCCCAGCCGTCCAGCACCGGCATCTGGCAGTCCATCAGGACCAGGTCACACGAGTTGTTGGTCACGTAGTCGACCGCGAGCTGACCGTTCTCCACCAGCACGGTCTCGAACGCGGCGCGTTCGACGATCGCCTTGAGCACGCGCTGGTTCATCGCGTTGTCGTCGACGATCAGGATGCGGCCCTTGGTCGTGGCCGCCGGCTTTGCCGGCGTGGCGGCCGCCGGCGCCAGCGACAACGCCTGCTGCACGACGGCCACCAGGTCGCGCGGTGCGAACGGCTTGCCGAGCAGGCCGTCCATGCCGGCGTCGGTGCAGGCTTGCCGGTCCTCGGCGTCGTCCGCGGCGGTCAGGGCGAGGATCGGCAGGCGCGGCGGCATGCCGCTGGCGAGGCCGCGGTCGCGTTCCAGCGCCCGGATGCGACGCGTGGCTTCGAGGCCGTCGAGTCGTGGCATCTGGCAGTCCATCAGCACGACGTCGCAGGCGTGTGCCAGCAGGTGGTCGATCGCCGCCTGGCCGTCGTCGACGGTGACGACTTCGCAGCCGGCGCGCTCGAGGAACACGCGCGCGATCTGGCGGTTGATCGGGCTGTCGTCCGCCACCAACACGCGCCCGCGCAGCCGGACATCGGCTGGCGGCACTGCGGCGGTGGCGACGTTGCCGGGTCGGCCCTCTCCCGCAAGCCATTGCCGGATGCTGGTGAGTTCGGTGGCGAGCGCCAGCCGGTCGACGTCGACGCCCAGGGTCTCTGCACTCTGGTGGCGGCCGAGCCGCGGCTGGCAGACGGCGATCCGTCCCGCCGGGCCCACCAAGGCGCGGATGCTCGCCAGCAGTGCTGGCAGATTGTCGCCGCAGCCCTCGGCATCGACTGCGACCCAGTTCCCCGGCTCGAGGCTCGCGTGGTCGGCGGCTGCATCAGCGAGCCCGCGCACCTGCTCTGCCGCGAGTCCGAGCGCGAGGCAGCGCTGCTGCAGGCCTTCGCGGATGGCGAGGCGACTGCTGATCACCACCACCTTGCGCGGTGGCAGCTCCGGCGGCGGGTTGCTGACCACCGCCGCCGCATCGTTGCCGATGCGAATCGTGAACCAGAACTTCGAGCCGACGCCGACTTCGCTGTCGACGCCGATCTCGCCACCCATCAGGGTCGCCAGCTCGCGGCTGATCGCCAGGCCCAGGCCGGTGCCGCCAAACTTGCGCGTGGTCGACGAGTCGCCCTGCTGGAAGGCCCGGAACAGCGTGCGCTGGGTCTCCGGTGGAATGCCCACGCCGGTGTCCTGTACGCACAAGCGCAGCCGCGTGGGATCCGACGCCTCGGCCTCGACGCGCACCGAGATGCGGCCGTGCGCCGTGAACTTGATCGCGTTGTTGAGCAGGTTGACCAGCACCTGGCGCAAGCGCGTCGAATCGCCGACCGTGATCACCGGCACGCGGTGGTCGACGATCGCCGCCAGCTCCAGGCCCTTGCTTGCTGCGGTCGCCGCGAGGATGTCGACGGCACCATCGACGAGCTCGCGCACGTTGAAGGGGGCTTGCTCGATCGTCAGCCGGTGCGCCTGGATCTTCGAGAAGTCGAGGATGTCGTTGATGATGGCCAGCAGCGCTTCGCCGGCGCACTTGGCCGAGGTCACCAGGTCGCGCTGTTCGGCGTCCAGCCGGGTGTCGAGCATCAACTCGTTCATGTTGATGATGCCGTTCAGCGGCGTGCGCAGTTCGTGCGACATGGTCGCCAGGAACTCGGCGCGCGTGCGCACGAACGCGGAGATGTTGCGCGTCAGGCGGCGGACCTCGTCGGGTCCGCTCTCCTCCACGCGGAAGGCACTGTTGTCGAGTTGCGCGCGTTCGGCGGCGTCGCTGAGGCGCTCGATCGGACGGACCATCGTCTGCACCGACCAGAACCACGACATCAGGACGATGGCGGCGTAGACGATGGCGGCCACCCACGACAGCAACTGCAGGAACAGGCGCCGTTCCTCGAGGTCCTGCTCGTGGTAGCGCGAGCGGCGCTGCATCTGGTCGGCGAGGTCCTCGACCTTGCGCACGAGTGGCTTGGCGATGGCGTCGGCCGCGGTCCACAGGGACGCGAGGCGATCCTTGCGCTCGGCGCCGTGGCACGAGGCGCCCTGATCGATCAGTTCCTGGATGGCGCGCACGTCGGTCGCGATCTGCGCGATGTGCTCGGTCTTGTCGCTGGCCAGCGCAGCGCCGCCAAGGCGATCCGTGGCCTGGAAGATGCCGGCCGCCCAGCGCAGCGTGCTGTTGAGCATGTAGCTCTGCTCGCGATGCAGGACCAGGTCGGCCGCGTGCAGGTAGGTGTCGAGCTGCGTTCGCAGGTTGTCGACCTCGTGCAGTGCGATCGATTGCGAGCCGAGATCGTAGGCGGCGTTGTCGACCTGCCGGTAGCCGAGCACCAGGCCGGAGCCGATCAGGAAGCCGGTGACCGTGCACACCGCCAACAACCGGCCGGTGTGGATCTTGAGGTTCATCGGGTCACCTTGGTGGTGTTGAGGCGCAACAGGACTTCGCCGAGGCCGCGCGCGATGGGCAGCAGTCGGTTGTCGCCAGCGGGCAGATCCACCAGGCGGTGGCCTTCCAGCTCCTTGCACAGAAGCCGCAGTTCGTCGCTGGCCCATGACCGCACCGGCACGATGTGCATGATGCGAAGGTCGCCGTCGATGACCCAGCGCAGGAGCAGGTCGCCGTTGCCGATGCGGGCTTGCGAACGCACCACGGCACCGAGCGGCGTGTTGCCCTTGCCGATCGCGCGCACGATGTTGGCCGCCACCGTTTGCTTGGCGTCGCCGACCTGGAGATCCAACTGCACGACCTTGCGCAGGAAGCGCTCCGCCGAGGGGAAGGAGTCGAAGCCCCTTCCCAGATCCTGGAGCTTGGCGATTTCTTCGGGCCACACCGTGTCGGTGACCAGCAGGGCCTTGGCGCCGGAACGCAGCCCGGTGGCGGCCAACTCCGCGGCACGTTGCGGGACGAGGGCGTCAGCCTGGGCTTTGCCGGCGAGCAGCGCCTCGAGCCGAGTCCGGTCGCAGCCGACGAGCTGCTTGGCGAAGGCAGAGGACTCCAGCTCCCGCTGATGCAGACCGCGGCCGCGGAGGAACTGGAAGCCGAGCACGTGCAGGTCGAGGGTCATCGACCAGGCGATCTCGGCCAAGCCCCACTCGGCCTCCTCGGAGCGCAGATAGATGAACCCGATCGGCTGGCGCCCGCGGAAGGCGACGAACAAGGTGTGCGCGCCCAGTTCGTCGAAGTGCACCTTGAACGGCAACTGCCGTTCGATGGTCGTGCGCGCCTGCTGGTCAACGTCGCGGACGATGCGGCGGTAGGAGTCCGCCTCCGGGAAGGCATGGAAGACGATTCCGTCGGCAGGCGGACCGTCGTCGCCGGCCTGGGCCGGCAAGGCGGCGCCGAACAGACCGAAGACGAGCGCGATCCCGCCGTGCAAACGTCGCGTCGACGCGTTCGTGCGCAGTGGTGTCAAAGACGCTTCCCTGGGGCGTAGTTCGGCTGTGGACCCCGCGCAGTTGAGGTGCACATGCCGGCCTCGACGCCGCCACCGGCCTCGACGCCCGGTCAGCAGGCGGACGGCGCACTGGCACCGGAGGGCTGCTGGCGGCCGGGGCGATCAAGCCGGGACTGCGCGCCAGAATGTTTGAGCCGGTGGCTTCCACCGGCACCTTGTTGTGCCCGCGTGGCCCTTACGGCGTCGTCGTCGCCTTCCGCAGTGCAAGGAACAGGTTCAACTCTGGCCGGCTCGCCGAGGCGCCGGTGATGTCGTGGTCGGCGATCACGATGGTCTGGTAGTCCTGATCGAAGGCGCCCTTCCAGGCTTCGCGCGTCGCACTGTTCGTCAGGCGAATCGTGCCGTCGGCGTCGATCTCGATCGACCCGCTCAAACGATACGTCGCGGTGCTGTCCTTGGCATCGAGCCGCCAGCCGCCGGTCGCCGTCACCGTGAGCGTGCCGTAGCTGCCTTCGGTGCCTGCGTTGGACGGATTGGCGAACACGGTGAGCGCGCCGACCCAGTAGTCGCCGGCGAGATCCGCGAGGTTGGCGCGGCCGTCGCGCTTGCGCACTAAAGCCACCATGCCGGCGGCGTCGTTGTCGGCGGTCTCGTGCCCGAGCATCACGCTGGTGGTGACCGGCAGCGACTGCGTGACCGTAGCGGCGGTGGTGAACGAGCGCGGCGTGCGCAGAGTAGGCGTATCCAGGCTGAGGCCAACCTCGACGGTGCCGTCGTTGAACGCGCGGAGGTTGCCGGTGAACGTCAGGTCGGAGCCGGTCGATTCACGGCCGGCACCCGCCGTCACGTCCCCGGTTGCGTTGGTGGTCAGGCTGCCCGCGAAGGCGCGTGCCACGCTGTTGGGGCCGACCACGGCGTTGGGGGTCGTCAGGACGAGGAGCGAGAACACGTGGAAGTCACCGATGACGTTGGCGGCGGCACGCACGGTGCGCGCGCCGAAGAACAAGCCAACCTTGGGCTTGACCGTGTCGGCAAAGAAGAAGAGGCCGGTTTCGCCGGACAGGCCGTAGGCGCCTTGGAACACGAGGTCGGCGTTGCGTCCGTTGGGCACGCGGAACACCAGCGCGCCGGTCTTCGCCAGCTCGTAGCGGCTCCCGGCGTTCCCATCGAGCGTCCATTGGCTCTGGTCGTTGAACGCGAGCACCCCGCTCTCGACCTGCAAGTTCTCCGCGCGGATCGGAAACTGCGGGAACGCTTGCTCCGCCTTGAACCCGAACATGTGGTGCTCGGCCGTCACTCGCACTTCACTCTCGATGCGGTCCTGCTTGCCGCCCTGGGAGCAAGCCAAGAGATAGAGCGAGGATCCAGCGAGGACGATGGGGCGGCGCGCGATGAAACTCATACGTGGGGAAGCGCAAAAGTGTACGGCGGCCCGGGGTGGGGGAAAGGCCGCCGCTCGGTTATCGGCATTTCGGGTCGTCAGTTGGAGGCGGATCGGGCGTTGGGATCGCGAGATGGCTACAAGGGCGCGCCATGCATCGTGCGTGGTTGCGGTGGTCGATCTTGGCGGCGGTTGGTGCGGGGCTCGGGTGCGGCACGCTGCCGCGCCACGCCGGGCCGCTGCCGGTGCGTGACCAGCACCCAGCGCAGCTGCTGGCGCCGCATCTCGACCCGGTGCCGGCGCAGGTGCTGTCGCCGGGGCAAGCTGTGCTGCGCGCCGACGTGGCGCATACGAGTCTTTGGTTGACGGGCAGCGCGGGCGGCCGGACTCTGACGTTGGACGGCGAGAACACGCGCGCCGCGCTCGATGTGCGCGTCGGGGTCGGTGCTGGCGTCGAGCTCGAGGTGGAGCTGCCGTTTGGCTACGCCGGCGGTGGCTTCCTCGACTCGTTCGTAATCGGCTGGCACGACTTCTTCGGCTTTGCAAATCAGGGCCGCGACAGCGCGGCGCGCAACGACTACGGCATCGAGGCGCGGGTCGGCAACGATGTCGCTCTGTCGGTCGAGCCGTACGAAGTGCAGATCATGGACCTGCCGCTGGGCGCGCGAGTGCGCCTGCTTGGCGGCGACCAGGGCGCAGTGTCGGCGCGCGCGTTGGTGGAGCTGCCGACCGGCGACGAGAACGCCGGCTTCGGCAACGGCGGCGTCGACGTCGCGCTGGGCTTGGTGGGCGACCTGCGCGTCGGCATGTTCGACTTGTTCGCGCATGGTCACTACGCGTTCGTGTCCGACTCGGGGCCAGCGAAGCGCGCCGGGCTCGATCTTCGGGACGTCGCCGCGGGTGGGTTTGGTGGCAGCCTGCGCGTGGCCGATGGTCTGAGTCTGCATCTGCAGACTCAAGTCGAGACCTCGGTGCTGCGGGATCTCGGCTTCGATCGGGCGGCTGATCTGCAGTGGCTGTTGTGGGCCGGCTTTCGTGTTGCGTGCGACGACCACACGTTCATCGAGCTGGCGCTTGGCGAGGATCTGGGGCCTTATGTGTCGCCGGACTTCACGTTGTGGGCTGCGGTGAGCACCCGGCTTGGCCGGTAGGGCCGGTAGGGGTGGGGCATGGCTTTGCCATCCCGCCACCCGCCCTCGCCTCAGCGCGGCAGAGCCGCAACCAACGAGATGCGAAGTGAGGTTCTCCTAAAGCAGCTGTAACCTCCGAGTGGGAGCCGGGTGGAAGCCCCGATGCCTGGAGCAGGCGCCAAGACGCCACGGAACGCGTTGTCCGCCTACTGCCTCGTGGCCAGCAGAGGCCCCCAGAAGGCCTCCAGGAC
>JANPER010000056.1:0-15505 GCA_031423015.1 Planctomycetota bacterium | reverse complement strand
GGTTTCGCATCCAGCATCCGATAGTGAGAGGCGAGTTTTTGTACAAGTCCCATATTTACAATATGTTGTGACCTTTCATCGACTCAGCCACAAGCGGGCGTCGGAAACTGCAGGCGATGCTCAGGGGGAGATCCAGACCCGGTCTGGGACTTAGGGCTTACGTCTTACGGCTCACGACTCGCGGCAGAGCCGTTCATGCAGACGCCCTCGCGTCTCGTTGGTTGCGGCTCTGCCGCGCTGAGTAGTGGCGAATTGAGCGTCATGGCGAATTACGACCGTCGTAGATTTCGCGCGCCCCGCGAGCTTTCGCGGCTCTTGCAGCCCAAGGGCTCACCACCGTCGAAGGCTCGCGCGACGCGCTGGAACATCGTCTCGATGGCGCTGTAGCCGTGGTGCAAAGCGACGGCCGCACGCGCCAGATCACCACCAGTGCCGTGCGGACCAAGGTCGAGGGTGCGCAGCTCGACCACGTGTTCGGCGAGCGCAGCACGATCGTTCTGGATCTCAGCCCTAAGGAGCTGGAGCCGCTCCTTCACGCGACCCTCCCTTCTGCTGCGATGCGCTGGAGCAATGACTCGGGCGCCTCCTCGAGGCGAACCAGATCCACCGGTGCCGAAAACAGGGTCATCAAGTCGGCGAGTGCATCGAAGTAGCGGGATGGCTCGATCCCCTCGCACGCGAGATCAACATCGCTGCGCGCGGTTGCATCGCCACGGGCCAGGGACCCGAACAGCGTCACGCGTCGGGCACCGTAGCGCTGTGTCAACAGCGCAATCGCGGCCGGTAGGTAGGCAAGGAGCTGCGCCGCACGCACCTGTCCCTCGCGTCGATGCTGTTCGTCGCGGCGGCGCAAGTTGGCCAAGATCTGGTCGCGGTCGACGCCCATTGGCGCAATCGTAGCCGAACGTCGGCCGTGCCCACGCCCCCGATCTATGGCCTCGTTCGATACCGTGCTCCATGCAACCCTGTTCCCGCCCAAGGCCACAATGGGGCGGCGTGACATTCAGGCCTCCATCCGCCCGACGATGCGCGTCGCGCGCTTCGCCTGGCGGCGAGAGCCGTCGAGCTGAAGCCGAGTTGGTCCCACGTCAATACGCTCGGCGTCGCTCACTACCGGTGCCAGGACTACGCCGAGGCGCGCACGACCTTGCTGCGATCTCGCGAGCTCGCCGTCGCGGCAGGGAAAGCCGATGACTCCATCGATCTCGCCTTCCTCGCCATGACCGAGCATAGGCTTGGCAACCACGACGAGGCGAAGAGGTTGCTCGGCCGTCTCGAGGAGGTCGTCGCGCAGGGCACTGCCGATCAGGAAGCGCTCAGCTTCGTTGCCGAGGCGCGGGCGGCGGTCGAGGGCAAGTGACGGCACACCGATGAGCGACCCCAGCGAGATCCTGATCGCACGCGCGCGCGAAGGCGACCAACACGCGATCGCCGATCTGCTCACCAAGCACCTGTCTTCGTTGCGTGCCTTCGTGCGTCTCAAGGCCGGCGCGCTGGTGCGGCGCAAGGAAGGCGACGACGACATCGTGCAGTCGGTCTGCCGCGAGGTGCTGGCCGACCTGCCGCGCTTCCGCTTCACCGGCGAAGCCGAGTTCCGGCACTGGCTGTTCACGCACGCGCTGCACAAGGTGCACAACAAGCACCGCCACCACCGCGCCGGCCGGCGCGACGTCGCGCGCGAGGTGGCGGCAGCCAGCGGCGACGACAGCGACGGCTTGCAGCACGCGTATGCAACCCTGTGCACACCGAGCCGGCATGCGGTGGCGCGCGAGGATCTCGCCGCCTTCGAGGCGGCGTTTGCGAACCTGGCCGAGGACCGTCGTGAAGCGATCCTCCTGCGCCGCGTTGTCGGCCTCGACTACGCCGCGATCGCGGAGAAGCTGGGCAAGACCGAGGGCGCGGTGCGCAATCTGGTGTACCGCGGCATCGCCGAGATCGCGATGCGCACGCAGCAACCGCCAGACCAGGAGTGATCGTCACTGCACGGTCACCACGACCGCATTCGTCAGCCGGAGCTGTGGCGCGAGACCGGTCAGCGCCTGCAGCGCGACCTTCATGCCGCGCAGGTGCGGGTTCTCGGGCAGCAGCGTCTGGATCAAGCGCACCTGGTCCTCGCCCAAGACGGCGGCGTCGAGCACCATCACGGCGACCGGGTTGACCCTCAGCTCGCCGATGCCGACCTGGACCGGCGCGATCGGCGCACCGAGCATCACGATGCCGTAGTGTCCGACTGGCGCGCGCAGGTGCACCGACAAGATCTCGCCCGGGGCGACGGTGTCCGAGGCCGAGAGCGCGGTGCCTGGCAGCGACGCGGGACCGGAGCCGGCGGGAGCGAACATGATCACCGCGCGGCCGTTGATCATCACCGTGACCAGTGCTTGCGCGTCCTGCGGCGCGATCTCGATGCCGATGTCGTGATTGGGGCCGGAGAGCTCGGCGACGCGGACCGGTGCGCCGAACGGCGCTTGCCTGGTGCTGCGGGCCGCGGCGTAGATGTCGAAGTTGCCGCCGCGATTGCTGGAGAAGAACAGCCACAGCCCGTCGTCGGTGAGGCTCGGTGACTGCTCGTGGTTGGCGGAATCGATGGCGGTCAGTGGCACGGGGGATCCCCACGCGTCGTTGACCTGTGCGCGCGTCGAACGCCAGATGCTCTTGCCGCCGAGGCTGCCTGGGCGGTTGGAGGTGAAGAAGAACTCGAGGCCGTCGCTGGTGAGGGAGGGTTCGGCGTCGTCCCAGGGGCTGTTCAGCGTGTCGTTGTTAGGAAACGCAAACGAGTTCGTGCCGCTTCCCGCATACAGGTCGTAGCCCCCGTGCCCGCCGGGCCGATTGCTGCTGAACAGGTCGCCGATGCCATCCCAGAGGAACTGCCCGCTCCCTTCGTCGTACGCCCCGCAGAATCCCATCGGCCCATACGAGGTGAAGCTCGACTGCGTGGTCGCGCGCTGGAGGAGGAACAGATCGCGACCGCCGCGCCCACCGGCGCGGTCGGTCTCGACCATCGCCTGCAGCCCGTCGGCGCTGAGCGCGATGCTGTAGCTGTTTGTGCCGGCCACGTTGACCGGCGCGGGCATCTGCGTGGGGGTCAGGAAGGTCGGCCGGCTCTGGGCGGCCGAGACACCCGCCAGGGTCAGCACGGACAGCAAGGCGACCGCGGAAGCGAACGAAGTGGACATTGTCTTGATGGTTTTCATGGTTGGTTTCGTTGTTGGAGACGCCACCAACAGCACCGGGCCGCGAAGGCTGTCACCAAGAAAACCGGGCCGACCGCAGACCCGCAACACTGGGTCAGCGCACGAGCGGGACCGCGCCGCATAGCCAGCCGGTAACCGCCCCCCACAGCGCAGCCTCGCTGTTGCAGCGCGTGCCGGCGCGCGCCACGCTTGCGCTCGATGGGCAAGGTTCGCCTCGTTTGCATCAGTGACACGCACAACCGGCAGGCTGACTTGCAGTTGCCCGACGGCGACGTTCTGGTCCACGCCGGCGATTTCACTGGCCACGGCAGCGTCGACGAAGTGGCCGCGTTCGCCGACTGGCTGCGCGCCCAACCGCACGCGCACAAGGTGGTGATCGCCGGCAACCACGACTGGTTGTTCGAACGGCAGCCAGCGCGCGCCCGCGCGATGCTGCACGGCTGCACCTACTTGCAGGACGAGGCCGCGGAGGTGGCCGGCCTGCGCTTTTGGGGTTCACCTTGGCAGCCGTGGTTCTACGACTGGGCGTTTAATCTGGAACGCGGCGCGGCGCTGCGCGCGAAGTGGGACCTGATCCCCGACGGGACCGACGTGTTGGTGACGCACGGTCCGCCGATGGGGCTCGGCGATCGCACGGTGGCCGGGGAGCACGTGGGCTGTCAGGATCTGCTTGAAGCCATCGCGCGCGTGCGCCCGCGCGTGTTCGTGTGCGGTCACATCCACGAGGGCTATGGCACTTTTCGCGCCGGCGACACTCAGGTGGTGAACGCTTCGACGTGCGATGTGCGCTATCGGCCGATCCAGCCGCCGGTGGTGCTCGATCTCGACAGCGTGTGAGTCTTTGCGTGCGACGAGAACGCCATGGTGCGGCACCTGCGACCGCGCGATGCCGACGAAGAGAAGGCGCGGTTGACGGCCGCGCCGAATTCGTTCCCGCTGCCGCGCCGCATCAAGGTGACGCAGGATCAGCGCCAGGCCGGGCAACCGCAGCGGCGGTAGCGTCGTTGCCGAGCGCCGGCCGCAGCACGATCAGCAACGGCCACGCCATGGTGTGCAGCAAGAGGCGCGATGCCGTCACGCCGAGCAGCGCATCGAGGTCGCCGGGTCGCGCCGCGGCCAGCACGTAGGTGTAGAGCAGAAGGTGCAGCAGCCAGGCGAGCGCGAGCCAGCGCGCGGCGCGGTCGCGGCGAAGGCGCAGCGCCACGATCGGCGCGGCCACCCACCAGAACAGGCCCCACTGCTGGAGGCCCCCCGAGTCGAGCGGGAACATGAGCCGCGCCCACTCGCAAAGCACGCGCGTGGTCTGCGTCGACAGCTCGGCGAGCGGCAGCGACAGCGCGCGATCGACGTAGGGCATGCTCAGACCGAGCGACAGGCGAACGACGGGCCACAGCGCGAGCAAGGCGAGCGCCAAGGCGAGGGCCGCCCCGCCGCGCCAGAAGGAACGCTGCCGCACGACCGCGAGCAGCAGGACCAGCATCGCGACCCCGGCGATCGCCAGCCCTTCGTTCTTGGTCAGCGCCGCGGTGCCGAGCACGACGGCCACGCCCCACGGCGCGCGAGGATCGCGCCCCGGCCAAAGCCGGCCGACTTCTTGCCCGAGCAGCATGAACGTGGCGAGCAAGCGCACGTCGGCAAAGCCAATCGCGGTGCGCAGCACTTCGGGTGTGGCGATGCAAACCACGCAGACCGCCGCGGCGCTTGTCTTGCCACGCGGACTCATGCCCAAGCACAGCAGCAAGAACGCCAGCGCGCCGAGCACGTCGAAGCCGCGCGCGGTGAACGGGGCGGTGTCGCCGTCGAGCGCGAACAGCCATGCCTGATTGAGTGCCACCAGATGCGGATACTCGACGTGGCCGGGCTCCACCAAGGTGGTGAGGCGATCTTGAGCTAGGCTGCCGAGCGAGCCAAACACCTTGGCGAACAACGCGAAGTTGTTCACCTCGTCGCCGACGTGGATCGGAAACGCAAACCCACGCGCGGCGATGCAAAGGAACAGCAGTGCGCCGACCAGCATGGGCAGGAACGCGGGACGAAGACTCGGCCGCGAAGAACCGCGGAAGTAGAAGCTCAGGAGGCCGAGCACCCACCACGGCAAGGCCAACCACAACACCTGGTACGGCACACCCAAGCCGTGGTAGCCGAGCATCTGCAGCGTCACGGCACAGGGTCCGACGAGCAGCGCGGCGCCAAAGCGCGTGCAGGGCTTCTCGTCGTTGCCCGCGATGACCCGCCACACCAAGAACCCAGCCAGCGCCTGCGTCGCGTAGCACAACAGCGCGCCGAGCCAGCACCACATCATCAGCGCACCGCGAACAGGGCAAAGCCAGGCTGCTCCGCGACCGGCGCCAAGCGCGCGCGCACCGGTTCCAGTTCGGCCGGGGTGGGCCCGGCGACCAAGACGAAGCGCACCGCGTCGAGCGCCGGGCTGACGCGCGCCGCCGTCAACAGCGCGCCGCGGTCGTCGAGGCGTTGGCGACGGCGGCGCACCTCGTCGACGAGATACGGCGCGTGCTGCTGCGCCAGGGCAATCCACTCGTCGGGGAGCGCTTGCAGCAGGCGCATCGGCCGTGGCAGCACGTAATACTCGAACTGCGCCGCGACCAGCGTGGACACCACGAGCACCGGCGCGTCGGCCGGCACGTTCTGCAGGAGCTTCGGCAACGCCACGAACACCTGCATCGCTTCGCCGGAGGGCGGCTCTTGGTCGGTGGACAAACCGAGTCCGCGCACAATCGCCGGCGCCTGCTGCCACAACCAAGCCCCTGCCAACGCCAGCTGCGCGACCGCGGCCAGGAGAAGGGTCGCGCGCCCTGCGGCCGCAAGACGAGCGAGAGCACGGGGAGAAGACGACACCGACATCGAGCTAGCGGCGACACGCGGGCACAATGCGGTTCTAGCGAAACCCGCAAACATGACCAGCGAGAACCACGAGCTACCGTACGGCTTTCGGGCCGGCGCGACTTTCTGCGGCCTGCGCAAGGACCCCGCGCACCCCGATCTTGGCCTGCTGGTCGCCGACCGGCCCTACCCCGCCGCGGCGGTGTTCACGCGCAACGAGCTGTGCGGCGCGCACATCACCCTGTGCCGCGAGCAGCTCTCGCACAGCGGCGGCCTGGTGCGCGCGATCTTGGTGAACGCCAAGAACGCCAACTGCGCCACTGGCGACCAGGGCATCGACGACGCGCGCCACCTGTGCCACCTGGTCGCGGCGCACCTCGGGTGTGATCCAGCGCACGTGCTGATGGTGAGCACCGGCGTGATCGGCGCGCGCCTGCCGGTCGACAAGATCGCCGCCGCGCTGCCCGCGCTGGTGCAGAGCGTGCGCCAGGACGGCTTCGCCGACTTCGCGCGCGCGATCATGACCACGGACACCTACCCCAAGGTCGCGCACGCGCTGGCACGCGGCGACGACGCGCCGTTTCGCGTGATCGGCTGCGCCAAGGGCGCCGGCATGATCCACCCGAACATGGCGACCATGCTGGCGTTCGTGCTGACGGATGGCCGCACGTCGCTGGCGCCGCATCTGCTCTTGCGCGGCATCGCCGACCGCAGCTTTCACCGCGTCACCATCGACGGGGACACGTCGCCCAACGACACGCTGATCCTGTGGAGTTCGGAAGCGGTCTGGGCGCGCGCGCGTGGCATCCAGGCGGGAACGCCGAACGATCCGTTCGGCGACGCCGTGCTGGAGGTCAGTCAGCGATTGTGCAAGTTGATCGCGCGCGACGGCGAGGGCGCGACGCGCCTGGTCACCGTGCAGGTCCGCGGCGCGTTCTCGGAGGCGCAAGCCGCGCACGTCGGCCGCGTCATCGCGACCAGCCCCTTGGTGAAGACCGCGATCTACGGCCGCGACCCCAACTGGGGGCGCATCCTGTCGGCCGCCGGCCGCGCCGAGGCCCGCATCGATGTGCCCAAAGCCCGCGTCTGGATCGGCGACGCCGACGTCTACCGCGACGGCGTCCCCCACCCCGAGAACGAGCCGCGCGCGCACGCGCACATGCTGGACAACGAGGAGATCGTGATCGGGATCGACCTTGCCGTCGGCCCGTACCAAGCCGACGTCTGGACCTGTGACTTCGGGCCGGACTACGTGTCGATCAATGCGGACTACCGGTCGTAGGACGAATGTGTCAGACACATTCGTCCTGCTCGCGAGGCGTATGCTTCGACCAATGCGTGTTTCTCGCTTCGCTCTCCCCTGTCTGCTGGCCCTCGTCGCCTCGTACCTCAGCGCTCAAGCCAACTGGTCGGCGCCCGGCCTGGTCGGCGCGTTCAACACCACCGCGAGTGACACCGGTGGCCATCTCTCGGCCGACGGCCTCACCGCACACTGGAGTTCCTTCATCTCGAGCAACTGGGAGTTCTACTCGTCGACGCGGCCGAGCCGCACTTCGGCGTGGAGCGCGCCAACCTTGGAGACCGCGTTGTCCGATCCGGCGGTCGACAACGAACCCTTCCTGTGCGCCAGCGGTCTCACGATCTATCTCGCGAGCCAGCGCGCGGGCGGCGCCGGCAGCTGCGACATCCTGCGCGCCACGCGACCGACGCCGACCTCGCCTTGGGGCACGCCGACCTTCGTCACCGAGGTGAACAGCACTTTGGCGGACTCGGCGCCCGCGCTGACCGAAGATGAACTCGAGCTGTACTTCCTGACCACCGGCTGGGGCGCGCCGTTCGCGCCGCAGAACGCGATCTTCGTCGCCACCCGCGCGACCACTGCGCTGCCGTTCGGCACGCCGACGCTCGTGAGCGTCCTCTCGACGCCGAACACGCATCGCGACGTCCACATCGCGCCCGATGGCCTGAGCATCCTCTACACCGAGTTCGACCCCACGCGATCGCGCATCCGGGTCTGGCAAGCGAGCCGTACCAACCGCGCGAGCCCCTTCAACGCGCCGGTCGTGCTCCCCGAGTTCGACACCGTCGGCACGGCGTCGGGCGTGTTCTCCATCTCGATCAGCCGTGACGGTGCCGAGATGCTGCTTGCCGCCGGCTTCGCGGCCGCAGCCGGCAGCCAACAACTCATGGCCTCGCGCTTCACCGGCCTCAGCGGCGACGGCGCCCCCTCGCTGTCGAGCCCGATGCGCCTGCATGTGCACGACCCAGCGAACGCCGGCCGCACCTACGCGCTCGCGCTGGCGTTGGGCAACACCGGCTTCCCGCTGGGCGCGCGCACCGTGCCGATCGACGGCGACGCGGTGTTCTTGATGACGTTCGGCGTGGGCCTGCCGCCGTTCAGCAGCGGCTTCCTCGGCGTACTCGACGCGGAGGGCCAAGGGCTTGGCACCCTGCAGAACCCACTCGCCGCCCTGATCGGCGTGCACCTGTGGGCGGGCGCATTCACGTTGGTGGCGGCGGCGCCGTTCGGCGTGCAGACGATCAGCAACGCGCTCGAAGTCGAGCTGCAGTAGCGAGCGAGGCGCCCGGCTACTTGCCGGTCTCGCCGCTGCCCTTCGCCTTGTCCTTGGATGACTCGCCACCGGGCGTCGGCGCCGCCTCGCCCGCCTTGCCATCGACCGGCTTTTTGTCCGACTCGGCCTTTTCCCACGGCAACCGTGCCGCCAGGACCCAAGCCTTCCAGTCCTCCTCGAGCTTGTTCATGTCGATCCCCTTGAACGCAGCGTCGGTCACCGTCGTCATGTTGGTGTCGCTCTTCACTAGCCGGACGAACGTCGGGATGACTTGGCGATAACGCGCGTTGTCGCTGTGCAACAGGAACTGGCACAGCGCCCAACCCTGCGCGTAGCACAACCCGGCCTCTCGGTAGTACTTCTCCTTGCTGTAGCGGATCAGGTCGGCGATGGCCACGTGACTGCCTTCCTTCACCGCCATGCGGACGATCGGTAGACGCATCGAGTTCATGCCGCCGAGTTCGGCCGGCACGGCCTTACGACTCGTCACCTCCTTGGGGACCGCGCAGTAGAGATAGTCACCCATGCCCTCGTTGATCCATGACGGCAGCTCGACCCACGAGGTGACGTAGCGGTGGAAGTACTGATGCCAACCCTCGTGCGCGGCGGCCCCCAAGATGTCGAGCCCGTACAGCTCCTCCATACGGGCCTTCCGGGACGGCGGCTTGTCGTTCGCACTGGGCCCCGTCTCCGCTGCTTTCGCCTTCGCCTCATCCTGCCACTTGCCGCTGTCGTAGCACACCATCTCGCGATCCGTCGGCGAGTAGTAGGCGCCCGCCGAAGGCGGCGCGCCGTAGGCGATGAACGACTGCCTGTCTTTGAACAGCTTGAGCGCGAACTGCTTCAGCGATCGGTCGGTGGGGAACAGCTTGGTGTAGACCGCGAGCATCGACTCCATGTGGCTGCCGAGGCGCTTGGCCTTGTCGAGCGGGGCCTCTGACTGGACCTGATAGTGCTCCGTCTCATGGATGACCCACCCCTCGGGCGCGTGACGCGCACTCCAGGGCCCGGGTTTGAGCCCCTGATTGGCGGCCTGCGCGGCGAGACCACAAGCGAGAGCGATGCCTACGACAATAGGGCGGACGGTGATCGGCATACGAGATCCGAGAGCAAAGCGCCCAGCATAACCAACGCGGGGCTCAGACAGTCACACGCCTGCAACGTAACCCTTCAGGAGTTCAGGGCGCCCCGACCTGCACCACCAACCCGACGATCGTCGACAACGACGGGCCGCCCGTCGTCGGCGTTTCATACAGGCGCGCGATCCCCACCGTCGGGGTCCACGGTGGCAGAATCGAACTTGCGCCGTTGCTGGCAAACAGGCGCGGCGGGCCCGCGGTGTCGACCACCGCGACCTGCGCTTCCACGCGCGCGCCGATGCTGGCCGCGTTGTACTGAATGCGCGGCAGCGGCGAAGTGTTGGGAAACGGATCAAAGCCGCCGACCGCGTCGGTCACGCCGACCAGCTGAATCGCCGGCACGACACGCAGATTCGTGCACAACCCCGGCAGCGGCGCGTTCGGGTCGGTCACGCCCAACAAGAACACCGCCGGACTGCCAGGGGGACACGCGGTCGTGGTCCAATCGAAGATCCAGGCGTTGACTGGGAACCCCTGCAACGAGCCGGTGGGCCGCAGCGTCATCGGTGAACCGGCGTAGGTACAGCCGACGCCATTGAGCTGGTAGTTCGACGGGATCACCAGGTTCATCCCCGAGGTCACGCTGTCGAGCGGCACCGCGGTGCCGGCGCCGCTGGCGCCAAACACGTTGATCTCCCACACAAAGTCGTCGACCCCGTTGTGTATGAACGGCGTGTCCAACACGAACTGCAGGTCGAACGGCGTCGGCGCGCTGGTCGAGCCAGGCGAGTAGTCTGGTGTGTTCACCGTGCGGCGAACGAAGACGTTCTGCGGCGCCGTCAGGTAGTTGCTTGCAAAGTTGTTGGCGAAGGTCGCGAGCCGCCCGTGCCCCATCCAGATGTCCATGTCCACCGTCCGGCTCTGATAGCGGGGATCGCTCGCGATCGCCGACGAGCGGAAGGCCAGATACTGGATGGAGCGCGTCGCGCCCTTGGGCTCGATGTGCGCCTGCTGCAAGCGCACCGGGAACGCCACGCCGGAGAACGGCAGTCCGCTGAGCGAGGAGCCTTCCCAGTTGGCGTAGTGCGAAGGCGCGACCTGTGACCACTGGGCGGCAACCACGCCGGCGAGTGCGGTGAACGAGACGAGATAGCGAGTGAGCATGTGACCTTCGAGTGGCGACGAGACCGGCACTCTACTTAGAAACGGACTTCGAGGTCAGGTGCCAGCGCCCACACGCGCAGCGGGCTGCCGCCTTGCAGCGCGTCGCGCAACACCGTGCACGCGCCGGTCGCCGCGCCGAGGCGTTGCAGCAGGATGCGCACCGGACCGTCGGGGATCAGCGTCCGCACCGACAGCAGTTCTTCGGCGAGGCCGTCGATGAACGAGCGCGGCTGCGGCATGTGCGTGACGTCGATCTCGCCCTCGACCTTGGCCTCTTTCTTGACGAACGCCAAGGCGTCGCTCAGGCCGCCGACCTTGTCGATCAGCTTCAGCTCGCTGGCGTGATTGCCGGAGTACACCCGCCCGCCGGCCAACGGCTTGACGTCCTCGACGCGCAGGCCGCGCGACGTGGCCACCAGGTTGAGGAAGCGCGTGTAGACGTCGTCGATCATGCCCTGGATCTGCGTCTTCTCGCCGTCGGTCCAACCGCGCTCAGCCGACATCATCTCGGCGCTGGGATCGAGCGCGATCATCTCGTCGTGCATGCCGACGCGGCGGAACAACGGCCCCAGGTTGGGCTTCACCGCGAGCACGCCGATCGAGCCGGTGATGGTGCCCACCTCGGCGAAGATCGGCCGACCGATGCAGGTGATCCAGTAGCCGCCCGAGCCGGCGACGCGGCCCATCGAGAACACCGTCGGCTTCTTGCTGGCCAACTCGGCCAGCGCGATGCGAATCGCTTCGCTCGCGGTGGCCGAACCGCCCGGCGAGTTCACGCGCACGACCACGCCCTTGACGTTGGCGTCAGCCGCGACGCTGCGGATCAGGTTGGCGGTCGCACCCGACACCAACGTGCCGGCCTGCGCTTTGTCGCCGTCGACGATCGGGCCATTCAAGTGCAGCACCACCAGCGCCGGCTCCTCGATCTCCTTGTCGCGCTTGGGGCTCATCAGCTCGGAGAGGAACGACAGGGGGTTGAAGCTCTGCCGCTTCTTCTTGCCGGCGAGCACCGACTCGAACGCCAGATCATCGCGACCGAGCATCTGCACGGCACCCTTGTCGGCGCCCGCCCAGGGCACCACGCGGTCGACCAGCCCCGCCGCCTTGGCCTCGGCCGCGGTCAACACCCGCTTGCCTTGCAGTTCGCGCACTCGCTCGGCGCGCAGACCGCGGCGCATCGCGATGCGCTGCACGATCTCGCTGTTCATGCGCGCCACCATCTCGGTGAGGTGCGCGCGCAGGTGATCGCTCATCTTCGACACCATGTACGGCTCGGCGGCACCCTTGAAGTCGCCGCAGCGCACGACGTCGTAGTGGATCCCCAGCAGGTCGTAGAGATCCTTCATGTAGGTGATGCTGAGCGCGGGCGCGACCAAGTCGAGGCCGCCCATGTCGGCGATGGCGATCTCGTCACACAGCGCCGCCAGCTGATAGCGCGTGGCGTCAGCCGACTCGAGGTAGGCGTAGGTCTTCTTGCCGGCCCTGCGCAGCTTGCTGAACGCGCGCTCGATCTCGGCGAGCTGGGCCAGATTGACCATCACTGGCTGCGTGAGGTCCAAGAAGATCGGTGCGTCGCTCGCGTCGGCAGCCAGCGCGTCGACCTTGCCCAGCATCTCGTAGAAGTCCTTCGCCTGCGCGCCGCCGCCCATCAGGAGTGCGGTCAGGTCCATGCCTTGCTCGGGCAGGTCGGCGTAAGCGCCCTTGAAGTCGATGCGTTTGACGGCGAGCTTGGCCGGCGCAGCGGCCGGCTTGTCGGTGCCCTTTGGTTTGACTTCTTTGACCGGGGCGTCTTGCGCCGCGAGCGCGACGGTGAGGAACAGCGTGGCGAGAGTGAAGGTTTGCATGGCGGGCGGTTGCGGTACGGGAACTCGGTTTATTCTGACGCTTGCTCGGCTGAACGCACGCGGAGTTCGCACCTGGTCGGCGCCAACCGTAAGGTTGCGACGCGCCGCGCGTTCTCGGCGTGCCCATCATGGCCTTGGCCTCGACTCACCGGTGGCAGCGATGCTGGACACACGCGCCCCTCTGGCTCGCGCTGTGGGCCGCCGGCGGCAGGCAGGTTGCGGGCCAGTCGCACCAAGCCACTCTGGGCAGAGTCACCAGCGAGGTCGTCGACGAAGCCGGAAAGCCGATCGCTGGCGCCCGCGCGCAGGTCACGGCGATCGACGCCGCCGAGGCCCTCTACGGCCACCACACCCTCGATGTGCTGGCGCGCGCTCCGCTGCACGGGGTCGAGAGCGACGCCGGGGGACACTTCACCTTCACGCTGACCTCCGCACACCGCCGGCTGGGCACCGGTCACGAGCCGGCGATGACGCTGGTCATCGAAGCCGACGGCTATCAAGCGTGGCACGAGCCGCTGCCGTTTGGCCTCACCGGGTTCCACGGCACCCGCGCCGTGTTGCACCGCCTGGTCGACGCCGACCTGTACGAGATCACGGTAGAAGACCCTCCCGCTGGGGCGCTGCTGTGGCTGCGGCGCATCGATTGCGACCTAGCGTCAAGTGAAGGGCGCGTGCTGCCGGTGCCGCCAGGCGGCGTGGTGGCTATGCACGCTCCGCTGCTGCCGACCCCGTGCGTGTTCGACGACTGGCGGCAGACGCGCGGACTCGGCCACGACGTGCAGCTCTGGACGCCGGGCCGCAGCAGCGCACCGCTGCGCCTCGACCCGCGCACGCGAAAGCTGCGCATCGAAGCCACCGACACCGCGACGCGCGCGCTCCGAGTGCGCACCGACGCGGCGCCGGCGGTCGGCGTACGCGGGTTGTACGTGTGCCCCGACGGCGAGCGACGCTGGTTGCCGTCGCCGGACGACTGCGTGCGCGAAGACCACTGCCTACGGCTGCTCGCGGTCGCGGCGGAAGGCAGCTCGTGTGCCGTGCCCGATACGGGATCGTTCGCCGCGGTCGACCTGACGCGCATCCGCAACGGCGTGGCGAAGGTGACCGTCGGGATCGCGGGCGAGACTGCTGCGCCCAAGCGACTCAGCGCGTGGTCGGTGCCGCTCGAGAACTGGCCGCGCATCGCCCGCGCGCGCTTCTTGCCACAAGGGGCCAAGGCGCTCCCGGTCGACGGCAACACGCTGGAGGTTTCACTCTCGGTGTTGCAGCAGGAAGCGCTGCTCGTGGTCGCCACCGACTGTTCGCCGTGGGTTCTACCGCCGCTGTCTGGCGCCGAGGTGCCAGAGCGCATCGAGCTGCGGCCGGCGAGCCTGGGCGAGGCCGTGGTCCTGGCCGTCGATGACGCAGCCAACCCCATGCCCGGTGCCGACGTGCGCATCCCGCTCAGCGCGCTCGCCACGAGCCCCCGCACCGCGCTCATACTGACGACTGATGGCCTCGGCGCCGGCGCACTCCCGCCGCTGCCGCTGGGCCGCGTCCAGGTGTTGTGCGTCGACGATCACGGCTACGGGTTGTCACAGCTCGCGGTGGTCGAGCACCCGTCGCGGCACGTCCTCCGCGAAGCCCTCGACCTGCCGCACCTGCACGACCAACGCACGCTCGTGGACAGGCTGCAGCCAGGCAAGGTCATCGCACTCGAAGGGCGCACGCTGCGCGCGAACGTGCGCGCCCCGTTCGCCGCGGTCACCATCGAGAGCGCCACCAACGCGCCCGAGTTGCGCACGCGCAAGGGGTTCGCCGACGCGTTCGGCCGCGTGCATGTGGGCTATGTGGGTGACGCGGCCACCATCTCGTGTCGCGGAGTCCTGAGCGAGCTGCCGGCGCACGCGGCTCTCGCCGCCAACGTCCTCGAGTTGAACGTGCCAGCGCAGCGCCTCGTCGGCGTCGACCTGCCGACCGGAGCGCGGGTGACGCGGGTGCACTTCTGGCTGACCGAGGGTGGCATGCGCCACGAGAACCTCGCGCTCGCCGCCGATCGCTTGGTGCTGGGTTGGCGACAAGACTGCCGCCGCTGCGACGTGATGCTGACCGAGGGTCCCCCCGCCACGATCTTGCCGCACGACCTCGAGGCCGACGCCGCGGCCTGGTCGGTAGTCAACCGGCAGGCCGTGGTGCGCACGGTGCCGCTGCACGTGTTCTGCGGCGGCCAACCCGTCACCGACTTCGAGGTGCGGCCCGTCCTGCCGCACAGTTCGCTTCTGATCTACGACCAGCACGACGGCAGCCCGCTGCGCGACGGCGTGTGGTCGGCGCGCGATCGCGCGGCGCACGAGCTGATCGTGTTCCACCGCGAGTTTTTACCCTCGGCCCCAATCTCGGTGCCGGCCTCCGAAGGCGGGCGCGACAAGGCGATCATCGTCGAGTTGGTGCGCGGCACGATGGTCCGCTTCCGGATCCCCCGCCGCGCAACGCCGCCCGCTGGGCACGATGTCCACATCACCATCCACGACGGAGGCAAGCCGCAATACCAGGTCACCCTGCGGTCGCCCGGCCCGGTTGGTGGCGATGGTGCCGCCAACGGTCACACCGAGTTCCTCCTGCCCTTCGCGTTGCCGCCGGAGCACTACGCCGCCGAACTGCAGTCCGGGCGCGAGCACCGCCGCGTGACGTTCATCGTCGACGGCAGCGGCGAAGTGATCGTGAAGTAGGACTCGCTGACTACTCGTGCCGCAGCGCGCGGATCGGGTCCATCAACGCGGCCCGGCGCGCCGGATACAGACCGAAGATCACGCCCGTCGCACACGAAATCAGCAGCG
>JANPER010000055.1:0-74010 GCA_031423015.1 Planctomycetota bacterium | reverse complement strand
GGGGAAACTGCGTGAGCGCGGCCTGCACAAGCTGCTCGGCACCATCCAATACCCAGGGAGCAAGACGGCATGAACAAGACCATCGGTCAGCCGTGTGCGGGAAAACCGCACGCACGGTTGGAACGGGGGGCTTGGTTGCTGTGGCCTTGTTTCTTCAACCAGGTCCAGTAACCAAGCTCTACCAATGGCCTCGGCGCTGCGTCGCGCCGGCCGCGGGGTGTTCACCTACGTGGCCACGTTCGTCATCGTCAACAATGTGGCGCTGACCTTGTGCTACGACGAATCAGCGCGCGACTATCCGGGCCTGGTCTCGGCCTTCCTCGACCAGCCGGCCGCTACGTCTGTCTGCGTGGCGAAGCTGCTCGGGCTGACGCTGCCCGATGTCCTCACGAGCACCGACGTCGACACCGTCGCGGTCGGGGTCGGCCTCTTGGTCATGCTGATCCTCGGCGCCGCGTTGCTGTCTCGCCGCGCGGACCCCGAACTCAGAGACCGAGCCCTGCCGTGGTTGAGCTTGGCGCTCGCCGGCCTGGTGCAGGCGCTGGCGATCGCTCACGTGCAACTGCCGCTGGCGATCACCGACGCTGTGCTGCACGAACTCGCTTGGGGCACATGGCTCTTGCCGGTCGGCGTGGCTGGCGTCTGGTGTCAGCTTGCGCCGCAGACGGCGCATCGGCTGGCGTCCGCGCTAACCGCGGCGGCGCTCGTTCCCCTGCTGCAAGACTGGCATCGCGGCGTGGGCTGGCTGCGCGCCGAAGCGCGCTTCCTGCGCCAGAGCGAGGCGCTGTTGGTGTTTGCCGAGTTCGAACGCGAGCGACCGGCCGCGCCGCGACCCTCGGTGCCGCTGCGCGCGGATCGAGATGCGTTGCGCCGCGCGGGCCTGCTGTGTCGCGACGCGCCCGTTGCCGAACCAACGCTGCAGGAACTGAGCTTGCGGAAGGCCGACGTGTTGCTTGGTCAAGTCACCCAAGTGACGCTCACCAGCGCTTGCGGCGTCGTCTTGCGTGAGAACAACGGCGTCGACTTGGTGTTGGTGATGCGACAGCACGGCTCCGAGCCGGCGCGGCTGTGCCGCGTCGCGGTGCCCAGTCACTTCGACGCCGGCGCGACGCTGCCGTGGCAGGCCAATCTTGGCGATGTCGACGCGTTCGTCGACGGCGACGAGGTGTTTGCGCTTGCATTCGATCTCGACGCGCGCGCGGTCGAGGCCCTTGCCGGACGTTTTCGCTGGCAAAGCGGTCAGTTCGTGGTAGTCGAGGGTTCGCGATGAGCGGTGTCTGGTTGCTCGCCGTGCTGGTGTTGCAGTTGGTCACCGCCGCGCCGCTGCCCTGGGAATCGGCCGCGCGCCCGGCCGCGTGGCTGCAACTCAGCCCCGACCTCGCGTTCCTGCTGTGCGTCCAGTGCATCCTCGTGCGCGTCAAAAAAGCGCCAAGACTCAGCGCCGCCGCCCTGGGGCTGCTGACCGCCTGCATCCCGCTGTATCGCTTCGGCGAGACCCTCATGCCGACGTTCTACGGCAAGCCCTTCGAGCCGTGGATCGATCTCCTCGAGTTGCCTGGGCTCGTGCATTTGCTGACGCATCGGCACTCGACCACAGCGCAGGCGGCGATACTCGGCGGCACCGTCTTGGCGTGCGCGCTCGGTCTGTGGTTGCTCGCGCGCCTATGGCGGTGTGTGCTCACCGGCTGCGCTGCGCCGCGCATCGCCGTTGCGTGCCTCGTGGGCACGCAAGCGATCTTCGCCGCGTCGTTCCTGGTGACCGAGGCGACGCGAAGCGAGCGGAGCCTGCTGCGTCCAAGCATGCTGCGCGCGGCCTGCGACGACCTGGCGAGTACGCTGAGCACGCCGCGTTGGCACGGCGACGCGGTGGTGCGCGAACGCGTGCAGGCCGCGGCGGAGGAGTTGTCGCGCGCGCCACAGAACCTTGCCGGGCTGGCCGGCGCCGATGTCTACTTCTTGATCATCGAGTCGTATGGCCGCGGCGTGATTGGCCATCGGGCGCGCCCGCTGTACGAGACCTGGTTGCAAGAACACGAGGCGGCGCTCGCGGCGGCTGGCTGGCACGCGGCGTCGGGGTGGATCGCGCCGTCGGTACGCGGCGGCGGGTCGACCTTGGCGCACGCCGAGATGCTGAGCGGGATCGACGTCGAGGATCGCCGCGTGTTCGACAGCCTGCTCGCGAGCACGGTGCGCACACTGGCGGCGATCGCGCGCGACGCTGGCTATCACACCGTCGACGTGCAGCCGGCGATGCCGCGCGCTTGGCCAGAGGCCAAGGCGTTGGGCTTCGTCGAAGACGTGTTCCAGAGCGCGTTCACCTACCACGGTCGCGCCTATCACTGGGGCGTGATGCCGGACCAGTTCGCGCTGCAACACGTGCTCGCGACGCAGGTGGGCAAGCGTGAGCAACCGTTGTTCCTGCAGTACGTCGGCGTGACCAGCCACGCGCCGTTCAGCATGGTGCCGCCGTACTACGACGACTGGTCGCGGGTCGCCGCGCCCGACGCGTTCGCTGGCGAGCCCGCCGAGCAGTGGGACATCGGCTGGACCACGTATGCCGATCATCCGCAGGTCGAAGACGCCTACCTGGCAACGATTCGCTACTGCTTGCGCACGGCGTTCGGCTTCGCGCGGCAGTTGCAGCGCAAGTCGCTGGTGGTCGTCGTCGGCGACCACCAACCGCCGATGCCGTACCCCGACCGCGCGGGGCGCATCTACGACGTGCCGCTGCACCTGCTCAGCAACGACGCGAACCTGCTGACACCGATGCTCGGTCTTGGCCTGCACGCTGGTCTCGTGCCTGACAGCACGCAGGCCAGCTTCAAGGCGTCGCGTCTGTTGTTCCGCTTCTTGCGCGCATACGGCAAAGAAGCGCGCTGAGCGCGCCCGTTCGACGCGCTCAGCCGATGCGCGCCTCGTAGCTGGCCGACGCCACGCGTCCCTCGTGCAGGGTGATCCGCAGAGTGCCGCGGAACTTGCTGCCGAGGCTCTTGCGCAGGCAGTCGTGCAGGTACTTGCACAGGTTTTCGGTAGTCGTGTTGATGCCGGCCACTTCCTTGACCGTGTCGAGGTTCTGGAAGCGCAGGGGCGCGAGCGCTCCCGCCAAGCCCTGCTGCGCCGCGGCGAAGTCGACAATGATGCCGTCCTTGTCCACGTCGGGGGTGGTGAACGTGACCTCCACGTCGAACGTGCTCACGTGCATCTGTTGGGCGGGACCGAAAATCTCGCCCCGCAGCGAGTGCGCGCACTTGAGGTAGTCGGCGATCGTCAGCGTGTACATACGGTCAGCCTAGCCCAGGAGATCGTGAGTCTCGACGATCTCGATTTCGCGTAGACTCCGCCGCGCTTCCGCTCGTTCGCGCAATCGCCGGAGACGACTCAATGCATGACACCACGCACCGCGCCTGTGGCCACGGTCGCATCGGTTGTGTTCTCGCGCTCAGCGCGCTGGCCAGCCCCATGCTCGGCCAGGACAAAGCGATCTACCCCGAGGGCGTCGACGCCGAGATCGAGGGCGCGATCCAGCGCGGCCTCGGCTTTCTGGTGCGGTCGCAGAACCGCGATGGCTCTTGGCGCTCCGAGGGTGGCCGCGGCGAATACCCGTGCGCGATGACCGGCCTCGCCGGCATCGCGATCTTGGCGTCGGGCTCGACGCCCACGCGCGGGCGGCATTGGCGGGCGGTGCGGCGCAGCGTCGAGTTCCTCATCAGCAAGCAGCAGGCGAACGGGCTGATCGCGGCGATGAGCGAGGAGAACCAGAGCATGTATGGCCACGGCTTCTCCACCATGTACCTCGCCGAGGTGTTCGGGACCGAAGAAGACGAGCGCCGCCAACAAGACCTGCACCGCGTGCTCACGCAAGCGGTCAAGCTCACCGCCTCGGCGCAGTCGTCGTACGGTGGGTGGATCTACACGCCGACTTCGGGCGGCGATGAAGGCAGCGTGACCGTGACGCAGATGCAGGCGCTGCGCGCGTGCCGCAATGCCGGCATCGTGGTGCCCGTCGAGACCGTCAAGAAAGCCATCCAGTACATCGTGCAGTCGGCCAACGCTGACGGCAGCATTCGCTACAGCCTGCGCGGCAGCAGCGGCGGCCGGCCACCGATCACCGCGGCGGCGGTGGCGGTGCTCTACAGCGCCGGTCGCTACGACGATCCGATCGCGACCAAGGCGCTCGAGTACGCCAAGCGCACCATCTCGGTGGGCGGCCAAGGGTTCGGCCACTACTACTACTCACACCTCTATCTGGCGCAGGCGCTCTACTTCGTCGGCGGCCGCGACTGGACGGAGTATTACGCGTCCATCGCCAAGAGCTTGATCCGCCAGCAGGCGCGCGATGGTTCGTGGACCGGTGACGGGGTCGGCACCACCTACGGCACCGCGATCGCGCTCACCATCCTGCAGCTGCCCTACGCGCACCTGACGATCTACCAGCGCTAGGCACGAAGCGACCAGTCGGACAGCGCCCAAGATGCGCGCTACACTGCGCCCCGTCTCGTCGCTTCGATCGCCATGCATAGACCCTCCCTACACGCCGTCTGTCTCGCTCTCTTCGTGCCCGGCCTGGTCGCTCAAATCGGCTCGGTCGTGGTGTCCACGACCGACTCCCCGCGCAGCCTGGTGGTGGCTGGTTCGACCGTCATCTGCTCGATGACGCAGAGCGGGCGTCAGGTGCCGGTGAGCGTAGCGAATCCCGCCAACCCGACGCTCGGCACCATCCTCGACCTGCCCCTCAACGACCAGTTCGGCAACGCCGCGTACACCCCGGCGTTCGGTGGGCGACTGATCCTCGGTCACCGTTTTGGCGGCGTCAACCTGATCGATACGTCGGCCGGGTTGACGTTGACCACGCTGTTCACGTCGCAGCCCAATTTGCCGGCGAAGTATCACCACGAGGGTCTCGAGACGTTCACCGACGGCGCCAATCGCACGTTCGTCGCGTACAGCGAGCACAACGTCGGCAACGGTGGGGGTGGCCTGCGCTTGTTCGAGATCACCACGACCTCGTTGCCGGGCGACACCCTCGCCGAGATCGGCAGCGACATCGCGGTGGGCCGCGACGGCAACGGCCTGACGATGAGTCTCGACGGCCGCTTTGTGTGGCAGCTCGGCTGGTCGAACAACAACCAGACGAACACCCATCTCGCGGTGTGGGACACGCTCAACTACCTGGGGCCGCCGAGCCTGGTCACCACGGTGCCCTTCGTGTCGACGGTGTCCAACTATGATCGCCAGATCGAGCGGAACACCAGCGGCAACAACTTGGTGGCGACGCTCGGCTGGGATGGCCTGGCCGCGGTGAACGTGTCCAACCCGGCGAGCCCGATCATGCAGACCGTGCTCACCGACCCCACCACGTTCTACTTCGATGGCGCGCGCTTCGTGCCGCGCACCGACATCTGCCTGCTGTGGGGCGTCATCCGGGTCGGCGCCGTCGACACCGACTTCTTGGCCTTTGCCGACGCGTCGTTGCCAGGTCTGGTCTTCCCGATCTTGGTGCTGCAGATGCCGATGCAGATCGCCGATGTGGGAACGCGCGCCGGTCGCGTGTACGTGCTGGGCACCGATCGTACGACGCGGGCAACGACGCTGACTGTGTACTGACCGAGTCCGCGACTAACGCGTAACCCTCTGTCTCTACCCGCCTCTCCCCGTTCCAGTCGTTCCCCGCGTGCTGACCGTGTATGCGCTACGGCGTGGTGCCGTTGCTCCAAATGCGATGTTGGCGGGCTGGTGAAGGTCCAAGAAGCGAGAGAGGAGGTGCCCCGGGCCAAGCCTGGACGAACAACTCCAGCGACTACCAACGCGGCGTAGACTACAAGCAGCCGGCGCCTCGGCCGCTGGCGAAACCGGACGCCTTGGCTCGCCGCGAGAGAATACCGAGCGGAGGGGTGAAGGGTTAATGAGACGGCTTGGCCCGAGTGGCCGCAGCGCTGGAACAGAAGCAGTGACACTTTCGACAACGTCTGCTAAGGTTCGGTGATGCGGTTGGGACTCAAGCCTCAAACACCGTCGGCAAGCGGACTGTGTCCGCCCAGCCGGCGCTCTCAACCTACGCCACGGTAGGTTTGGTGGCTCGCTACCTCGGCATCTCCGCCTCAAGACTCCGTCGATGGGGACCGGGCACACAGTCCGAGCGCGAGGCGGAGTCCCCTGAACGGCTACAGGCCTTGTTCACTCAAGGAGCTTGCGCGCCTTCTTCATCGGTGGCGACCAAGCCGTACATGGGGAACCACTAGCATGAAACGGAATGGGGTGCTCCCGGCCAAGAAGGCTAAGGCCAAGGACGAATACACCGTTGTCTCGCTCTTCTCCGGGGCGATGGGCCTCGACCTCGGTCTTGAACAGACTGGTCGTTTCAAAGTCCTAGCGTGCGTCGAAAAAGTCCCCGCCTTCTGCGAGTCCATTCGGACAAACCAACGCGCCGATTGCTTGCACGAAGACCTGATAGTGTTTGAGGGTGATATCTCAGAACTCAACCCTCGTGACATGCTAGACGCCATTGGCCTTGCGCCGGGGGAGCTCGACTTACTTGCTGGTGGCCCACCATGTCAGTCCTTTAGCACAGCCGGAACACGCGGCACAACTCAGGATCCTCGAGGGACTCTGCTGTGGCAGTTTCTACGGTTCATCGAGGCATTGAAGCCACGGTTCTTCTTAATGGAGAACGTTCGCGGACTGCTGTCGGCCGCACTTCGTCACCGCCCGCTTGCAAATCGGCCGAACAAGGGAGGTCCACCACTAGAGGCGGACGAGCAGCCAGGTTCTGTTGTCAGAAAGTTCGCTGAAGACCTGCAGGCGATTCCCGGTGCTGGGTATCACATGGACTGCTTCGAGGTCAACGCCGTGAACTACGGGGCGCCGCAGCTCCGCGAGCGGGCACTGTTTATCGGCAACCGCTACAACTCAGTCGTAGATTTTCTTGACCCAACGCACGGCTTGGGTGAAGAGCGTGGGTTGGTCCAAGGCGAGCTATTCTCGCGGAACGGAAGCCCTAGCAAAGGTCGCGCATGCCTTCTTCCGTGGCGAACGCTCGGGGATGTCATCAGCGACGTGAAAGAAGCCAACCCCGTGTTAATGGACTTCAGTCCAAGGAAGAAAAAGTATCTGCGTTTGGTTCCTCCTGGCTCCAATTGGAGGAGCCTACCCATTGAGCTTCAGCGAGAGTCGATGGGGAAGGCTTGGCTCGCCAAGGGTGGTCGGTCCGGATGGTGGCGACGGCTGAGCTTCGACCTCCCGTGTCCAACTCTCGTAACGATGCCAAATCACGCGAGCACATCGCTATGTCATCCAACAGAAGTGCGGGCTCTGACCTTACGCGAATACGCGCGTATCCAGGAATTCCCGGACGACTGGCAGTTCGTCGGCACACCCTCAGAACAATTCGCCCAAGCAGGCAATGCGGTGCCTACACGCCTTGGCCGCATCGCTGGCGACGTGATTGCTGCACATCTCGACGTGCTGCGGATGCAAGGATGGAAACAAAGCACCGCCAAGCCGCCAGCTTACCGAGTTATCTACGTACAATCCCATGTGCGGACACGACAGTGGTTCAAGGACGGGCAAACGTTTGTGTGGCAGGACGGTGACGACGCTGATCAGCCTTCGTATGGGGCGCCCAAGACTCAGCGCAAATCGCGAGTCTTTTGAAGGATAATTATGGCGCGAGACAAGACCTTTTTCGAGGTTCTCCGTTCGGCTACTCACCACTATAAACCAGACGAAGTCGTCAACCTCTTCTCATCAGTTTGCGAAGAGAGGGTGGCGCACCTCGCCAGCTTGCTCGCTACCTACATTGGCAAGAACTTGCCGGAAGCCATAGACCGACGCAAAGAATTATCCGATTACCGCACCAATCCCTATGTGTTACTCACGGCTGCGAGCGTAATGAAGCTCGATGACGCAAGTCGCTTTGCAGATTTTCTTTTCAACAATAAACTCTACATGGGACTCGAAACGTCGTTCGGGAAGTCCATCGAAGCCGCATTTGTTGCCCCATATCCGCTGAACCGCGACGCCAAACACAAGTGGAGGGAGCCACCGGAGAAGCGCGCGGAGTCTGCAGCACTGGAGAGGCTTTCGCGAGAAGACAAGGCACGCCGGAGGACTACTTCGGTGTGGCGTGAGATCGATAAGTCCTGCGTGGTCGGTAATCATCGATTCCTAGCGAGTATCAAGAGCGGCCCCAACACTATCAATGACACGCAGGTACAAGGCATGACGGCGGCCGTCATCCAGAACCACAAGGAATGGGTCGAGGATACGAGGCACACTTACCCAGACGTCACGGAACTCGACATAGTAATAGGGCTCACTTACGGCACGGACCGCACCACGAATAATAAGGAAAACCAGGTGTTGGTGAAATTGCTAGACCATGGGTTCGTAGAAGAAGACCGCCGGACGCGGCCGGGTGTTCTAATCGACTCGGGAACACGAGCTCTTCGCGTTTATCGTCGCATCGGACGAGATTTTTGGGCGTTCATCGGCAACCCCGTGAATCCGACCGCGACGACGTTCGTCTTCTTGGAAGTCGTGCTTGCCTTGTCAAAGGCTTTATCCAGCGGTATGGGTAACGCAGACCTTGAAGCACGAATAAACCACAAAATCCAGTCGCTCGCGACTGCTTTGAGCAAGCTAACGTTCCCGCGGAACAGTTTGCCGGCGTGGGTGCGCGAGGAGTTCACCGAGAATGGGCTATTCTGGTTCGCTACGGCAATCACAGCGTTCTATGACGAGGGCATTTGAGATTTGAGACTCTGGAGCAGACCCGGAGCAGACGCGCCCTCCGACTGCTCAGTGTCTATCGTCGGATGCGAGCCGGTGGGCGAGAAGGAAAAGACCCACCGCATAGTGACACGTTGTGGCTTGCGGTCTCGCGCGCCGTGCGGCGCCGACGGCGTCGCGGAGTAGGTGGGGAGTAAGGCACGTTCGTCGCGTACAGCGAGCACAACGTCGGCAACAGCGGCGGTGGCCTGCGCCTGTTCGAGATCACCACGACGTCGGTGCCGGGCGACACCCTCGCCGAGATCGGCAGCGACATCGCGGTGGGCCGCGACGGCAACGGTCTGACGATGAGCCTCGACGGCCGATTCGTGTGGCAGCTCGGCTGGTCGAACAACAACCAGACGAACACCCACCTCGCGGTGTGGGACACGCTCAACTACCTGGGGCCGCCGGGCCTGGTCACCACGGTGCCCTTCGTGTCGACGTTGTCCAACTATGACCGCCAGGTCGAGCGGAATGCGAGCGGCAACAACCTGGTGGCGACGCTCGGCTGGGATGGCCTGGCCGCGGTGAACGTCTCCAATCCGGCGAGCCCGACCATGCAGGTCCTCGTCACCGACCCCACCACGTTCTACTTCGATGGCGTGCGCTTCGTGCCGCGCACTGACATTTGCCTGCTGTGGGGCGTCATCCGGGTCGGCGCCGTCGACACCGACTTCCTGGCCTTTGCCGACGCGTCGCTGCCAGGTCTGGTCTTCCCGCTCGCGGTGCTGCAGATGCCGATGCAGATCGCCGACGTGGGAACGCGCGCCGGTCGCGTGTACGTGCTGGGGACCGATCGCACGACGCGGGCCACCACGCTGACCGTGTACTGACCCAGCGGGGCCACGGACGGTAGTCTGCTCGCGTTGCCGGGTGGCGACGTCAATCCAGCGGTGCGGTATGGTGCGCCCGCAAGTGCAGACTCGTCCAAACCTCGGCCGTGGCATCGTTGACGGTCAAGCCTGGTTGAGCGACGGCAGCCTCGGCCTCGCGGGGTGGTATGCCGCATTCGAGCCGGTTGTGGTGGAAGGTCTGCGCGTGTTGGCGGGCGACGAACCGGTGCCGGTGCTGAGCATGGCGCGCGTCGCGTCGCCCGACATCGCCAGCAAGTTCCCGCATCTCTCGCACGCGAGCCACTGCCGGTTCGAGGCGACCGCCGCCGTGCGGCGACCCAACGGTCTGCTCACGATCGTGCCGTAGCTCAGCTCCGGCGCCGATGGCCTGCCGCTGTATGCGATCGTCGGTCTCGACCTGCCGACCCCCGACGCGACGGCGGTCGAGTCGATCGGTGGTGGCTTCCTGCAGCCGGCGCTCGATTTCGTGCGCTTCTTCATCAACCTGGCCGGTTTGCAACCACAGCACACTGTGCTCGACGTCGGGTGTGGCATCGGCCGCATGGCGTATCCGTTGGTTGCTTACCTCGGGCGGACGGGACGCTACATCGGCTTCGACGTGATGCCCGGCGCGATCGACACCGCGCGGCGCGCGCTGGGCCACGACGCGCGCTTCGAGCTCGTGCACCTCGACCTCGGCAACTCGGTCTACAACCCGCGTGGAGCTGCCGACTCCTGCTCGATCCAGTTCCCGTGCGACTCGGACAGTGCCGACCTCGGCGTGATGACCTCGGTCGCGACGCACCTGGTGCCCGCTGAAGTGCAGCACTACTTTCGCGAACTCGGGCGCTGCTTGCGGCCGGGCGGGCGCGCCGTGGTGACCGCGTTCTCGCTCACCAGCGAATCGCTCGCGCTGATCGAAGCAGGTCGCAGCTCGGAGGCGTTCCAGCCGGCCAAGGACTGCTGGGTGGTCGATCCAGACTTCCCCGAGCGCGCGATCGCGTTCCACCGGGACGACCTTGTCGCTTGGTTTGCCGCCGGCGGCCTCCGCGTCGAGCAATGGTACCCGGGCGATTGGTGCGGGCGCCCGGTTGGGCTGAGCTACCAAGACATCTTCGTCGTCGTGCGCTGACAAAACCTAGCTCGTTAGCGGTAGCTCGTCACGCGCAGGAAGTCGTAGCGCTCCGCCCCGCGCTGCTCAGTGCGCACGCCGATGAGGTCGATGCGGCCGTAGCGCGAAACCACCGGTGTCGCTTCTGGCACGCTGGGGAACGGGTTGCGGCGCTCGGCGACAAAGCCGGCGCCTTGCACAAAGCGCATGCCGGCGTCACCTACGAGCATCACCGCGTTGCCGTCGCGGTCATGCGCCAGCGCGCTCGGGCGCGGCACGACGGCTGTCGCGCGTTCGCCGGGCAAGAACGCGTTGGCGCCGGGATCCCAAACGCTCTGCACGGTGAACGAGCCCGTCTGGTCGGCGCGATCGAAGTAGGCGGCTGCCTGCGCGTCGGGCGAGCCGAAGAGGCGAAGGCCGTCGATGCTGGCTGCGCCGCCGGCTTCGTCGAGATTGCGACCGGCGTCGAAAGCACCGAGGCTCGCGCGCAACAACCGGGCGTGCGGGCGCGCGCGTCCGCCCTCCACGCGCGACGCGAGCAGAAGGGTGTCGCCCGAACGGCCGCTCACCAGCACGTCGTCGCGCCGCAAGCTTGATCCAAGGGCCTGCGCGTCCGGCAGCCAGGTGCCGCGGCGAAAACACTGCGCGAACAGGTCGCTGCGTTGACCGCGGCGCGCGCCCAAGAAGATCACGACAGCGTCGCCGCTGGGCGTGACGTGTTCATACACGGTGACGTAGAACGCCGAGCCGTCGAAGATCGGCACCGAGGTCGTCGCGCCCTGGCCGGGCACCAACCAGGTGGCGCGCAGGCGGAAGCCCTTGCCATCTTCGTGGGAGAACACCACGAGGCGGCGGCCGCTGTCGTCGTGCTGCCAACGACGGGCTTCGGTCGGCGCGGTCGCCACGCTGAAGCCCGCAAAGAGCACGTAGGTCGCCTGAAAGCTGCCGCCGATGCTGGCACAGGCGAGAAGGTCGACCTCGCGATCCCTCGTGCCGAGGACAGTTGCGTCGCCATTGGTCGCGAGGTCGACCACGAGGGCGCGTGCCATAGAGGTTAGCGACTGCGTCACTCCCCACTGCGTGCGGGCGCGCAGGCGTGCGCGCGTGACCGCGGCGCCGGTGTGCTCGCTCCACACGGCGAGGACATCGCCGGCCTCGTTGATCGCGACCTGTGGCGACGCTACGTCGGCAGCGCCGGTCGTCAACGCGAGCGGCGCGCTCCAAGCTTCGCCGTCAAAGGTCGCGACAAACGCGTTGCGCCCCAAAGCTGTGCGATCCTCTTCCAACCACAACACCGCGGCGCGGCCGCTCTGGTTGCTGGCGAAGGCGACGTTGGTGCCCAAAGAGACTGCCGACAGCAGACCCTGCAGCGCGATCTCGCGCGGCACTGTCCACCCAGTCTCCTGCGCGTCGACGGTGAACGTGCTGCGGAACGGCTCGGTGAGACGACTGTTCGCTGGGTCGACCACATCGTCGACCGAAAGCTCGTACTCGCCTTCGCGATCGAGCGGCGGCACCTCCAGGTCCAAGGCCAACCCTTCTGCGACGACCGACAGCGGCGCGGCAACGCCCCCGCGCGACAGGCGGACGCCCTCTGCGCTGCCAAGACGAGGTGCGCGGTTGAACTCGAGGCGCAGACGCGAAAGGCCAAGGCCGAGTCGCGCCCGCGCGGCAGGCTCAGCGCGCACCACGAAGAACCCTTCGCGGACTGCGAAGGGCACGACCAGCTGGCGAGGCAGCGCCGCCCCGGTGCTGCTCTGCACCGCGTCGGTCACCACCAACTCGTGCACGCCGGAGCCGAGCAGCTGCGCCGTGGTGAGGGTCACGCGGCGTGCATCGGCCGAGAGCCGGTGGGATGCGCTGAGCGCGCCCATGCCAGCCGGACGCACGAAGATCGACGCTGCCCCGACGGACGCTGCCAGCAACGGCCGATCGAAGTCGAGCGACAGGGTCGTGGTCGGCACCACCATAGCGCCGAGACTCGGCGTCGACGCAATGAGGCGCGGCGGATCGTCCGGCACCGACGCACGCGTGACGAAGGCAAAGCGGACGTCGCGCGTCGCGCTGCGCCCGTCGCGCGTCTTGGCCGCGGTCGTCACCACGATCTCGTACGCGGTCAGCGGCTCGAGGCCGAAGTTGGCGACGATTTCGCCGCGCCGCGCCCCCGCGCTCACCTGCGCCGACACCGCATCGCCGCCGCGCCGCAGTTGCACCGACTCCGCCGTCAACGTCGCCGTGTCCATGTCGGCGTCGAAGTCGACGGCAAGGGGCGCGAAGAGGTCCACATCCGCCTTGCCGGCGAGGCTCGACGTGATCGTCGGTTCAGAACTTCGCTTCCCGGTACGGCAAGCGACTAGGAGCGTCAGCGCGCAAGCCAGTACCAGTGAGCGGCGCACGGCGGTCACCATACCGGGTCATCGCCCAAGACTCGGCGTCGAAGTACCACTCGTACACATACACGGTAGGCGGGACAGCAAGCCGAGTCTTGCCGTGCGCCTCAACGCCGCAGCTCTTCAGCGAAGAGCGCTCGATAGTGGCGGTACCATTCGCTCTGGAACCGCTCCTGCGGATCGTGCCGGAGCTTGAGCTTCAGGAACTCGACCATCTGCGGGTAAGCGCGCAGCACCTGGTCCTTGCGCGCCCACCGATGGTAGGTGAGGAAGTAGGAGCCGCTGCGTTCGAGCGCGCGATCGATCAGCAGCTGGAACGCCGCGCGCGCTCTCTCGAGCCCAGCTGGCGTGTGCGTGACCCGCAAGTTCATCACGATGCAGGCGTAGTCCTGCTTTGCCCACGCCAGGAACGTGTCGAGGTCGCGCTCGATGAGGCGCACGGTGCCATACACGAGGTTGGTGTCGTTGGCGCGAAGGTCTTGGCCGACGGTCCGCATGAACGCCACCAGCTCCTGTCGGGGCACGTACAGCTCGGTGATCATCAACGAGCCTGGTGGATGGTCGGGAGCAGCGCGCACGAGCTGGTCCTCGAAGCTCGCGTCGTAGTACGAGAGCTGGTGCGTGTCAGACCAGTAGACCTGGCCGTCGGTGCTGCGGTAGTAGTCGCTGTATGCCGTGTACGCGCTGGCCTTGTCGAGGTGCGCCAGCACGAACAGGCGGCGCCAGCTCGCGGCGTCCAGCGTCCGCGCAGGTGGCATCGCGGTGTCTACCGCGAGGGGCCGGTAGGTCGAGAACACTCCGACCTCGAGAAAGTCCGGGGCGTGCTCGTCGGTCTTGAACTGGAAGTCGCCGTACAGATAGCCGGCCTCGATCCGCTCGGCGAACCGCTGCGGCAAGCGATCGAGACGCTCGAGGGCCACGTCGCGCCGCACCTTTACGCGACGCTGCAGCCGCACGTCGAGCGTAGAGATGACGCCGAACAGCCCGTAGCCGCCAGCCGCCAAGCCGAACAGCTCGCGGTTCTTCTCACGACTGACCTCGACCTCGCGCCCATCGGCCTGCACCAGGCGAAAGGCCTCGACGTCCTGCACGAACGGCCGCATCGCCAGGCCGCGACCGTGCACGTTCGACGACAGCGCCCCGCCCAGAGACAGAGCGTCCGCGCCGGTCTGCTTTTGCACGATGCTCCAAGGTTGCGCTTCGCCCTCTTGCATCTGCAGCAGGCGATCGATGAGCGCGGGCCACTGGATGCCGGCCTCGACGGTGACGATGCCACGCTCGCGGTCGAGAGCCACGACTCGGTTCATTTGCGCCATGTCGATGTGCAGTGCCCCGGCGGCGAACTGTTGCCCGCCCATCGAGTGACGGCCTCCCGAGATGCTGATCGCCAGCCCGTCGCGCCCAGCGCGCTGGATCAGCGCGGCAAGATCCTGGGTCGTTTTCGGCCACGCGACCTCGCGCACGATCGTCGAGTTCAAGCGCGAGTGGACATCGTTGAGCGCAAGGGGGCTGACCGCGCGACTCGGCACGCAGGCCGCCACGATCGCAACGACCGCGATAGCGGCCAGCAGGTCAACCCGCTTCGCTGGTCGCGATCCGCTGATTGCCGGCATGGAAGAGGGGCAAGGCCACGAAGAGCCACAGGTGATACGTCGCATTGTGATCGAAATGAACGGGATGGATCGCGACCCCGAGCTGTTGCAAGACGCCGCCGAGCACGGACAGAACCAAGCCCGCTGCGGCCAGCCTTGCCCCACGAGGTCGACCGCGGCGTGACTGCTCAGCCAATCCTGCCAGACAGAGCACCGTAGCCGCAATGCTGACGCCCACGCTCACCAGGAAGCGCCGGTCCCACCAAGCGTACGTGGCGAAGGCCGCCACGAAGATGGCGCTGCCGAGCAACAGAGCGCGCGGATGGCGCCAACCGAGTCGTTCGAGGCCGACAACGGCAAGCCCGCTGGACGCCACCCCGGAGCACACGAGGGTGAGCCACCAGAGTGCGCATGGCGTCGTCGACGCACTGCCGCTGAAGAAGCCGTGCCAAGTGCCCCCGCACAACGCAGCCGCGGCAAAGCCGGCGAAGAACATCTGGGCGCCGACCAGACGCTTGCCGTCGGCGGCGCGCATGAGCCGCACGAGGCCGATGACTGCGACGACCGCCAGCAGGTAATCGGTGAGCGTGGTCGCTGGTTCGCGCAACGACCCGAGTGTATTGCTACACAGTCGCAAGCACATCCCCGCCCACCCATCGTCGTGGCCTCTTGCTCCTTGGGCTGCAAGAGCCGCGAATGCTCGCGGGGCGCGCGAAATCTACGACGGTCGTAATTCGCCATGACGCTCAATTCGCCACTACTCAGCGGCTCTGGAAGCCCCAGCAATAAGGCGGCCTTGGGCCCTTTTGGTCGGCGTTGCGCCGACGTGCAACCGGGTTGGTTGCGGCCCAAGGCCGCGATGGATTCCCAACCCCGCGCCTTGGTAACCCGCACCACGACAGGAGCCAAATGCTGCGTCGATCGCTAACCAAAGTCGGGCGGGCGCTCGGCAGGCTCGTGCCCCATTCCCTGTCGGTCCTGATGCACAACAGCAAGGTGCTCGCCATCGACTTTGGTCAGCTCAAATCGGCGCGTCGCTGGGCGTGCATCGATCGCTTGGGCGAGCCGATCCCGTGGTACACCTACCCGGCCATCGAGTACCTGTCGCAACTCGACTTCACGCAGAAGACGATCTTCGAGTACGGCTCCGGTTACTCGAGCATCTTCTGGGCGAGGCGTTGCCGGTCGATCGTGTCGGTCGAGGACGACAAGACGTGGTTCGCCAGGATCACCGACCAGCTGCCGGGCAATGCGCGCCACGAACTGATCGAGGCGCCGGCCGAATACGTCGACGCGGTCAATCGGCACGGGCAGCAGTTCGACGTCATCGTGATCGATGGCAGCCACCGTTACGAGTGCGCCGTCGCCGCTCGCCAAAGGCTGGCGGATGATGGCCTGATCATCCTCGACAACTCCGATTGGCTGCCGAAAGTGACGCGCTTCCTGCGGGACTCGGGCCTGATCCAGGTCGACCTCGCGGGGTTCGGGCCGATCAACCGCTACACCTGGACGACATCGCTGTTCCTGTCGCGGAGCGTCCGTATCGAACCCCGGCTCGACCGGTTGCCGGCTCCGGGCACGGGTAGCAAGATTCTGCCCGAACCCTGGAACGGCTGATCACCGGCGCTTTCCGCGCGCCGCGGCTACAGTCCGCCGCCCGCATGGATACCCCGCGTCTTCGTTTCGCGCCGTCGCCGACCGGCCCCCTGCACCTCGGTGGGGCGCGCACCGCCATCTACAACTGGGCCGCGGCGCGCGCGCTTGGCGGTCGCTTCCTGCTGCGCATCGAGGACACCGACACGGCGCGCAACGTCGACGGCGCGCTGCGCATCATCCTCGAAGGCCTCACCTGGATCGGGATCGATTGGGATGAGGGGCCACAGGTCGGCGGCGACTACGGGCCGTACTTCCAGACGCAGCGCTTGGATCTCTACCAGAGATTCGCGCAAGACGTGCTGGCGTCGGGGCACGCCTACCAGTGCTACGCCACCCCAGAGGAAGTCGAAGCCGGCCGCGAGCGCCTCTTGGCAGCGGGCAAGAAGGGCATGTACGACCGGCGCGACCGCGACCTCACCCCGGCGCAGCAGAAGGCATTCGAGGCGGCGGGTCGCGTGCCGTCGATCCGCTTCCGGATGCCGCTCGAGGGCAAATACGTCGTCGATGACATGCTGCGCGGCAAGGTCGAGGTCGACATGGGCGAGCTCGACGATTGGGTGATGGTGCGGCCCGACGGCATGCCGACCTACAATTTCGCGTGCGTCGTCGACGACAGCGAGATGCTGATCTCGCACGTGGTGCGCGGCGAGGAACACCTGATGAACGCCTTCAAGCAGGCGATCCTGTTCGACGCGCTCGGCCTCGTGCCGCCGCGCTTCGCGCACGTGCCGCTGATCCTCGGCAAGGACGGCAAGAAGCTCAGCAAGCGCGACACGTCGACCAACATCCTCGACTACCGCGACCGCGGCTACCCGCCAGCGGCGGTGTTCAACTACATCGCCTTGCTCGGCTGGGCGTACTCCGGCGATCGCGACGTGTTCAGCAAGGACGAGATGCTGGCGAAGTTCAAGATCGAGGACATCCACGCCGCGGGCGCCAAGTTCGACGAAGACAAGCTGCTCGCTCTCTGCGGTCACTACATCCGGCAGATGTCGCGCGCCGAACTCGTGGCCGCGGTCAAGCCGTGGCTGCTGCGCGCCGAGATCGTGCCCGAGTCTGCGTTCGCCTCGCACGCTGAGTTGCTCGAGAACGTGGTCGGCTGCTACCAAGAGCGCATCGACCGCTACGGCGACCTGGCCGACAAGCTGCGCTGGGTGTTCGCCGAGCCGACCCTCGATGAGGCCGCCATCAAGAACCTCGCCAAGCAGCCCGAAGCCAAGCAGTGGCTCGCCGCGTACGCCGACCTGCTCGACGCCACGCCACTGCCGGCGTCGTATCCTGCGAACCGCGGGTCGGCGGATCGCGCGGTGCACGTGCCCACCGCCAAGGACAGCGTTACGCCTTCGGCCGAGGCCCTAGGGTTCTTCGCGCCGGCGCACATCGAAGCGCAGATGCGCGCCTTCGCTGAGCAGCGCGGCATCAAGTTCGGCAACCTCGTGCACCCGATCCGCGCGGCGTTGACCGGCACGGACAAGGGGCCAGGGCTGTTCGACGTGGTGTTCCTGCTCGGCAAGGAAGCGAGCGTGCGGCGCCTGCGCCAGCACGCGCGCTAACGGCCGCACGTCACGGGCAGGTGCCGCCGCCGAGCGATCGACCACCGATCATCATGTCGAGGCCGTTGCTGACGATGATCGGCATCCGGAAGGGCACGAAGATGTCGACTCCGATCACCTGCGAGAAGATGTGCTGGCTGATTGCGGACGGGTCGTTCGGCAGCGCAAACGTGAGACTACCGCTGCCTGTGCCGCCGATCGTGATGGGCAGATTGAGGGTGATCGACGCCAACAAGTTGCACGCCGGGTTGGTGCCGATGAAGCCAAGGTTCAACGGCAGTGGTGAGCCGTTGTAGGTGGTTCTCGACAGGCCAATGACCATGATCGCGGGCGTCGGGCTGGCGAAACCGCTCACGCTGTGCGTGACCGAAGAGCCGATGTCAGGCCGTGACACCGAGCTGTGCGCGGGCACGAGCGCGTTGCTGCCCGGGCAGCCGCTGCCGTACGTCGTGTAGGCGCCGGCCGTGTACGAGCAGTACTCGGCCTCGATGGTCACCGCGCCGGTCGCCGGCGCAACGCTGATCGTCACTTGCCCGAGCGGTTGGGCGATGTTGTTGAGGTACCAACGGCGGAACGGCTGGATGCCGGCGGCCGACGGCGCGGTGAACGCGAATGGACCATCCGTCGTCCGATAGCGGCGCGTGAACAGCGTGCTTCCGTTGCTCAAGCCGTCGAGGTCCGTCGTGCCCACCGTGATCGCGACGCTGCCCGCCACATTGCGGTCATCGACGGTGACCGTCGACTGCAACCCGTAGGTGGCGGTCGCGCCGTGCGCCGAGGCGCCGATGCTGGACACGGTGAACACCTGGCTGGCGGTGGAACCGCCGGTGCCCGACCAGTTGGCGAACAGGTACGTGTTGCCACCCGAGGAAAGCGACGCGGGCGCTCGCAGGGTGTAGCCCTGCTGCGGCGTGTAGCTGCGCACGAAGGGCGCGGTGCCGCTGCTCGACCCGTTGCGATCGGTCTCGTCGACGGTAATCGCGGCGCCGCTCGGCGACGAGCTGACGCTGAGACTCACCCACGCCGGCGTGTAGTCGTCGCGGCCGAACCACGTGGTGCGATGCACCGTGCTGTTGGTGCCGCTGCCGCCGATCATGTGCATGCCGGTGCCGATGAAGGTGCGCGGATCGATGGGGTTGGCGACGACGCTGTGGTAGTCACCCCAGCGGTTGCTCGGCGCGCCGTTGGTGCCGGTCGCCAGCGCAAAGATGGTGGCGCCAGCGAAGAACGGCGTGTAGTTGTCCGACAGGAGCGCGTAGGTCGTGACATTGGTGGTGGCTGATCCGCCCGACATCACCACACCCCCGTGGCCAAGGCTGTTCATGCCGATGGCTGGGAAGGCGAAGTCGAAGGTCCCGTTCCACACGTCTTCGGTCGCGATGATCGACCGGTCGGCGAGACTGAACGCCTGCACTCGCACGTAGCTCTGCGGCCGGCTGCCGCCGTTGCCGTTCGACGACCAGAGGAACCCCCCCTCATCGGACACCGGGCTTGCGTAGCCGCTGGCGATGCGGTGGTCATCGAAGCCGATCCAGTCGCGCCCATCGGGGCCGGGCGCCGCGCCTGCACCCGAGGTCCACGCCGGGATCGTGCGGTCGACGTCGGCGAAGCGGCCGGCGTTGGCGTCGTCCCAGCGGAAGATGCGGATCGACGACGTGCTGTTGTGCGACGCCCAGTACATCTCGACGGCCGGGCTGCCGTTGTAGGTTTGCGTAAACCGGTACGACGCGCCGCCGTTCATGGGGCCGGAGCCGCCAGTGCGGCGGTAGTAGGTCGCGACGACCGAGCCGCCGCCGCTCAGTTGATTGAGCGGGATGCGGATGATCAGCGAGTTCTGATACGCGCTCGACGCGTTGAACACGTTGGTCGCCATGTAGACGTGGTCGTTGCTGACCGCGATGTCCGGGAAGTCGAGCCAGTTGCCGGCCAAGGCGAAGCTCGCGGCGTTGAAGTACACCGAACTCCACTGCGAGTTGCGGAGCTGGTCACGCGAGCGCGTCCACGCGAGGCGAAAGCCGCCCGCGCCGGTCGTGGCGCTGTAGCGATACTGGACGTACCAGAGCATGAGACCTGAAGCTGGGTCGGCGATGACGCGCTGATCGCAGCACGCGCCGCCATCGACCGCGGGAAACAGCGTGAACGGGTTCACGTGGCTCCAGGTCATGCCCGAGTCCTTCGACAGCGAACCGTACGTGTTGCCGGTGGCGAAGTAGGTGTCGCGGCTGGCTGCGGTCGAGGGCTCCCCGGGATGCAGCTGGGAGGCCCCGCTGGGCCGGTGGTCGCGATTGCGGAAGAACGTGAACGCGCCGGCGAGCGGCACTTGGTTGTTGAGGTCGCCAATCGTGCATGGCGCACTGTTTGGCTGGGGCAACCCGGCGTCGACCACGGGCACCACCGGCAGGCCGCCGATCGGAACTTCGTTGAGGAAGGCGCGCGGCGGCTGCGGCAGCGCGAGGTTGGGCCCAGTGGCCGTCTCGATCATCGCCGTTGCGGTCTCGGGCAACGGTGGGTTCTGCGCGGTCAGGGGGATGGCCAAGAGGCCGGTGAGCGCCAGGCCGACGAGCGGGGCGTAGCGTGCTGAGGAACGGATCATGGGTTGTGGCGGAGAGGGACAAAGGCCGGCCGCCTGAATGTGGACGCCGGACTAACTCAGGGGCAGCGCCGCCGTGCTCGGCCCTGTTCGCGGATTCTTGCGGATGTTCGCGAGCGGTTCGATCCGGGAGCGCCGGAGGCGCGGGTCGCAGGGCGAGCGCGAGGAAAGTCCGGCAAGGGAAACGGCCTGCCGTTTCCGTGCAAGTAGAGTCCGCGCTCCCCTAGCCCGGCGCCCGGGTTGCGCCGCCGACTCCAACACTCGCCGACGACTTCGTGCTGGCCTTCGCCTTCCTCAACCCCGCGCTGCTGTGGCTGCTGACGCTGGTGGCGGTGCCGATCATCATCCACCTGCTCAACCGCCGCCGCTTCCAGCGCGTGAAGTGGGCGGCGATGGAGTTCCTGCTGGCGGCGCTCAAGCGCAATCGGCGGCGGTTGCAGATGCAGGAGTGGCTGCTGCTCCTGTTGCGCGCGCTCGCCGTGATGTTCTTGGTGCTGCTGGTCTGTCGACCGCTGCTCACCGGCAACGTGTTCGGCAGCGCGCGCACGCACCACCTCGTGTGCCTCGACGATTCTCTGTCGATGTCACAGCGTGCCGGCGCCCGCGACGCGTTTGCCGAAGCGCGCGACGCGGTGATGGCGCTCGCCAGCACGCTCGCCGACCGCAAACCAGGGGACGTGTTGTCGCTGCTCACCACCAGTGCGCCCCACAAGCCGTTGCTGGCGTCGCAGCGCGTCAGCGCGCAGATTCAGGCCCGCGTGCGCGAGGCGCTCGGGGCGCTCACGCAGGCGAGCGACAGCAGCGGTGACCTCGCCGCGACGCTGGTGCAGGCCCGCAAGTTGATGGCCGACACGCCCGATTGCAGCCGCGCGCAGATCACGGTGTTCACCGATCTGCGCCAGGTCGATTGGTTGGGCGACGACGGCAAGGCGCGCGGCGACCTGCTCGCCGTTTTGCGCCAGCTCGACAAGGAGAAAGAAGCCCTGCGCGTCGTCGCGCTCGGCAGTCGCGATGCCGAGAACCTCGCAGTCGCCGCTGTGCGTCTCAAGGACCGCGTGGTGGTCGCCGGCGTACCCACCAGCCTCGAGATCGACATCGCCAATCGCGGTCTGTCGGCCAGCCAGCCGAGCGAGGTCACGGTACGCGTCGGCCGTGGCGAGCAGGCAACGCAGCGCGCGCTGCCGGTGGAGCCGATCGGACCCGGCGCGATGTCGACGCTCACCGTGCAGCACACCTTCCGCGACGACCTACAAGACGTCGTCGAGCAGGGGGTCACCGCGACCCTCGGTCGCGACGCGTTCGCCGCCGACGACTCGCGCGCCCTCGCACTCGCGGTTCGGCCGGCGATCCGATGCTTGTTGGTCGACGGCGATGCCGGTCATCGCGCCGAAGAGGCCGAGACGTATTTCTTGGCGATCGCTCTCGATCCCGACCTCGAAGTCGTGACCGGCGTCGATCCCATCGTCGTGCCCGATCAGGCCCTCGATACCGAGGCGCTCGAAAACTACGACATCGTGTGGCTGTGCAACGTCGCCGCGCCGGCACCCGCCGCCGCCGACAAGCTCCAGCGTTTCGTTGCCGCGGGCGGCGGCTTGGTGATCTTCACCGGCAATCAAGTCGATCCGCGCCGCTACGCCGAGGTGCTCGGCACCGGCGCCGATGGCCTGCTGCCGCTGGCGCTCGGCGACGTGCTCGGCGACGTCCAGGCACCGCGGCCGGCGTTCTTGGTGGAAGAAGAGCACCCGCTGGTGGCGCGCGAAGCCGAGGGCTTCAAGGGGCTGTTCGCCAGCGTGCTGATCGGGCGCTACCACCCGAGCCTCGAAGACTCCGGCGTGCCGTTGCGGCCGCTGGTGCGCGTCGGCGACGCGCGCGGGCCGGCGCTGATCGTGGCGCGCGAGGCTGGCAAGGCAGGGCATGGCCGTGTCGTGGTCATCGGCACCACCGCGGATGACTTCTGGAGCAGCCTGCCGAGCAGCGAGTTGTTTCCGCCGCTGTGCCAAGAGATTTGCGCCTGGACCGCGCGCGCACAGAACGACGTGCAGCGCAATCTCGGTACGCGCGACACCTACCGGAGCGTGCTCGACAGCGGCACGTTCCGCCCCGACGTGACCGCGCGCTGCCAACAGGACGCGGCCGAGGAGCGCACGTTCACCGCCACCGCGCCCACCGAGGGTGACGACAAGGACCGGTTGGACCTGGCGGTGCCGATGGCCGAGTTGCGCGGCTTTGGCCTGTTCGAGCTGGCACTTGTGCGCCACGTCGGCGAACGCGAGGCCCGCCTGCTGGCGCGCAACGCACCCCTGCGCGAGGGCGAGCTGCTGCGGTTGACCCGCAGCTCGTTCCAGAGCATGTATCCAGCCGAGGTTGTGGAGCGCGTGGTGATGGAAGACGGCGCCGCGACTGGGGGCAGCAACGCCGCGTCCGGCGCTGACTTGGCGCGCACGCTGGCCATCGCCCTGCTGCTCGCGCTGCTGGTCGAGAGCCTGCTCGCTTGGCGCGTGTCGCGCTGACCGCTGTCGGGAGCGGGAGCGGGCCGACCACGACCCATGAACGGTTACCAAAAACTGTGACCGCTCCCAACCGCGCGACTACCTAGTCCCGAGCGCTCGCGCCCGTCCCCGCGGGGCGCTCTGGTGACATGGTGATCGAAGCATGCGCTCGCACATCGCGTGGTCTTTGCCGTTCCTTGCCCTGGGTGTCGCGGCCTGTGGCGGCGGCGGTAGCCGGGCGGCGCCGGACCCGATCTATCAGCCGGCTGAGTTGTCGCTCGACCCGCAAACTGAGCCCGTCGACCAGGATCAGCTCGCGCATCTCATGCGCCGCACGCAGTGGGGCACGACGCCGGTGGGCCGCGGGGCGCTCGTGCAAAGTGGTGTCGAGGGGTTCGTCAGCGAACTCCTGATCTCGATCGCCGAGCCCGACATCGAGGCCGCCGCGGTGCGCGGCATCGCCTACCCCGACCATCCGACCGGGCGCGAATTGGTGTTGTGGTGGATGGAGCTGATGCAGCGCTCGCGCGCGCCGTTCCGCGACTGCATGGCGTTCTACTGGCACGACCACTTCGCGACGTCGTTCGTGGGGTTCAGCGTCGGCTCGATGCACTTCATGCGCGAGCAGGTACAGACCTTGCGCCGGCTCGGCACCGGCAACCTCCGCGATCTGCTGTACGAGATGCTCACCGACCCCGCGATGTTGGTGTGGCTCAACGCCGTCGACAGCACGAAGGAGCAGCCGAACGAGAACCTGGCGCGCGAGTTCTACGAGCTGTTCGCCCTCGGCGTCGACAACGGCTACACCGCGGCCGACATCCGCGAAACGGCGCGCGCGTTCACCGGCTATCGCCTGGTGCGCGACCGGCAGACCGGCGTCGACGCCGTGCTGTTCGACATCACGCGCGCCGACACCACGGCCAAGACGATCTTCGGCGAGACTGGCATCTTCGGGTTCCGTGAGGTTCTCGACCTGACCTTGGCGAAGCGACCGGTGGCCGAGTTCATCTGCCGCGGTTTGTTCGAGCACTTCTGCTACGCGCCCGCGCCGGCCGAGGTCGTGGCGCAGCTGGCGGCACTGCTGCGCGCTGGCAACTACGAGCTGAAGCCGGTGCTGCGCACCATCCTGCGTTCGCGCGCGTTCTTCGCGCCCGCGTCGCGGCGGTCGCACGTGAAGTCGCCGGTCGAGGCAGCGATCGGCTTGCTGCGGGCAACTGGCTTGGCGTTCCCGAACGCAGTCGCCGACTTTCTGCTCACGAGTCAGGGGCAGCGACTGTGCGACCCACCCAACGTCGGCGGTTGGCCCGATGATGAGGCGTGGCTGACGGCGCAGAGCATGACCCTGCGCAGTCATCTCGCGCACGCGGTGGCGATGAACCGCGACGATCAGCTGCGCCTGGGAACGCCCTTCGAAAACCTCCTGCCGCCACCGACCGGACGGACCACGCTGGCCGTGGTCAGCGCGCTTGCCGAGCGCCTGGGCTTGCAACTCACGCTGGAGGAAGTCGTCACCTACCAGGAGTATCTCGACACGAGGGCGACCGAAGCCGGCACCGAGTTGGTGCTCGCCCACGCACCGTTCGATGGCACCAACCCGGAGCACATCTCCGAGCGCGTACGCGGCCTGTTGTTCATCCTGACCCAACACCCTTCCTACCTCCTGCGATGAACTCACCGATCAACTGCAGTCGTCGTGCTTTCCTGTCGGCGGGTGCCGCGTCGCTGGCGGCGCCACGCTTGCTCGCTGCAAAGCCCGCGGTCGTGAATGACAAGTTCACCACGTTCCTGAACATGCTCGGCGGCAATGACGCGCTCAACACGCTGATTCCAACCCGGCTGCAGGCTTACGGCAATCAGCGTCCCACGCTGAAGATCGCGCCTGGCGCCGGCCTGAGCCTGGACTCCGGTCCTTACCCCACCAGCGACTACGTGCTGCATCCGTCGCTGCGCACCCTGGCCCGGCTGTATCGCGAGGGCTCGGTGGCGTTCGTGCGCCTCGTGGGCTACCCCAATCCGAATCAGAGTCACTTCCTCAGCCAGGCCGTCTGGAGTCGCGGCTATCGCGCCGACCTTCCGCCGGATAGCGGCTGGATCGCGCGCTACAAGGACATCTATGCGCCGGATCCAATCTCGGTCGTGGCGCTCGGGTTGGGAGGCCTGCTCGATTTCTCAGGGGGTACGACGCCGTCGACCTTCACCCTCACTCCCCTGGCTGGAGGTTCGCGCAACCCCTACGAGTTCAACGGCGATATCCGCTATCCGGCGAATGATCGCTTGCGTCATCAGCTGGCCGAGCGCATCGCGAGCGCGGCGAAGGCGGAAGCGTACGTCGAGCGCGCGCGCCTGGCGCAGTTGGCGATGTATGAGCAGCAGCGCCGTGCGCGCGGGCTGACTCCACCTCCGCCACCCGTTCGGCCGGTGTATCCCGGCAGCGACCTCGGCTTCGTGCTGAGCCAGTCCGCGCTGTTGCTGCGCCGGGAGGAGGCCGTGAAGGTCTTCTACGCGCTGGCCGGCAACGCGCAGAGTTTCGATACGCACTACCAACAAGGCACCATCGAGGGTCGCCACGCCACGTCGCTGCGCATCATCGACGCCGCGCTCGATCCGTACGTCACGGAGTTGCAGCAGATAGGTGTATGGAACCGAGCGGCGATCGTGCTGCTCTCCGAGTTCGGCCGCCGCAACCGCGAGAACGGCAGCGGCACGGATCACGGCGATGCCGGTCTGATGATCCTCGTCGGCGGCGCGATCCGCGGCGGCATGTATGGGCCCGACCTCACCGAGGCGCACGTGCGCGCCGACAGCCTGCCGCTCGCGGTCGACTTCCGCACCGTATACGAAGAGATGCTGGCGCGTCATTTCGAGGTGGAAGCCGAGCCGGTGTTCACCGAGGGTTACGCCCGACAGCCAGCGCTGGGGCTGTTCTTGTAGCGCGGCGTTGACCCGAGCACGTGCAACTGCCGACACGCCACGCGGCAGGCGCGCTACATTCGCGGGCCTATGCGTCGATCAAAACTCGCTGCGGTCGTGGGTCTGCTTCTGTGCGGGTGTGGTGAACACCGCTCCCTTCCCCTGTCTGCGGCGCGTGCCAGCGAAGCAATACGGGCTGTGATCATCGATCCCGTCGTGGCACGAGGCGTCGAGGGGTGGCGGGTGACGTTGCGACAGGGGTTGGATGGGGCGACCTTGCAAGCCGTGCCAGTGTCCTTCGATCCCAGCGTGCTTCGCGTCGGGGGGGAACAGCGCAGCGTGCTGCCGACGCTGCGCGACGGCGCCGTCGGCTTCGACCTCCTGGCGCCGATGTCGTATGACGCGTTGCTCGGCCTGAGCATCGCTGCCGAGGGTTCAACACCGGCGCAGCACGTCAAGGCGATCGTCGCGATGCGCGCCACGGATGGTTCGCCGCAGCCTACGCCAGCGGTTGCCGCGCGCATCGGCCTGCTCGCGGAGTTGACGCCGTTGCTCGATCCGACCACGTTGCACGCGGGCGATGACTTGCCCGTCAAGCTCGCGGTCGACCTCGGCGCGGTCAAAGACGTGGCGATCGAGGTGGAACATCGCGCGCTCGGTGGCGCCTTGCTCACTCGCACCACGACGCGCACCGGCGACACCGGCGTCGCGATGCTGCGCCTGCAGGGCGATGGCAGCTACGCGCTGACGGCGCGCGTCGAGGTGGGTGGGCTCGACGGCACGCGCACGGCGGCGCTGACCACGCTCACCTTCGCGCTCGGAGGCAAGCGATGAAGCCGCTCGCATACATGACGGCGGCGCTCGCGTTCGCCACCAGCTTGTCGGCGCAAGACCGCTGGACCTCGCTCGGCCCGGCGCCCATCACGTCTGGGCCCTACACCGGCCGCGTCGCCGCGGTGGCGTGCAGCCCGACGAACGCAAATCGCTACTACGTCGGCGGCGCCGACGGGGGCGTGTGGCGCACCGACAACGGCGGCACCGCGTGGCTGGCTCTGGGCGACTCGCTGCCTTCGACCGCGATCGGTGCGTTGGCCCTCGAGCCGGGCAACGACGCGGTGGTGTATGCCGGCATGGGTGAAGCCAACTACGCCAACCACAGTCGGCACGGCTTTGGCATCGCGCGCTCGCGCGACGCGGGCGCCAGCTGGCAGATCCTCGGCGAGAGTGTGTTCGCCGGTCGCTGCATCAGCCGCATCCGCATTCCGGCGAGTGCGCCGAACGAGCTCTACGTCGGCGTGACGCCTGCCGGCGGCTTTCCGGCGCGCGCCGCGGCGCGCGAGCATCCGCAGCGCAACGGCCCGTTCGGCCTGTTCAAGTCGACCGACGGCGGCGCGTCGTGGCAGCACCTCACCAACAACCTGCCGGCGCGCGACTGCACCGACGTGGCGCTCGATCCGAGCAACGCCAGCGTGGTGTATGCCGCGATCGGTGACATCTTCGGCCACGCGCAGAACGGCGTGTACAAGTCGAGCGACGCGGGCGCGACGTGGACCAAGCTGACGGGTGGTCTGCCGAGCGGCATGGGGCGCATCTGCTTGTCGGTGGCACCCTCGCAGGCCAGCCGCGTGTTCGCCGCGCTGGTGAATCCCAGCGACGCCGCCGGCGGTGGCGCCTCGACGCTCGGGGTCTATCGCTCCGACAACGCGGGCAGCACCTGGAGCAGCCTCAGCAGCGTCGGCAGCACGCACGCGACCTACGGTTGGTACCTGTGCACTTCGGCGGTCGCGCCGAGCAGCGCCGACTCGGTGTTGATCGGCGGCTTCAACCTGCGCCGTAGCAGCAACGCCGGCAGCACGTGGGCCACGGTCACGCCGCCGCACGTCGACTTGCACGCGCTGGAGTTCGATGCGCAGGGCCGCCTGCTGTGCGGCGGCGACGGCGGCTTGCATCGCAGCACCGACCTCGGTTCGTCGTGGCAGCCGTTGAACAACAACCTCGGGCTCGTGCAGTTCTACGCCGGGCTGTCGGTGCACCCGAACAACGCCGACGACATCCTCGGCGGCACGCAGGACAACGGCACCAACCGGCGCACCTCGGGGAGCAACTGGACGAGCGTGCTCGGCGGCGATGGCGGCTACACCGGCATCGACCCCACCGGCACGCGCGTGTTCGCCGAGTCTCAAGGCACCGGCCTGCTGTTCCGTTCGGTCAGCGGCGGGGGGTTCAACTCCGTTGGTTCGGGCCTCAGCGGCCGCAACTGCTTCCTGCCGCCGTACGAGATCCATCCGCTGAACCCGCTGCTGATGATCTACGGCACCGAGCGCGTGTTCCGTTCGAGCGACGGCGCCTCGTCGTGGGCGGCGATCAGCCCCGATCTGACGGCCGGCGGCATCGCGGCGATCCGCGCGCTCGCGTTCGCGCCGAGCGATCAGAACACCATCTACGTCGCCACCAACGACGGGCGCGTGCAGGTGACGCGCAACGGCGGCGGCAACTGGACGCTGGTGCTCAGCGGCCTCGCTGGTTGGCCGCGCACCATGCGTTCGATTCGCGTGCATCCCACCGACCCGGCGCGCGCGTGGGTGGTGGCGAGCGCGTTCGGCGCCGTGCAGGTGCGCGGCACGCGCAACGCGGGCGCGGCGTGGCAAGACCTCGATGGCGACCTGCCGGACGTGCCGGCCAACACCATCGCGGTCGACGCGTCGCAAGGCGACCCGGTGATGCTCTACGTCGGCACCGACCGCGGTGTGTTTCGTTCCACGACCGAGGGTCTGCGCTGGGAGAGCTACGCGCCGGGGTTGCCCAACACGCCGGTCATCGACTTGATCGTGGATCGCGCGAACGCGCGCGTGTTGGCGGCGACGCAAGGCCGCGGGCTATGGCGCATGCGCCTGCTGCCGCGCGAACAGCGCGCGACGGTGGAGACGAGGTGAGCTAGCGCTAGTGCCTTAGCCGCGCGCGGAAAGCAGTCTCATGCCGGACGATGTCCGCATCAGTGAGCGGTGGATCGCGCGGTGTGACGATGACGCGTTGCTCAACGACTCTCACGTTGGGCCGGAAGCCGACGATGTAGTCGTCGGGTGCCATGCGGTCGTGCGCCATATGACGCTCTTGATAAAAGATGGCGTAGTGTTCGACCTCCTCGCGGGTGACCACGCCGTCGAGGTCAAAGTCATAGTCGCGCTCCAGCAAGCGCGCGGCACCTGCCGCTTGTTCCGGCGGCAAGCTTGCCAGCGCAATGAGTACCTCGCTCTTTGGCAGACGGCCGTCGTTGTCGAGGTCGAAGTGCCGGAACAGTTTGGGCAGGGCGTCGGTGAGTCCGGCTGGGCGGTTCATGGGTGTGCGCGCCGCCACCCAGTCGTTCAGCCCCAAGACATCGATGATCGCCACGTTGGGCAATGCCCAGCTGATGATGCCCACCGAGAAACCCAGTAGCACCGGGCGATCGTCGAACGAGATCGCTTGGCCCGCTTCGCGTTTGGGCAGCAACCGGGAGCTCCGGGCGCAGAATTCGCGATGGATCGAATGTCGCTCGCACACCGAGCGTTGGGTTAGCCACGTCTGCCAGGTGTCGAACGCGGCCATCACTGGTCTGAACGCGCTGGGTACGCACGGCGCGAGGGGCTCAGCGCGCACGTAGTGCAGCCACGCGATGGGGTGCGGCGCGGCCAAGCAGAGCACGGTCACCGGCAGCACGACGACAAGCCGGGACGCCAGGCGCGCCGCGAGCCACACGGTCGCGATGGGCAGGAGCAGCGCGAAGTGCGCGAAGACGCGGTACTCGAAGTGATCGCCGCCGATGATCAGCGTGTAGTACGCAACATGAGCCAGCAGCGTGCCGACGACGATCAGGCCGCGGCTGGCGTCTGACCAAGCGTGCGTTCGGGTACGAAACGCTCGCCGTGCGGCGACAGCGCCAGCGAGCAGCAACCAAGCCCAAGTGCCATTCTCGATGACGAAGCAGGCCAAGTAGCGCGCGCCGCTCTCTGGCCACGCGGCGACGTGTTTGGCGTAGTAGGTGTTCGGTAACCACTCTCCGTAAGTGGCGAGCCGCCATAGGACGTGCGCCGGCACCGCGAGCAGCAGCAACCATTGCGCCAGGTCACGCGGGCGCCATGCCCGCGCGTTCCACGCCAGGAGGAACGTCGCTGCCCACAAGAGCAGGCCATCCGGTCGGGTAAGCGCCGTGAGCACGGCGCTCGCCGACAGGCGTGCTGGCCACCATGGATCCCGCAGCGCGGCCGCGCGCGCGGCCTCGGCGACCCACCAAGTGAGACACAGCACGAACAGACCGGTCTCCAGCCCAGAGCTGAGCCACGTGAGGAAAAGGCGTTGCGTGGCGACCGAGCTCAGCACCAAGCCGGTCAATAGGCCCCGCACTCGCTCGAGCCCTTGCGGCAGCGCGATGCGTTGCAACATGCGATAGCCGAGAACCAAGGTCGCGAGCCCACACAGCAGCGACAGCGTGTTGGCGGCCACCGGCGGTTCGATGCCGAAGAACCACCAGGTTCCCCACAGCACGACGACCTACAAGAAACTCGTGTAGCCTTCGACTTGCGCGAACGGCGCCGGATTCCATACCAGCCCGCGACCCTCCATCGCGTTGCTCACATAGCGGAAGGCGATGAACGCGTCGTCGGTCAAGAACCACAGCTCACGCCACCCGGTGATCACCGCTGCGAGCACGCCCAGGCCGAAGATGGTGCGTCGCAGGGATGGCATCTTGTTTGGGAGCTACCAGCGGCAATCGCTGCCGCTACCCGCCGCTAGGTGCGAGAGGCAATGCGGTGATTGCCGCGACGGCGTTGCGGAGAGCCCTGAGTGTGCTCCCGCGGCTGCGAGCCTAGCGCCGCCGTGTTCGGCAAACAACCGCCGCACGAGCAGCGCGCCACGTCGAGGCGAGGTGATCTACGTGGCGCGGGCCATGTTCAAGCCCGTAGCCACTCCGACCTCGTCTTGGTGAGGTGGCGCACGTAGAGTTCGCGCGGCCTTGTCGAGGCCATCGCCGCCGCGGCCCAAACGCCCGAGCCACAGAGGTCCTGACGAATCGCCCGTGCAGCACGTTCTCCAGAGCATCGCCCGCCTCCTCGGCATCGAAGTCGAGCCTGGCACCGAGCTGCGCTTCGAGTTGAGCGCGTTCCCGGCCGGCGGCATGGGGCTCGTGGCGTTGGCGGGCAGCGCGCTGGCCATCTGGCTCGTGGTCTGGCTGTATCGCCGGCATCGGCAAGACCTGAGCCGCGGGCGGCGCTTGGTGCTCGCGGGACTGCGGGTAGTCGCCGTGCTGCTCGCGCTCCTCGTGCTGTTCGAGCCCAACCTGGTGTCGGTCAAGCGCGAGGTCAGGCCAGGGCACACCATTCTCCTGCTGGATGTTTCGCAGTCGATGGCGCACGTCGATGCGTATCGACGCGAGGAAGTGCAGGACGTCGCGCGTGCGTGGCGCGAGCTTGGGGTCGCCGACCCGGCGGCGAGCACGCGGCTCGAACTCAGCAAGACGCTGTTGCAGCGCGACGACGCGGCGCTGCTGCGCGTGCTCGCTGACAAGAACACGCTGCACGCCTACGCGTTCGCCAGCGGCCTCGATCCGCTGCCGCTGGCAGTGCCGCCGCCGCAACAAGGGCAACCCGTGGCGCCCACCCTGCCGGACCTCACGGCGCTTTTGCCCGAGGGTCGCCACACCAACCCTGGCCTCGCGGTGCGCGCCGCGCTCGAACGCAGCCGCGATGCCGCGGTGGCGGCCGTCATCCTGCTGACTGACGGACGCCGCAACCTCGGGCCGCAGGGCGCCGAGGTCGCGCGCCTGCTGCAACAGCGCAAGGTGCCGCTCACGGTGGTGCTGCCGATCGGTGATCCTTCGGAGACGCAGACCACCGCGCTGCGTCGCGCCGACGTGCCCGAGCGCGTGTTCCAGAAGGATCCGTTCAAGATCACCGCCGAGGTGCATCAGCAGGGCTATCCCGAGCAGGAACTCAGCGTGCGCTTGTCGGTGGCATCCGGTGGCGGCGCGCCGCAGCCGGTGCAGAGCAAGAACGTGCGTCTGTCGCCGAACGCACCCACCGCGCGCGTCGTGTTCGAAGACCTCACCGCCGAGCGCGCCGGCGCCTTCGAGTACACGATCGAAGTGCTGCCACCGAGCGGCGAGCCGATCGTGCCCGAACGCCACAGCAAGCGCGCGCGCGTGCAAGTGCTCGCCGAGCAGACGCGCGTGCTGTTGCTCTCCGGCGGCCCGTCGCCCGAGTTCCGCATCCTGCGCGACACGCTGCTGCGCGACAAGACGATCGACGTCTCCTGCTGGTTGCAGAGCGCCGACCCCGCCTTTCCGCAGGATGCCGACGGCACGCCGCTGACCGAGCTGCCGAACACGCGCGAGCTGCTGGCGCCGTTCGACGTGTTCGTGTTCATGGACCCCGACCCGCGCAAGCTGTCGCCCGACTTCTGCAACATGGTGCGCGACCAGATCGACAAGGACGGCGCCGGCTTGTGGTGGGTGGCGGGCGAGAAGTACACGCTGTCGGCGACCCGCGCCGAAGCGCCCACGTACGGCATCGCGCAGTTGTTGCCCGTCGAACTCGACGTGCGCGCGGCGGATCAACTCATCGGCCTGGGACATGCGTTCGACACCGCGTGGTCGTGGAACCTGACGCCGATGGGCGTCAACCTGCCGCTCGCGTCGATCGTCGATGGCCGCGAGGAGAGCCGGCTGGCGTTCGAGCGCTTGCCGGGGTTCTTCTGGGCGTTCCCGATCGCCAACACCAAGCCTGCGGCGGTCGCGGTGGTGGTGCACGGCAACCCGCGCCTGCGCACCATCGATGGCAAAGAGGTGCCGCTGGTGGCGACCCAATCGGTCGGCACGGGCCGCGTATTGTTCACCGCCACCGACGAGACGTATCGCTGGCGCGGCACGTTCCGCACCGGCTACGAGCGGTTCTGGGTGAAGGGCATCCGCTACCTGTTCGAGGGCCGGCTGCGCGCCGGCGGGGCGCGCACTCGCGTGCTGGTCGCGGCCGACAAGGTCGAGCTCGGCGAGTCGGTGCGCGTCGAAGTCGACGCGCGTAATGAACGCCTCGAACCGTTGACCGACCCGGGCTTCACCCTGCGCGTGATCCGCGACGATGGCAGCGAGGCGACGCTGCCCTGCTCGCCGGTCGAAGGCATCCCCGGCCGCTACGAGGCCATGTTGCGGCCGACCGCGACCGGCATGCTGCGGGTCGAGGCGCAAGGTGGCGTGTCGGTGACCCTGCAGGTCGTGCGCGCGGCGGTGGAGAGCGAAGGGCCGATTGACCTGACCACGCTCGCCGGCATCGCTGGCGTCGAGGGCGGCAAGCTGCTGCGCGATCCGTCGCAGCTCATGGCCGCGGTGCGCGACATCCCGTCGCTGACCGCGACCGACGTCTTCTTGACCCCGTATCCGATGTGGGATTCCTGGGTGACGGTCATGGCCTTGGTGCTGGTGCTGGCGGCGGAGTGGTGGCTGCGCAAGCGGTTCAACTTGATGTGAACGCGGATGACGAAATCGGCCGAGGGCTCAACTGACCCTGAACGGTTACGCGCGCGCGCGAGGCCGTTCAGGAGTTCGCTTCGTCCCCTTGGTCGAGATCAGCCGAGTCTGCGGAGCGCAGGAGACGATGCCCCTCGAAGACAGTCAGAACATCCACGGTCTTCTGCCGGACCCAGTACACGATGCGGTAGCTCCCGACGAACACCTCGCGGATGTCATCGTGCTCGATCTCCGGTACGACACGTCCGGCGCCGGGCATGGTCGCTGCTCGACGTGCCCGCTCCCGGAGCTTTTGCACCCAGCGCCTCCCAGCCGACTCGCTGTCCCGCGCAATGTACCGCCGGATCTCGGCAAGATCGCGACGCGCGCGGTCCGTCCAGCGGAGCCTCACCGGCGGCTCTTGGGGCGAGCTGGCTCCAGGTTCGGACCCAGAGCATCATCGTCAAGGACACGTCCAGCGCGCGCGTCTTCCATCCCCTCAGCGATCGCGGACCCGAGTCGGCTTCGTTCTCGCAGCAGGTCGAAGTCTCTGGGCGTGATGAGCACGGCTGTGGGCTTCCCGTGCTGCGTGATGACCAACGGTCGCCGCTTCTCCCGAAGACGCCGTAGCACCTGGGCCACGTGGGCCTTGAATTCACCGATGGGCAAGATGTCCTCGGAGACCTGGAGGGGCTTCGTCATGGGTCTGCAGAGTAGTCTGAATTCAGATCCGAAGACAGGTCTGGAGATTCGTCCCCGCAGCACATGGCGGCCATTGTGCGCGCAATGGCTCTGGCTCGACTCCACGAGCGCTGACCACCGCAGCACCGCGGCGCAGGTGTTCCACCTGCGTTGAGATGGCCTGCCGCCTGGTGCTGGCGATGTGAATGGACCTCCGGCGTCGGTTTGGCCTTTCGCCCGACCCTACCCTGATGGCCTCGCCGTGGATACCGTCTGCCGACTCCCGGCAGGCGCGCCCCACGCCCGAGCCGCGTGCATGACCGGACGATGACGACGGCGATCTTGCAACCCTTTGCGCGCCTTCGCGCGCGCGCGCGGACCGGCATCCTGATCGAGGCCGTGGGCACGCTGGCGATCGCCGCGGGGATCTTCGTCGCGCTGAGCTTCGTGCTCGATCGCACGTTTCGCCTGGAGACCGGCTATCGCGCGGCGCTGCTCGTGCTGGTGGCGCTGGTCGGCGCGCGCATCGTGCACAAGCGGCTGTTGCGGCCGATGCGCGTGAAGCTCAGCGATGACGAGCTGGCGCTCGCGGTCGAGCGCCACGACCCACCCTTGCAGGAAGCGCTGATCAGCGCGGTGCAGTTTGCGCGCGTGGTGGACGCACCGACCGGGGCGAGCGCCGGCGCAGCCGTCGGCGAGTCGCGGCAGATGATGCAGTACGTCGTCGGCCAGGTGACCGAGCGCGTGCGCAGGATCGCGTTCGGCGGCGCCATCGACGGCGCGCGCGCGCTGCGCTACGGCGCGCTGGCCCTCGCCTTGGTTGCCGGCGTCGGCGCGTGGATCGCGCTCGACCGCGGTACCTTCAAGCTGTGGTTCAGGCGCAACGTGCTGCTGTCGGCGATCGAGTGGCCACGCCGCACGCACCTGCTGTTCATCGATCCCGTGCTGCGACTGCCGCAGGGCGACGATCTCACGCTGCGCGTGACCGCGGGCGGCGAGGTGCCCGAACAGGTCAAGTTGTTCTATCGCTTCGCGGGCGGCGAGCGTGGCACCGAGTCGATGACCCTCACCGGCGACGCTGAGTTCCGCGCCACGCTCACCGCCTTGCTCGAAGGCGTGACGCTCACCGCCGAAGGTGGTGATGGCGTGACCGAGGCTCTCACGGTCGAGATCGTGCAGCGGCCCGTGCTCACCGACCTGCAGGTGACGGTCGAACCGCCGGCCTACGTCGGTGGGACCGCCGAGTCGCCGACCAAGGACGGCGACATCCGCGTGCTGCGCGGCAGCAAGCTCGCGTTGCGCGCGCGCAGCGACAAGCCGGTGCAGGAGGCGTTCCTGTTGGTGGGCGAGGCGCAGCGGCTGCCGCTCACGGTCGATGCCGATGGCCATACCCTGCGCGGTGAATTCGTGCCGGCGCAGACCGGCGCCGTCATCGTCGATGTCGTCGACCGCGATCGGCTTGGCAGCAAGGCGCCGCCGCGCCTCTTCGTGCGCGTGCAGGACGACCAGGTGCCGACGATCGATCTGCGCCTGCGCGGGATCGGCTCGATGGTGACCGCCATCGCGCGCATTCCGGCCGATCTCACGGTGCGCGACGATCTCGGCCTGGTCAGCGTGTCGGCGTGGCACCGCATCACCGGCAAGCCGACCGCACCGGCGTCGGCGTCGGAACAAGGTGAACCCGCGCAGCTGCCTGACGCGACGCCCGATCCGACGCAGGCTCCGCCGCCGGTCCCGCCGCTGGTCTCCGATGCGCCCATTCCCGAGCCCGAAGTCGAGTTCACGCCGATCGAGGTCGGCGGGCTCGAAGCCTTCGTCAAGGGCGAGCGCGAGCTGATCACGTCGGTGACCATCGACCTGCGCGATCTCGGCAAGACCCAGCCTGGACACATGTTGGCTTTGCGATTCGACGCCACCGACAACTTCGGCCCCGGCGAAGCCCACGTGGCGCAGGGTGAGCCCGCGGTGTTCCGCGTCGTCACCGCCGAAGAACTCGCGGCGGACCTGCAGCGCCGACAGCTCGAACAGCGCAAGATGCTCGAGGGTCTGCTGGCACAACACCAGGTCGCGCGCGCCCAACTCGACGAGACGATGAGTCCGACCGCGCAAGATCCGCGCGCGCCGCAGGCGCGTCAGAAGCTGTTGCAACTGGCCAAGACTGCGCGCGATCTGGGTGCGCGTACCGGCACCATCGGTCAGAGCTACCTGCAGATCGTCGAGGAGACTCTCAACAACCGGCTGCTGGATGCGAGCGCCGTCCGGCCGATGCGGGAGCGCGTCGTGCAGCCGCTGGCGCAGTTGTCCACCGATGATTTTCCCCAGGCAGCGGCGGCGACCGAGGCCTACGCCAACGGCGGCCAAGACGATCTAAAGCAAGTCGCAATAACGATTTGTGACTCGATCACTCGCAAGATCCAAAGCATCTTGGCGCACATGCAGCAGCAGGAGGGCCTGGCCGCGGTGATCGCGGGGTGGCGCGACTTCCTTAAGCTGTGGGGCGCCAACACCGACGAGGTCCGTAAGCGCCGTGGCGAGGCGGGGTCCGAGTTCTTCGGACCTGATCGCGACGACAAGGACAAGCCGCCGACCCAACGCAAGGACGGCGACAAGAAGTAGGCACGCGGAGATTCCGAATGCGCATGGTTCAACTGTTGTTCGCCGCCGTGCTCTTCGCCGGCAGCTTGCTGGCGCAGAACATCACCGACAAGCAGGAGCAGGCGCGCCAGCGCTTCGCGGCGCTGCATCGCAAGATGCAGGACCTGCAGGTGGTGCTCTCGACCACGGCGCCCGAGGAGAGCCGTGTGCTCAAGGTCGGCAACCGGCACGTGCAGGAGACGCGCATCCACGACGACCTCGACGGCGTCGGCGCGCTCTTGCAGACCGAGCGCTGGGACGAGGCGCTCGAGCGCATGGACGAGGTGAAGCGCGAGATCGAAGAGCTGGTCGCGCTGCTGCAGAACAAGGATGTCGACCTCAAGAAACTGCTCGAAGAGATCGAGCGACTGACGCAGTTCAAAGACCGCGTCGACAAGCTGATCGACGAGCAGGCGCGCGAGAAGCGGGCGTCGGCGGAGACCGAGGCGATCGAGCAGCACCTGCGCGACCTCGAGGCGGCGAAGGCGAAGGTGAGCGAGCTACTGGCCGAGCAGAGCAAGCTGCGCGACGCCACCAACGAAGCCGGCTTGAACGTCGGGCCCAAGGCGGCGGAGATGGCCGACAAGCAGGGCGAGCTGAAGAAGCAAGCCGAGGAACTCTCCGAGCAACTAGACAAGGTTGGCAAGGATGCCGACAAGCTCGCCAAGCCCGAAGCTTCTGAGGGCAAGCCTGGCGAACCAAAGCCTGGCGAACAAAAGAGCGGCGAAGCCAAGGATGGCGGCGGCAAGCCGGGCGAGGGGTGCAGCAAGTGCGCCGGTGCCTGCCAGGGCGCTGCCAAATCGATGGGTGAGGCGCAGCAGAAGTTGGAAGCCAACAAGCCCGAGTCGTCGCTGGAAGATCAGCAGAAGGCGATCGACAAGCTCAAGGAGGCGCTCGGTGACCTCGAGAAGCTCAGCGAAGAGGCGCGCCGCAAGCTGCTGCAGATCCCGTTCGAGCAACAGGTGAAGGCGCAGGAGCAGACGCAGGGGCAGACCGACAAGCTCGCCGAGGACATGCAGGCGAGCGAGCCAGGTGACGAGGCGAAGCCGACGCCGGGCAAGAAGAACGTGCAACAGAGCGTGCCCAAGCAGAAGGCTGCCGCCGGTCAGCTCAAGGAGCGCAAGCCTGGCAAGGCGAAGCAAGACCAGCAGGACGCCCAAGACGAACTCGAGAAGGCCAAGCAAGAACTCGAAGACGCGCTGGCGCAGCTCCGCCAAGAGATGCAAGACCAGGTGCTGAAGGCGCTGGAAGAACGGCTCACCGCGATGCTCGCCAAGCAACGCGAGCTGACCGCGCTGACCAAAGTGACTGATCGCCTCAAAGGCGAGGCGCTCACCGCGGCCGACGTGGTGCCGGCGTCGATCCAAGAGCGCTGCGCCAAGGAGTCGAAGGGCGAGGCCGGTCTGGCCTCGGAGTCACACGACGCAATCAAGCTGCTGGAAGAAGACGGCACCACCGCGGTGTTCCCCGAGCTGTTCGCCGAGTTGGAGATCGACCTGACCAAGGTGAGCGACCGGTTGGTGCAGTGCGAGACCGGCACCACCACCCAAGACATGCAGCGTCAGATCGAAGAGATGATGGCGATGCTGCTCGACTCGTTGAAGAAACGCATCGAAGAAGGCGGCGGCACTTGAAACGGTTCTGGAGGCGGCGTGCCGCCTCTCGTACCCCTGTCGGCCGAACTCAAGATGATCCAGAAGATGCAGAAGTTGGTCGCCAAGCAGACCAAGGACTTCGACAGCAAAGTGCCCGCCGATCGCCGCGCTGAAGGCGACGCCAAGGTGGGTGCGACGTCGCTGTCGCGCAAGCAAGGCCGCGTCGAGGATCTCACGCGCAAGCTGGCCAACCAGCTGAACAAGAACGAAGAGGCCCGCGCGGCTGGCGAGGGCAAGTAGTGCGCGCAGCGTGGTCCTCGGTGTTGGTCGCGCTCGTCGGCCTGCGCGCTCAGGCGACGCCACAAGAGAACCCGTTCCAGCCGTTCGACCGCGAAGCGTTCGCCGCCGCGTTGAAGACGGCTGGCGCTACCGACGACCAGCTCGCGCGCTTTGTGGCGCAGTGTGGTGAAGAGTCGCCCGCCGCGGCGGCCGAAGCGCTGATGCGCGCGGTGTTCGCGGAGTACGCGGCGGCCGTGGTGCAGATCGAGGGCGCTGACCCGCGCGGCGTGCTGACGCTCACCGACGTCTTGGCGCGTGCCAAGGAGCCACACCTGGTGGCGCACGCGCGCTACTGGCTCGGCCGCGCGTTCCTCGACATCGATGATCCCGAGGGTGCCGTCGAGATCTTCGGCGGCTACCTCAAGGGGTCGCGCAACTGCACGCCGCTCGATGGCGACGCGGTGTTCTTCTACGGCAGTGCGCTGGCGCGCGTGCCCGAACGCGACGCCGCGGCCAGCGTGCTGCGCGAGTTCTTGCAGCTGTTTCCCGACGCTGCCGAGCGATATCGCGCCAGCGCCGCGCAGCTCGTGGCCGAGCTGGAAACCAAGATCAATCCGTTGCACGACATCGCCGACACCATGGGCGGTGTCGAGCGGCGGATCCGCAAAACGGACACCGGCGAGGAGACACAGCAGCGTCAAGAGACGGTGATCGCCGAGCTGGAGAAGATCATCGAGCAGGTCGAGCAACAGGAGAAGCAGAGCAGCGGTGGCGGTGGTGGTAGTCCCACGTCGCCGCGCCAGCAGAGCAACCTCACGCCCGGCGCCACACAGGTAGGCAACCTCAACAAGGCCAAGGACGTGACCGATCGTTGGGGCATGCTGAAAGACCGCGAGCGCAAGGCGATCGAGAGCGAGGCGCAGACCAAGTTGTCTGGCCGTTCGCGCAAGCTGGTCGAGGACTACTACCGCAAGCTCAGTCGAGGCGGCAGCAAGTGAGAGCGTGAGCAGAAATCGACCGCCGAAGGCGCCCGGCGCCCATCAGGCGCCGCCGCGATGGGCTGGAGTGGCGCTTTGCTTGGCCAGCCTGCTCCCAGCACAGAGCCAAGTCGCCGTGACGACGATTGAAGGCCAACAGTTGGTCGGTGTGCTGCGTGGTCTCGATGCCCAGGGTCGAGTCGTGGTGGTCGACGGCAGTGGCGAACAGGCGCGCGCTGTCGACGAGCTGCGCGAGATCGTGCACGGCTCGGCTGTGATTGCCGAGGTGCCACCTGCCGGCCTCGTTGTCTTATGGTCGGGTCAGGTGCTGCGCGCCAACGTGCGCGGGGTGAGCGGCGAGGGCGCGGCGAGCGCCCTGTTGGTCCAGGTGCCACCCGCACGCGAGCTGGTGGCGCTGCCGCTGCGCACGGTCCGCGCGGTGCGCATCACCGATCAGCCGCGCGCCCACGGCGAGGGCTTCGACGATGCCTTGCGCGAGAGCACTGGCCGAGACTTGTTGTTCGCTTATCGGCGCGGCGATCCTGCCGAAGGGGTGGTGCGCTTGACCGTGGCGTTGCGTCGCTTCGTGCAAGAGAGTGACGAAGTGCGCGTCGTCGTCGAGTTCGGCGGCAAGGAGCAGCCGCCGCAGCCGCTGAACAAGCTGTATGGCCTGGTCCTCGGTCAAGGCGCCGCGCCCGATGCACAGTCCGGCGCGCGGGTGACCGCGCACCTTGCCGGCGGCCTCGCGTTGGTCGGTGCGCTGCACGCGCTCGATCCCGCCGCCGATCGGTGCGTGTTGCGCCTCGATGAGGGCTGCGATCTCGACTTGCCGTGGCGGCACGTCGCTCGCCTGTCCGTGCGCTCGGATCGCTTGGTCTACCTTTCCGACCTGGAACCCATGAAGGTCGAGCAGATGCCTGCCCTCAACCGCACGTGGGAGTGGCTGAAAGATCGCGCGCCGCTCGGCACCAACATCGTCCTGCGCGGCGACAGCTACGCCCGCGGTCTGGTGCTCATTCCGCGCACCAAGCTGGTCTACGACATCGGCGGCCGCTTCGACCGCTTCGAGGCGATGGTCGGCATCGACGACCGCGCGGCCGACGTCGCCGACGCCGTGATCCGGGTGTTGGGCGACGACAAGGTGCTATTCGAAGCGAGCCACGTCAAACGCGGCGCGCTGCCATATCCCGTGCGCGTCGCGGTCAAGGACGTACGCCGGCTCACGCTCGAGGTCGACTTTGGCGACAACCTCGACCTGAGCGATCACTGCGCGTTCGCTGAGGCGCGCGTGCTGCGCGACCGCTGAACGGCGAAGCCTCGGTAGCTATGGCTAGATCGAGTCCAAGCCGTCGATGAAGAACTCGGCCTGCCCAATCTCAGTGAGCGGATAGCGCAGAGCACAGATGCCATCGCGCACGCTGCGGTGCATCGAACGCAGCATCGTGCGCAGCGTGGTGCGGTAGGGCGCCAGCAGCAACGTGCACTCGTCGCCGCCGATCACGTCCATGGCGCCGCGGATCAGCGTGGCCACGTCTTCGTCGCTACCGCCCTGTTCGTGCCACCAATTCGGGAAGTCCGTGCCCTTGCCAAAACACGCATAGGCCATGGCCTTGCCATGCCGCTCGAGCACCAAGACGCGCATGTGCGGGATCGACAGCAACAACGCGACGTCGGTGAGCGTGCGGTCTACGCGCAGCGGTTTGCGCGCGTGCAGATCCCAGATCGCGACGGTGTCGCGCGCCTCCGCCGGGCGAATGCCAGGGGCGAGACTGCCGCGCGCTGGGCCGAGCACCAGCTCGCACTGTTGGCCAGCCGGCTTGAAGCCGAGGCGTTCGTAGAAGCTCCAGTCGCTCGACCACAGACACACCGCGTCCTGGCCGCGTTCCTGCGCGCGCTGCACGATGCTGCGCAGCAGGTGCGACGCGAGACCCTGGCCACGATGCTCGGGATGGGTGATCACCGAGCCGACCAGCGTGTAGGCCGCGGGTCCATCGCGCGTCACCACGGTGACCTCGCGCACCAGCGCGTGACACAGCATGCAGGAGTCGACCACCACGCTCGCGATCTGCCCATGACCCTCGGCGTGGAAGGCATGCGGGTACTCGCTGAGCAGGTCGACCGGCGTGCCGTGCTTCCTGAGCCACAGCTCGACCTCGCGTACGCACTCGGGGCGCAGGCTCGGACCATGCCAAGTCACCGGAAGTTGCGCGGCGTCGGCCATCATCCCTTGTTGCTTTCCCTATCGGCCGTGGCTGGTCTCGGGCAGGAGTTGTCGCCCCAGATCCACGGTAGCACCGGGGTTGGCACGCCCAGGGGCTGGACTGCTACGGCGCCACTTCCTGCGGCAGCTCCACCCTCGGCGCTTCCACACCGACGACCTTCCGCGGCTCTGGCGCCTTGATGGGCAGCCCATACAGCTCATCGATCCACTGCACGCGGCGACGCAGCCAGCTCTCCCCTGTGTTGTTGCGCGCGGTCGCCACGGCGCTCGCCACTTTGGGCGCGAGCAGCTGTTTGTCGCGTGCCAGCGCCAGCAACCGATCGGCCAGGGGCTCGACCTCGGGCCACGGGGTCAACTCCACGGCGTTCGAACAGACCGCCATGCTCTGGTAGAACGGCGAGTCGAAGGCCACCAAGGGCATGCCGCAGGCGAGCGCGTCCCACGCACTGCGCGGCGTGTCGTTGGTGAGTGGGCAGGCGAGCAGCACATCGTGCGCGCGCAGCACTTCGAAGAACTCGGGCCCATACGCCCGAGGCGCCAGCCATTGCACGAGGTGTGCGATTCCGAGTCGCTCGGCCAGAGCCTCGAGGGGGGCCGCGTCGCCGCAACCCATGATGTCGAACGTCACGTTCGCCCCGCGCCGATGCGCCGAGGCCACGGCTTCGAGCATCTTGTCGACGCCCTTGTACGGAACGAATCGACCGAAGTACAGCAACCGCAGCGGCCGCTGCGCATCGGCTAGTGCTGCCAATCGTCCCTTGACGAACGCGTCGTCGACGATGTGCTCCGTCGAGAAGTGCGGGTCCAGGAAAAGACGCACATGCGGCGCTCCTCGGCCATAGTCGAGCACCTGCTGCGGCTCCTTGAACAGCATCAGGTCGACGCTGCGCACGTATGCGCGTTGCAACAGGTGACGCGCCGGATCGTACAGATACTTGCACATCAAGTACTGCCGCTTCGACCAACGACCGGTGCCGTAGTTCATCTCGGCATCGCGACGACGGTCGATGTCGTCGATGGCGATGACGCGCTTGCCCATCAAGAACGCGAAGAAGCAGAACCACGCGCCCACCGCGCGGAAGATGTCGTGCGAGAAGTGCGTGTGCACGAGGTCGCTCTGCTTCACCAGGCGCGCGATCTTGGGCAACAGCAAGAAGCTCTTGCGCACGAACTCGAACTTGCCGCAGCCGTAGCGATGCAGAACCTCGAGTCGAATCCCCTCGCCCACCTCGTCGACGGTCTCGTACAGGCCCTTCTGCTGCTCCCAGTCGGCGTCGCTCATCGAGGCCATGGCCACGACGATCTCGTCGAAGCGACTGCCCAGCTCGCGCTTCAGCTCGCGCAGGTGGCGTACGAACGAACTCTCCGCGGCGAACTCTGTCGCGGAGAGCCGGCGTGCGGCCGCTGGGACCGTGATCAGATAGCGCATCGGGCGACCGGCGGCGCAATCAAGGCGGAGTACGTCATGTGCAAGTGAGGCAGCCTCGCCCTCCAAGAAGGCCATCAGCCGCTGTCGCTCATGTCGGCGCGTGGGCGCGGCTGTCTGGCGGCGCATGAGTTGGGAACGTCTCGTTTTGGTTGCGGGCGGCGCCCGTGATGGCTGCACATCGGCAGCGTCTTCAGCCGCCACGACCCAACTGCCGATGACACGGACGGCGAGGCGGCTGCGCCGCGCCAGTCCCCGCAGCGGCAGAGGTCGGGCATGAGTGAACAGCAACGCGGCGTGATCCGCGCCCAGAGCGTCAAACGCATCGATCAACCGGTGTTCATCGCCGATGGCTCGGCTACGCCCGGCGGCGCCATGACTGTCTTGCCGATCGTCGATCGGGGACAGATCGAGGGCATCGAAGTGCGCTGCCGGTGTGGCGAGTCGGTGTTGATCGAGTGCCTCTACCAGGCGCCCGATCGAGACCAAGAGGACGCGCTGGCAAGCGTGCTCGATGAGGCGCAAGCATGATCGCATCGCGTGTTGCACTCCTGTGCGTCGCACTTTGCAACGCTGGTTGCTCGCTCCTCAACGACGCAGTGACCAAACCAGCAGCTGAGAAGCCCGTGGGCAAGGGCGATGGCTACTTGGCACAGCCTTCGGATCCGAGCGCGCTCGGTCCTGATGAGCGCCTGCTGCTCGCCGAGTACTCCGACACGCAAGCGGCCAAGCTGGCGCTGGAAACGCAGCTTGCCGCGGCGCGAGCGACGATCGACGGGATGCAAGCTCAACTACGACAGACCGAGGAAGTGCGCGACAAGGAGCGCACGGGACGCGCTGGGTCCGAGGCGGAACTCACACGCCTGCGCAGCCTGCTGCAAGACCGGGAGACCAAGATTCTGAGCCTCCACATCGAGAAAGCGAAGCTCACGCAAGATGTGCTGTTGCTGCGCATCGAGGCCACCGAACGGCGGGCAGATACCGCCGCGCACGCGAGCGCCGACCTCGAAGGCGTGGCGACCCCGCTGGGTGGGGGGCGATGATGCGCCTCGCCTGTGCGCTCTTGTGCCTCACCACCGCTTGCCAGCTGGCTGGTCGACCGGAGCAGAAGGCGGTGAACGCCTACTTTTCCGATCCGCGCGATCTCGACAGCGTGCGTCGCATCATGTTCTTGCCGCTGGTCGCGGCGCCAAGCGTGACCGCACCGCTCACCGCCCTGCGCGCGGCCGTGCTCGACGAGCTGGCCAAAGTCCAGCGCTTCGAAGTCGTGCCGCTGCCCGAGAACACCGAGGAAGACGAAGCGATCTACGCGGCGGCGCAGCTGGGCGGCCAGTCGCTCGACGCCCTGGTCGCGCTCGGCCGCCGCTACCGCGTCGATGCCGTGGTGCTAGGCACCATCACCACCTACCGCGCGTATCCGCCGGCGCACTTGGGCCTACGCTTGCAGATGCTGTCGCTGCACTCGGGCCGCTCGGTGTGGATCGCCGAGGGTCTCTACGATGCCGCCGAAGAGGCGACGCTCAGCGACGTGCAGCACTACTCACGCTCCTACCTTGGCAAGGAGGCGTCGATGCACGGTTGGGAGATCAATTTGATCTCACCCACGCGCTTTGCCAGCTTCGTCGCGCACCGCTTGGTGGCGACGTGGCGCGAGTAACGACAGGGACAAGCCGGCGGCGTTGAAGCGCTGCGGAGCGCTCGCTCCGTTCAGCTCGCTGCGTTTGGGTCGATGAGGCGCTGCGCGGTCTCGCGCAGTACCCGCAGGTCGTCGAATTCGCCGCGCTGCAACTTGTCGCGCGCGGCCTCGATCAAACGCCGGTGCTCGATATCCGGCGCGCGCAGGCGAGTCGCATATGACTCTGCCTCACGCACCGATTGCCGTGCGGTATCGCTGAGTTGCGCCTCATCAGCACCACTCAGCACAGAGGGCCGTCCAGGGTCCTTGCTGGGACGCTGGATCAGCACTGGCTTGTTGGTCACATCCGGGGGACGGACTTGTCCGACATTCATGACTGCTGACCTCCCGACACTTCAACCACGATGATCGGAGTCGAAGGGCGCGACTTGAGGGGGAATTCGTCGCGCCACTGAAGTGTCGACGCGACCGTTGCCTCGGCTTGAGAAGAGGCGGGCCGTGGTCGGCAAGTCCTGCCGCGTGACCCTCGGCAGGAGTTGCCGAGTTGTGGGGTCGACGCGGGGTGTGACTCCGCCAGCCCTCGTCGCAGCGGTGTTTTCGATCCCGTCGATCGTTGGCACGCCATCTGCAATGTCATTGCCGGGAGAGAGTCGGCAGAGTGCAAACACACTTCACGCAATTCGGTCGCGTCGAACTGGATCCGTCGCGGATTCCAGCAGTCGGCCAGAGCAGGGGCCGCGACGCCGCGTTCGCCCGCGAACTCGACGCGTCCCTGGAGCGCAACGCCAACGCACGCGCGGAGCAGAGGCGCGATGCCCAAGCGGCAAGCGCAGAGCTCGACGTCGTCGAGGCCGAACCTGCATTGGAGCCAGAGACCGAGCCGGTGCTCGCGCCGCCCGTGCGCGCCGACGAACCAAACGCGAGCCCAGTAATCGCCATCGCCCAGGCCGCGCCGCGTGCCAAAGACGCTGACACGCGGACTGATGTAGAAGAAGCGCCGTCACCGTCGCACGCCGAGGCTGCAGTCGCGCCGCGTTCTGTCGTGGAAAGCGCGACGCCGCCCAAGGCTGCATCTCTCCAGCCGGTCGTTGTCTCGACCCCGGCGCCACAGGTTCCTCTACACGTGCCGCAAGTGTCGGCGCCGCTGGCCGCGGCCGCTACCGCCTCGCCCGCGCGTTCCGCGTCCGGCAGCGTGAGCCTCGCAACCGACGCGCGCACGTCGCGCGCCACACCGACCCAACCGACCGCTGGCTACCGCAGTCTTGATCCGCTCGCGCTCGATCGACTCGAGGCCGCACGCGACTCCGTGCTGCGGCAGATCGCGTTCACTCTGCAAGACGGCATCAGCGAAGCGCGCATCCAGCTCGACCCACCCGAACTCGGCGGGCTCGACCTGCAGGTCATCGTCGACGCCACCGGCCAGACGCGCCTGTCGGTGGTCGCCGAGCGACCCGAGATCGCGGCTCTGCTGACGCAACACATGCCGGACCTCGCGAACACGCTGGCGCAGCAAGGGCTCAGCATCGCGCACGCCGAGGTGAAGAGCCGCGACGGTAGGCCGCGTGGCGAGCTGTTCACCGACGCCGTCCCGCGCGCACCACGCCGCGCGCACCACGGCGACGAGGCGATTCCGCGCGTGCCCGTCACCTTCACCCAATCTTCAGGCCTGGACTTCTGGGTCTAGCCCACGAATCGACCACGACATGCCCACCATCCAAGCGACCAACCAAGCCGGCACTTCCGCCGGCAACGTGCTCTCGACGCAGGGCGTCAAGTTCGGCGACAACCCGTTCCTCACCCTGCTGGTGACGCAGATGAAGCAGCAAACGCCGCTCGACCCGGTCGACAACGGCAGCTTCATGGAGCAGCTCGCGACCTTCTCGTCCATGGAAGAGCAGAAGCAGATCAACACCAACCTGCTGTCCCTGCTCGATTTCCAAGGCGTGCTCGCGCGCTTGCAAGGCCTCGGCGAGGGCAGCGCGCTGCTCGGCAAGGAAGTGACCTGGAAGGTCGACGGCGTCGAGGAGAAGGGCACCGTGTCGTCGGTGTTCGTCACCGACGAAGGCGAGGTGCGGTTGAAGCTCGACGGTGACCGCGAGATCGCCATGCGCGAGGTCACCGGCATCCGTCAACCCGAGGTCAGCGCACCGTAGTCCTATGGTCAACACTTCACTCTTCTCCGGTCTGTCTGGGTTGCGCGTGCACCAGCAGTACATCGATGTGATCGGCAACAACTTGGCGAACGTGAGCACGCCCGGCTTCTGGGGCTCGCGCATCACGTTTGCCGACATCCTCAGCGTCACGCAGACGGCGGGCTCGGGGCCGTCGGGCAACTTCGGCGGCACGAACCCGCGCCAAGTGGGCCTCGGCGTCGGCGTCGGTTCGATCGACCTGCGCACCGAGCAGGGCACGTTCCAAGACACCGGCCGCGCGCTCGATGTCGCCATTCAAGGTCGCGGCTTCTTCAACCTCACCGACGGCCTGCGCAACATCTATACGCGCGTGGGCACATTCGGCGTCGACGCGAGTCGAAGCCTCGTCGACCTGCGCACCGGCTTCCGCGTGGTCAACGCGTCGGGTGGCAACATCACGGTGCCAGTCACCGACACGCTGCCGCCGCGCGCCACCAGCGAAGTGTCGTTTCAAGGCAACCTGCCGGCGCAGATCGGCGGACCGCTGCAAGAAATCGCCGAGTCGGCCAGCGTCTTCCGCGCTGGTCAGGCCGCCAGCAAGACCACGACGGTGTCGGAGCCGTTCAACATCACCGGCTTCGACGGCAAGACGATCCTGGTGTCGGTGAACGGCGGCGCGCAGCAGTCGATCACCTTTCCCGCCGGCACCACGTCGTACACCGCGGCGGCCCTGGTCAGTCGTCTGTCGGTGGCCACCGGCATCAATGCGACCGCCAGCGGCGGCCGCGTCACCGTCGACACCGTGAAGCTCGGCTCGCAGGCATCGTTGAAGTTCGACGACGGCCCCGGCGCGGCGGGCTTCCTGGCGGCACTCGGCCTCAACGCCACGCTCACCGCGGGCTCCGAATCTGCCGCGGTCTCGACCACGGACCTTGGCAGTCTCACCGCGCGCATCGCTGCCTATGTCAGCGGCGATCAGATCCAGGTGCGCGGCACCAACCCCGACGGCACCGCCGTGTCGGACACGTTCATCTACGGCACCGGAGCCGGTCGCAACGGGACGACCCTGGGTGACTTGGTGAACTTCATCAACACGACCTTCGACTCGGCGCAGGTGACCGCCAGCCTCACCACCGACGGCAACGTCCGCCTCGTCGCCACCGACAAGGAGCCCGCGAACCTCAGCCTGTTCCTCGGCGACGCCGCCGGCAACACCGGCTCGGCGAGCTATCCGACCTTCCGCGTCGTGCAGGAAGGCACCGGACCCGACAGCGCGGTCACCTCGATCGACGTGATCGACAGCCTCGGTCGGCCGCACCCGGTGACGCTGACCTTCACCCGCGATCTCGTGGACACGGCGGTGTGGAACCTGGGCGCGACCATGGATTCGACCGAGGGAGTCATCACCTCGGGCACGGTGTCGCAGATCCGCTTCAACGCCGACGGTTCGTTCAACGTGATCGGCGGCGGCACCAACCAGATGACCTTTCAGTTCGCCGGACTGTCGACGACGCAGAGCGTGAGCGTGAACCTCGGCACCTCGGGAGCGTTCGACGGCGTCGCGATGCTCGGCGACCAAACCACGGTGGCCGCCACCAATCAGAACGGCTACGAGACCGGCACGCTGCTGAACGTGAACTTCGATCAGCATGGCAACCTCACCGGCTTCTACAGCAACGGCGAGGCGCAGACCCTGGACACCCTGCGCGTCGCGATCTTCCCCAACGAGTCGGGTCTCCTGCGCATCGGCGACACCATGTTCGTGGAGTCGCCCAACTCCGACGATGCCATCATCGTCACCGCTGGCAATTCGGGCGCGGGCACCGTGCGCCCAGGGTCGCTGGAGAACAGCAACGTCGACATCGCGCAGGAGTTCGTCGGCCTCATCGAGGCGCAGCGCGGCTTCCAGGCCAACTCGCGCGTGATCACCACCACCGACGAGATCCTCGCCGAACTCGTCAACATCGTGCGTTAGTCATGACCTCCTACGCCGAAACCGCACTGATCCGCAGCCTGGGCTGGTTGTCGCAAGCCCAGCAGGCGATCTCGCACAACCTCGCCAACGCAAGCTCGTCGGGCTTCAAGCGTCGGCAACCGATCGCCGAGGTCGAGCCCACCCGCTTCCAGTCCCTGCTGCAAGAGAACTTGCCGACGGTGCGCTACCGCGAGGTCGCCGACTGGAGCCCGGGCAATCTGGTTCCCACCAACGACCAACATCACGTCGCGCTGGAGAGCCAAGACTTCTTCCGCGTGCGTGGCGCCGACGGGCGCACGCACTTTTCGCGCAACGGCGAGATGCAGATCGACGTCCAGGGCTACCTGTGCGACGAGGGCGGCCATCGCTACCTCGATTCAGCTGGCACCGAACTGCAAGCCCATACCGAAGGTGGGGCAGGCGAGTCAGTCGCGATCTCGGCGAATGGCGATCTGTCCGACGGGCGTACCGGAGCGAGTCTTGGGCGCGCCCTTGGCGTGTTCCGTGTCGCCGATCGCGACGCGCTCGTGCCGGTAGGGCATGGGCGATTCGTCGACAGCGCCGCTCAAGACGTCGTCGCGGTCCCGACCACGTCGATCAAGCAAGGCCACGTCGAGGCGAGCAACGTCGAGACGGTCAGCGAACTCGTCAACATGATGGTCGTGCAGCGCAGCTTCGAGGCGACCTCGAGCGTGCTGCGCCACATCGGTCAATTGCAAAGCTCCTTCATCAGCGCGGTCACCAGGTAAGTCATCATGATCAAGAGCCTCTACACGACAGCCACGGGCATGAAGGCCCAGCAGACCATGGTCGACACGATCGCCAACAACATCGCGAACGTGAACACCGCCGGCTTCAAGCGCACGCAGGTGTCCTTCGAGGATCTCCTCTACGTGACGCTCAAGACGCCGGGCCTCGAGCGCGACGCGGGTGGCACCGCGAGCCCGATCGGCGTGCAGATCGGATCGGGCACGCAGTTGTCCGGTACCAGCAAGATCTACACGCCTGGCGTGCTGGAAGTGACGAACCGCCCGCTCGACATCGCGATCGAAGGCGACGGCTTCTTTCAGGTGCTGCTGCCCGACGGCGCCACCGGCTACTCGCGCGACGGCCACCTGCAACGCAACTCCGAGGGGCGGCTCGTCACCAGCGGCGGTGAGGTCATTCAACCGGAGATCAACATTCCTACCGACGCGCTCGAGATCAACATCGACGCCGAGGGCAACGTGTCTGGGCGGACCTTTGGCAATCCAGATACCACGGTGTCGTTCGGTCAGCTCAGCCTGGTGCGCTTCGTCAACCCGTCGGGGTTGCTGTCGGTGGGTGGCAACATCCTGCGCCAGACCGATGCGTCGGGCCCGGCCGCCACAGGAGCGCCGGGCTCCAACGGCATTGGCACGTTGAAGCAAGGCTTCATCGAGCGCAGCAACGTCGAGATCGTCAACGAGCTGGTGAACCTGATCGTCGCGCAACGCGCGTACGAGGTGAACAGCCGGGCGATCCAGGCGAGCGATCAGATGCTGCAAACGGCGTCGTCGATCATCCGCTAACGCAGACCACAAAGGAGAACCATGATGCTGACCCTCATCCTGTGTGCCAGCGCGCTTGCCGGCTGGGAAGATCCCAAGCCAGCGCGCCGACCGACGGTGCAACCGAGCGCGACCCAGCCGGTGGCACGCCCGAGCGTGGTAGAGATTCGCTGCCGCAGCCAAGCCTTGGTGCGCGGTGTCGACGTGCGCCTGCACGACGTCGCCGAGGTGATCGCCGACGATCCCATGTTGGTGCAGCGCTTGTCGGAGCTGTCGTTCGGCCGCCGACCCACCCGCGGCTTCAATCGTGTGCTGCCGCAGACCGGCGTGCGTGCCCAGCTTGCGGCCGAGGGCCTGCCGCCCGATCAGGTCCGCCTCACCGGCGCCAGCGAGACCGTGGTGCAGTCGGTGCACGCGAGCGTGCAACCGAGCGAACTGATCGAGATCGCCGAGCCGATCTTGCGCGCCGCGATCGAGCTGGAGCCCGAGCGTGACATCGAGTTCGAACTGAACACCAAGCTCCTGGTGCTGGAAGTGCCACCCGGCCGCCGCTCGTTCGACCTGCGCGGCCGCCTGCGCGGCAACGCTCTGCAGGCCAGCAGCGCCATCGTCGAGGTGGCGGTCGTCGTCGACGGCGAGGAGTACAAGGTCGTGCATCTGCCGTATCGGCTCAGGCGCTACGGCAAGGCGCTGGTCGTCCTCGAACCCGTTCGACGCGAGACGCCGCTGAACGCGCAGCTGTTGGAACAGCGGCGCATGGAGCTGTCGCCCGGCGCACAGACCCTGCACGTGGCAGAGTTCGACGCGGTGCGCGGCTCCGTGGCCGCACGCGACCTGCGCCGCGGCCAAGTCTTGCAGCTCGCCGATCTGGCGGCACCTGCGGTGATCCGGCCCAAGGATCCCGTCATGGTGGTCCTCGCCCGCGGGCGCGTGCAGGTGACCACCAAGGGGTTGGCGCTCGGCAGTGCGGCGGTCGGCGAACGCGTCGACGTGGTTACGGCTGCGGGCAAGGTGCTGCAAGGCATCGCCCGCGGCGCGAGTCTCGTGACCATCGGCTCGCAAGGGAGCAGGCAGCCGGTTGCGGCGGTAGCCACTGCGGGTCGTGTCAACGACAGCGAGCCGCGCGGCTCGGAAGTGAGGAAATGACCATGCCAACCAACGTACTCGTCGTTCTCGCTGCCTTCGCGGCGGCGTCCCTGTTGCCGGCGCAGAACCTCTACAAGCGCTCGCCGGCGCCGCGCAGCTCGATCGCCGACCACCGTGCGACCGCGGTCGGTGACATCTTGACGATCATCGTCAATGAGACGCACAAGGTCAGCAACAACGACAAGACCGAGCGTACGGCCGACACCTCGTTGGCGGCTCGGTTCGAGGCGTACACGCTCAGCAACGACACGTTCAAGACCAACGTTCTGCCGAAGTTCGACGCGCGCAGCGAGCGCTCGACCACCGGCGAGAGCAAGCAACAGCGCGACTCCACCGTCAAGGCGCGCTTCTCAGTGATGGTGATCGACGTGATGCCCAACGGCAACCTGGTGGTCGCCGGCGCACGTCAGGTACAGGTCGACGACGAGACCAAGACGCTGCGCATCAGCGGCCTCGTGCGCAAACTCGACGTGACCCAAGAGAACACCATCGAGTCGCAACACGTCGCCGACGCGCGCATCAGCGTGCAGGGCGAAGGCGCCGGCAATCGCCACCTCACCAAGGGGCCGGTCGGCACGCTGTTCGAAACCATGTTCTGGGCCCTATGGCCGTTCTAGACGGCGGCACTGAGCGGGCCGGATGTTGCAACGACGATCACCATAGGGAAGAGCAGAGGGAAGAACGATGAGGCACGCACTTGCGAGACTTGCCATCAGGTGGCGCCTTGTCGCCGGCCTTCTGATCGCCAGCCAGCCAAACGTTGGGCGACTCGGAGCACAGCAGCCGGCCGAGCCTACGGCGCCAACCAGCCCGGCGATGGCCGCGCAGCCCACGGTGCGCTTGCAGCAGGTCACCCGTTTGCACAACAGCCAGCCCAACTTGCTGGAGGGTGTCGGCTTGGTGGTTGGCCTGAATGCGACCGGGGCCGGCGACGTGGTGTCGCGCACGGCGCTGCAGAACTTCGTGCGGACGCACAACCTCAACATCCGCCAATCAGATCTCGTCACCGGGGCGGCGTCGTTGGTGCACGTCAGCGCTGAGTTGCCGGCGTTCTCCCACGAAGGCATGACCCTCGACGTCACCGTCAGCGGCATCGGCGACGCCACGTCCCTGTTCGGCGGGATGCTGGTGCAGACCGAGCTTCGCGCGGTGGACGGCAAGGTGTACGCGCTGGCCGCGGGTCGGTTGATCGTCGGTGGCTTCTCGGCCGCTGGCAAGACCGCCAAGGTGACGCGCAACCACACCACGGTGGGGCACGTCGCCAAGGGGGCGCGCGTGGTCGAGGAACTCAAGAGCACGTTCCTGTCGCCCGCTGGCCACCTGGAGTTGCAGCTCATCAATCCCAACGAGCTGACCGCGGTGAGCATCGCGAAGCGGGTCGACGAGGCGCTCGGAAGCCTCGGCTGTCGTGCCTTGGCCATCGACCGCGGGCTCGTCCGCATCGAGCTGCCGGCGGCCACGCGCAGCGAGGCGTTTGCGCTCGACGTGTTGGCTCGCATCGCCGAGCTGCCGGTGCGCGTGCACAACCCGGCGACCGTGGTGGTCAACGAGGCGACTGGTCTCGTGCTCGCTGGCGAGGGCGTGATGATCAGCCCGTGCACGGTGACGATGGAAGACTTGACGATCTCGGTTGCCACCGAAGACGAGGTCGTGCAGCCGTTGCCGGGCATCAGCAATGGTGAGACCGCGATCGTGCCGCGCACGATGATCGACATCACCACCAACAAGACGGAGCTGAAGCCGGTGCGCGGTGGCGCCACCGTGGCCGAGCTGCTCGAGAACCTCAAGGCGCTCGAGCTGACGCCGCGCCAACTCGTCGTGGTGTTCCAGAAGCTGGCCGAACACGGCTATTTGCAGGCTGAGCTGAAGGTCAACTGAGGAGGAGTCACATGCAAGACACGCAGTCCATCTCGTCTAGTCTCGTAAGCCTGCGCGCGAGCGAGGCCCCGGCGTCGCGGGCCGCGCAGGCACGCGACGTCGCCGCGCAGTTCGAAGCCATCTTCGTGCAGCAGATGGTCGCCGCGATGCGCACGTCGGCTAGCGGCGGCGAAGACGGCGGCATGTTCGGCTCCGGCGCGGGCTCCGACACCTATGCCTCATGGTTCGACACCAGCATGGCAGAGCACATCGGTAAACGCGGTGGCGTTGGCCTGGCGCCGATCATCGAGCGGAACATTCTGGCGCACGTCAGCCCGGACAACGGCAATGGGTAACGCCGACGCCGCAGCCCGCGCGCTAGACGCGGCGCTCCGTGAACTCACGCTTGGTGTCACGGCGCTGCACACGGCGCTGGCAGCAGGTCGCTTGGAATTCGCTTCTGCGCGCGCAAGCGTGCTTGCACGCACGGCGCAAGACAACAGTCTGTTGGCCGACGCCGTGCATCAGTGCGAGTGCGCGGTCGCAACGCAGCGGGCTCTCCTGTGTGCTGGGCTGGGCGAGCCAGTTGACACGCGATTGAGCAAGCTGCTGCGTCGGCTGACGCCGACGATCGCGCGGGCGTTGACCGAGGCCGCCGCTGAGTTGCGGCGTGCCTTGCACGCGTTGCGGGTGGAGAGCGCGGTGGGCCAGCGCTTACTGGCGGTCACGCAGAAAGCGCAAGACGGCCTGTTGGGCGCGTTCGGCGCCAGGGCGCGTGGTGGAGCGCAGCGCTACGACCGCCACGCGCGTTCCGTGCACTCCGGGCAGAGCGGCGAGCTGGTGCGCGGAACGCTCTAGGAACAACACAGCAAACTTTGGGGACTCCAGGGGAAGACTCATGACGTACGGATTCGGGCTTGGCGCCGGCCTCAAGGCGCTCGCAGCGGCACGACTGGCGATTCAGACAGCGGGTCACAATGTGGCCAACGCCAACACCGAGGGCTACTCGCGGCAGCGCGTGTTGCAGTCGGCATCGCTGCCGTTCAGCGCGGGACGCTTCCAGATCGGCTCCGGCGTGGAGGTGAGCGACGTGCGCAGCCTGGTCGATGAGGGCATCGAGCGTCGCCTGCGCTTGCAGCTCGGCCTGTCGGGTGCCGCCGAGCTGCACGACTTGCGCTGGGGAGAGATCGAGGGCGTACTCGACGAGCCGGGCGCCGGCCTGAGTACGTCGCTCGGCGACCTGTTTGGTCGCATCGGCCGGTTGAAGACCGACCCGGCCGACCGCGCCTTGCGCGGCGGTGTCGTGCAGGGCGCGACGTCCCTGGCGCAGGGCTTCAACCTGCTGGCCACGCGCTTTGGCGAAGTGCAGGCCTCGACGTTTGGCGAGGTGCGCGGTCTGGTGGAGCAGGTCAACGAGAACGCCAGCGCGATCGCCGGTCTGAACCGCGAGATCAACGCCGTCGAAGCCGCGGGGCAGACCGCCAACGACCTGCGTGACACTCGCGAGCAGCACATCAAGAACATCAGCAAGTTGGTCGACACGCGCGCCATCGAGCGCAGCAATGGCAACGTCGACCTCATCGCCGGTGGCTATCTGTTGGTGAGCGGCACCACCACGACGGGCTTGCAGGCGCATCGCAACGCCGACAATCGCACGTCGATCAAGATCGGCGACTCGACGCAGTCGGTGAACATCACCGGCGGCCGCATCGGCGCGCTGCTCGAGCAAGAGGGCAAGCACTTGCCGGGCCTGCTCGGCGACGTCGATCGGCTGGCCAAGGAGATCGCCCTGCAGTTCAACCGCGTGCAAACCACGGGTGTGCCGCGCTCGGGCTCATTCAGCGCGCTCACGTCGTACTACGGCGCCGTCGACGGCGATGGCGACGGCCAGCGCGGCGACGAGTCGCTGGCGCAGTCCGGCTTGCCGTTCGACATCACGCGCGGCGAGCTGTGGGTGACGGTGCGCAACAAGACCAGCGGCGACATCGAGCGCACCCGGCTCGACATCGATCCGGCGCTGATGTCGTTGCGTGACGTAGCCAGCGCCGTCGAGGGGATCGATCACCTCACCGCCTCGGTCGATCCCGCGGGCCGCTTGCGCGTCACCGCCGACGCCGACTGGGGCTTTGACTTCGGCAATCAACTGGATCCGAAACCGGACTCCTTTGGCTCGTTCGGCGGCGCGCAGCCGAGCATGGGCAGCAGCGGCGCCGGGCCGTTCGCGCTGACCGTGCCGGCGTCGTTCACCGTGAACGTCAACGGCACACCGCGTACGGTGAGCCTGACGGCCAGCGACTTTCGCACGCCCAGCGCGGCGACTGCGGCCGAAGTGGCCGCCGCGATCAACAGCCAGATTGGTGCCGACGTGACCGCCAAGGATGTCGGCGGCCGCCTGGTGATCCGATCGGATGCCGCAGGGACGGCAGCAACTCTCGGGCTCACCGATGGCACCGCGTCGCCCCTGGCGGCGCTCGGGATGCCGATTGGCACGACCGCGACTGGTCAAGCAAACGGCGGCGTCGCTATCGGCGTGACCGGCACGTACAGCGGCGCCGACAACAAGCGCTTGGTGTTCAAGCCCGACGGTGACGGCCAGATCGGGGTCACGGCGGGCCTCACCATCGGCGTGTTCGACGACCGGGGCAATCGACTCACCACGCTCGACGTCGGCCCCGGGCGCTACAAGCCGGGGGACAGCCTCGCGGTGGTGGATGGCATCAGCGTGTCGTTTGGCGCGGGTCGCGTGAGTGCCGGCAATGGCGAGGTGTTCGCGCTCGACGCGATCAAGGACGCCGACACCACGGATCTGCTGGTGGCCATCGGCATGAACAGCCTGTTCGTGGGCGACAGTGCCGCGACCATCAAGGTGAACGAGGCAATCGAGCGCGACCCCGAACTTCTCGCCGCCGGCAGCAGCGGTGTGGCGGGCGATGCCAGCAACTTGACCCGCCTGTTGGATCTGCGCGAAGAGGGTCTGGGTGGCCTGAATGACGCCAGCTTCGAAGACTTCTGGTCTGACGTGGTCGGCGGCATCGGCTTCGAGGCGGCCGCCGCTGACTCGTTGCTGCGCACGCAGGACAGCGTGCTGGCGTCTCTCGAGTCCGAACGAGCCTCCGTGTCGGGCGTCGATCTGGACGAAGAGATGATCGACTTGGTGCGCTTTCAACAGGCCTTCGAGGCGGCGTCGCGCTTCATCAACACGGTGAACGAGATGTCGCGCACGCTGATGGACATCGCGAGGTAGTCATGACACGCATTACTCAGTCCATGCTCTACTCGCGCGCGCTGCGCGACGTGCAATCGAGTCTGCGCGGCAGCGTGCGCCTGCAAGAGAATGTCGCCACGGGCCGGCGCGTGAACCGCCCGTCCGACGATCCGGCCGCGATGCTGCGGATCCTGCCGCTGCGCAATGACCTGCGCAACCTCGACCAGTTCAGGAACAACGCCGAGCTGGCCCGCGAGACCACCAACCTGGGGGCCGACTCGCTGCAGGAAGCCTCCGAGATCATGCAGAGCACGCGCGAACTGCTCGTGCAAGCCAACAACGGCACCACGTCGGTGAGCGATCTCGCGGGTCTCGGCGAGCGCGTTGACCAGATGCTCGGCCAGATGCTCGGCATCGCCAACACGCGCCGCGCCGGCCGCTACCTGTTCGCCGGTACGGTGACCGATCGTGCGCCGTTCGTGCTCGAAGAGGGCTCGACCGGCTCGCGCGTGCGCTACGGCGGCAACAGCGAGAGCGTGCGGCTCGGCGTCGCCCCAGGCGTCGAGACCGAACTCAACACTCCGGGCGACGAGTTGTTCATGCGCCGCGGCGGCGGCAGCACGACCTTCGCAGGCGGCAATACCGGCGCGCGACCGAGCGGCGCGCTCGACAACGGCAGCGGGTTTGGCGAACTGCGCGTCACGTTCGGCGGGCTGTCCGGGGCGCCGACGCAGGTCACCGCGGGCACGGGCAGCACCACGGCGCTCGGCAATCTGAGCTACACGGTGAGCGGCGGCGCGCTGAGCATCGGCGGTGGACCGAGTGTGCCGATCCCGGTGACCAACCAGGCGTTCACCACGGCCGATGGTCGCACCATCAACCTGACTGTGAGTGGCACGCCGACGCCGGCGAGCGGCACGTTCACCAGCTTGGCCAACCTGTCGATCGACAACGGCGCGTCGTCGACGAGTGTCGACTTCAGCAACAACGCTGTGCAGGTTCGCGACAGCACCGACGGCTCGGTGCTGAACGTCGACGTGTCGACGCTGGCGCGTACCGGCACGGAGGCAGTGACCTACGGCGGCACCTTCGACCCGTTCACCCTCCTGATCGAGATGCGCGACACCCTGCGCGGCGCGACCGAGGCCAACAAGGACGCGACTCGGGCGCGCCTGCAGACGATCCTGGGCGAACTAGACGGCGCCCACGACGGCGTGCTCAATGGACTCTCGGTGTATGGCGGACGCAGCGAGCAGATGACGGCGCTGACCAGCCGCATCGACAGCTTGGAGCTGGCGTCGCGCGAATCGTTGTCGAATGCTGAAGACGCCGACCTCACCGAGTCGATTCTCAAGATGAACCAACAGCAACTCGTCTATCAGGCGAGCCTGTCGGTGAGCGCTCGCATCGTGCAGACCAGCCTCCTCGACTTCCTGCGGTGACCGCGATGACCAACATCGATCCCACCACCCCGGGGCCGGTTGCACCGATCGCCAACGAAGCGCCCCGTGCGCTCGGTGGCGGCACCGGCAACGCGAGCTTCCGTCGCCTGCTGGAGAACCTGGAAGGGCTGGCGCGGGCGCCCGCGGCCAAGGTGGCCGATGCCGATGACTTGCAGCACGCGATGCGCCGCGCCGACGACGAGTTCGTGACCGCGATGGATCTGCGCCGGCGGTTGTTGGACGCGATGCGCGGCGGCGGGTAGGCACGCACGCCAACGACCCAAACCCAACCGTCACCGCCACCCACACGATGACGAATGGCAGCGACGCGGCACCTCGAAGCGCGGCGATCTGCAGGGCGGGGTAGTGCGGGGACAGCAGCTTGAGGCTGGCGTTGTCTGCCCCGGTTCGTCATCACGGCTTGGTCGAGCGCAAGCAGCACGATCTGCCGCGCTTCGTCGTCATCCCAGCAAACAAGCTCCGTGCTTGGCAGTTGAGCGGCACGACGACGGTTTCCGGCACGCTCGATGGCGTCGAGCTGGGACGCCGTAGCTTGAAGCGATGGGACGCCGATCGCTGGTTCGTCGAGCTTCCTGACAAGCTGTGCCGCACGGCTGGCATCGACGTTGGCCACCCAGTCGACCTCGTGCTGCACGTCGCCCACACCACGTTGCCGGCCGAGCTGAGCGACCTGCTCGCGTCGGATCGCGTCGCCGCGCTGCGCTGGGCGGCGATGACGCCTAGCCAGCAGCGCGGCGTGCGCGAAGAGGTGGCGGCAGCCAAGCAGCCGGCGACGCGGCGGCGGCGCGCCATGCGCGCGTTGGCGACGACAGCGAAGACCAGCGCGCCTGCCGAACGCAGAGCCAGTCCGGAGCGCGCCTTGACGGTCGCGCTGCGGATCCTGGTCGCTGACCCCATGGCCGGCGTGCAGCTCGCCTTGCAGAGCGGCCGCGACGAGCTGCTTCTGCCGCGGCGTTCGAAGCGCAGGTGCGGCGTTGCCGACTCACCGCAGACGGCCCCCGCGATGTCGCACCCTACGTTCTGCTGCGCTGGCAAGCGCGTGCCGCCGAGTCGCACAAGTGAAGGCCGCCTTGGTGTGGACACAGTTCTGGCATCCAGAAGTGCCCTTGGTGCGGCTTGCAGTCTTCCGCATCGCGGCGTGTCTGCTGCTGCTGTACGACGCGTTCCTCTACGACCCGTCGACCTTCGGCTTGCGTGGCGCCGCCGCCGAGACGACCTGGCGCCCGATCTACCTCTTCGAACTGCTCGGTGCCCAGCCGCCCTCCGAGGTCGTCGCCCGCATCTGCCGCCACGTGCAGGTCGTCGCCATCCTGTGTGGTCTCGTGGGTTGGCGCACGCGATCGGCGCTTGCCATCGCCACGATTCTCGGTTTCTGGTCGAGCGGCGTCATCTACTCGCTGACCAAGGTGCGGCACGATCGCGTCGCGCTGCTCTTCGCCAGTCTGGCGCTGGCGCTGGGGCCCTCGGGCGCCCGCTGCTCGATCGACGCCCTACGTCGCCGGCAACACGACTTGACGACGACCAGTACCTGGGCGTTCTGGCCGATTCGCTTGACGCAGGTCACCGTGGCGATCGGCTACGCCGCGGCTGGGTTCGCCAAGCTGACCACGCCGGATTGGCTGAACGGCTACACGTTGCAGGGCATCATCCTCGGCCACCAGGGCCCGTACGCGATGTGGGTGGCGCAGTCCCCCACGCTGTGCCAAGGCCTCAGCATTCTCACTGTGATCGTGGAGTGCGGCTTCCCGGCGGTGTTGCTTTGGCCCGGGCTGGCGTGGTTCTTCGTGCCGGCCGCGCTCGCTTTTCACTTGGGAACCTGGGCCACCATGGACACCGGCCCGTACATGACGCTGTGGTTTTTCTTGCTCGCGTTCGTCCCGCTGGACCGAGTCATGCCGTGGCTGAGGCAGCGCGAACGTTCGCGTTGGTTGCGCGGCGCCACTGCGTTCGGGGCGCTCATTGTCACGGCGCTGATCGGTACCGTTATGCTGCGCAACACTCCGGCGTGGCTGCTGGCAGGTGCCATCATTGCTGCCGCCGGTGTCGCCGCCGCGTGCAATCGCGCCGCCAACACAATCAACGGCCGAGTGGTAGGCCGGCGAGAGAATGCGCAACGGCCAACGCGAACGTAGTCTGAGCTCCACAGCCGTAGCATCTTCGGCAAGCGCGAAGATGTTTCGGCTGTGGAAAGTCATTAGCTGTAAGTCGTTAGCCGTAGGTCCAGAATGCGGACAGGCCGCGGCGTTGTTCGAGTTGTTGCGTTCGACTTCGGCGTGAGCCTTAGGACTTAGGGCCCGACAAACAATAATTTCACAGTTTGGGCTGGCCCACGACGTGCGTGGCGGCGTTGCCCGTCCTCGGCGTAGTCCCTGGAATACGACTGCGGCGGGCGCCTTGCCACAAACGCCGTCGACTCACCCCAAACTGCGTACTTATTGTTTGTCGGGCCCTTAGTGCGGCGGATTCCGACAACGTGGCGAATCGAGCGCTCGTAGAGTCTGCGCGCGCTGCGCCGACGTGCGGCGCACAACCATCTCTGGAACAACAGAAGTGATTCTCACCCGCAGTCCTTTCCGCGTCACGCTCGGCGGTGGTGGCACCGACTTGCCGTCTTACTTCGCGCGCCACGGCGGCTTCGTGCTGGCGATGGGGCTCGACAAGTACATGTACATTTCGCTGAACGTGCCGCTGGTGGACCGCATGATCCGCGTGCAGTACATGCGCAGCGAGATGGTGGAGCATCCCGACCAGCTCAAGCACGAGTTGGCACGCGAGGCGCTCAAGCGCTACGAGATCCTGTCGCAGATGGAGATCACTTCGACGGCCGACCTGCCGTCGGGCAGCGGACTGGGGTCGTCGAGTTGTTATCTCGTTGGGTTGCTGGCGGCGTTGCGCGCGTATCGTCGGCGCTTGGGGTCGTTGGCCGAGTTGGCCGAGGAGGCCGCCGAGATCGAGCTGGGCGTGTTGCAGCAGACGATCGGCAAGGAAGATCAGTACATGGCCGTGTTCGGCGGCATGAGCGTGTTGGAGATCGCGCGCGACGGCAAGGTGCAGCACCGCTACGCGTCGGTGCCGCTGAGCGTGCTGCCCGACTTCGTCGCCAATGTGCAGCTGTACTGGACCGGCATCCGACGCAGCGGCCCCGAGGTGTTGCGCGATCAGTTCCAGGCGATGGACGACCCGACTTCGCCGAATCACCCGGTGGTGGAGGAGGCGCTGCACGCGATCAAGGACATCGGGCGCCAATCGCTCGCGGCCATCGAGGCGGGCAACTTCGATGCGTTCGGGCAGCTCATGGACAAGCACTGGAGCAACAAGAAGCGCATGTCGCCGCGCATCACGATCCCCGGCATCGACGAGCTGTACGCCGAACTCAAGAGTCGGTTTGGTGTGCTCGGCGCCAAGGTGGCCGGTCCCGGTGGCGGCGGCTTCGTCATGGTCTACGCGCCTGGTCGCCATGACGAGGTGACCCGATTCATGGCCGATCGCGGCCTCAAGCGGCTGTACTACAACGTCGAGTTCGAGGGCGTGAAGGTGGTCGCCAACACCACGCCGTACGCCGGCGGCTACACCCCCGAGGTCGTGGGTCACCACGCCGCGCGGTCGTAGCGCGCAAGAAACGGCACGCCGTGGCGCCGCCGCTGACGTTCGCGATTCCCTGCTTCAACGGTGCGGCTCACCTGCGCCCGTTGTTGGAGTCGCTGCTGGCGCAGACGCGCGTCGACTGTCACCTGCTCTTGGTCGACGACGGTTCGACCGACGACTCGCTCGCGCTGGCGCGCCGCGTCGTCGGGACGCGTCTGGAAGTCGTGCAGAACAACAGCTCGCTCGGGATCCCCGGCAACTGGAACCGTTGCATCGAACACGCGCGTACCGAGTTCATCTGTCTGGCGCACCAAGACGACGTGTACGCGCCGGACTTTGCGAGCAGCATGCTGGCGGCGCTCGCGACCAACCCGCGGGCCGCGGCGGCGCACTGTCGCATGCGCACGATCGACGCGCGCGGCGAGCCGCTGCGTTCGGCGCAGGAACGCTACAAGCAGCGCTTCTGGCGCGCGTTGCCGGCAGTCGAGTCGTCGGCGCAGAGCTTGCAACGCCTGTTCGCTGGCAACTTCGTGGGCTGTCCAACGCTCGTCTATCGCGCCTGCGCCGTGGCCGAGATCGGCGCCTTCGACGCGCAGTATCGCTTCGCGCCCGACTGGGAGTGGCTGCTGCGCGCGCTCAGCAAGGACTGGCAGCTCGTTGCGGTGCCGCGTGACCTTGTGGCGTATCGCCGCCATCCCGAGCAGGCCACGCAGCGCGCCGTGGCGTCGTTGCAGCGCTATCGCGAAGAGCACGCGCTGCTGGCGCTGGCCCACCGGCTTGGGGGCGAGCGCGGCTGGCTCGCCGCGAACGCGCGCAGCACGGCGATGCGCGACAACCTGCTGTACGACGCTTCGGTCGACCTCCAGGCGCGCCGCTTCGACGCCACGCAGGACAAGCTCACGCTGCTCGGTGAACTCGATCCGCCAGCGCGGCGCAGTGCTCCGGCGCGGGTCGTGGCGGCGGCGGCGCGCCTCGGTTGGCCCGGTCGCCGCGCGCTCTTGCTGGCGCTCTCGGGCTACATCGCGTGGCAGGCGCGAGGTTGGCATCGCGGGCGCTGATGCAACCGGCCAAGGAGACGCGGATGCGGGTCGCGCACGTGGTAGCCTGCGCGCTGGCTTCGCGCACCAGGATCAGTCGCTCAGCTTGGGCGTTACGTGCAACGCCCTGCCGTGGGTTGGCATCGTTCAGTGCGGTGGCGCCGCGTGCGTCAGCGAATCTTCGGGCGTACGACGTTCGAGACTTCGAGCGTCAGCGTCAAGTTGAGCGGGTCATTAGATTTCGCGCGCCCGCAGCCCGGCGCGGAACTTTGAACAATTTGCGCGCCGGCGTCCCGCCCGCAGTACCAGGAGGGTCCGCGCGCGGGGAGAGCGAGTCGTCCTTGGCGAGATGCAGCGCGGCATCGGCGCCGTTCGCTCGATTGTGCAAACTCGTGCGTTGGCTGGAATGCGAGGATCACCGGCGTCGCGATGAGGAGTGGCAGGGAGTGCAGGGCGACCTCGAGTGCTACGCGGTGCAAGCGCCGGCATGCTGATTGCCAAGTGCCGGTCGATGCGCCCCTCTTCTCGGCTTGGCCCGTGCAACTCCTATCGTGTCGCGACCACACTGACCACGCTCGCGTTCTTCGCCTTCGTGGCTTGCGGTTGCAGCAGCAAGCGCAACAGCAGCGCGCTCCGTCCGGAGCGTGCGTCGCGCGAGTATCGCGCTCTCGCCGGCATCTCCATGGGGGGCTACGGGGCGTTGAACCTCGGCACCAAGCAGACCGAGCTCTTTGGCACGATCGGGACCCTGGGCGGTCCGGTCGACCTGACCCGCCTGCTCGAGGACATGCGTCTCGACAACCTGGAAGTGAAGGTGCAGCGCGAACTCAACCGGCAGATCGGCAGCGACTTCACCTTCGATCACTTGCCGCCCTATCCCGATCGCGGCACGCGCATCGATTTCATCCGCGACCTGATCCTCGCGTTCGGCAACCCGTTCCTGCACCACCCTGATCCCGCGCGCATCTATCTAGCGAGCGACTCGGAACCGGCACGCATCCGGCGCGACGACGTGTTTGGCGCGTTCTTCTTGCCCACCGACCCGCGCGGCTTTCTGGACGGCGGTGACGCCAACAAGGATGGGCTGCGGCAAGTCAGCGAGACGATGCCGGATCGACCCGCCGACGTGATGCTGGTCGCCAAGGGCAGCCTCGACATCCTCGCGCCCGGCAAGCAGGGCGTCGAGATCGGCGAGCGTGCCCTGGTCGTGCTGGCGCAGAACGGCGTGTTCGACGTCGGCGAGGGGTTGGTGGCGAACTTCTTCGAACCGTTTGACGATCGCAACGCGGATGGCCGGTTCGATCCAGGAGAGACCTTCGTCGACGCGGGGCTCGACGGGGTGGCCGGCACCGGCGACTACGGCGAGGGCAACAACGCCTTCGATGTCGACCCCGATCGGGCGCGGTGGCTCGCCGAGGACCCGCTCACGCGGCTCGCGAGCCGGACCGCCGAACAGATCGCGCGCCAGCGCATCTACATGGACGTCGGCACCCAGGATGAATTCGGCTTCGCGGCGCACTACGCGAACCTGGTCAGCATGCTGCGCGGCAAGGGCCTGAATGTCGTCGAGCGCGCCGACTTCCCGGGTAGCTGCGCTTCGGTGCCTACCCTTGCCGATCCCTTCTATCTCGTGCGCTACGTCGGCGGGCACGTCGGCATCCCCACGGCAGACGATATCCGCGAGCAGTTGCGCAACGGCGACTTCTGCGGGTCGTTCGTGGTCTGGCAGCGCTTCCTCACGCTGTTGGCGTTCGTGAATTCGAGCTTCGCCGACGGTGACTACGGTTTGGGTGGCGCGCGTCCCGTGGGCGACCTCGTGAAGCGCATGCTGCCTTCGCCCGCGCTGACCCCACCGGGCCAGAGCCCGGTGATGCGCAGCGTTGTCGTCTATCGCCCGCCGGCGTTCTTCAACACCAACCGCACTTTCCCCATCCTTTACTTCTTCGGTGGCTATGGCCAGGAGCCCGACGACTGGGAACGCGTCGACCTGTTGATGAACTTGCTCATCGCAACCGATCAGGTGCAGAACATGTTCGTCGCCTTCCTGCCGGGAAGCGGTGGTATCAAGGGCTCGTTCTACGTCAACCACGCCCTCCCGCACGGGCAAGCGGTAGACGCCGACGTCACCACTGGTCGCTATGAAGAGTCGATCGTGACCGACCTGCTGCCGGTGATCGAGCTGGAGCTCCTCGAAGGCCGCCTGCGGCGCTGATCGAAAGGTTGTTTTCGGAACGCAGCCCTCTTGCTCCCTGCCGCGCGTGCGCTAGCGGGGACACCGTCCAACTCCGGAGTTCGCACAAGCCGCCTGGTTCAAGGACCCGGGCGGCAACGTCCTGGCCCTACATCAAGGAGAGTAGGCACCCATCGCCGCCTTGGGCCGCAACCACGGGTGCATGTCACTCGCCTTGCACGACCAGACGATCGGGCACTTCGTTGCGGTCACCCGTCTGCCACGGGAAGTGCGTGCTCAGGACGTCGCCTACTTGGCCGATGCCGGTGATCAGCCCATCGCGCAGGCTGCCGCGCTCGATTCCGTGCAGCACAGCGTCGCGAGCGGCGGTCCACGCCGCCGAGTCCACCTTGCCGTCGATCCCCGCGTCGGCTAGCACCACCACGCGCCGCTCGAACAGGCTGACGAACATCAACACGCCGGTGCGCGCCTGCGTGGCGTGCAGCCCGAGGCGGAAGAATTCTTGGAACGCTTGCTCCTCCGCCACCTCGGTGGCGCGTGCCTCGCTCACGAACGCGCGCCGCAGATCGTGCAGGCCGCTGGTGAGCACCGCCGCCAGCAGGCCGAAGCCGAGCTGACACGTCAGCAACCAATGCGGCGCGTGCCACGGTAGCCACACAGCGAACAGGGTCGAACCGGCGAAGATCGCGACCGCGACCGCGCGCCATCGCGCCGCCGGATGCGCATCGGAGCGCTCGAATACCACCGGCACGATCTCGCCCACGGTGCGGCGCTCGGCGCGTCGCAAAGCCTCGTGCACAGCGTCGCGATCGTCCGTACCCAACACGTCAACCGCGCGGTAGCGGCGCCGGCGGAGCACCGATCTGGCGACCGCAACCCCGATCAGAGCGATTGCCAGTGACGGACCGAGCCATGCCCACACGTCGAGCCACACCTGCGGTGCCCACGTGCCTTCTGCCCCGCGCTGCGGCAGCATCGAGACCATCACCACCCTCCCGACGCGCCGCCGCCGAACAGCCACAGACTTTCGCCGTCGAGGAGCATCCCCTGCCGGTTGCGTGCGCGGGTCGGCAGTGGCGCTTCCCAGCTCTGCACCAGCGGCCGATCGGAGCGCAGGTCGAGCACTTCGATGAGTGCCGTGTGGCCGCCCTTGGTCTCGCCGCCGAGCGCCAACAAAAGGTCGTCGCCGAGCGCGACCAGGCGATGGAAGAAGCGTGGGATCAGCAGCCTGCCGACCGGAGTCTGCCGCGCGCCGTCACCGAGATAGACCACGCCGCATGAACGCCAGCCCCTACGTCGACCAGTCGGTGACGCGCGCGCCCGCGTTGCTCGTCGAGCCCGGCCTATCCCCGTCGCGACCGGCGGCGTGGGCTTGGTGGTTCGGCCTGCGCGTGCGCGGCGAACGGTCCGAGCCGACGCACAAGGACCTCGCCGTCGGTGGCTGATCCGTTACGTGCAACGCTCGACGCCGGCTTCGGTGGCCAGCCACTTCACGCGCTGATCGCCATCCTGCATTGGCACGCGCTCCACCACCTGCGTCGCGAACGCGAGTCCGCACGTCAGCAGGCCGGCTCGGGTCACCAGGCAACGGTCGTAGAAGCCACCGCCGCGGCCGAGGCGACCACCCCGCCGATCGAAGGCGACGCCAGGCACGATCGCAACGTCGATCGCCGACAGCGCGATCACCGTGCCGCCACGCGGCTCGCGCACGCCGAATGAACCTGGGATCAGATCGTCGAGCGTAGTGAGGGTGACGGCTTCGAGCTGGCCGGTGGCGACGAGTACGCGCGGCACGGCCAAGCGCTTGCCGGCAGCGAGAATCGCGCGCAGCAGCGACGACGTGTCGAGCTCGTCTGGCAGCGACACGAAGGCGAGCACGGTGCGGGCCGAAGTGAACCACGCCGCGCGACCGATCGCTGCGCATGCCGCCGTGGCGTGGCTTTCCCGCGCGCGCGCCGACAGTGCACGCACCTGCGCGCGCATCGTCGTGCGCATCACCTGCTTGGCGTCGGGGGTCGCGTTGCCCGTAGGCTTGCCGTGGGTGGGCATCGTTCAGTTCGTGGCGCCGCGTGCGTCAGCGACGAGGTCTCGGGAGGGGGGACGGGCCGTCAACGAGCAGGCGGGTGAAGGATGCGGATCTGCATTGGCGCGTCAAGCCGGTGGTCGCTGCGCCGGCCGCCGCCGTCAGCCCGGACGGCCTTCAGCGAATGACTTCGAAGACCACAACCCCGACGCCATCGGCGGCCACGACGATGCGACCGTCGGCCGACGCGTCACCGGGCGGGCCGAGCAGCCCGGGCTGCTGCGTCGAGCGGTGATGCAGACCGGCGCGAAGAGCCTGCGTCACCACGATCTCGCCCGAGTCGGTGCGCAGCACGGTGACTCGGTTGTCGGCGCTGCACACGACGTGATCGGCGTCGAGGAACCGCACCCACGCGCTGCCGCGCGGACCTTCGGCCTTGGTCGCGAGGGTCTCGCCGTCGACGATCAGAATGCCACCGCTCGTTGTCAGCGCGATGGATCGGCCGTCCGGCGACCACACTGCCTCGTAGACGAGGAAGCGCAGCGACACCGTGGCGCGCATCTTGCCGCCGACCGTCAAGAACAGCTCTCCCATCCCTCCGCCAAAACTGTCGGCGACCGGGCGCGTGAGCACGAGCGCGTCGCCGTCGTGCCGCCAGGCCAGGGGCTCCGACCCGCGCGGCGTGGCGAGGCTGCGTTGATCGCAGCTCGACTGATCGAAGACCGTGTCGATTTCGCCGCGCGGCGCTACCGAGCGCGGACGTCCCGTCCAGATCCACCGCGCATCCGGTGACCAGGCCGGCGACGAGGGCAACTGGCCCGCACCGAGGTCGAACGTTGCGCTCTTGGCGCGAGGGTCCCACAGGAGATTGCGTTCGCCGGTGAACAGGACGTTCGGGCTGCCGGCTGACGCGCGCAGGGCCCGGGGGGAAGGCGTGATGGTCACGGCGTGCCGTTCGCCGGTCGGCACGTCGTAGACGATGACGTTCGGACCTGTGACGGGAACAGCGTGCGGCGACTTGGTCGCGACGACGGAGCGTTGGTCACCCGCGATCACGACCTGATGCGGCCGCGCGCGGTGGCCGCGAAGCTCGCGCACGACTGATCCATCGGGCGCCACGAGCTGGATCGTGCCCCGGCGCGCCACTGCGGCGAGGTCGCCCGAAGGCCGCAGGGTGACGGCTTCGGCCCCGGGCAGCGTGCACAAGACCTTGCCGTCGTGGGTGCGCCAAACCACTTCGCGCCCGCGCACCAGGAACTGGTCGGCGTCGCGCGCCGCAACGAGACTGCGGGCGCGACCGAGGTCCTCGATACCCGGCGCAGGCGCAAGCGGCGAACGACCCTCGCGGGCCACGAGCCAGCGGTCCCCGTCGAACGACACGGCGCCCGCGAGCACGCCTTCTGCCCGCAGCCTCTCCTCGCCCGACTGCAAGTCGACCGTGAACAACCCGCGCCGGAACTGAACGAACGACACGCTTTGACCGTCACGCGCCAACGTCAGGGCGCTGAGCTGCCCGCCGCCGCCCAACGGGATGCGCTGGTGCTCGATGAGATCCTCGCTCGCCAGCAGCGCGATGCTGTCGGTCGTCGTCTGCACGACCAGGGTCTCGCCGCGATGGCTCCACGCCACCGGCGAGCCGTAGAACACTTCGCGCGCCGCGACGACCTCGCCGCCCGGAATGGTGAAGACGCGCAGGTCGCGCCCGCCGACGGCAGCGAGCCGGTCGCCGTTGGGCGAGAACGCCAGCGTCGGCGTCTCCCGTGCGGCCAGCAGCCGCACGACCAGTTCCCCAGTGTCGACGCGCGAGACCACCACTTCGCCGACGTCGCTCGCAGCCGCGAGCAGGCGACCGTCATCGCTGAAGGCGAGAGTGGAGACTGTGCCGCCAACGCCGACGTCGAACTCGCCGCGGAGACGCAGCGCGCGCGGTGCTTGTGTGGCGTTCTGGCTCGATGCCGGGGCGACAAGCACCGCAAGCACCACGGCGCAGGCGCGACGGTTTCCTCGAGCGACGTGCACGTTCACCCTATTGCTTGCGTGATTGCTTGCGTGGAGTCGCAACCTGCGTAATCGGGTCATCGCGGCCGAGGTCCTTGCGGAAGATCTTGGTCGTCGTCGACTTCGACCCGTCGGCGTGCACGTACCACTCCACACCCCCATGCGTCTTCTCCTTGCCGACGATGGGCGCGAAGGGCACGTCCTCCGGCCAGGCCATCGCCGGCGCGTTGCGCACGCCGTTGAGGGCAGGCGCGAACGTGCCGTCGGGCAGCTTGACGTACGCGCTGAGATCGGCGGGCGGATCGGCGACGATGCCGAGGGCGGGCGGCCTGGTGGCTGCGGCGTTCCTGGAGACGACCAAGGGTGCAGCAGGCGCGTCGGCGGGGACCACAACCGGCGCCGCGTTCGTCGACGACGTGACCACCGTGTTGGCCGGAGTCGTCGTCTCCGGGCGGGGGTTGGCACAAGCGGCGAGAAGCACGATCGCGATGCCGACCGTGGTACGAGTGGTCCTGCGGAGCATGGCGCAAGCTGACACAGTCAGTGCGGGCGCTGCAAGTTCTTGGCCGGTCGGCGACCGGGGTGGCGCGATTCTGCAGCGAGCGCCGCACGCGCGCCGCTGGCGTTTAGCAACGCGCTGACGACTTGATCGGCGGTCAGCGTCAGCCTGAGCGATCACGGCGACACGATGGTCGCGGCGTGCCTCTGGCTCACAGCGCCGTCGTGCACGCCGTCGACAGTTGCAGGGCGAACGTGTTGCCGTTGATGGTGACCGCTTGTGCACCGATGCAGATGCCGCTGCTGGTGACCGGGACCCCCAAGGGGCCGAACATCGCGTTGGATCGGGTGGCACACGACTGCTCAGGTCGCGTGATCGTGGCGATGTTGAGCAACGGCTCGATGCACAGCAAGCCAGGGCCGATGTTGATCGGCGTCTGCAGGTTGAAGCCGAGGAACAGGACGCAGGTGCTGCCCGGCGGAGCGATCGTGCGCACGCGCCACCCGACTCGGTCGTTGGGCGGAATGTTGTTGAGGTTGTCGACGGTTGGCCAGATGCCGGCATAACCGAAGTTCGGATTCACGCCCGCGCCAGCGACGCCCGGAGTCCCCGTGAAGCGGCCCGCATTGGACGCGAACGGTTGGCAGACGTCCTCGAACAGGCCGGCACCGATCGCCCATGACAGGTCGCCGTTGTTGATGACGGTCACTCCGGTATTCCAGTTGTGGCTCCAACCGAGCCCCGGCTTGGGCGACGGCGCATACATCGGCTTCGGCAGCGTCTTGTACTGCTCGCCCACGAATCCACCGGTTCGGCCGCTGAACAAGCACGACAGGCCGTCGCCGTTTGGCCACGCTGTGTTCGGGTTGAAGCGCAGCCCGACGTAGAAGTCCGCCGTCGGACCGAACCCGGCAGGCAGCTGGATGCAGGGCAGAAGATCGATCGTGAACGTCTGCACTTGGCTCGTGAACGTGAACACGATCGGCATGGTGAACAGCAGCGGGCCGGTCATGTCCGGACGCCCGAGCGGGAAGGCTGGATCGCTGAGGTCATTGGCGCGAACCTCGAGGTAGGCCCGCTCCTGCGAGGCGATGTTCTGGTCGTGCAGGGTCAACTCGACGCAGCAGAGCCGGGTGCGGCCGCAGCATTGGTTAAAGGGGTAGCGCTGCATGATGCTGATCATGTGCTGCGGCAGGCCGTCGCCCCGAGACCTGGCCTCAGGCGTGCCGTCGTAATGCTTCAGGACGTTGCCGGCCATCGTCCCCTGGGCGCTGAGCAGCGTGCTCAGGGCGGTCGAAGTCGTCAGGCTCACCAGTGCGTGAAGGGTGGATCGTGGAGTCATGGGTCACTTTGTGATTGTTGAACACCTACGGAATCCCCGGGCGCGGCGGCTGCCGGACCAGAATCTCGCGATTCGAGCGAGCGCCACGATGAATGGGTCCGAGCCGGGCCCCGGCGCGTGACGAGGGTGCACTTCGCCGGCCCTGCCAACCCGACGACCCACGCCCTCGAACGGCTGACCGAGGAGATCGTTTTGGTCTCGCATCCGTCGAACCCTGCCGACGTGCCCGGTCGCGCGTGAGTCGCACCGCGGCTCCGCCTAATGTTGCAGTCTTGGCCCACGCTCAACTCGACCGCCTGTTTGCTGCGGCAGCGCACGAAGTCGTAGCGCGCCTCGCCGATCATTTGGCGGCGTGTGCCGAGGGCGAAGGCCGCGTGGTGTCGACGCCCACGGTGCGCGAGACCGCAACCGCGTTGCGCCTCGAGCACTGGCTGGCGCAAGGCGGCATGGATGCCAGCGCGCTCGGCCAGTTGGTGGCCGAGTATCTGCGTCGAAGCACGCACCTGCAGGACCCCGGGTTCATGGCGCACCAAGTTGCGGTGCCGCACTTCGCGTCGGCGCTGGCCGACCTGGTGTCGGGCATGACCAACAACGGCATGGCGATCTACGAGATGGGTCCGCCAGCCGTGGCGATGGAGCGCGCGGTGCTCGCATGGATGCGGCGGCACGTCGGCTTCGTCGAGGGCAGCGGTGTGCTCGTGCACGGCGGCTCGATCGCCAACCTCACGGCGCTGCTCGCGGCGCGTGCGGCGGCGTGTCCTTCGGCGTGGCGCGACGGCGTGCGCGGCGATCTCGTCGTGTTGGCGCCGGAGTCGTCGCACTACTCGATGTCGCGCGCTGTGGCGATCGCCGGCCTTGGCGAACGCGCCATCGTGGCGTTGCCGACCGACGACCTCGGCGTGGTGCGGCCCGAGGGGTTGCAGCCGACGCTCGACAAGGTGCGCGCGGCTGGCCAGAAGCCGATCGCGGTGGTGGCCAACGCGTGCGCGACCGCCACCGGCTTGTATGACCCTATTGCGGCGATCGCCGACTTCTGCGCCACGCACGGACTCTGGCTGCACGTCGATGGCTGTCACGGCGCCAGCGCGTTGTTGTCGCCGGCGCACCGGCACCTTCTGGCTGGCGTCGAGCGCGCGAGTTCGCTGGTGTGGGACGCGCACAAGATGCTGCGCACGTCGGTGCTGTGCGCGGCGGTGCTGTTCCGCGACGCCGATGCCGCGAGTCGCACGTTCCAGCAAGACGCCAAGTACTTCCGCAGCGACGTCGATGCCGACCGCCCCAACCTGTTTCCGTTGGCGATCGAGTGCACCAAGACGGCGCTTGGGTTGAAGCTGTTCTTGCCACTCGCGTTCCTCGGCGAGCACGGCTTGGCCGAACACGTCGCCTCGGCCTACCAGCGCGCCGCGCGGTTCCACGACGTCATCGCGGCGCGGCACGGCTTTGCGTGCGCGTATCGGCCGCAGTCGAACATCCTTTGCTTCCGCTATGGCGACGGCGATCAGGAACGCATCCGCCGCCGACTGCTCGCCGAGGGTCGCTTTCACCTCAGCTCGACCACCTTTTGCGACCGGCGGTGGCTGCGCATCGTGGTGATGAACGAGGCGACCGACGAGGCGACGATCGACGCGCTGCTCGACCGGATTGCCCGCGACTAGTCTCGATCGCGCGACCCGCCATTGCCCTGCGCGTTCGTTGCGCGTCAACCAAATTGCATTTCGGGTTTCCCCAATGTTCACGTATGGTCCAAATGTATGGAACAGATTCTCCCCTGGTTGATCAGTCTGGTCAGTGGTGCCGCGGGCGGCAATATCGGCGGCGCGCTGGTCAAGGGCCTAGGCGGCGGCTTCAAAACGATCGTCGGCATGCTCGGCGGGCTCGCGGGCGGGCAGTGGCTTGGTCCGATGCTCGACATGGCTGGCAAGCTCGGGGCGACCGGCGGCAACATCGCGTCGTCCGCCGGCGCCGGTGCGATCGTCACGGCGATCGTCGGCATGCTGTTCAAGAAGAAGAGCCCGTAGGTCTGCGCGCGTGATTCGCTTGGACCGTGCCATCCCGCCCGGTCACGATCCTGGCATGACCAATGCCAACAAGCCGGTGCTGCTGGAACGGCGTGGCGCCGTCGCCCTGCTGACGCTCAACGCGCCCGAGCGGCGCAACGCCATCGATCTGGCCATGGTGCAGGGGCTGCACGCGGCGCTCGACGAGCTGCACAACGACGCCGACTTGGCGGCGCTGATTCTCACCGGCGCTGGCGACAAAGCGTTTGCGGCGGGCGCCGACATCGCGGAGTTGCGTGAGCGCCGGGCGCCGCAGGCCTTGGCCGCGATCAACTCGGGCATCTTCAAGCGCATCGAGGAGTTCGCCGTGCCGACCATTGCCGCGATCAAGGGCTTCGCGCTCGGCGGCGGATGCGAGTTGGCGATCGCGTGCGACCTGCGCGTGGCCGGCGAGTCGGCCAAGATGGGGCAGCCCGAGGTCAAGCTCGGCATCATCCCCGGCGCCGGCGCGACCTACCGGTTGCCGCGTTTGCTCGGCCTGGGGCGCGCGCGCGAGTTGATCTTCACCGGTCGCGTGATCGACGCGCAGGAGTGTCTGCGCATCGGCCTGGTGAACACCGTCGTCGCCGACGAGAAGGTGCTCGAAGTCGCGTTCGCACTCGCCGACGAGATCGCCGGCAATGGCCGCCTCGCGGTGCGCATGGCCAAGCTGTCGCTGAACGCCATCTCGCGTCCCGGCGAGGCGCACGCGATGACGCTGGAGAGCGTGGCGCAAGCGCTGTGCTTCGAGAGCGACGACAAGCGCGCGCGCATGGATGCGTTCTTGGCCAAGGGCAAGGCCAAGAGCTAACGAGCAGGACGAATGTGTCTGACACACTCGTCCTGCTCGTGTTACCCGCCGAGCGTGATCTCGAGCGCGGCGGTCATCGACACGATGCCGAGCAGCGAACCGAGTGGATCAGCCGCGCCGCCTTGCACCCAGATCTTCTTGCCACTGAGCACAGGATCGAAGGGGATCGCCAAGTCGAGCGCAGCGTCGCCCATCGCGTTGCTCATGCCGGAGAGCACGAGCGCGAACGGCAGCGACGCGCGCACGACGCACGACCCGAAGGCCGTGCTGCCGACCTGCGGTGACACGCCGACGAACACCATGGAGCTTGGCCGCAGCGAGCCCATCGCGAACTGCAACGCGCTGTTGCCGATGATCGGCGCGCC
>JANPER010000054.1:0-13820 GCA_031423015.1 Planctomycetota bacterium | reverse complement strand
CAGGCATGAAACTGTGTTCTACACGCAAGCGCGCCGCGTGCTAGAAACGGCTTTTGTCGCCGTGGTAACGCTCGCGCTCAAGACCGACAACGCACACCTGCTGTTCCAATCCGGCCGCGTGGAGGTGCTGCTTGGACCGGCCGGCACTGGCAAGTCGCGCATGCTGCGTCTGTTGGCCGGTCTCGACTCCTCGATCGGTGCGCACGTGTTCGCGGCGGGCGCCGAGGTGACCAACCTGCACCCCGCACAGCGCCGCGTGCGCTTGGTGGCCCAAGGCGGTGTCGTCTATCCGTCGCTCAGCGTTTGGCGCAACTTGCTGACGCCACTGCGGGGTCGCGACGCGTCGGCCCGCGCGCGCGCTGCGGCTGAGAGCTTCTCGCTCACCGACGTGCTCGACGTGCGCGCCGCCGACATCGACGCCAGCACCAAGCAGCGTGTTGGGCTGGCCAAGGCGTTGGCGTCGGGCGTCGACGCGGTGTTGCTCGATGAGCCGTTCGCGGCGATCGACAGCACGCAGCGCGCCGTCGTGAAAGACCAGGTACGCGCGGCGTTCGTCGGCCGCGATCGGATCCTGGTGATCGCCACCGCGAGCGCGGCGGTGGCGCAGCAGATGGCCGGCAACCTGCACCTTTTGTCGGCGCAGGCCGTGTTGCAGCGTGGCTCGCCGGCGCAACTGTTGGCGCAGCCGGTCGACGAACGCGCCGCGCGAGTGGTGCATGGTGCGGGCCTGGCGGTGTGGCCGATCATGTTGGTGCGCGACGCCACGCTGGGCCGGGTCGTGCAGTTGGCCGACAAGCTCTCGGTGCCGGCGCCGGCGGCCTGGGACGACGTGCCGCCGGGACCGCATCGGCTCGGCATTCTGGCGCCTTGCGTGCACTTGGAGCGGCGTGCGGCCAGTGACATCGAAGTGCGCGCCGAAGTCGTGCGGTCGCAGGTAGAAGGCGGCGAAACCACGACCAGCCTTACGAGCCAGGGTCGCGAGATCGTGGTGCGTCAAGCCGGCTGGACACGTTTGGCGCCGCGCCAGATCGTGTCGTTGTTCTTCGCCTTGGCTGACGCGCTGTTGTTCTCGGCGCGTGGTCTCACTCTGCGGGCGGCCCGGCAATTCATGGTGGCGCATGGTGCGAATTGAACTGGTGAACGTGCGGTTGCCGGGGCCGGGGCGCGCCGACACCGAGCTGGCGCCGCGGCTGACCTTCGATCGCGGCGTCAGCAACGTGATCGTCGGGGCGAAAGGCGCGGGCAAGTCCGCGCTGCTCGATGTGATCGCCGGCCTGCGCGCGCCGGCGGTTGGCAACGTGCTGTTCGACGAGTGCGATGTCACCGCGCAGTCACCCTGGCGGCGCAACGTGACGCGCATGGCGGCGAACTCGGTGGTGTACCCACGGCTCACCGTGCGCGACAACCTGGCATTGCCGCTGCGCAACCGGGGCTGTTCGACGGCGGACATCGCCGCTCGCGTGGCCGAGGTCGGCGACACACTCGGTCTTTCGGCGCTGAGTGCCGAGCGAGCCGGCGGGCTGTCGCTGGCCCTGCAGCAGCGCGTCGCACTGGGTCGCGCGTTCGTGCGGCGCGATGCGGCGGCCATTGTGCTCGACGATCCGTTCAGCACGCTCCCGCTCGACGCCCGCGGCGATCTGCGGGACGCGCTCGGCGAGCTGGCGCACACGGTGCGCGCGACGGTCGTGCTTGCCACGACTGAACTCGACGAGGCGTTGTCGGTCGCTGATCGCGTGGTGTTCCTCGACCGCGGTCGCGTGCTGCAGGCAGGCACGCCCGGCGAGCTGTTTGCGCGCCCGCGAACCACCGAGCTGGCCGGGATGCTGAGCGATCCGGCTCTCAACGTGCTGCCGTGCGAAGTGCGCGCGGGCGCGTTGATGGTCGGTTCCGCGCGCGTCGTGCGACCGGGTCTTGCACCGAGTGACGTGGCGGGGCGTCGTGTCGAAATCGGCGTGCGCCCCGACGAGTTGCGCATTCTGACCGCGGCGCGCGACACCACGCTGCTCGCCACGCTCGAGGCGATCGAGCGCCGCGGCGTCGGCCGCTTGGTGACCCTGCGTGCCGACGGTTGGTCGCTGCGCGTGCTCTGCGATCATCGCCAACCGTTGGTGCACGGTGGTCGCTACCACGTCGAGCTGCCCGGCACCGCGCGCGTCTACGTCGACGGAGAACTCGCCGATGGTTGAGTCGCTGCGTCAGCGCCGCCGTCAGGCTGCCCTGCTGTTGACGTTGCCGGCTGTCGTGATCGTCGGTTGGCTCGTGGCGTGGCCGTTGCTCACTTCGCTGTGGCCGCTGGGCGACTTGGTCTTGCCGCCGCGCGCGGTCGACGCGGTGGCGCCGACGCCCTCGCCAGCGTTCGATGCGGCGTGGTTGACCGCGCTCTTGGCGCAGCTCGCGTACTCCGCGTTGGTGCTGCTCATCGAAGTGCCGCTCGGCGTGCTGCTCGCGCTGTCGTTGCCGCGCCGTGGCGTGCTGGCGGGTCTGGCGGTCGCCTGCGTCGCCTGGCCGCTGGCCGCGCCGCAGTCGATCGCGGACTGGCTGCGGCTCGAACTGATGCCGCGCGCAATCGACGCGCTGTCGGGTTGGTGGACGCGCCTGTCCGGCGAGCCGTGTGATTTGTCGCCGCTCTTGGCGCAGTGGTCGGGCTACGTGCTGGTGGACGTGTGGCGGTTCACGCCGTTCGTGGCGTTGGTGTGCGCGTTTGCGCTGCGTCGCGACGACGAACTGACCGTGGCGGCGGGCATCGACGGCTTGTCGGGCTGGCAACGCATGCGGCACGTGCATTGGCCGTGCATGCGCGGCGCGTGCGGCTTTGCTGTGGTGATCCGGCTGGTGGACTCGTTCGCCGCGTGGCCGCACGCCGGCTCGACCGTGTCGCTGGCCGCGTGGGTCCGCGATCGGGGCAGCGGCGGGCTCAGCGCGACCACCGCCGTGGCCACCGTGCTAACCCTGCTGGTGCTCGTGCTGATCCCCGCGTGGCCGTTGCGCGCGCCGAGCGGCGGCCGGCGATGAAGCTCGCGTTCTTGCTGGCGTGGATCGCGTGCACCGCCGCACCGCTCGTGTGGTCGGTGTGGCGCGGTGACCCCACGTCCGCTCGCCTGGCGGCCTACTGCACTGATCACGTCTGGCGTGCGCCGCTGCTCGCCGCGCTCGCTCAGTCGGCGTTGTCGGCGGCGTTGGCGTTGGTGCTGGCGTGGCCGGCCGCGCTCGCCTTCGCGCAGTGGCGGTTCGGCGGTCGTCGGTTGGGGCGCCGCGTGTTGTGGTTGGGCCGGCTGTGTCCGGCCGCGCTGCTTTCGATCCCGCTCGCGACGCTCGCCGCGCAGTCGCCCGAAGTCGCGAGCGAAGTGAAGGTTGCCCTCGCGCACCTGCTGTTCAATGTGCCGGCCGCGACCTGGATCTTGTTCATCGCGCTCGAGCGCGTGCCGCGCGCGCTCATCCACGAAGCCCGGCAAGACGGCATCGATCTGTTCGGTCACGCGCGGCTGGTGTGGTGGCCGGCGTGGCGCGCCGCCAGCGTGCTGACGTTCCTGGTGTGCTTTGCGGCCAGCTTTGCCGAGGACGCCTTGACGCGCGCGCTGGCCGGCGAAGGCAGCCTTGCAGCCACCTTGCCGGCGCGCACAGCCAGCCTTGAAGACCGCGCGTTGTCGTCGGCGCTGCTGTTGTTGCCGGCGTTGCTCTGGTCGTTGCTCCTCGGCGTTTGGTGGGCACGTCGGCGACGCCGCGGCGCCACGTAGCGCCGCGCGCCGATCACGTCACGTCACTTCACTTCGCTGGCAGCCGCGGGCGGGAACATCTTCTCCCACGTCTCCTTGTACCAGTCCCACTTCTGCGAGATGCCAGTCTTGTGCAGGCCGAACAAGATCCCGGCCAGCACGAGGAGCACCAAGATGATGCGCGGCCACGGCGACTTCTTCGGCGCGTAGGGGTCGACGAGCGACCGCTCGGCACCGGGCGGCAACGTGGCCGAGTCCGTGAGCGACGCGCCGAGGGGGATGTTCACCTTCACGCGCCCGTTCACCGCCCAACCGTTGGCATCGAGGATCGGCCCGAGGCTGCGCTGCCGCAGCTTCAGCCACGCGATGATCATCGACGGGCCAGAGATCGCCAGCAGCAGACCGATCAAGCCGATCGGCATCCAGGGGCCCAAGTCGGCGACACCTTTGCCCACCAAAGCGAGCGCGGTGGTGAGGCCGCCGACTGCGACGCCCAGCGCGGCGACCATGCCGACGTCGAACTTCGCCTTGGGCGCGGCCGCTGCGCCACCTTGGGCTGCGGCCCCCGCGGCGGCCGCCGCGTCTTGCAGCTTGCCGGTGGCCGCGGCGTCCGCCGCCGCGGCGCGCTTGGCGACCTGCTCCTCGATCATGCGCAGCACCTTCTTGTACGGCGACCAGAACGCCTGGCCGATGCTGATCGGCTGATCGATGATCGAGCGGATGGTGGCGTCGAAGTCGCGACCCTTGCGGTCGTAGAACACACCATTGCGGCCCACGAACAGGTAGTCCGAGTCGCCGGCGGTGAACGCCGCGGCGATGGTCATCTTCTCGCCGGTCGACGGCCGCGTGCACTCGCAGTAGGCGAGGAAGGTCTTCGACATCGTCGCCAACGACGCATGCTTGCCGGCGTCATCGACACGCACGCACAGGTCGCACGACCGCGCATCGAGGTAGAGCGTGCCGGCCTGGAACACCGACGGCTTGCGCGCATAGAACTCGGTGAACGACACGTAGTTCTGCAGCAGCTTGTGCAAGTCGCGATACAGCCGCACCAGCTTCTCGACCGAGGCGATCGCGTCGACCTCGGGGGCGATCGCGGCGTCGGCGGCGACCGCCTTGAGCAGCGCGTCCTTGGCGTTGCTCGCCAGGATCTCCTTGCAGCGCGCGATGCCGAGCTTCTCGACGGCGGCGCCGGCTTTGCCGGCCTGCCAGGCGCCATAGGCCGCGAGCTTGCCGGTGAGGGTCGACCAGTCCGCTTCGGTCAGCGTGGTCTTGTCTTTGCCGAGCAGCGTCGCGACCACCTTGGCGTGGAACGCCGCGATCGCGTCGCTCCAAGCTGGATTGACGCCCGTCGTCAGCGGCAGCGCCTTGCCGGCTTCGATGCTAGCGAGCGGCATGCCGGTGAGTTCTTGCACGCCGAGGCCCAACTGCTTGCTGGCGATGTCGGTGAAGTTCTTCTCCTCGCCCTTCAAGATCGCGGCGGCGCGGGTGTCGAACGCCGCCAGCCGGCAGCGAGCGAAGAAGTCGTCGATCTTGGCGCGCACCGCGAGCAGGGCCGTCCACGCGGTTGCTGTGTCGTCGGCACCGAGCGGTTGTGCGGTGCGGTCGGTCGGCTTCATCGTTTGATGCCAGCCGGCGTAGGCGGCGGCGTCGGTGAAGAACTGCTCGACCTTGCCCGCATCGATGCCCGCCTTGCCGCTGCGATCCGGCAAGCCGCCGAGGCAAGCGATGATGTCGGTCGCGACCTTCGCCGCGGCGGCGTCCTCGATCGACTCGGGCGGTACGACGCCGTCGCCGTTGAGCCTGGCTTGCTCGAAGAACTTGCCAGTCTCGGTGGCATCGGCAACCGACAGCGACGTCGCGTCCTTGCGACCGAGCGAGTGCAGGATGTGCTTGGCCGAAGCGAGCATCTGCTTGCCCTCGGGCTTGGTGGCATCGATCGCCGTGAGCGGCAGACCGTCCTGACCCTTCACCAAGTCGTCCGCGTTCTTGAGCACGCCCGACAGCCACTTGATCGCCGCCAGGATCTCCGGCACCCGCACGCGACCGTCGTGGTCGGAGTCCAGCAGGGCCAACGTGCGCTCGTCGAACTCCAGCCCCTTCACCGGGCAGCTCAGCGCGACCCAGAGCTTCTGGTCGAGCTGGTGCAGGTTCATGATGTCGGCGCCCGTATCCAGGCGCACCTGGTCGACGCCCCCGGCGCGGTAGAAGCGCCAACGGTGCTTGGTTGTCTCGAGGGTCTTGGCCATGGCAGGGGGGAAACAGGGGGTTGGCTCGGCAACTCCGCGGGTGTGGAGTGATGGTGGCTCGAGCGAGCCGAGTAGGGTTCCTCCTAGGTCGCGGCGAGTCAAGGGTTCGGGGCAGCGAATCTGTGGCCGTCAACATCAACGAACGAACGCGGGCGTGCGACCGAACAGCAAGTAGCGCGCAGGGAGCCGGGTAACCCCAAGCCGCACAGAGTCCGTTGCGTGCTTGCCACCGCATCGCTTCGAGTATCGTCCGCCGCCCAATCCGCCGCCCGCGGGCAACACCGGAGACCCATGACGACCGACACGACCGTGGCCATCAAGCAGCGCGATCTGTACGCCGAAGCTCTGTCCCGACTCGAAGACGCTCGCCGTCACTGCAACATCCATCCGGAGGTGTTCGAGCGGCTGCGGCGCCCCAAGGCGATCCTCATGGTGTCGGTGCCAGTGCGCATGGACGACGGCACGCTCCAGGTGTTCGAAGGCTACCGCGTGCGGCACGACGACTCGCGTGGGCCGTCGAAGGGCGGCATCCGCTTTCACCCGCAAGTAGACCTGAGCGAGGTGAAGGCGCTGGCGCTGTGGATGACGTGCAAGTGCGCCGTCGTCGGCATCCCGTACGGCGGCGCCAAGGGCGGCATCAGCGTCGACCCCAAGAAACTGAGTCCGATGGAACTCGAGCGCCTGAGTCGCAGCTACGTGCAGCAGATCGCCGACTTCATCGGCCCCGATGTCGACATCCCCGCGCCCGACGTCTACACCACGCCGCGCATCATGGCGTGGATGGCGGACGAGTACGCCAAGATCACGCGGGCCAAGAGCCCCGCTGTGATCACCGGTAAGCCGATCGCGGCCGGCGGCAGCCTCGGCCGCGACGACGCCACCGGGCGCGGCGCCTACTACTGCGTCAAGGAACTCGAACGGATCCGCGGCTGGACGCCCGGCAAGACCAAGGTCGCGGTGCAAGGCTTCGGCAACGCCGGCCAGCACTTCGCGGCGCTGCTCGCCGCCGACGGCTACTCGGTCGTGGCGATCAGCGACTCGGTGGGCGGCCTGCACTGCCCAACCGGGATCGACGTCAAGGCGGCGATCGCGGCCAAGAACGGCGGGCACACCGTCCCGCACCTGGCGCGCGACGCGGCGGTGACGCGCGGCAGTCCGTGCAAGACGATCACCAACGCCGAGCTGCTGACCCTGGACGTCGACATCCTGGCACCAGCGGCGCTGGAGAACCAGATCACCATCGACAACGCCGCGCAGGTCAAGGCGAAGGTCGTGGTCGAACTCGCCAACGGCCCAACGACGTCCAGCGCCGACAAGATCCTGCACCAGCGCGGTGTGGTCGTCATCCCTGACATCCTTGCCAACGCCGGCGGCGTGACCGTCAGCTACTTCGAATGGGTGCAGAACCGCATCGGCATGGCTTGGGAGGTCGAGGAAGTGCACAACAAGTTGCGCACGGTGATGGCGCGCGAGATGACCGCGGTGCTGCAGCGTGCGCAGCGCATCGGCACAGACACGCGCACGGCGGCGTACGCACACGCGCTCGACCGCTTGGGCGAGGCGATCGAAGCTCAGGGCACGGCGGCGTTCTTCGCCAGCGGCGCTAACGGCGACGAGGCCTGAGCTCTCTGGCAGACTCGTCGTCGAACGGCGATGACCTCCCGCAAGAAGATCCGGCGCGCGCGGCGCCACACCCTCGGGATGCTGGCGGAAGCCGAGCAGGCGCTCGCGAACGGCGAGCCGTCGGTGGCGTTGAAGCTGACGCTGCGTGCGCTCGAAGCGGGGTCCATGAACCCGCGCGTGCATGCCGACGCCGCACTGCTGCTGTTCGAGTTGGGACGCCTCGAAGACGCAGTGGCGGCGGCGCGCCGCGCGCAGGAGCTGGCGCCCGGTGCTGACTTCGTGCGCGCGACGTGGCGCGAGCTGCGGCTGGCGGACCAGGCCGACTCGGTGTCGATCGATCGATCGACCGCGCCCGTCGTGCCGCCGCCGCGCAGCGCGCGCGCGTCGCTGTTCGATTTGGCGGCGTCGCGCGTCGCGTTGCAGCGCGCGGGCTGCGCCGTGACTGCCGGTTGGTTGACGTGCGACGAACAAGAATCATTGGCGCAGGCGCCGGCGGATGGCCCGGCGTTCACTGCGTCACGCGCGCTGGCGTCGCCGGTCGGTGGGTTGCACTGGGCCGCGTGGCGGGGAGGTACGCTGCCGTGGTTCGACGCCATGCTCGACGACCTCTATGTCTGCGCGGTGGACTTGGCGAACGCGATGCAGGTCGACCTCGGCGTCGGCGCGCGCTTCCCTCCGGCTTGTCAACCTGCTCTGCCGCACGTCGATCGCGCCGTGCGCCTGCAGCTCAACGGCGGCGCCGTGTACCCCGAGCGGCGCGACCCCGGCGATCGCTCGACGTTCCCACTGCGCGCCGTCGTCGCGCTCGGACCCGCGATGGTCAACCTGGTGACGGTCGACGTTCGCCCCGGCAAGCGTCGCGAACGCGTGCGACAAGTGCCCGCGGGCTCGGCTGCCTGGTTCTGCACCCGCGGGCGGCCGGCCGTGGTGGGAGGTGCGCTAGGGTTGCAGCCGGTGGCGTTCGAGCTGCGGGGGGGCGGGGACGCCGCGTTGGTGCTGACCGCGTGGGGCGATGTCGTGGCGAAGTAGGACCGGGGCGCGGCGGCGAATGCCTGGAGTAGGCGAAACGCACGCGCAGCACCGAACTCAGACATCGCCGGGCGAGCGCAGGATCTTCGCGATCGCCACGTGTTGCGCGAGCGCCGTTGGCGACAAGCCGCTCAGCTCGCCCTCGTGCTCCGTGATGACCTGTGCGAGTCGGGGCGGCCATGCCTTGCGCAGTGCTCCGATCAGATGCCCTGGCGCGACGACGGTGAGATGCTGGATCTTGTGCTGTTGCACAAGCGGCGTCAGCCAGGCGGCGGCGACCTTGGCGAACCGGTGGCGTAGCTCCTCTTCTTCGTGGTGCAGCGAGGCGTAGCTGTGCGAGCCATGCCCCGAGCGCACGGACGGTCGCTGCCGCTCACGCTCCGGCTCGTCGTTGGTCAATCGTGCTACGTCGTCGAGGTATGGACGATTCTCCGCGATGCGGCCACGGACCAAGCGGCCGGTGCGGTGATCGATGACGAGAATCCAGTGGTCGGTCGGATTAGTTTTCACGCGAGCTGCACCCTGAACCTCCGCACGCCGGGCGAGTTTTCGTCAGTGACTCTGGACCGCGAAGCCAGCCGTCGGATTTGGCGAGCCGCGGCGCACACCTACCGCTGCACCAGCATCTGCAAGCCGTCGCTGATCGCGATGATGCCGCCGTAGCTGCCACCGAGATCCACCAGCGCGGCTTGCGCGAAGGCGACCAACCCTTGCAGGTTGATGTTCGGCGGAATCGGGAAGCGCACCGAGCCGTCGCCGCGCGCGTTGGTCGCGAGCGGCAGGCTCAGCGATGGGCCGAACAGATCGACCAGCAGCGTGCAGCCGCCGCCGAACGGCAGCGCGAGCGCGCCGAAGCCCACCAGCATGGCGCCGGTGGTGTTGGCGCGGCCGTCGGTGACGGTGATCGCGAACGACGCGTTGCCGACCTCGGGCGCGCCGTTGGCGCCGATCTGCGGGAAGTTGCCGAGGCCGCCGCGGCAGGCGAGGCCGTACTGGTACCAGCTTGCGGGCGCGGGGATGCGATACAGCTCGATGCCGATCGTGCCGCCATCGGCCGACAACAACAGCGAGGAACCGCAGCGCGTGAGCGGGCTCGGGCGCGAGCCCGCGCCGCCGGGGTTGACGTCGCCGAGCCGCACGGTGCCGGCGGTCGTGCCGTCGGTGCGCCACAGCTCGATGCCGTAGGCGAGATCGGTGGCAGCGAAGTACACCAGCGGCTGGCCGTTGACGCGCGTCATGGCGAAGCGCCGGCCGCTGGTCACGCTGTCGGGGAACACGAGTCCGTTCGCCCGACCGGGGTTGATGTCCTTCAGCAGTACGGTGCCCGCCTCGGTGAAGTCCGACGTCCACAGCTCGCGGCCGTAGGCGAACGTGTCGGCAGCGAACAGGATGCCCGCGCCGCCGAGCGTCAGGCCCACGGGATCGCTGCTGCCAGCCACGAGGTCCTTCACCAGGACCGTCGTGGCGGCGGTGCCTGACGTCTTCCACAGCTCGCGACCGATGCGCAGGTTGTTCGTGGTGGCCGCGAACCCCACGACCGAGCCCGCCGCCACGAACTCGCTCGGCCCGTTGGTGCCGTCGAAGTCGCCGATCATGAACGTGCCCGCCGCGGTGCCGTCGCTGCGCCACAGATCGAGATCGCCGCTGCCGGAGTCGGCCCCGAACAACACCAGCGAGTTCCACGCGAACGGCACGAGCACGCCGGCGGGTCCCGCCGAGGCGACGCCGGGGTTGATGTCCTCGACGAGCGCCGTGCCGGCGGCGGTGCCGTCGGTCGACCACAGCTCGGTGCCGTGCGCAGTCGTAGTGGCGGCGAAGAACAGCTTGCCGTTGCTGACCACCAAGTTGTTGGGGTTGCTGCCCTGCGCGCCGGGCACCAGATCGGTCACGCGCGTGGTGCCGGCGGTGGTGCCATCGGTGCGCCACACCTCGAAGCCGTCAACCTGATCGGTGGCGCCAAAGTAGACGTAGCTGCCGAACAACGTGAAGGTGTGCGGCACCGACGAGCCGGTGCCGACGGTTAGATCTGCCAGCAGGAACGTGCCCGCGGTGGTGCCGTCGCTCACCCAGGGTTCCGTGCCGCTCACACCGTCGTCGGCGCGGAAGAACAACTTGCCGAGCGCCGACATCAGGCCCTGCGGCCCCGAGCCGTCGCTCCCCGGCTTGATGTCCTTCACCAGCGTGGTGCCCGCGGTGGTCGCGTTCGTCTTCCACAGCTCGGTGCCGAAGGTGGGCTCGCCGGCGGCGAAGCAAGCGACCGCGGTGGTGCCGAGCGTGGTCAGCTCGCGCGGCGTCGAGCTCACGACGGGGCCGCGGACGTCTTTCAGCAACAGCGTGCCGGCGGCGGTCGCGTTCGAGATCCAAGGCTCGGAGCCGATCGTCGCGCTTTGCACGCTGAACAGCGCGAACGGCGCGTTGGTGCTGTCGTCGACGACGAACGCCGAGGGCGCCGAGCTGACGGCGCCTGGCGCGCAGTCCTCCAGGAGCTGCGTGAACGCGGTGAACTTGTTGGTGATCCACAGCTCTTCGCCGACCACGCCGTCGTTGGCCGCGAACAGCACGTAGTCATTGGCGCCGTTCTGCACGTTGACGAAGTCGCTCGGGTTCGAGCTGGCGGTGCCGGGGTAGATGTCGCGCAGCAGCACGGTGCCGGCGGTGGTGCCGTCGCTGGCCCACAGCTCGCGGCCCTCGTTGGCCGTCGTCGCCGCGATCAGCACGCGGCTCGCGTAGCCCGACTCGGCCCACAACACCGGGTTCGAGCTGGCGGCGCCGGGGTTGATGTTCTTCACCAGCGTGGCCGGGCTGCCGATCGCGATGCGATACAGCTCGTTGCCAGAAGACGTCTCGCCGTTCACCAGGAAGGTCGGTGTCGTCGACGAGCCAGGGGCGGGCACGGCGCTGACGGGGTTCGAAGAACCCGGGCCCGGGTTGAGGTCTGCCGCACGACCGGAAACGCCGTTGATCACGTGATACGGCTCGCGGCCGTCGAGCGGGTGAGTGGCCGCGAACAGCAAGCTCCCGCGCGGCGACGTCGACATGATGAGCTTGGGATTCGAGCTGCCGCCGCCGGGGAAGATGTCCTGCACCAGCGTCGCGCCGTTGGCGGCGATCTTCCACAGCTCCTCGCCGACCACGCCGTTGTTGGCGGTGAAGTAGCCGTACGCGTTCTGCCCGTTGGGGTCGTCCCAGATCTCGGAGGTCGTCGACATCGAGCCGCTGTTGCCCCCCTGCAGGTCGGCGGCCATCAACGTGCCCGCCGTCGTGGTGTTGCTCAGCCACAGCTCGCGGCCGTGCGTGCCATCGTCGGCGCTGAAGTAGAAGCGCGCGTAGGTAATCGACACGATCGGCGTGAGGTGGAGCGGCGTCGACGATGCGCTGCCGGGGTTGATGTCGGCCACCAGGGTCGTGGTCGGCCCGGTGCCGTCACTCGCCCACAGTTCGACACCGTGCCCGCCGTCGTCGGCGGTGAACAAGAACACGTCGCTGCCGTTGATCCACACCGGCCGTGACGGGTTGCTGCTCGCCGGGCCGGGGTTGATGTCGGCCACCAGCGTGGTGCCCGCCAAAGTGCCATCGGTGCGCCACAGCTCCCGGCCGTGGGCGTCGTCGCTGGCGGCGAAGTAAGTCACACCGAGGATCTCGGCTCCGTTGTTGGGCCCCGATGACAGGCTTTGCGAGCCGGCGACGGGGTTGATGTCCTTCACCAGGGATTGGCCGGGGAGGGCGAAGGCGAGGCAAAGCGGGCTGACGCGGAGGAGGTGGTGCATCGTCGGTGGGTTGGCGGCGGAGGATGTGCGGGCCCGGATTTGTGGTCCTGGCAGAGCTTGAACCGGCGCGCCGCGAGGATGTGGCAGTCGACTTGCAGAATCGCGCCGTCGGTGTTGATCCGCGCTATCGTGCGGCGGTCATGGCGTGTGGACTGGCGGATGATCTGGCGGTGTGGCGCCGACCCGAGTGGGGCTGGCGAGGGCCCGTCCTGGCGTCGGCGTGCGCCGTGCAGGCGGCGCGTCTCTGCGTGCGCGAAAACTCCGAGGGCGTGGATCCCGGCCGCGCCGCGCCGCAACCAGGTCCGCGCCTCAGTGAACGCGCCCGCGCGGCGATGCGGCTGCGCCACTTCAGCCCGCGCACCGAGGACGCGTATCTGCGCTGGATGCGGCGCTACCACGAATTCTGCGATCGGCGCGATCCGGCGGTGCTTGGCGCCGACCAGGTGACGGCGTTCCTCAGCGCACTGGCGACGCGCGGGCGCGTGGCCGCAGCAACACAGAATCAAGCACTGGCAGCATTGCTCTTCCTCTATCGCAACGTTCTCGGCATCCAACTGCCGTGGCTCGACGGCCTGGTGCGCGCCAAGGCTCCGGAGCACTTGCCGGTGGTTCTCACGCGTGACGAGGTGCGCGCCGTGTTGGGGCGCATGCAGGGTGAACCCCGGCTGATGGCGACACTGCTGTACGGCTGTGGCCTTCGCCTCCTGGAGTGCTGCCATCTGCGCGTCAAGGATCTCGACTTCTCGCGCAACCAAGTGCTGGTTCGCCGCGGCAAGGGTGACAAGGACCGTGCCACGATGCTGCCGCTCAAGTTGAAGCCCGAACTCGCCGCGCATCTCGAACGCGCGCGCGTGCAGCATCAGCAAGATTTGGCGAAGGGTGCCGGCTGGGTCGAGCTGCCGGGCGCGTTGGCGCGCAAGCTGCCCAACGCGGGACGCGAATGGCCCTGGCAGTGGGTCTTTCCCGCGACCCGCACCTACGTTTGTCGCGAGACTGGCCAACGTCGGCGCCACCACCTGCACGAGACCGTGGTGCAGACCGCCGTGCGCCAGGCCGTTCTCGCCGCTGGCCTGGCAAAGCGCGCCACCTGCCATACGCTGCGCCACTCGTTCGCCACGCATCTCCTGGAAGACGGCAGCGACATCCGCACCGTGCAAGAGCTGCTCGGCCACAAGGACGTGCCGACGACCTTGATCTACACGCACGTGTTGAACCGCGGGCCGGCCGGCGTGCAGAGCCCGGCCGATCGGTTGCTGTGATGGTGAGCGGCGCGGACTCTGACGGAGAGGTCTCCCTGCGTGGTGCGGGCGCGCTATCTGCTTGGTTGTGGATTAGGCAGATCTGCGTACCGCCGGCTGGCGGGGTGGGGTCGTGGTGCGGGCCGACGTTGCGGGATCGAGGGTTGCGGACGGGGTCGTGGGAACGGGCGCGGGGATTAG
>JANPER010000053.1:0-4563 GCA_031423015.1 Planctomycetota bacterium | reverse complement strand
GGCGTGGGGGAGGGTCCGCCTCCCCCACCAGCAAGGAACTCAGAGCGTGAGCAATTGTTGCTCACGCTCTGAGCGCGCCGCGCCAGCGCCGCGCATCGTGGTGACCGGCCTCGGCGCCGTGTGCGGTTTTGGCGGTGACGTCCCTGCGCTGCTCGCCGGGCTGCGGCGGGGCGTGGCCGCGTTCGGCCCCCTCACCACGTTCGACGCGCGCGCACACCGCACGCAGCTGGCAAGCCAGGTGGCGCAGTGCCTCGACAGTGAGGCGTCTCCTGGCGTGGGCCGCGGCGATCGCTTGGCGCTGCGCGCGGCGCGCGAGGCCGTCGCGCACGCCGGCATTCCGCCGCGCGCGCTCGAGGCTGCTGGCGTGTTCTTCGGCAGCAGCAACGGCGGATTGCTCGAAGGTGAGTCGTTCTTTCGCCGCCTGCGCCAGGGTGAACGGCTGCGACTCTCGACGGTCGCGTCGCACCAGAACAACGGCCCTGGCGACGCCGTGGCGCGGCACTTCGGCTGCTCGGGTCCCGTGTTCACCTGCTCGTCGGCCTGCACGTCAGCCAACATGGCGCTCGCCGCGGCGCTCGAAGCGCTGCGCGCCGGCGAGTGCGACGTCGCGCTCGCCGGTGGGGCCGACGCGTTGTCCGAGATCACCTACGCGGGGTTCAACGCACTACGCGCCGTCGACCCGCAGCCGGCGCGACCCTTCCGCCAAGACCGCGCGGGCTTGTCGATGGGCGAAGGCGCCGGCGTGCTGCTGCTGGAGACCGCGTCGCATGCGCAGGCGCGCGGCGCCACCGCGCTCGCCGAGTTGGCCGGCAGCGGTGCGACCTGCGACGCGCACCACATGTCGGCGCCGAAGGACGACGCGGTGGGGCCGTTGCGCGCGATGCAACTGGCGTTGGCCGACGCCGACGAGGCGGCGAGCAGCGTGAGTTTCGTGAACGCGCACGGCACCGGCACACCGCACAACGATCTGGTCGAAGCGCGCGCACTGCGCGAACTGTTCGGCGACGCGGCGCTCGACGTGCCGGTCACGTCGACCAAGAGCCTGGTCGGGCACTTGCTAGGCGCCTGCGGTGGCCTCGAGGCGGTCGCCTGCATCCTTGGGCTCGTGCACGGCGAAATCCACGCGACGGCGGGCGAGGGCCCGCTCGACCCCGAACTCGGGATCGACTTGGTGCTGAGCGCGCTGCGGCATCTGCCGTCCGCGCGCGTGGCGCTGTCGAACAATTTGGCGTTCGGCGGCAACAACTGCACGGTCGTCTTCCGTCGTCTTGCCGTGTGATCGCGTGCCCGACTCTGTCGTCATCACCGGCCTTGGCACGCTCGGCAGCTTCGGCGTGGGCCAGCACGCGCTCGCGGCGGTGCTCGAATCCGGCTTGGCGCGCACCGCGCTGCTCCTCGACCCGTGCGGGTATCGCCGATCGAACGGCGTCGCGCATGCAGCCTTGTGCGGCGACCTCGACTTCGCGCGCTACGTCGATGCAGCGCGCGCGCGGCGGATGAGCCTGCCGTCGCGTCTCGCGGTGGCGGCTTGCCGCCTCGCGCTCGAAGACGCTGGCTTGCCGCTGCGCGACGACGATCGCGTCACCCGTTCGGTGGCGATGGCAACCACCTTCGGGGCTGGCGTCTACACCGAGAAGCTGCTCGGCGAGATCATCGACAGCGGTCCGCGCGCCGCATCGCCGTTCTTGTTCACCGACTGCGTCGCCAATGCGCCCGCCGCGCACATCGCCATCGATGTGCTCGCGCGGGGCGCCAACCTCACCGTCGTGCAACGCGAGGCGGGGCCGCTGCTGACGCTGATCGAAGGCGCGCGCGACGTGGCCGCGGGGCGCGCTGACCTGTGTCTCGCTGGCCATGTCGACGAGATCGGCGTGCTCATGCATTCGGTGCTCGGTCGGATGCAGGCGCTGTGTCCGGCCGACGCTGACGGCCGCCTGCGCCCCCGGCCGTTTGGCCGCGCGCGGTGCGGTTTCTTGGCCGGTGAGGGCAGCACCGTCGTGGTGCTGGAACGCGCCCGCGCCGCGCGCGCCCGCGGCGCCCGCGTGCTCGCGCGGCTGGTCGGCAGCGCGCGCGCGTTCGATCCCAGCGCGCCCCGCGCCGACTGGGGTCGCGGCGCCGACCTCTTGGCGACTCGTCTGACCCACGCGTTGGCGCGTGTCGGCCTGTCGCCGCGCGACCTCGACGCCGTGGTCAGCGGCGCCTCCGGCAGTGTGCGCGGCGACGCCCTCGAAGCACATTCCCTGCGCGCGCTGTTTGGCGCACAGATGCCGCCGGTGTTCGCGCCCAAGGCCGTCACCGGCGAATATGGTGGCGGCAACGTGGCCTCCGCGCTGGTCCTCCTGGCAGGCGCGACGTGTGCGTCGCCAACCCCCAACGATGAAGTCGATCCAGCGCTTGGCGTCGCGCTGCACGCCGGCGCGTTGCCCGCGCGGGCGCGCCGCGTGTTGGTGAGTGGACTCGCCGCGGGTGGCGCCGCGGCGTGGATCGTTCTCGAACGTGAAGCAACATGAGCTTCTCCTTCCGCGGTTCTTCGCGTGGCGCGAAGATTCGGTTGACGGCAGCGGCAGGAGAAGCGACCCAGAACCAACAGCGCCGGCGGCCTCTTCTGGTCGGCGCTGCGCCGACATCAGCCTCGTTGGCTGTGGCCGTCGGTTACGCTGAGTGAACTGAAAAGTGATGAGACCCGAACTCGATGTCGCGATCCTCGGCAGCGGTCTCGCTGCCAATCTGCTGGCGCGTCAGCTCAGCCGCAGACTTCCCGGCACCCGGGTGGCGATGATCGAGCGCGAAGCGCAGACTTCGTTCAAGGTGGGTGAAGCGACCGTCGAGCTGTTCACCAACTACATGCTGCGCAAGCTCGGCTTGTCCACCCATCTCTACGAGACGCAGCTGCCCAAGAACGGCTTGCGCTTCTTCTTCGACCGCGCGACCCGCGATGCGCCGCTCGAAGAGATGACGGAGATGGGCTCCCAGTCGCTGCCCTATCACCCGAGCTTCCAGCTCGACCGCATGCGGCTCGAGGCCGACCTGCAACGCATGAACACGGCGGCCGGCATCGATCTACGAGCGGGCATCGTGCGCGATCTCGAACTCGGTGCGGCGGGCGAGCCGCATCGCTTCAAGATCGAAGACCCGCACGGCAAGGCCACGGCGCACACGGCGCGGTGGGTGGTCGACGCCACCGGCCGCACCAGCCTGATCGCCAAGCAGAAGGGGCTGCGCGTGCCCATCAAGGAGCACAACGTCGCCTCGGCGTGGGCGCGCTACCGCAACGTCACCGACATCGACGACCTCGGCGGTCCGGCGTTTCGCGAGCGCGCGCGCTACACCCCGCGTCGTCTGTCGACCATCCACTTTGCCTACCCGGGTTACTGGATCTGGTTCATCCCGCTCGGCGAGGGCGTGCTGTCGGTCGGCGTGGTGATCGAGAAGAGCTGTGCGCGCTACGACGCGCGGATTCTGCAGCAGGCTGGCTTCGACGCCTTCCTGCGCGAGCACACCGCCGTCGCGACCTTGATGGAACGCGCCGAGCTGCTCGATTTCATGGCGTACGGCCACCTTGCGTATGGCACCACCAAGGTGATGAGCGGCAGCGAGCGTTGGGGTTGCACCGGCGTGTCAGCGGCGTTCACCGATCCGTTCTATAGCCCCGGCTCCGACTTCATCGCCCTGGCGAACGACTTCCTCGTCGATCTGATGACGCGCGACTTCGGCGGCTGCGCGCAGCAGGAGCTGGCGACGCTGGGCGATCTCTACGACGAGTACCTGCTGTATCGCTACCGCGTCAACATGCTGCTCTATCAGGACCAGTATCCGACGTTCGGCTCGTTCCCGCTGATGCGGCTGAAGTGGGACTTCGACATCCAGTGCTACTACGACCTCTGGTTGCACGCCTACATGCAAGACCATCACCTGGACGCGGATCGCCTGCGCGCCGACCTGCGCGAGCGCACCTTCGTGCTCAACGCAGTGGAGAATTTTGGTCAGATGTTCGCAGCGGCTGGTCGGCACCTGCACGAGAAGGGCACCTACTTTGCGCGCAACGTCGGCGAGTTCTGCGAGCCGCTGCAGCGTGTGGGCTGCGTCAAGCACGTCGGCCTGCCGATGCCGCTCGCAACCACGCAAGAGCGCATCCTCGGCTGTTTCCGCGCGGTGCGTCGCCGCGGCTTCGAGCTGCTCGACTGGCCCACGGGTGACGCCGAGCCATCGTTCATCGAGTTCGTCACCGGGCGCGCATTCAACAAGCCCGGCGCACGACCTGCGGCGCGGGTGTCGGCGGGCGGCGCTTGACCGGCCGCTAGGAGTGGGACTGGGTAGGGAAGGCGTGACGGATGAGTCGAACCGAGACAGTCCCTGTTGAGTCACGAACGTGCGACCCAGTAGGCTGCGGGGCCGTCGTGGAATCTCCTATGCATCACACTCGCCCTCGCGCCCACTTCCTGGCTCTTCTGGTCACCCTTGTAGCGTGTCCTTCCGGCAAGCGTGTCTGACTCGCGCTGATGCGATCGCTAGGTTCGGCGGCTCCAAACGAACGACCAGGAGCACAACCGATGCAATTGCAAG
>JANPER010000052.1:0-6198 GCA_031423015.1 Planctomycetota bacterium | reverse complement strand
TCGAATAAGTCGCGGCGGATGCGGGTGGCCAGGGGCATGCTGCCGTTCAAGCAGCGGGGTGGTTGGCGGCCGGGGGCGGGGCGGAAGCCGAAGGGCGAGGCGGCTCTGGTGTCGCATCGGCCGCGCGGCGAGATGGCGGGGAGGTTCCCGGCGCATGTGACGGTGAAGGCTGCGGCGGGATTACCGCTGCTTCGGAAGGGGCGCGAATACGCCGCGTTGCGAGCAGCGTTTGCCGCGGGCTGCGACCGCTTCGGCTTCCGCCTGGTTCACTACGCAGTACTCAACGATCACCTGCACATGCTCGTCGAGGCGGAGGATCGCGCGTCGATGACGCGCGGGCTGCAAGGCCTTCTGATCCGCATCGCCAAAGCGCTCAACAAACTGTGGCAGCGCGGCGGAAGAGTCTTCGCCGATCGCTACCACGACCGACTCCTCAAGACCCCGCGCGAGGTGAAGAACTGCCTCGTCTACGTCCTGGGCAACGGCAAGAAGCACCAGCGCGACGGTCGCCACGTGCACGTGGCTGCGCCCGTCGACACCTTCACGTCAGGCCCATGGTTCGACGGCTGGAAAGAGACTGTCCGCTTCGCGGGTCTCGAAGCCCACATCCGCCCAATCAGCGAGGCGAAGACATGGCTGCTCTCCGTGGGCTGGCGCCGCCACGGGTTGGTCAGCGTGCACGACATGCCGGCGACGGGCTGACGCTGGCTCGAACACAACCCGCGACCACAAACGCTTCTGATCTGCGGCGCGCGGCGCGCCGCAGATCAGAAGTTCTGCCCCGGCGTCGGCGCCGCGCCGTCGTCGGCGCCCGCGTCCGCCGCCACCGCGGCCAAGCGATAGGGCACGGCGAACATCGCGTCGAGCGTGTCGTGTAGACCTTCACCGCGGTTGGCGGCGACATAGAACTGATACGCCTTGCGCGCCTTGCGCCACGCCGCCGCGCGCGCTTCGCCTTCGGCACGCTTGCCGAGTTCGTAGTAGAGGTTGCCGAGGTTCAGCGCGGCGCGCGTGCCAGTCGGATCCAGGCGCAGCACTTCGTGGTAGCGCTCGATCGCCGCGTCGAAGCGGTCTTGTCGCCACGCCACGGCGGCGAGGTCCATGATCACGTCGGGGTCTTCGCGATTCTCTTGATGCAGGCGCTCGAGCACCGGCGCCGCCTGCCGCACGCGGTCAACGCGATAGAGCAGCAGCTGCGCGTAGGTCTTGGCCGCCAAGCGATCCTCAGGACGCGCGGCGACGTAGTTGCTGAAGTATGGCTCGGCCTCGCCAAAGCGGCCCAGGTCGACCAGCACCTGCGCCATCTCCAGATTGCTTTCCAGGTGACGCGGCCGCGCCGCCAGCGCTTTCTCCAACGCCTGCTGCGCAACGTCGAGTCGGCCGAGGTCGCGGTTGACGCGAGCGACGGCCAAGTGACCAAAGTAGAAGCTCGGGTCGCGCTCGAGCGCCGCACGCAGCAACGCCAAGCGCGTGTGATCGTCCTCGGCGAGGCGCGCGCGGCAGTACGGCAACACCGGCGAACTTGGTCGATCCGGCAGCGCGGCGTAGAAGGCGCGCATCGCCGTGCTTGACTCGCCGCCCAGTTTGTCGGCGGTCTCCTGATACAGCTGGTGCGTCGGCACGTGATCGGGACCCGCGGCCAGCGCCTGCTGCAAGAACGGCAGCGCTGCGGCCTCGTTGCGTGCATCGAGCAGCTGGCGGGCGCGCAGCCTGGCTTGCACGAAGGCCTCTTGCGTGCAGGTCTCGTAGCGATCGCTCGCCGTCGGCAACAACGGCTTGCCTGGACCGACGCAAGCGCTCGCGCACACGAGAAAGCCGCCCAACAGGCTGTACGCGCGCCGTGTCACTGTCCGCGCCAGAGGCCGTCTTTGATCTCGACCTGCGACAGGTCTTGGCGCTCTGTGCCGGCCAGCACGTTGACGTCGCCGCGCGCCACCACGTTGAGCGTGATCAGGGCGCCGCTCGGCAGCACCCGCACGGTCACGACCTGCAGCGCCTGGAACTGCGTGCCGCCGACGATCACGCGCAACGGTCGATCAATGCCGCCGGACTTGTTCACGTAAGTCTCGAGGAGGCCGTCTTTGCCGCGCACGGTGCGATGCTCGTGAATGGTCTTGTCGACGCCCGGCAACGCGACGCGGTTGCCCGCGGTCGAGCCGAAGTTCTCGATCGCGTCATCGCGCACGCGGCTGCCGAGGAAGTTGGCCGACAGCGTGATCTCCACTTGATCAGCGATGACGATCCGCTTGTCTTGGAAGGGGCGCAGCAGACGCTGCTCTTCGGCAGCGACGACCTCGGGCCCAACCGGCGTCGGCCCGGCGACGCAGCCGGTCGACAGTGTCACGAGCAACAGGGTCACGAGCGACAGCGCCACGAACGACAGGCCGGCAGCCGCGATGACACGGCAGAAGAACGAACCGTCGACGGGGTCGAGCATGATGAAGACCTGCGCGAGCGACACAACCGCTGCGTCGCGAGGCGATGAAGTTAGCGACTCGACGGCGCAAGAGCAGCGTCTTTTCGCGCACTGGCCGCTATCGTCGCGACGCATGCAGGATCACGCGCGCGCGGTTGCGACGCAACGCTTGGCGTGCGCCCTGCTCGCACTCACCGTCGGCCTCAGCGCCGGCTCGTGCGCCAGCTTGCCGCTCGAACTCAACCTGTCGCCCTTCTACCGGCACCGGCTCGCGCAAGACCGCAGCCTGCTCGAACTCGACGTCGCCTGGCCGATCGTGCACTACGAGCGCACGCCAAGCGGCGGCGATGACCTGCGCATCCGGCCGCTGTGGCGGCGCGTGCAAGAAGGCGCAAACGTCGAGCACCAGTTTCTATGGCCGTTCGGCCGCGTCGTCGCCGACGGCGAGGAAGTCGACGCGCGCTTGTTCCCACTGTGGACGTACCGCTGGCGGCTCAACGGGTTTGGCCAGCGCGAACTCGAGTGGGAAGCGCCCTACCCGCTGCCGATCCTGCCGTTCGTCGCCGGCGGCGTGGAGGCCTACGAAGACGGCAGCACCGCGCGCTACTTCGGCGTCAACCCGATCTACACCGACCTGCGCGGCTTCCTCACCTACGATCGTTACCGCGCGATCTTGTTCCCGCTGTATCTCGGCACGCAAAAGGGCGACCTCTACGGCCACACGTTCTTGTTCTGGCTGCTCGGCTTTGGCGGCCGCAGCAGTGCGCCGTTCGAGCGCTGGCACCGCGCGTTGCCGCTGTACGCGGTGTACGAACATCCCGGCGTACGCGCGGCCTACGCCCTGCTGTGGCCGTTCATCACCTGGGGCAGCGAGAAGCTCGACACCGACGATCCTGTTCACCGCTATTTGTTCTGGCCGCTCTACGGCTGGCAGCGCAGCGTGAGCGGCAAGGTGCACGGCTGGTCGGTCCTGTGGCCGTTCTTCCAGTCGCTCACCGCGGGCGAGCGCTACTACAGGCTCGACTTCTTGTGGCCGATCTTCCGCTACCTGCGCGACGACCATGAGGATCGGCCGTTCACGCAATGGTGGGTATGGCCCTTTGTCTCGCGCACCGACGGCCGCTACCACCAGGCGTGGTCATTCCTGTGGCCCATCATCTGGTGGCGCTGGTTCCAGGACATCGACGGCGACCAGCACCAGCGCTGGGTGCTGCCGTTCTACTGGCACGTCGAAGGCACGCGCCGGGACGGCAAGCAGAGCGACTTCACCAAGGTGTGGCCCTTCGTGCACACGACTGCGCGCGCCGACGACACCGGCGAGTGGAGTGTGCTCTCGCCGTGGTTCTGGCGCGAAGGCAATGCGCACGGGGTCGACGAGACGTACGGCTTTGTCTGGACGTTGGCCGCCGGGAAGCGCTATGCCGCTGACGACTCCGGCATGCATCTGTTCGCCAACCTCTACACGCAGCGCACGCGGGGCACCAAGCGCTACGCCAGCGTGCCGTTCCTGTTCAGCTACGAGGGCGACGAGGCCGGCGGCACCCTGCGCCTGCTGCAGTGCATTCCGATCCCTTGGGGCCAAGCACCGTGAACGTACTTGCCGGCCTTGGCGAGTTCGTACGCACGCGTGTGCTCGGCGCCGGCTACGTGTTCAGTCTGCTGCTGCACACGCTGACGCTGCTGCCGCGGCTGCCGCGCCGCCTCCGCTTCTTCTTGAACGCGTGCCACAGCGCTGGCGTGCGCGCGCTGCCGGTGACCATGGTCGTCGCCATGTTCGCCGGCATGATCCTGGCACTGCAAACCGGCATCGAGCTGCGCAACTACGGGCAGACCGGCGCCATCGGCACGATCACGGCGCTGTCGATGTGCCGCGAGATGGGGCCGTTCATCACCGCGGTGGTGTTGGCGGCCACGGTCGGCTCGGCGATGGCGGCCGAGGTCGGCACCATGAACGTGTCCGACGAGGTCACCGCGCTCGAGGTGATGTCGATCGACCCGGCGGACTTCCTGGTGCTGCCGCGCGTCGCCGCGCTCACCGTGATGTGCCCGGCGGTGACGGTGTTCTCCAATCTCCTGGGCATCGCCGGCGGCAGCGTGGTCGCCGACTTCCAACTGGGCATCAGCACCACGTTCTATTGGAACTCGGTGGAGACCGCCCTGTCGGACACCGCCAACTTCTTGCCGAAGGACATCTACGTCGGCTTGCTGAAGGCCACCGTGTTCGGCTGCCTCATCAGCACGATCTCGTGCGCCGCCGGCCTGCGCGCGCAGGGTGGCGCGCTCGGCGTCGGCGCGGCGGTGCAAAGCGCGGTGCGCAACTCGGTGGTCATGATCATCGTCGCCGGGTTCATCATCACTTCGTTCTTCTACGGATGAGCGCCAACGACTCGGACAAGGTCCCTTCTGGGATCCAACTGCGCGACGTGCACAAGGCGTTCGGCGACCGCGAGGTCTTGCGCGGCATCACGTTCACGGTGCCCAAAGGCAAGAACTACGTGATCATGGGCGGCTCGGGCACCGGCAAGAGTGTCACGCTGCGCCACGTCATCGGCATCCTGAAGCCCGACAAGGGCTCGGTGAAGGTCGACGGCATCGAGGTGCCCGAACTCGACAACAAGGGGCTGATGCAGCTGCGCACGCGCATGGGCTACTTGTTCCAAAGCGGCGCGCTGATCAACTGGCTGTCGGTCGCGGACAACGTCGGCTTGCCGCTGCGCGAACACCAGCACCAGCTGTCGCGCACCGACGTCCTCGACAAGGTGATGTCGGTATTGAAAATGGTGGGCATGGACCACGCCGCTGAGCAAATGCCGTCGCGCATCTCGGGCGGCATGAAGCTGCGCACGGGCCTGGCGCGCGCGCTGGTGACCCAGCCGGAGTATGTCCTCTACGACGAACCCAACGCCGGGCTCGATCCCATCACGGCCGACCAGATCCACCGCTTGATCGTGCGCGTGCGCGACGAACTGTCGGTCACCGGCCTGATCGTCACGCACAGCACGGCGTGCGCCAAGCTGTGCGGCGACGTGATCGGCGTCGCCGAGCAGGGCCGCATCGTCGCCGAAGGCACGCCTTTGGAGATGGCGAAATCGGACCACGAACTCGTACGCTCGTTCCTGTCGGGCGGCGCGGACTGAAACGGAGACTGACATGGCCAACGTCAAACAAGACGCGATCCTCGGTGCGGTGTTCTTCGCCGCCATCGCCTTGCTGCTCGCGGCGACTCTGCTGCTCACCAACTTCTCGTTTCGCGAGCGCCCCAAGCTCGAGGTGCGCTTCGCCAGTGCGAGCGGCCTCGAGAAGGGCGACGCGGTGTACGTGCTCGGCCGTCGCGCCGGCGAGGTCGTCGACGTGGCGTATCGGCCGGACAACCGCTCGCACCGCATCGTGGCGACGTTGCAGTTCGACGAGCAACTGGTGCTGAAGAGCGACGCCAGCATCGAGATCATCGATGCGAACTTGCTCGGCGGCAAACGCGTGGAGATCGAACCTGGTCAAAGCGCAACACCAGCACCGACCGGAACCGCGCTGCTCGGCCTGGTGCGCAAGAGCCCCATCGACGCGCTCGGCGACGAGCTGCAAGGCGACGACAGTCTGGTGAGCGGACTGAAGACGGCGATTGGCAAGCTGAATGAGGGCGACGGCACGCTGGCCCAATTGTTCAACACGCCCAAGTTGCACGACGCGTTGCTGACGGCCATCGACAGCGTCAACAACAGCCTGAAGGCCATCCAAGAGGGACGCGGCGCCTTGGGCCGCGTGATTCACGACCAGCGCATGGG
>JANPER010000051.1:0-1506 GCA_031423015.1 Planctomycetota bacterium | reverse complement strand
TGTGTGGGCCTCGTCCGTGTGGCTGGTCAGCGTACCAGCGACACGTTGCAGTGCAACCCCCTGGGGAGTTCACCCTCTCCCCGGTCCGGGGGCAGGTGTTCCCTCCTCTTCCCGGAGCAACAGCATGTACTTTGATCAGCCCAAAGTCCGGAACAAGCGTTCCGGCATCGACCACGAAGAAGAGCGCGCCTGGGTCGGCTTCTACCGGCGCGTGCGCAGTGATGCGTCCGTTGCCACCGAGGTGATGACGCAACTGGATGCCGACCAGGAGATGAAGCGACGCCACCTGGCGCTTTACCTGTGCTGCAAGCAGTCCCTGCGCACCCACAAGGCGCACCAGCAGCGCGACAAGCGCATCGGCCAGTACGTGCGCTGGCTCTGCCACTGCATGTTCGTCGCGCCGATCCGTGCCTTGCAGCAAGGCGGCCAACTCGCCGTCGAGTGCTTGCCCGACACGCCTCGCGAACCGGCCGTCCCCAAGGTCCGCAAGCTGGCCAGCGAGAGCGAGTTCGCCGCGGCCCATTCGGCCTTCCAGCAACAAGCAGCTTCGCCGACGGTCGCCGCGACAGCGCCAGCGGGCGCACCGCAGGTCGATGCCGGCGTTCCTCCCGCGCGGAAGAGCGCCTGACTCATGTCGCCGAGGCATTGCGTCCTCGGCGGCAGTGGAGTGGCTGAACCCTCCCGCGCTTCTCGTCGTCGCCCACGCCGACCGCCCCTGAGGGCGGTGCGTGCGGCGATCGACGACGCCCGCATCGCTGCGGGGCCGCTTGACGGAAACTGCGAATCATGATCCGCGACATGCTCGCCCTGCGACCCCATCTCGGGCACAACGACCGCGACCACACAGACGTCCTCCTGCTGAAGCTGGATCGGCTGACTCGCGAACAGTTGGTCGACAGCGTGCACGGCGCCGGCGCGGCCGCCGCGCTGGCGATCCATCCGGCCTGCAACACCCAGGTGGCTTCAACGTCGCGACGCGCAGCCGCCTGACCCCGCTCACCAGGACCAACCTTCGGGGCCCTCCAACGGAGAGCCCACTTCCTCGTCAAGGCACTTGGCTGCAGCTCACCATGGCACCGCAACAGCGATCACGCTCGCGCTCGATCAGCCAGTGCAGAAACCGGGTCTCGTTCGACACCCCCCAATAGTGGGCCTTGCAGCGCGCAATGTAGGCGTCGAAATCCTCGAGCGTCCGGATGTTCTCCGGCGCTAGGTCGGTGATCTTCACGAATCGCTCGACCTCGCGCCCGGTGAGTTGAATCTGCTGGTTCAAACGGATCATCGCGTTGCTCCAGAGGGGAGTCGAGCGCGCATATTGCCGTATCTCAAAACGCCTGTCCGCAGGTTTCGACGCAAATCGACAAATCGCAGTCCAGTCCCAATCGACCGGGGCTGTAGTCGCGATCCAGTCGTTGTGTCGGCGATCAGCGCGAGTTTCGTCGGCACTTCGTGTTTCGCCGCCGCTTTCGGGTGGCAACCCGCGACCTCCGGTTGTGCGCTCGACCC
>JANPER010000050.1:0-2856 GCA_031423015.1 Planctomycetota bacterium | reverse complement strand
GTCCAGAACGCGGACAGGCGGTCAGACAGGTAGGCAGCGGTCTGGGACTTAGGGCTTACGTCTTACGGCTCACGACTCGCGGCAGAGCCGTTCATGCAGCCGCCCTCGCGTCTCGTTGGTTGCGGCTCTGCCGCGCTGAGTTCCTTGCTGGTGGGGGAGGCGGACCCTCCCCCACGCTGGCCGCGACACGCGGCCTCCCCCTCCTCGGCGCCTGATGGGCGCCGGGCGCCTGCGGCGCCTCGATTCTTGCTGACGCTTCAGCTCCACCACTCACTCGCCCACCGGTACGTCGCCGACGCGGTCGGTCGAGACGCACGCGAGTGACTGACCGCCACTGTCTCGAACGCTACGCTGCCGCCGCATGTCACCACTCGCCACTCTCGCTGAACTCCGCTGCTCTGCCATCCTGCGTACGCCGTACGCCGACGCGGTGCGGCCGGCGATGAAAGCCGCCATCGACGGTGGCTTCCGCGCGGTCGAGGTCACGCTCACCACGCCGGGCGCGCTCGACGCGATCACGCACTTCGCCAAGAACAAGGACCTGCTCGTCGGCGCCGGCACCGTGCTCGACACGCAGCAGGCACAACGCGCGCTCGACGCTGGCGCGCGCTTCCTCGTGTCGCCGGCGACCGACCCCGAGGTGATCCGCTGGTGCGCCAGTCGCGACGTGCTGATCTTGCCGGGCGCCTTCACCCCCACCGAGATGCTGCTCGCGACGCGCAGCGGCGCGCAGGTAGTAAAGCTCTTTCCGGCGCCACCCGGCGGCCCCGACTATGTGCGCGCCTGCCTCGGTCCCTTCCCCGAGTTGCGTTTGTTTCCGACCGCGGGCGTGAACGAAACCAACGCCGCCGACTTCTTTGCGGCGGGCGCGTTCGGCGTGGGCTTTGTCGGCAACCTGTTCGTCGCCGACGATCTGGCAAGCGGCCGGTTCGCCGCGGTGCGCGAGCGGGCGACGCGCATGGTCGAAGCGGTCCGCAGCGCTCCTCGGCGCCCGGCCTGACAGTGAAGTCCTGACGGCAACGGGGAGTGCGCGTGCGCCAGCGCGCCCGACGTGAGTGCAGCGAAATTCGCGGCGAGCCGCCACGCTCCCCTTCCTCCGGTGTCTCGGCACCCTGCCAGGCATCGCACGACGCTCACCTCCGCACCGACCGTAAGATGGAACGTAGCTTGGCGCCCGCTCAACCCCCCGCCCCTTCGACCACGCCGGTGCCGATCACCATCGCCCACGGCGATGGCATCGGCCCCGAGATCATGGCCGCGACCCTGTCGGTGCTGGAGGCCGCGGGCGCGAAGATCGTGCCCGAGACGATCGAGATCGGCGAGAACGTCTACCTGCGCGGCGTGGCGGCTGGCATCGAGCCCAGCGCCTGGGACACGCTGCGGCGCACGCGTGTGTTCCTGAAGGCGCCGGTCACCACGCCGCGCGGCGGTGGCTACAAGAGCCTCAACGTCACGACTCGCACCGCGCTGGGGCTCTACGCCAACGTGCGCCCCTGCGTCAGCTTCGACCCGTTCATCAAGAGCGGGCATCCGAACATGAACCTCGTGATCGTGCGCGAGAACGAGGAGGACGTGTACACCGGCATCGAGCACCGGCAGACCGACGAGGTCGTGCAGTGCCTGAAGCTGATGAGCCGCCCCGGCTGCGAACGCATCGCGCGGTATGCGTTCGAGTACGCGCGCCGCAGCGGCCGCAAGCGGGTGACGTGCTTCACCAAGGACAACATCATGAAGCTCACGGACGGGATGTTCCGCGCCGTGTTCGATCAGACCGCGCTCGACTACCCGGAGATTCAGACCGAGAACCTGATCGTCGACATCGGCGCGGCGTTCTTGGCCGACTCGCCCGAGCGCTTCGAGGTGTTGGTGATGCCGAACCTGTACGGCGACATCATGTCGGACATCGCGGCACAGATCTCGGGCTCGGTCGGCCTGTGCGGCTCGGCCAACATCGGCGCCGAGTGCGCCATGTTCGAGGCCGTGCACGGCTCCGCGCCTGACATCACCGGCCGCGACATCGCCAACCCGTCTGGCCTCTTGCACGCGGCGGTGATGATGCTGGTGCACCTCGGCCACATCGAGGTTGCGGCCAAGATCCACAATGCGTGGCTGCGCACCATCGAAGACGGCATCCACACCGGCGACGTGTGGGACCAAGAGCGCAGCCGGTCGCGCGTGGGGACGGAGGCGTTTGCGCTCGCGGTGTGCGCGCGCTTGGGGTTGACGCCCAAGCACCTCGCCCCGGCGTCGTACCAGCCTGGGGCACCGCTGACGGTGCGCACGCAGAAGAGTAAGGCGGCGCGGCGTGAACTGGTCGGGATCGACGTCTTCCTCGCCTGGGATGGCGAGCGTCGCGATCCCGAGGTGCTTGGCCGCGCGGTGGAAGCCGCCGTGGCCGAGGGGCCGCTGGGGTTGCGGGCGATCACCAACCGCGGCGTGAAGGTGTTCCCCGGTGGGTTCCCCGAGACGGTGTGCACTGATCACTGGCGTTGCCGCTTCAAGCCGCGGAGTGGGGCGACGACGACGAGGACAACGACGACGACGACGAGCGAGATTCTGGCGTTGCTGGCCAAGATCAACGCCGGGGGGCTCGACTGCATCAAGACCGAGAATCTGTACTCGTTCGATGGTGTGGATGGGTTCGCGGGGATTCCGACGGAGTGAGAGATGGGGACTGTCTGAGCGACTGCCTGCCTGATGGTGTGTTGCGCGGAACGTTCAGACAGACAGGCTGCCTGTCTGTCTGAACGCAGCTCCCTCCCAAAGCTCCGAGCAGGCCAGCCTGCCCGCCGCCCCGGTCGGTCGCCCGCGCGCGGCGGCAACAATTGATCCGCTACATCAATGGAGGGGAACGCA
>JANPER010000049.1:0-19924 GCA_031423015.1 Planctomycetota bacterium | reverse complement strand
GTCCAGAACGCGGACAGGCGGTCAGACAGGTAGGCAGCGGTCTGGGACTTAGGGCTTACGTCTTACGGCTCACGACTCGCGGCAGAGCCGTTCATGCAGCCGCCCTCGCGTCTCGTTGGTTGCGGCTCTGCCGCGCTGAGTACGTTGCCACCGCGACAACTTCGACCGCAGCCGAAGCTGCGAGGTCGGAGGCGCCGCGATGGCGAGCCTGCAGTCAGCATTGAAAATCCGAGGTCTGACCTCGATATTTCAAGGATGGCCGTTCGAGTTACACACGTGGCGCGAATCGCCCAGCTCTTCGCCGAGTTCCCCGTGGTCGCCATCCTGGGCCCACGCCAGGTGGGCAAGACCACGTTGGCGGGGCAATACGCCGAGTCGGTGGCTGGGCCCGTGCATCATTTCGACTGCGAGCGGCCCGCGGACCTGCGCAAGCTGCAAGATCCCATGCTTGCCCTCGAGGACCTTCGCGGGTTGGTGATCCTCGACGAGATACAGCGCCGTCCCGATGTCTTCCCGGTGCTGCGAGTGCTCGCCGACCGAGCCAAGCGTCCCGCGCGGTTCCTGGTGCTCGTCAGCGCGTCGCCCGAGCTTCTGCAGCAGAGTTCGGAGACGCTGGCCGGGCGCATTGCCCACCACCCGCTGCCAGGCTTCCAACCCCACGAAGTCGACGGCAAGCACCTCGACAAGTTGTGGCTGCGCGGCGGCTTCCCGCGCTCTTTTCTGGCTCGCAACGACGAGGCTAGCACGCTCTGGCGCGAGGAGTTCGTCACGACATTCCTCGAACGCGACCTTCCGCAACTTGGCGTGCGCACGCCTGCCACGACTCTGCGGCGGTTCTGGTCGATGCTGGCTCACGCTCACGGCCAGATCTGGAACGCCGCCGACTTCGGTCGATCCCTCGGGAAGAGCGACCAGAGTGCGCGCCACTACCTCGACGTCCTAGCGTCGACCTTCGTGGTCCGCATCCTGCAGCCCTACCACGTCAACCTGCAGAAGCGTCAAGTGAAGTCGCCAAAGGTCTTCCTGACCGACTCCGGCCTGCTCCACACACTGCTCGGACTGCCGACGATGGATGCGTTGCGAGGTCACGCCAAGGCTGGCGCTTCTTTCGAAGGCTTTGCCTTGGCAGCCGTGATCGAACGGACCGGAGCCAGGCCCCATGAGGCTTACTTCTGGGGGCTACACAGCGGCCCGGAGCTCGATTTGTTGATCGTGCGCGGCGATCGCCGCATCGGCTTCGAGTTCAAGATGAACTCGGCACCCGACCTGACCGCTTCGATGCGGGCGGCCTGTACCGACCTCGCGCTGAGCAAGCTCTGGGTCGTTCATGCCGGCAAGGAGCGCTTCAAGCTGAGTCCCCTCGTCGAAGCTTTGCCTCTCCGCATGCTGCCCGATGTCCAGCGGTGGTAAGGGCTCGCGCAGGAACAGATTGGCCAATTGGGCGAGTCCGCGGCGTTCAGGGCAAGGCGCGCGCCGCAGTCGTATTCCAGGGGCTACGTCGAGGACGCGCAACGCCGCCATGGACGGCGCGGGCCGGCCAAGTGGACAATCTGTTTCTGCGCGAGCCCTAAGGGCAGCTCATGCAAAGTCGACCGACGGGGCGGGCGCTGGCAATGCAGCGGGCCAGGTAGTGGCTCACTCGCATCGGCAGGGCGCTTCGGCCGGGTTGCGGATCTCGCGTTGACTTTGGCAAGCGCGATGGTGGTGCCGAACCCATCGCCGTTCGGCGCTGTGTGGGTCGATCTGGCGGCGCACGTCGTCGTCGATGTCGGCACGATCGGCGGCGCGGCGGAACGACGTGTGACCCTGCCGAGGCGCGCTACGCTCGGGACGCCGATCGCCCTGCAGTCGGTGCTGTTCGATCGGGCTGGCCTCGGGGTCATCACGCCACCGCTGGTGATTACGTACTGAGCACGGCGGGCCGATCGCGCGCGCGTGGGTTGCGGGGCCGCCGACGCGCGCTAGCAGCGGTATCGTGCTGCAATGACAGGTGACAGTGGCAGCGGCGACAAACGCAAACCCGGCGGTGGCTCGGGCAAGGGCAAGGACCCACGCAAGGACCCAGACAAGGAGACCAGCGCGGGCGACCAGAACAAGTTCTCGAGCTTCAAGGACCTGCTGCGTTCGCGGGGCGGCGAGCCCGAGTCCGAAGCGGCCAACGAGCCTGGTTGGTCGCTGGAACGGGCCGGTGCCAGTTCCGGCGGTGCTGCTGCCGACGAGGGGCACGACGAGACGCCGCGTTCCCGCATCACGTCACGGCCGGCGGCGTTTGGGCCGATGGAGCACGGGCCCGAGGTCTACCGCGACATCGAGTCGGAGGAGATGACGTTGCTGGGGTCGTTCCGGGTGCGGACCGTGTTCCCCGACGACGTGCTGGCCGAGGTGGCGAGCCTGCCGGACGACCCGCACGAGACAGACTTCGCCGGCCGGGTGGACCTGCGCGGCGGGGTGAACTTCACGATCGACGGCGACGACGCTCAGGACTTCGACGACGCCATCGGCATCGCCCAGCTGCCCAACGGCAACCTGGAGATCGGCGTGCACATCGCCGACGTCAGCCACTACGTGCGGCCGGGGACGGCGCTCGACGACGAGGCGCTCGCTCGCGCCACCAGCGTGTACCTGGCGGACCAGGTCGTGCCGATGCTGCCCGAGAAGCTGTCAAACTCGCTTTGCTCGCTGGTGGCCAAGCGCGATCGGCTCGCGCACTCCGTGATCATGGAGTTCACGCCGGATGGTAAGCGCGTGTCGGCGCGCGTGCACAAGAGCGTCATCTGCAGCGCGCACCGCAACACCTATCGCATCGTGCAGGAGCTGCTGGACGGCAAAGAGACCGAGGAGACCGCTGCGATCTTGTTCTTGGAACAGCCGCTGCGGATGTTCCGCGCGTGGACGCTCGTGCAGCAGAAGATCCGCGACGCGCGCGGCTCGCTGCGCATGCAGTCGAGCGAGCGCAAGTTCGTCTTCGACAAGGACCACGAGGTCGAGAAGATCGTCGACGCGCCGCGCTACTTCTCGCAGACGCTGATCGAGGAGACGGCGCTGGCTGCGAACCAAGCCGTCGGCGACCTGTTCCGCAAGCGCGGGCTGCCGACGATCTACCGCGTGCACCCGGAGAAGGATCCCGAGGAGATCGAGGCGTTGGCGAAGTCGCTCGCCGACCACGGCATCCGCATCCCGACCAAAGATCGCTTGACCGGCCGCGACATCGCCCAGTTGATCCTGGCCGCGCGGCGCAAGTCGAACGCGGAGGCTCTGATCCAGCGCATCATGGGCCTGATCGAACGCGCGGTGTACGAGGTCAAGGACCACGAGGACGTCGCCAAGCACTTTGGCCTCGCGCGCGAGGCCTACCTGCACTTCACCTCCCCGATCCGCCGCTACCCGGACCTCGTCGTCCACCGCTGGCTGCACGCGATCGAAAGCCTCGGCAAGGCGGCCGAGGATGAGCTGCGGACCGCAGACTTGATCCAGGACCTCAACGAGATGGCGGCGCACAGCTCGCTGCAGGCCGACGTCGCAGAGATGGCGGAGCAGGCGATCGGCGACCTCAAGGTGTGCCAGTACATGTCGGCCTACGTCGGCGAGACCCACCTGGCGCAGATCCGGCGCGTCTCCAACTTCGGCATCGAGGTGCACCTGTCGCAGTTCAACGTCAACGGCTTCCTGCCCGCGCGCTCGATCGGCGAGAAGGCGAAGGTCAAGGGACCGACGCTGCAGCTCCTGGCGGGCAAGCGCATGCTCTCGTTCACCGAGGGCACCGCGATCAAGATCCTGATCAAGGAGGTGGACTTCTTGAAGCTGCAGGTCTTGTTGGCGCTGGGCTGAGCGGCGAAGTCGTCAGGCCTTACCGCAGCCCGAGGTGGCTCTTGGGCGCCTTGTGCGCCGTGCATACCAAGGTATGATCTAAGTATGCGTCGCATCACGATCAGCCTCGACGACTCTCTGGTCGAGCTAGCCGAGTCCGAAGTTGCCGCCGGGCGAGCCGCATCGGTGAGTGCGTGGGTGGTCAGTGCCATTCGCGCCAAGGCTGAGGCGCGTGCCGAGCTGTTGGCCGACTTTCGTGAGCTCGAACGCAACGATCCGACACCGCGCCGCGTGCACGCCGCAATCGCGCGTGCGCTTGGTCTGTCGCCCAAGGTGGTCGCGCGAGCGATGCACGCCACGCGCGCCAGATCGAAGCGGCGCGCCGGATGAAGGAGATCGTGCTCGACGCCGGCGCTCTGATCGCGCTGGAGCGCGGCCAGCACAGCGTACGAGCGTACGTCTTGCTGGCAGAGCAGGGCGTTGTGGCTCTGTCGACCAGTTCGGCGGTCGTCGCGCAGGTATGGCGAGGCGGTGGTCGGCAAGTGCGGCTGGCCCGCTTCCTGGCGAGCGGTCTGGTGACGGAGTTCGCCTTGGACGCGCCCGCGAGTCGGCGAATTGGGGTTCTCGCGGCAGCCTGTGGAGCCAGTGACATCACCGATGGGCACGTTGCTTCACTTGCGATGGAGCGCGACGCCTTCGTCGTCACGAGCGATCCGCGAGACATCGCGGCTTGGGGGTTGGAACGCAAGCGAATCCTGCCATGTTGATGCTCTTGTGCGGGATAGATGGGATGAGAAGACCCGCCGCCCGGCGGTACCTTTGGCATCTCCCCATCACGCCGCCAGCACCCCGGCCGCCAAACAGCAACGCCGGCTCGTCCGACTCAGCGCGGCAGAGCCGCAACCAACGAGACGCGGAGTGAGCCAATCGGCGGCTCTGCCGCGAGTCGTGTGCCGTAAGACGTAAGCCATAAGTCCCAGACCGCTGCCTGACCGCCTCACCGCCGCCGCCTGTCCGCGTTCTGGACTTACGGCTAACAACTTACGGCTCATGACTTTCCACAGCCGAAACATCTTCGCGCTTCGCGAAGATGCTTCGGCTGTGGAACTCAGTGCGACAGCGTCCGCAACAATTGATCGATGTGCACACGGACCGTCGCGACCTCACGCGCAACCGTGTCGTGGATTTTGTGGACGCGTTCGGCATGTCCCTTGATCAGGATCGGGTCGAAGTCCAGCACGTAGGCGTTGCGAAAGAAGTGCCGGAACTTGCGTAGTTCGTGCAAGTCGTCCAGCACTTCGGCGGCGATCACTCGCGGCCGCAAGCCGGGAACCTCGACCTGCATCTGTGCCACCAACTCCGTGTGCCACGTGGGGCCCGCGGGCACGTTTTCGTCGAGCTGTCTGGCGATGCGTTCACACAGAGTTTCGAGCGCGGTGTAGTAGCCGTGCAGGTTCGCAGCTACGAGCATCAGCTCGGCACGCTCGATCGCCTTTGCCGCGTGCCACTTCGCCAGCAGGGTGTTGATCTCAGCAGCACGCGCGTCGAGCGCACGAGCATCGATGGTGACTTCGGCGAGCAGTCGGGCGAGGCGTGTCCGGAGTTGGGCATCACTTGCCATGGAGGCGGACTCCCTCACGTTCGACGCGTTCGCGGAACTCTGCCGGGAGTTCTTCGAATCGCAGCACTTCGACGGCTACTCGCAACGCGGTGGTCAGCGCCACTTCGACGCGGCATGCTGTCTTCGCACTGCAGCCACGGAGCACGACATCGATATCGCTGTGTTCGCCGAAGCCGCCCCACGCCAGCGAGCCGATCAACCACGCGTCGGCGTCGTCGGGCAGGAGGTCCTCGATGGCGATCGCCAACTGCTCGCGGGTCCTTGCGGCCACGACCTCGCGACCGGCTTGCGCCTTGGCGGCTCGTGCCCGCAGGGTCGCCAGTGCCTGTTCGATCGTGACCGCCATGCGCGCATCATGACGATGCGAGGAATGCGACGAAAGGGGCGAGCCGGACTGATCAGCGAGTGGACGTCGTCCAACAGCTCGGGCAGGTTCTGGATCTCGTCGATTGAGTTCTTCACGGCCGCCGGCACCCCCCTATCCCCGCGCGATCAGCTCCCAGTCCACCGCGTCCTTGCGCAGCCGCGGTAGCTCGCAGCGCAACGCTTCCACGTACTTCTGCGCCGCGCCGGTGTTGAACACCACGACGCGGTCGCTCGGCGTGATCCAGCCTTCGGTCACGCCGCGCGCCAGCGCGTCGAAGCAGGCGCCGGTCTCGGGACACACCGCGATACCCTCGAGGCGAGCGGCGAGGGTGGCCCATTCCAAGAGGCGCGCCTCGTCGGCTGCCACGGCGCGTCCGCCGGAGGCGCGCACCGCGTCGAGGATCATGAAGTCGCCGAGCGCCTTGGGCACGCGCAGACCCGACGCCACGGTGTGCGCGTTCTCGAACTCGCTGGCGAAGCGTTCGTTGGCGGCGAACGCGCGCGGGATCGGCGCGCAGCCCGACGACTGGCAGGCGATCATGCGCGGCTTCTTCTGGGTGGCGAGCCAACCGAGCGCGTCCAACTCGGCGAACGCTTTCCACATGCCGATCAGGCCGGTGCCGCCGCCGGTCGGATACAGGATCACGTCGGGCAGCTCCCAGCCCATCTGCTCGGCGAGTTCCAGCCCCATCGTCTTCTTGCCCTCGATGCGGTACGGCTCGCGCAGCGTGCTCATGTCGAACAGCCCCATGCGTTCCTTGGCCTGTCGCGCGATGGCGCCGCAGTGGTTGATGAGGCCATCCACTAGGAATGCGCGCGCTCCGTAGAACGCGGCTTCGAGTTGATTCACGATCGGCGTGTCGTGCGGCATGAACACGTGGCACGTCATGCCGGCGCGCGCTGCGTAGGCGGCGAGCGCGCCGCCGGCATTGCCCGCCGTTGGTACGACCACCTTGGTGACGCCAAGCTGCCTAGCCATCGTGACTGCCATGGCCATGCCGCGCGCCTTGAACGAGCCGGTGGGAAGCAGCGACTCGTCCTTGACATAGAGCGCGCGCACGCCGAAGCGCGACGCCAAGCGGTCGCATGGCAGCAGCGGCGTCATCGGCTCGCCGAGGCTGACGATGGCGTTGTGGTCGTCCATCGGCAGCAGCTCACGGTAGCGCCACATGTCGGTTGGCCGCGTGCGTAACGCGTCCTTGGTGAGCGCGCGGCCGACGGCGTCGAGGTCGTAGCGCACCCACAACGGGCGACCTTCGTGCGTCGTGTGGAGAACGCCCGCGGGCAGGCGCGTGCCGTCGAGCGCGGACTCGAGATGGGTGACGAAGGCCATGGGGCAGAGCATCGTGGAGGTTTCTCGTTCACGAACCACCGTCCATTGGCGTTGTTCGGCCTGGCGGCGAAGATGCCGATGTGCGCCCGCTCGTGCTCGCCGTAGCCGTTGTCCATGCCGCGCTGGAGCGCGCGCCGGGGTTGTGAACGCACCGCGCCTGCCCACTGAGCGCCCGCGCTGGCGCCGCGTCCTGCGCTTCGTGCTGCGCGCGCTGCTCGGCTTCGTGCTATTCGTCGTCGCCTACGTGCTCGTGTTCCTCGCGACCGGGGCCATCGCGGTGAACCGTGGCTACGTCGAGCCCCAAGACGGCGTCGAGATCTGGGTACACGCGGGCAAAGCGCACACCGACCTGATCGTGCCGGTGCGGCACGCGATCCACGATTGGAGCGACGATCTGCCCGTCTCGGACTTCCCTACCCTCGGCGCCTGCTACACCACGCACATCGTGTTCGGTTGGGGCGAGCGCGGCTTCTACATCGACGTCGGCGACTGGGAGAACCTCACCGTCACGGCGGCGGTGCGCGCAATGTTCTACCTGGGTCGGTCGGTGATGCACGTCGACTACATGCTGGGTGGCATGCCTGCGACCCTATTGGATCAGCGTCGCATCGTGGTCACCGAGGCGCAGTACCGCGCTCTGGTCGACTTCATCCGCGCGTCCTTCGCGCGCGACGCGCAGGGCCGCACGCAACCCATCCCCGGCTTCAGCTACTGGGGCCACGACGCCTTCTACGAAGGCAGCGGCCGCTACGGCCTCTTCTACACGTGCAACACCTGGACAAACGCGGCGCTGCGCCGTGCCGGCGCGCCCACCAGCTTGTGGGCCGTGTTCCCGCAGTGCGTCATGTCGCACCTGCCGGTAACGCCGCCGTAGGGCGGCCAGCACGGTCCCAATGCGAACGACCGCGGCCAGATGCTGAACGACCTTGGGGGCCGTAGTTTCGCGCGGCGCTATCGATAGGAGAAGCGCACGACCGGCATGCGCCACGGCTCCACGACTCCATCGGCCGGGAGTGCTCCCGAGGCAATGCTGCGCGATCGAATCGCAACGGCGTTCAGACGAGTGGGGTTGTTGGCAAGCTGCAGCTTCAAGCCTGCGGTCGTGGTCAGGCCGGTCGCCTCGACGCCCGCCCATTGCGCATACAGGCAGGCACCGAGCGCTGCGGGTCCGGCGGGCAACTCGAGGGCTGTGGCGCGCAAGCCGATCGGACGAGCGCCAAGGCTCGGACCGATGGACCCTGGAATGGTGAGGTCGGGCGTGAGGTGTAGCCAACAACCGGCGGCGCCCACGAACGTCAAGTCGATCGGCGGGTTGAACTGCATGGTGCCGAGCAGGAGCACGTTCGCCGAGTTCGCTGCGCCAACACCGACCAGGTTTGCGGTCGCGCCGGGTCGAAGGGTGCGTGGGTCCACCATGCCGGAGCTGCTCGCATAGCTTGCTGCCACGCCGCAGGCCTGTCCCAAGCGGGTCGCGATGCCCGTCACGGAATCGGTCTCGTAGTCGATCGGCCACCACGGCGACGCGGCTCCGACGGGCTCACCGTCGATGTCGATGCACAGGGTTCCGTTCTGGTAGACAAACGGCGTGAGGAAAGGCAACGTGATGGCGTCGGGCGTCGACCAGGTTGCGGCATTGCGGTGGCCCAGACGCGGCGACGTTGTCACGTTCAGCGTGCCGCTGTAGACCACGCTCACCGCGCCGCGGTTGGCAGCGAATACGGCAGCCGCTTCCGCGACGTCACGCGTTGACGTCGACAAGGCGACTTGCAGTTGGGAGGTGACTCCCGGCTGGTGCCGCAGGTGCCCATCGCGACGAAACGCGAGCGACAGAATCTGCGATCCGCGTAGTCCTTGCAGCAGACCATCGCCAAGCAAGAACTGCTGTCGGAAGCGTTCCTCTAAGCCAGCCAACTGTCCCCGCGTTGTGGCATCGACAGCGGCTGCGCCGTTGGGCACGACCATCACCTGCTGTGCGCGCGGCGCGACTGCCGAACAGAAGGTCAGAAGGAGCAAGTGCAAGGAGCGCATGGTGTCAATCCTGAGAGACGATGTCGATGCGTGCGGAATCGGGCGGCGTGCCGGAGTTGGTTACGGTGAAGCTCTGGCCGCTGGTGCCGGGCGGGGTCAAGAGCTCGATCTGCCCCTGTGCATCCGGCTGGTATTCGGTCACCGCGCCATCGGGCTCACGTGCAATGAGCCACGGACCAGCGCCTTCCACAGTGATGGTGACCGGCCACCCCTCGACCGCTGGGTTCGGCTCCACGTCGATGCGGGGCATGCGAGGAACCCTGGCCTACTTGATCAACTGTTGGAGAGTGTCGAACAACACAGAGGTTGCGTCGCTCTTCTGGGGCCGACCACTCTCGAGAAGATGGGTCGCGAGAGGCCGGTTGGCGTCGCGCTTGGCAACTTCGACGAGCCGGTGGAAGCCGTGCCATAGCGCTTCGTCGGCTTGGACTCGGCCGAAGACGAACAAGAACCCCACATAGTGCTCAACCAGCGCGCGCTCGTCGCCTCGCGCCAGCTCTCGCGCCCAGGGCAACATCGATTGGATGCGAGGGTCAACCGGTCGACCTTCAAGGTCATGCGCGCCTTCGGACCCCGAGAACCATGTAGTCGAACGGCCAACCCAGAACCCGGCGATGGTCCCCGCGAGTCCCAGGCTGCCGAGTGCAAGGAACGACCTCCGCGTGCGCTTGCGAAAATGATCGAACTTGTCGGCCTTCTTGAACGCCTGGCGCAACGCGCGCTGCTGGCTTGGCAACATTCCGGAACGCATGTTCAACTCCTGACGAGAGGTCAATGCGAGACGAGCGGAGACTACCCCTTCGCCCAACGACCACAAGGGGGGCAGTAATCGATGTGGGTGAAGCGCGATATCGGACGATCAGGGCTACGGGAATGGCTGCGGAAGGGGTTGCGCCGGCGCCGCCCGCGATCGGGGCGATCGGGAGGCACTCAGCGTCCGCTCTGCTTCAGCCGCACGCGATCGAGCTTGCCGCGCTCGGTGCGTGGGATCTCGCTCACCAACGTCACCACCTTGGGCACCTTGTGCGCGGCGAGAGTCTTGGCGCAGTGGTCGCGCACCGTGCGCGCGCTCACGCCCGAGTCGGTGCGCGTGGCGATCACCGCGTGGCACACTTCGGTGGCGCGGTCTTCCAGTGTTTCGCCGATCACCACCACGTCGTCGACGCCGGCCATCAAGGCGATCACGCTCTCGATCTCGCCCGGATGTACCTTGCGCCCGCCGACGTTCACCACGTCGCTGCGCCTGCCGAGCAAGCGGATCTCGCCGGTGAGCGGGTCGACGGCGGCAAAGTCCGAGGTGCGGAAGCCGTCTTGGGTCGGCCCGTCGTCGGCTTCGTCGGGGACGTAGCCGAGGCCGCTCGCCGCCGAGTGCACCGCCAGCGCGCCGTCTTGGCCGACCAGTTCGACGCGCACGCCATCGATCGGTGTGCCGACGGTGCCGCGCTCGCCGGCGTTGCCGGTGCGGTCGTAGCTGATGCCGCCGCACTCGCTGCTGCCGTAGAAGGTGTGGATGGGCCGCCCGTAGCGCGCACGGAACCCGCGCGCCGCGGCGGAACTCAGCGGGGCGCCGGCGGAGATCACCAAGCGCAGCATCGGCGGCAGCGTGCGAATGGATAGGCGCAGCAGGGCTTGCAGGAACACCGGCACGGTGGGGAACACGGTGGCGCGACACTGCTCAGCGATTGCCATCGTCGCCACCGGGTTGAGCGCGTCGGCCACGATGAGCTCGTTGCCCATCACCAACGCGGGCAGCGCCAGGCTGCCGAGGCCGTAGCTGAAGGACATCGGCACCGTGGCCAGCAGGCGATCGACCGGCGGGATCAGCATCGTGCGCGCGAGTTGCGAGCAGTCGGCCATCAGCGCGTGCGACGAGAACGCGATGGCGCGCGGCTTGCCCGTCGACCCCGACGTGACCTTCAGCACCGTGGTGCCCTTGTGCAGCGTGCGCGGGATCGCGTCGGCCAACGGCCGCAGCACGAACGGCGCGCGCGCCGACGGCCACGCCGAACAAGTCAGCAGCGCGCTCGCGCCGAGGTACGCCGCGGCTTCGGGCCCTTCCCGCCGCGCCACCTCATCGTCGAGCAGGATCACCGGGTGCCGCGTGTGCAGACAGCCGAGCAGCCCGCCGAGAAACCCTGGCCCGTTCGGAGCGGCGAGTGCCACCGTGGCGCCAGGCGCAAGCCCGGCTCGCTGCAGCCGACTGGCAAACGCCTGCGCCAGCGCGTCGACCTCGCGTCGCGTCGCGCGCTGCTCCACCGAGCGCACACTCACGGAGTCTGGTTCGCGCGCGAGCAGACCGGCGAAGGCACCCACGATCGGATCCTGCGCCGGCGAAGTCACTCCCGAAGGTCTCCGCTCTGCGTCCACACGCTCAACTCGCCGCGCATCAGTTCCTGATCGACATCGAACACGCGCGCAGCATAGATCGAGAGTGGTCCGTTGCCGCCGACTCTTTGCACGGCAACGCTGCACTCGATGTCGAAGCGCAGCCGGCGCGCGAGACGCACGTTCTTGACGCCGACCAGCATGCCGCGAACCGCGCGCGCCGGCGCCATGGGGTTTGCCAATGCGGCGCGCAGCGCGCTGTGTGCCGCGGTGGCCTGCGCGGCAGCTTCGATCCAGGCGAGGCTGGCCCAGGCGGCATCGGCGAACGCGCTAGTGGCCGGCACGAGCGCGCGCGCGAGCAATGCGTCGGCGTCGGCGGCGAGCTGTCGTCGCAGCAAGATGGCCGGGCCTTCGTGCGGCAGTGCGGCCGGTGCGAGCACGGGGGGAAGCTCGAGCGCGGGCATCCCCGCCGACCGAGTCTCGATCGGCCGCGTGGTCAGGGTGATGGTCGCGGCGGCCTGGCCGGCTTGGGCGATGGCGACGGCAACCTGATCGCCAGCGCGCTCCGTCGTCATCGTGAGTCGCGCGCCCGGTCGAACCGGCTGCAGGAACCGTACGCGCGGCAGACCGATGACCTCGGCTTCCGCCGCGTCTGCCATGCGGCCGAGCACCAATTGCAATAGCGCGGCGCCGGGCAGAATCGAGTCGCCCGGAAAGTGGCCCTCGAAGTAGCGCGACGCCGACGCGATCTCGAAGGTGCACGCTGCGCTCGGCTCGGGGTTGGCCACAGTGATGGGTGTACCGCTGCGGCACGCGAGAGGTCGTGGCTATTCGGGTTCGTCAGTGGGCGGCTGGACTGCCGTCCGCCGGCCCCACGGCCGCCGCGCGCAACAGCAAGCGACCGAGCACCAGGCCGAGGGTCGCGGCAGTCGCCGACGCGATCAGCACGCCGAGGCGCGCGACTCCGAGCCGTGCCTCGTCGTCGAAGGCGAGCGAGGCGATGAACATCGACATGGTGAAGCCGATGCCGCCGACCGAGCCGACCACCAGCAAGCTGCGGTGGTCGACGCCCACCGGCATCGCCGCCAACCCGGCCCGCGCGGCGCCCCAGGATGCCACAGAGATGCCGAGCGTCTTGCCGACCACGAGCCCGCCCACGATGCCCAGCAGGGTCGCCATCGCGCCCGGCGCGCCGAGGTCGATGCTGCCGAGCGACACGCCGGCGTTGGCCAGCGCGAAGATCGGCATGATGCCGAACGCGACCCAGGGGTGCAGCGCGTGCTCCAAGCGTTCGCCTGGCGACAGCGCCTCGCGCCGCGCCACGTCGATGCGCGACAACGCCGCCACGAACTCGTGCCGATCGTCCAAGTGGTGGTCGGCGTCGGCGAGCGCTTCACGCGTTGCGGCGAGAAAGCCCTGCCGACCGTACCACGACGTCATCGGCGTGAGCAGGCCGAGCACCACGCCCGCGATCGTCGGGTGCACCCCCGAGTAGACGATGCCGCCCCAGATCACCGCGCCAGGCAGCAGGTAGAGCCACGGGTTGCGGATTGCGAACCACTTGAACACGCGCACGCCGAACACGCCGCCGAGCGCGATCAGAAAACCCAGCGGCGTGATGCCGTGCGAGTAAAAGAGGGCGATCACCAAGATCGCGCCGAGGTCGTCGATGATGGCGAGCGCCAACAGCAGGATGCGCAGCGTCGGTGGTACGCGCGGGCCGAGCAGCGTCAGGATGCCCACCGCAAAGGCGATGTCGGTCGCCATCACCACGCCCCAGCCCGTCTCGGCACCAAGCGCGCCCGCGGTGATCGCGAGGTATACCAACGCCGGCACCAGCATGCCGCCGAGAGCGGCCGCCAAGGGCAGCGCCGCGCGCCGCAGGTCGCTGAGTTCGCCGCCCCGCATCTCGCGCTTGATCTCCAGGCCCACGACGAAGAAGAACACGACCATCAGCACGTCGTTGACCAGGAAGTGCAACGTCGGCTCGGCGCGCAGCGACCCGATGCCCAGCGTGACCTTGGTGTGCCACAGCGCGTGGTAACTGGACTGCCACCCCGAGTTGGCCCACAGCATCGCCACGACGGCCGCAGCCACGAGCACGATGCCGCTGGCCGCCGAGATCGACAGGAAGCGATCGATGGGCGCGAACAGCTTCGCCGCCGCCAGGTGAAGCGGATGGAGCGTGCCCGGCGGCAGGTGCGGGATCGAATCTGGGCGAGTCTTCTGATCCGGCTTGCTGGGCGTCATCAGCGTGTCGAGGCTAGGTCGAAGCGGCCGGGGTACCAACAATGATCGCCGACTTTCCTGCGCCAAGGAGTGCGTGTCCGCGGCTCAGTCGCAGCTCACTGGCTGTCGTGCCTCGTGTTGGCTGCGCAGACACAGACGTTGCGAACGGTTGCAGACCTCAGTCGATCCGTACGACAGATTCGCCACGCGTTAGCGGCATCGGAAGCCTCTGACAACATCATCGCGGGCGACGCAAGCTCCCGATTGGGTTGCGGGCGCCGCCCGCGATGAGCAACGCTCGACCACGCGGCCCGAGACCTCGGCGCGGCTTCTTACGGACCCGTGACAATCGACCAGTCTCCCCACGCGTTGAGTGGTCTTCCTCAACCAAGGCTTCAATGACCACTTCCCGCCAGTTAGATCCAGGGCTGCTCGGCTCGCGCTACGAGTCTTTGGCCCCCAACACCATCGACTACTGGATGCGGCCAGACGAGCCGACGCTCGCTCTCGACCAGCTTCGGACGGCGATCGAGCAGGCACCGGTCCTGGATGGCGCCTCGCTCGGCATCTACGTCCACGTGCCCTTCTGCGCGCAGCGCTGTCGCTTCTGTGCCTTCTCCGGTGGCAACAGCTTGGAGTTCGCGCAAGCCGAGCGCTACGCCCGGCTCGTCGCGCAGCAACTCTGCGACCTCCACGATCGAGTGCTCATCCGCGGCCATTTCGTCCGCTCCGTGAACATCGGCGGCGGGAGTCCCGACCTGCTGAAGACGCACATCGGTTCGCTGCTGCGGTCCATCCGGGAACTCCCCGGCGTCACCGCGCTCACCGAGATCTCCGTCGAGATGACCCTGAGTTCCACAGCCGAAGCATCTTCGCGAAGCGCGAAGATGTTTCGGCTGTGGAAAGTCATGAGCCGTAAGTTGTTAGCCGTTAGTCCAGAACGCGGACAGGCGGTCAGACAGGTAGGCAGCGGTCTGGGACTTAGGGCTTACGTCTTACGGCTCACGACTCGCGGCAGAGCCGTTCATGCAGCCGCCCTCGCGTCTCGTTGGTTGCGGCTCTGCCGCGCTGAGCTTCTCTTGCCGCGGTTCTTCGCGTGGCGCGAAGATTCGGTTGGCGGCAGCGGCAGGAGAAGCGACCCAGAAACAACAGCGTCGGCGGCCTCTGCGATTCGGTGCCGCGCGAGGCGCGCCACGGATCTGGCGAGCCAGCACAGCTGGCTCGATGCTGGTCGGCGCTGCGCCGACATCAGCCTCGTTGGCTGTGGCCGCCGGCTACGCTGAGCCGCGCGGCGCGCGATCGGCGTGCCATGGCAACGGGGTCAGCGGGGTTGTTACTCGAAGATGCTGCTTGGCTACCAACCTTGCGAGCGGACCGATACTCTGATATCGCTCGTCCCCGTCTGTCGCTAGCCCGGTGCTGCTTGGGAGCGTGAGCATACCCAAGCGTCATGCGAAACCGCTGTCTTGCGGCGCCGTCGCCGTTTCGGATGCCTGCCAATGCACAACACTCTCGCACAACTGGTGTTCCTGGGCAGCGTGAAGCTGTTCGCGCTGGGTTGGCTCGCTCTTGCTGGTTGCTCCAACAAGGAGGCACGCGGCCCCGGCGCGGTCACCGCCAATGCATCGCTGCTGGCGGTCGAGTTCGGTAGCTTGGTCGACGTGTACGGACTGCGCCGTACTGCCTCGGGCGCGTTCACGGCTTTGTTGTACGAGCGGGACGTCTTGATCGGCGCCGACATCCTGGACGAGCGCGATGGCGGCACCCGCAACAGGAGGGACAACGAGATCCGGTACGACTTCCTGTCAGCGAACCCCGACAACCTGCAACCTCGCTTGCTCATCACGCGCGAGATCGGCTCGCAGGAGTTCGACAGCGCGTTCGCGGCGCTCGATGACCGCGTGCGCCGTGTGACGCCGGGGCTGTTCGGCCAGAACACGATGCAACGGCCGTTCTCGGTCGTGCCCCGCAACGGCGCGCTACGGCTGTTGTTCTCCCGCGACCTCGGCATCGACAACTCGCTGTTCTACACACTCGAGAACGAACAGATCATCGGGGTCAAGAACGCTGAGGCCGTGCAACTGCTGAGCATCGTCGGCGATCCGAACGACGGCGATCATCGCGGTGACTTCGAGGTGTTGCCCACACGGCTCGTCGCCAAGGGAGCGCACCTCATCGTCGATCCGGTCCTCCTCGGCACGGAGGGAGTTCGGCTGCAGGCGCGCAATCAGCCCGGCGGCCTGCCGGAATCGGCCGACCAGATCGGCGCCAACATCCGGCTCGCGATCGCACTCGATGGTCCACTCGCGATCCCGGGGGTGAAGCGTGACCTCGAAGCGAGCGAGATCGGGCGCAACAACAACGGCGTAAGCAGCATCGTCCGTGACTTTCGCTCCGGGAACGAGCGCGACGAATCCGCTGAGATCTCGCGCGGTTACCGGCGCGACCCGGTGCCGCCGCACATCGTCGGCGAGATGTTGATGTACCTAGAGCGGGTCGAACAGGTCGACGCGTTCTCGCAGCTGCTCACCATCTACAAGGGCGACGTGCAGCACCGCATCGATTCGGGCGACGTGATCCGCATCGCCAGCCTAGACGGCCACGCGACGCCGATCGCGATCACCGAGGTGGTGGCCGAGCCGAACGACCGCAAGGACCAGAGGCACACGCTCGTGCTCGTGCGCAGTGAGGAAGCGATCGCCGCGGCGGATCCTACCAGGCTCCCCGGCTACCCTGCTGACCGCGCGGAGCGCGAGCCGTGGTTGATCCGCCACGCGCCGCGCGCGGTGCTGATCGCCGAGTACGAATTCGGCGATGGCCAAGGGAACAGCGACGATCCGCAGTACTTCGTGCGCTTCTCGCCGACCCCCATCGTGGTCGAAGGCGTCGTCGTCGAGCCGACGCGAAACGTCTCGCCCTTCGCGGCAGCGATCGTCCGCTTCAGCAAGCCGCTGGACCTGACCACCGTCCGCGCGCTGGACAGCTTGTTCTTCGCCTTGCAACCCCTGCATGGTCCGAGGGCGGAGGATCCGAACACTGGCGTGTTCGCCAGTTTCTTGGCCGCGACCGGCATGGATCCTGCCTCGTTCGACCGCGACAAGTTCAGCACGCCCAACCTGGTCGCCGCCGCTCGCTTCGACGAGGATGGCTCGCAGACCACCATCCGCCTACAACCGCCCTACGGCTTCTATCTCGACCACGACGAGATGGCAGCGGACATCAGGACGCGGACCTACTTCCTGCACGTCATCGGCGGACGGAACGGCATCAAAGATCTGTCCGGCAATGAGCTGAACTTCCTGCCGGAGAGTGGGCGGCTGCTCGATGCGCTGGTCATCGACTTCACGCTCGACGTCCGCAGAGATGCCAGCGGCCGCCCGCTGTTCGCGAAGAACCGCGTCGCGAACGTCGCGCGCCGGTTCCGCGGGCTGGACGAGGACGAGCAACCTTCGTACTTCATCCGCAACGAAATCCGCACCGCGGGCGGTGCGGTCAACGCGTTGTCGTACCCGCTGCCCGACTTGTTCGGCGCAGTGATCATCAACGGCGGCCGGATGTTGGCCCGGCCGACCGGCCGGATCTCGCGCGTTGCCGACGACTTGAACCAGCAGCCGCCGCCGTCGCAGGAGAGCGAGCTGCGCTGGTGTCCGTACCGGGCGGATACGCCGTTCTGGGGAGTTCAAGCCCAGGTCCCGAGTGCGAGCGCCTCGGTGCGATTCGGCGTGCCGCTGCAGAATCCGCTGAACCCGTACGGCTGTCGCCTGCAAACGATCTGGCGCGAGCTCGACCTCAACTTGTCGCGCGTCGACCCATTCGACTTCAATCTCGATGTCGAAGAGCTGCACTGGTCGCCGCATTCGGCGCAGCCGATCACGTTCGACGAGTTCGACCGCATGAGCGTCTATCTCGGCCACTCCGAGTACCGCGCCGAGAACTGTGTCGGAGACATCAGTGCGCTGCCGGATCATTTCGTCAGCGCGGGGTTGTCGGTCCAGTTCCAGGACAACTACGTTCACGACCTGGGCCTGCGCCGCGAGCGGGAGCCAACCGGACTACGCAATCCCGCGCCGCATGTCGGCTACGAGCAGAGCTACGTCGTCATCGACGCGGCCTTGGCATTCACCGAGCCGAACCGCGTCAATCGCTACATGCCGCTGCCCCCTCTGCGGTCGCCGTTCTTCGTGTGGCGTGACGAGACGGTGCTGGCACAGGGTGGGCGTGCCGGCGACGGCGCTGACGTCGCCGTACCCGGCGTCCGCACTTTTGAGCCGTACATCATCTCGCCCTGGCTGATGGGCGGCGGCCGCTACGCCACCCTGGTCGGCGGCGCGACTCAGATCAACCAAGGTCGTTGGTTCAACGCCAACAACCACAACGTCAGCCTCGCGCGCCGTACTGTGTTGGACAACATCACCGACGGCCTTGTAGGCACGATCGCGCTGCCCTTGCTCGCCGACTTCCAGATGCATCCCGATGAGGCCAGCCTGCCGCAAGGCCGGGGCTACATCGCGTCGGGCGCCAACGGCTGGCAAGTGGCACTGGCCGTTCAGTCGTCCGCCCTGCCGAATTTTCGGGTCTACTCCGCCGGCGGCGTCTACCTGAACCGCGTGCGCACGGTGAGCCCGGGCTCGGCGCAGTGGAGCCAAGCCAGCGGCGGCCTCAACCCTCTCAATGGCAACTCCACGCCGGCCGGCGACAACACGTTCTTCTGGGCGCAGTGGGACCTCCTCAAGCGGCAGACCGTGGTCACCGGCGGCTTCGTCGATGTGCTCGATCCGCATCGGGTCGATCCGCAGTTCCAGACCGCGCCGTTCCGCGACCCGCGCCTCGGTCCGTACTTCGCTGACGCGGGCGCGCGCGCCGTGCTACCGGTGAACGTCAGGCCGATCTATGCGGCAGTCTTCGAGCCGGCGTCGGGCGCGTTGCCTGGAGGTACCGAGATCATCCCGCAGTACCGCGCCGCGAGCATCGTGCACCCGGCGCCCTGGGTCGCGCGGGCAGCCCAGCCGCTCAACTACTGGAATGGTCAGTCGGTCCCGCCGCGCAATCAGGTCGCGCCGGATCACGTCAACTTCCCGCTCGACCCGATGAAGGCCGGGGACGCGCACATTCGCAAGTATGAGGACACGACCGTCGAGACACCGCCGCGCCAGCGCAACCACTGGACGTATCCGTACAACTTGCACGTGACCGACTACGTCGACGATCCGAATACGTTGACCAACGCGGCGTTCCTGGCGCAGTATGCGGGGCCGTTCGACTCGTTCCGTCCCAACGACGCGCGCTACGTCAACTGGCGCTTCATCATGAAGAACAACGTCCACGCCACTCCGCCCGTGTCGCCGCATCTCGAGTCCTTCGCGCTGATCGTGCGCTACGAGACGACGAACTGAGGTGACGGCCAAGGCCGCCGCGGAGTCCGTTCCAATGGCTTGCGTGCGCCTGCGGTAGCGCATCGGATTCAACACCAGCAACTACGGACGCGATCTCTTCGGCAGATGGCAGATGGCGATGCTGGTCGAGATGGTCTGACTCGGTTCTGGCGAATGCCGCGTCACGCGGCGGGGGCCGCGCACCATCGAGTGGGGGAGGCCAAAGCCATGACATCGATCCTGACCAACTCCCCGTTCCTCTCCTTGTCGACTCTCTTGCGTCGCGGCTTCTTGCTCGCGACGTCCCCGATCCTGCTGGCCGTGGCCGCGTGTGGGGGCGGCTCCAAACAGTCCAGCGTCCAGCCTGGCGGTGGCAATCCGCCCGTGCTGTCGATCAGCCCCGCGCAGGTCGAGCTCGGTGCGGGTGCGACCCAGCTATTCGCGGCATCCATAGACGGGGCCGCGACTGTCGACGTGTCTTGGACGCTGGCGAGCGGACCTGGCACCCTGACGCCCGAAGGCCTCTACTCCGCGCCCGCGACGATCGACAACGACGCCAGCGCGGTGGTTCGGGCGCAGGCAAACACGGGTGCGCGTGGCCTCGGCGAAGCGACGGTGCGTTTGCGCGTCGCGCCCGTGGGGGGGCTGGAAGGTCTCGCGACCGCTGCCGCCTATACCGCACCCGACCGCATCTCACAGCTGCGTCGGCGGCAGAGCCAGCAGGCCTTCATGTGGTGGGCCGAGGCGGGGACCCTGTCGGGCCAGGGCGGCTTGGTCACCTTCGGTACCATTCGCGCCGTGGGCGGGCCGGTGCTGGTCTACGAACCGCAGCCCACGGACCGC
>JANPER010000048.1:0-20733 GCA_031423015.1 Planctomycetota bacterium | reverse complement strand
CACGCGGTAGGATGTCGCCGACGTGTCGCCTCGAACCAAACCGCTGCCGCAGCATGATGCGCTGAGCTGGCTGACGCGCGCGATCGAGGTGACCTGCATCGCCGTCGCGCTCGCGCTGCTGACCTGGCACGGCGTGCGGTTCATGCGCATGACGGGTGATGGTGCGTGGTGGCTGTGGCTGGTCGCGGCGGCCGGCATGCTGAGCGCCGACTTCGCGTCCGGCTTCGTGCACTGGACAGCGGACACCTGGGGCAAGGAGACGATGCCGATCCTGGGGCGGCGGTTCTTGCGGCCGTTCCGCGTGCACCACGTCAACCCGGACGACTTCCTGCTGCGCGATGTGATCGACACGAACGGCGACGTGGCGGGGCTGGTGATTCCGTTCCTCGCCGCGGCATTCCTGATCCCGTTGGACGCGCCGTGGGGGCGGGCGGCGGCGGTCTGGTTGGTCGCGTTCTGCCTGTGCGGCCTGCCGACGAACCAGGTGCATCAGTGGGCGCACATGGGCCAGCCGCCGCGCTGGGTCGATTGGTTGCAGCGGCGTGGCATCCTGCTGAATCGCGCGGCGCACGCGCGGCATCACACGGCGCCGTACGTCGCCAACTACTGCATCACGACCGGCTGGTGCAACGCGGCGCTCACGTCACTGGGTGTCTTCCGGCGGCTCGAACAGATCGTGACGCGTGCCACGGGGTTGCCCGCGCGCGGCGACGATGGCGCGTTCGCCGACAGCGTGTTCGCGGGCGCGGACCATGACGAGGTTCGCGAACGCGCGCGGCGTGCAGTCGACGAGCAGCACCGTGCTCAGCTGTCTTTGCGCTGCGACCACGCGCCACCCGACTCGGTGGCGCGCCCTTCTTGATCCAGCTTTTGCAGGCCGGCGAGCAAGGAACGCGCGGCGAACGGATAGAGGCTACGGTCGGCGTGCCAGTAGACCCTCGGCAGCAGGTCCTCGACCGTCGCTCTCCTGACGCTTGCTAGGCGGAGGGCACGCGGCCCGAAAATATGCGTCCGTGCGCCGATTTCGCGCAACGCCTTCTCGGCTCATGCAGAATGCGGAAGGCATGCCGCCGCCGACCAGCACAACCGCGGATCAGAACTTCGCGCTCTATCGCGACACCCGCGATCCCGCGGCGCTGGCGCGCGTGTTCGACGCCACGGCGCCGAAGCTGGCGTTGATCGCCATGCACCTCGCGCGCGACGCGACGCAAGCCGACGACTTGGTGCAGGCGACGTTCCTCGCGGCGATGCGGCGTGCGGAGCGCTACGACCCAGCGCGCCCGGTGCTCGCGTGGCTCACCGGCATCTTGCAGAAGCAGGCGGCGATGCGTCGCCGTGAGGGACGCCGGCAGGTCGACCCGACGCGCGCCGCCCTCGGGTCCAGTCGCAGTCCGGCCGATACCGCTGCGCTGCGCGAAGCATCGGACGAGGTCATCGCGGCGGTCGACGGCATGCCGGCGATGTACCGGCAGGTTCTGCTCCTGCGCCTGGTGCACGACCTGCGGAGCCACGAGATCGCGCGCGCCCTCGACATGTCGCCCCAGACGGTCCGCAGCCGGCTGCATCGCGGACTCGAACTCTTGCGCCGCGCCCTGCCGAAGGGGCTGGCCGTGCCAGCGCTCATGGTCGGTGCGACCGAGGCGCTCGCCGGTCGCGGGTTGGCGGCGATGCGGGCGGCGCTGCTGCAGGAGGCTAACAAGTTCGCGCCGGTGTCGCTTACCGCGGGTTCGACGATCGTCGCGCCCACCGTCGTTTTCTCTCTGGGGATATGCATGAAGAAAGTTCTGCTGTCGGCGACGGTCGTGGCGCTGTTGCTCTTCGCCGCGACGTCCTGGTTCTGGTCGCGTGACGGGGTGGGGCAGTCTGCTTCTGGCGCGGCATCGCTCTCGGTCGCGATCCCTCCACCGACGGCACGGTCGAACGAGTCCGTGCCTCCTTCTCCCGATCGCACGGCGCTCGCGCCGCCTCAGGGCGCTGCGAGGAGCGAGGATCTCATGCGGGTCACGGTCGTGGATGCCGAGACCGGGTTGCCGCAAGCAGGCGCCGAGGTGCTGTCGACTGCCTGCGATCGCGCGGCGTTGACCGAGGCGGAGATGGACGCGTTCGTTGCACTCTTTCTCTCCGGCGATGTAGAAGCTCGCGCCCGACGCTTTGGCGTCGCCTGGCGTACCGGCCCGGACGGCAGCGTGACGGTGCCGCGGCCCACGGGCTCGAACGAGATCCACGTGGCGCGCGCCGGCGATCGCTTCGGTTCGGAGTGGCCCGGCCCCCACACCGCGGACCTGCGGATCCTCCTTCGCGCCGACCGGACCCTGCGCGTGCAGGTGATCGATCACGCGGGGCAAGCCGCCATCGGAGTCGCCTTGCGTCTGATGATGACTTGGCCCGACGCAGGCGAGCCGTCGCTCGTGGATCTGGGCGTCACCGACGACGTGGGCATGCTGGTGGCGCCGCATGTGCAAGAAAGGGTCCTGGCCGAGCAGCGCAGGCGGAGCGGTCCGCCGACGTCCCTCGCGGTTTCGCCGCAGTTGCAGGGGATCGAGGCGACCGGAATGTCGATCGATCTCGACAGACTGCCGCCGGAATCGCTGCGCTTGCAGCTCCCTCCCACTGGCTCCGTGGCGTTGGAGGTGATCGACAAGCGGGAATCTCAGTCGGGAGCGTTCTTGACGACGTCACTCCTGGCGACGATTGCCACCGCGCGCGAGGTTCTATCCGCGCAAGCAAGGACGGCGATCGGCTTCGAGGAACAACCGGCGCAGCAAGGGATGCGCGTGGTGTTCCCGTTCGTTGGACTGGGCGGCCGGTTGAGTGCGTACTGGGTGGCTCCGGGGCGCCAAACGGACACAATCGAGGTCGTGGGGCCGCGATCGGCGGGCGAAGAGGTTGTCGTCCGTGTGTCGCTGCCAGCGCCCGGTCCCATGTTGCGCGCCCGGGTGCTTGACGAGGCGGGCCGGCCGCTTCGCCGTCGTCACGTGTCGGCCCACCTCGCGATCGGCGACGAGCGAACGGCAAGAAAGGACACTACAACAGATGGGGATGGCGAGCTGTGGCTTCCCATCGATGCGCGGTTCGTCGGTCAGCCCGTGCAGTCCGTCCAACTCGAAGGCCTGCGAGCGGCCTACTGGGGGGCCTCGGGACGCATGGTCCGCGTCGAGCCTCGAGGAATCACCGTCGGTGGCATCACGCAGCTCGGTGATTTGACGCTGCACGAAGCTCCTCGCATCGCATCCGGACGCGTCGTCGACGACATCGGTCGGCCCGTCGACGAGGTCACGCTCGACGTGTATCCCGTGATGGTGCCGGGTGAGTCCAAGCGACCTATGGCCTTGCCCGTCAGCGTCCGCTTGCGGCCCAATGGCGCCTTCGAGATCCGCGGCTTCGTATGCGACGAGGAGATGGAGATCCGGCGAGGCGGGGAGGGGTGGTACGAGGCGGAGGCGCCGGTGCGCTTTCGTCCCGGCGTCGAGAACCTGCTGATCGAGCGGCGGCGCCCCTGCGGTGTGATCGTCGAAGTCGTGCATGACCTCCCCGTCGAGCAGGTCGGCGTGCTGCGCCTGCACGCGGTCGACGTCGCGAGTCACGCGGAGCACACGACGTCAGTCAGCATGCCGATCGACGCGCAGCGGGCGCGGCTGGTACTCGGCCCACTCCTCATCGGCCGCTACTCGATCCAGGTGCGTCTGCCGCACGATCTCGTCCCACTTGCCGTCGTCGACGGCGTCGAGGTCACGCGCGGCATCGCCAACGATCCGCGCCTGCGCGAAGTCGACCTGCGCGGCAAGGTCCGCGTGGTGCACGTACACGTCGTCGACGGCGACGGCCAGCCCGTCCGCGGCGAGGGGCAACTCCAAGTGCACAGCGCCAACAACTCCGCCCTCGCGTCGGTGGATCTGCGCGACGGCGTGTTCCGCGTGCCGCTCGGCACCAGTGCGGTCCACGCGACGATCTGCGTGAAAGGCTGCCGCGATCACGAAGTCTGCGACCTCGACGCCGACCGCACGGTTCGCTTGCAGCCTGCGTTCGCCGTACGCGTGCGCCTCGCGTCGCAGGTCGCGCTGCCGCAAGGTGTCACCCTGCATGCGTTCGCGCGGCGCAAGGGCCAAGGGGTTCCTCCCAACTTGAAGTCGAAGCGCGAACGCTACGGCCCGATCCACGGCTCTGGCGATCCGGGCGAACTTCAGCCCGAGCCCGGCGTGTTCCTGTTCCGCATCGCGCGCGCCGACGACTACGAGTTCACGTTCGTGCTCGGGGGCAAACCGGACGCTCGCAGTGTGGCCGTGCCGACGACGCCAGGGCAAGCGCGGGTCGAGCCGACGACGACGGAGCTGGTCTTCACTGCAGCCCCGATGCAGGTGCAAGAGGCGTTGAACCGCGTGCTGCGGTGATGCACCCGGCTCCCGTGCGAGCGCTGCACGAACTCCTGCATGGCCAGGGTAACAGCAGCGGAATAGGTCTTCTCGCCGCTGAGCCGCACCACCTCGGCCAGCAACGCCTGAGGAAGCACAAGATTCGTGCGTTTCATGCGCACAGCATGTCTGCGCTCGGAGACTGGTAGCAACCGCGATCGTCGTCGTCCAGTTCCGCTCACCGCTTCCGGCGTCGTCGTTTCAGCCCATTCTGCTTCCGACGCTGCTTGATCAAGTCGACCCAGTCAGCCACGGTCAGCTTGCCCAGGTGCTGTTGTCGCCACTCGACGTAGTCACCCTCGCCACGCTCATGTTGCATCATGAAGCGGAGCGCCGTCGCCGGCCCTAGCTTCTCAACCAAGGCGCGCCAGCCCAGAGCGCTGACTTCGGCGTTGGTCAGATACCCCGGCTTCACGGCTCCTCCTTCTATCTCGCTTGCTCGCCTTATCTCGCGAACACGCACGTTGCTCGCCTTATCTCGCGAGCTGCACGAAGAAGCCTTCCGCCGCCTTGGTGGCACGCCACGCATCGTCGTGCTCGACAACTTGCGCGAGGGCGTGCTGAAGCCAGACGTCTACGACCCCACGCTCAACCCGCTCTATCGCGACGTGCTCGCGCACTACGGCGTCACGGCGATCCCGTGTCGCGTGCGCGATCCCAATCGCAAAGGCAAGACCGAGTCCGGCGTGGGATACGGACAGCGCCAACTGCAAGGCCTCCGCTTCGAGACGCTGGCTGATGCGCAAGCGTACCTCGACCACTGGGAAGCCAAGTGGGCCAGCACGCGCATTCACGATCATGGCGGGGAGAGAGGTGTTGGCCGCTGGCTCGGCGCTGGCTTCAGCGTCCATCGACATAGCCTCCCGATGCGACGTGACCAGACCCGTGCCGCTCAGCGGCGTCGGATCCAGGGAAGGGAAGAGGGGGGGGGACGGCGTCTCGCTGCACCATGTGCTGCTTTCGTATCTGCGCAACCAAGAACGAGGGCGATGGCCTCGGTCGCATGTCCTGTTCCAAGAGGAACGACGTTGCCAGCGCGACCGCGCCAGCTATCTGAACAAGCCGGCCGAAACGGTGCCACGGCCCGGGCAAGCTGCACGCTTGGCGCATGCGCATCGCGCGCTGACCGCGCCGCGACTCACGCCAGCGCGGGTAGACCAGATTCACTTCGTAGGCAGGGTCCGCAGTTCGAGGCCGGCGAACCGTTTGAAGTCGCGATCCTGCGACAAGATCGTCCGCGCCCCGTGTTCAACGCACAGGGCCGCGATCTGGGCATCGAACACATGATTGCCTTCGCAACCCGACGCTCGAACCACCTCGCCAAAGATCTGAGTGAAGCGCTCGCCTGGCAACAGCAAGCGGGCAGAAGGGCTCGCGAGCAGGCGGTCTATGGCGTCGAGTGCCTCAGCGGCTGGCGTTGGTGGATCGAACAGGCGTGGGTGCGAGACAACGCGGACGAACTCGGTGATCACGAACACAGGGAGAGCCCAAGCGTCTTGTCCCTCCGCCAGTTGCGTCAACGCTTCAAGCGCAGCCGCGTGCAGCGGCATCTCGGCGCGATCGGCGTAGACCAGGAGTTGGTGTCGACGGCGATCACCGACGCTTCTCCATGGCATCGTACAACGCGTTCCGATCCGCCAGATCGAAGCCACCGATGAACCGGCCCTTGTGCGTCTTCCACCGCAAGCGAAAGCGTTGCGGGCTACGCGCCCGGCCGGCAAGAGCCGCCGCCAGGGCGTTCTCGACATAGTGCGTCAGCGTGGTACCCAGTTCGCGCGCGCGCCGCCGCGCCCGTTCCAACAGACTGCTATCGAGGTCCAGCGTGGTCCGCATGCAGCATATGTATTTTGTATGCAGCAGTATGTCAACGTAGGTAACTCGGCTTGGGAGTGCCCCTCGCAGCCCCGTCGAAACGGTGCCACGGGCCGGGCAAGCTGCACGCTTGGCGCATCGCGCGCTGACCGGCCGCGGCTCACGCGAGCGCGGTGTAGATGCGATGCACGTCGTCGTGGTCGTCGATCGCTTCGAGGAACGCCTCGACCTCGGCGCGCTGCTCGTCGGTGACGGTGACCGAGTCCTTGGCGATGTAACCCATCTCCGAGGTGGTGACCGACCAGCCCCCCTGGCGCACGGTCTTGGTCACCGCGTCCAGGTCGGTGAGATCGGTGAGGAAACGCGCGCCGATCTGCCCCTCGGCGACGTTCTCCAGCGCCTCGACGTTCTGCGCGCCCGCCTCGATCGCCACGGTTTCGAGGTCGAGTTTCAGCTCGGCGTGGGTCGCTTCGACGATGCCGACATGGTCGAACAGGAACGCCACCTTGCTGCCGAACACGCCCTTCTTGAACAGGCTGCGGATGTCCGGCGCGGTGCGATTCCGGTTGTCGGTCATGCACTCGACGATCACCGGCACCTTGTGCGGCGCGAAGCCCTCGTAGGTCACCAACTCGAAGTCGACGTTGTCGCTGCCCTGCCCCGACGCCTTCTTGATGGCGCGCGCGATGGTGTCGTTGGCCACCGATTGCTTGCGCGCCGCTTCCACCGCGATCGCCAAGCGCGGGTTCATCGACGGATCAGGCACCCCCGTCTTGGCAGCGACGGCGACCTCGCGCACCAGCTTGTTGAACAGCTTGGCGCGCTTGTTGGCGGTGATGTCTTTGTTCTTCTGCAGCCACTGGCGGCCCATGCGCGGATCTCTTGCGAACGATTCTTGCGAACGAAAGGGGGCGCAGGATAACGGGGTGTGAGCCACCAGGCGCAGCCGCTTCGGGAAACCCCGAGGGTCGGCTGTACCGCCGATCCCACCGCGCCTCCAGAGGCAACCAGGTCGACGCCTCCCCGCTCGTCGTGCGTTCGCCCTTCCCGCCTTCCGTGACGGTCAGACCACGCGCCCGTGGGCTGACGGCGACGGGGTAAGCTCTGCGCACCTGACCTCAACCCAGACCCTGACCATGCATACCACGCTCCGCGTCTTCCTCACCTCCCTCGTCGCGCTCGCCAGCGCGCGCTCTCAAGACATCGTGCTCGACTGGAACAGCGCCGCGCTCGCCGCCATTCGCACGGCGTCGACCGCCCCGCCGCCCGCGTCGCGCAACCTCGCCATCGTGCACATCGCCGTGCACGACGCGGTCAATGGACTGCGCGGGGGGCGCTACGAGTCGTGGATGGCGCACGCCGGCGCACCGAGCGACGCGTCGACCGAAGCGGCCGCTACTTCGGCAGCGCACGACGCGTTGGTGGCGCTCTACGCCAGCCAAGCCGCCACCTTCGACGCGCTCAACGCGACCATCTTGGCCGGTATTCCCAACGGGGGACCCAAGACGCGCGGCATCGCCTGGGGACAGCAAGTCGCGCGCGAAGTCTTGACCGCGCGCACCGGCGATGGCTCCGCCAACACCGCGCCATATCCAGGCTCCAATGATCCCGGCAAGTGGCGGCCGCACCTGTCGTTCGGTGGTGTGGTCCGACCAGCCCTGCTGCCGTTGTGGGGCAGCGTCGTACCGTTCGCGCTGCGCAGCGGCAGCCAGTTCCGGCCCGCCAACCCGCCGACACTTCCCTCGCTGCAGTACGGCTTCGAAGTGTTGTACACGCAGTACATCGGCGGTCGCGTGAGCCAGTACCGCTCGGCACAGCAAACTGAGGTCGCGCGCTTCTGGGCCTACGGTCCGGCTACTTCGACGCCCCCCGGCCACTGGAACCAAATCGCGCACGCTGTCGCCGGCCAGCGCAGCAACACGCTGGCGGAGCACGCGCGCCTGTTCGCCCTGCTCAACATCGCCCTGGCCGACGCCGCCATCGTGTCGTGGGATTGCAAGTACGTGACGGGCTACTGGCGCCCGATCACCGCCATCCAACTGGCCGATCAAGACAACAACCCCATCACCCAGCCCGACACCACCTGGCTGCCGTTGCTCGACACGCCGCCGTTCCCCGAATACACCTCGGGTCACAGCACGTTCAGCGCCGCCGCTGCCACAGTGCTGGCGAAGTTCTATGGCACCGATCGCATCCGCTTCACGGTGGGCTCCGACGATCTGCCGGGCGTGCAGCACACCTTCGGCAGCTTCAGCGAAGCCGCCTGGGCGAGCGGGATCAGCCGCATCTACGGCGGCATTCACTTCATGTCGGGCAACCTCAAGGGTCTGGCGTCTGGCGTCGAGACGGGTCGCTACGTGACCGACCACGTGCTGCGGCGCCGCCGCTGAGTTCCACAGCCGAAGCATCTTCGCGAAGCGCGAAGATGTTTCGGCTGTGGAAAGACGTAAGTCGTTAGCCGTAAGACGTAAGCTCGGAACTCGGACAGCGGATGCGGTCAGACCGCGATCTGGACTTAGGGCCCGACGAGATTTAACTTAGCTTGATTCGGCGGAGAGGCGACATAACGCGGGTTGTGGCCGTCGCGGGTCGGGGATCGAGGATGGGCGAAGAATGGGGCGTAAGACGGCGTGGATGACCATCCGCTAAGATGGCGTAGGTTGCCCCGTAATGTTAGACTATGTCCTCATGATCGCCAACAAGGCTGAGGTCTAACACATGCGCCCCGAGACGTTCCACGCCAACTCCCTCGTTCAAGTGTTGCGGCGACGCACGGTCGCCACCATGGCCGACATGAAGGCCGCGCTGGGCACGAGTGTCGACATGACCGTCTTCCGGAAGCTCCGCACGATCGACTACCTCACGAGCTACTCGCACGGTGGGCGGTTCTACACGTTGCGAGAGGGCGCCGATTTCGATGCGCGAGGGCTGTGGAGCTGCCGCGGCGTGCGGTTCTCGATGCAGGGCTCGCTCATCGAGACGGCGGAGAGCTTCGTGCTCCGAGCTGATGCCGGCGTGTTCGCGCCGGGGCTCTCGACGGAGCTTGGGGTCGAGACAAAAGACGCTCTCCTCAAACTCGTCCGCGCCGGCCGCATTGCTCGTGAGCAGCTCGCCGGTCGCTACCTGTACTGCTCGCCAGAGTCCGCGCGACGACGACAGCAGGTGCTGACGCGCCGAGCGGCGGTTCCGGAGGAGCCATTCGGTGAAGTGCCGAGGCCAACATCCGACTCCGCCGACGAGACAAGAGCAGCGATCATTCTGCTCCTGAGCATCCTCAACGAGAAGCAACGCCGACTGTTCGCCGGCCTTGAATCGCTGCGCATGGGGAGAGGTGGTGATCAACGCATCGCCGACTGGACGGGCCTGGACATCCATACCGTTGCCAAAGGCAGGCATGAGCTTCTGTCGGGTGACATCAAGCTCGATCGCATCCGACAGCCCGGCGCCGGACGCCGAGCTGTCGAAAAAAAACACCCAAGGTCATCCAAGCCATCGAGCGGCTGATGGCTCACGACGTTGCCGGCGACCCGATGACCGGCTTGCGCTGGACAAGGAAGACAACCGAGAAGATCCGTCGGCAACTCCGGTCGGTTGGTATCCGTGTCTCGCGAACCACGATTGCCCGCTTGCTCAAGCTGCTTGGATACTCGCTTCGCGTCAACCACAAGAAGATCGCGCGCTGCAGCTCCGAGTACCGCGATCAACAGTTCAGGTACATCAAGCGGCTTCGGACGTCGTTCGCACGGAACGCGCAGCCGATCGTGAGCGTGGACACCAAGAAGAAGGAGCTGGTTGGCCTGTTCAAGAATCCCGGCGCCGCATGGGTCAAGGAGCCAACCAAGGTCAAAGACCACGACTTCCGCAGCGAGGGCAAAGGCATGGCCGTGCCCTACGGCGTCTTCGACCTCCAAGCCAACCGGGGCCATGTGTCTGTCGGCGTATCGCACGACACACCGCGGTTCGCCGTCCAGGCGCTTGCAACATGGTGGGCGCGCGTCGGTCGCATGCTGTACCCGCGAGCTGACCAGCTTCTAGTCCTCGCGGACAACGGCGGCAGCAACAGCTCACGGGCCAGGGCATGGAAGATCGAATTGCAGACTCGCTTCTGCGATCGCTTCCACATCTCCGTCACCGTATGCCACTACCCGCCTGGAACCTCCAAGTGGAACCCCATCGAACACATGCTGTTCAGCGCGATCAGTAGGAACTGGGCCGGGTGTCCGCTCGAGTCCTACGAGACCATCCTCAAGTACATCCGCTCGACCAAGACCAGCACCGGCCTCCGCGTCAACGCCACGCTTGATGCCCGCCACTACCAGACCGGCATCAAGATCAACAAAGCCGACTTCGCCACCGTGCGCATCAGGCCGCACCGCACCCTCGCCGCGTGGAACTACACGCTCTCGCCAGCCTCGTCCTCGGCGTGATCTTCTGCGAAGTTATTTCCGCGCGGGCCCTTAGGGCTTACGTCTTACGGCTCATGACTCGCGGCAGAGCCGCCGTAGCGCCCACTTCGCCTCTCGTTGGTTGCGGCTCTGCCGCGCTGAGCTTCTAACCCCGCGATTCTTCGCGTGGCGCGATGATTCGGCTGATGCGAGCGGGGTTAGAAGCGACCAAGAAACAACAGCGCCGGCGGCCCCTTCTGGTCGGCGCTGCGCCGACACAACCCTCGTGGGTTGCGGCCGCCGGCCGCGCTGATCTGCTGAGCGAGACCATCACATCTTGCATTCGTGGGACAGGGCGCGGCCGGCGGTTACGCCGCCGCGCTACAAGAAGGGGCATGCACGTGAACTCTCGCTCTGTTGCTGCCCTTCTTCTGGCGTCGGCGCTCGCCGCGCAGTCTGCCCGCTACCGCGACCCGGTGTTCGCGCAGGTGCAAGCCACCAACAACGTGGTGTATGGCAGCGCGGTGAACCGCTTCACCAACCTGACCGAGACCCTGCGCCTCGATCTGTATCAGCCGCAGGGCGACACCGTGGCCGCACGCCCAGCAGTGGTGATCGTGCACGGCGGCGGTTTCACCGGCGGCGACAAGGCGACCGCGCAGATGGTGCAGCAGGGCCAGAACTTCGCGCGGCGCGGCTACGTGGCGGTGTCGATCAACTATCGCCTCGCGCCGGTCGGCAGTGGCATCACGCGCCAAGTGATCACCGACGCGGCGCATGACTGCAAAGCCGCGATCCGCTGGCTGCGGTCGCAGGCAGCCACCTTGCGCATCGACACCGAGCGGATCGCCAGCATCGGTAGCTCGGCCGGCGCCTACACCGTACTCGAAGCCGCCTACGTGCCGGGCGAAGGCAGCAGCGGCAACCCTGGCTTCTCGTCGAGCGTGCGCGCCGTCGTCGACCAGTGGGGACAACTCGCCGACTTGAACGAGCTGCAAGCCGGCGAAGCGCCGGTGTTCATCGTGCACGGCACCAACGATCCCACGGTGCCGTACGTGCACGCGACGAACTTGAAGACCCGCGCCGACGCGGCCCCCGTACCTGCCGAGTTGCATCCGATCCAAGGCGCGGGGCACGCACCGTGGGCGGCGTACTTCGCGAGCTATGAGGTGCAGGTGTTCGCGTTCTTCTGGGAACACTTGCGGCTAGGTCAGCTCGCGGGGTTGTCCGTGCGGCCTGGGTATGCATCGCCGGGGAACGCGACGTTCGACACGTTCGGCGTCGCGACGGATGTCAGCGTGCTGTGCGTCGCGGCGACGATGACGAGCCTGCCGCTGCCCGGCCTCGGCACGCTTTGCCTCGATCCGAGCACGCTCGTGGTCGTCGACGTGACACCGTTGCCCGGCACGCCGCGCATCGCGACGGCACCGTTCACGTTGCCCGTGCCTGGCGGACTCGCTGGGTTCAGTCTGCCGTGGCAGGCGCTGCACTTGGGGTTGGCCGCGCCGCGCACTCTGACGAACTGCGTGTCGACGGCTTTTTAGGCTGCGGCGAGTTGGGTCACCGATTCACTGACGCTCGAGTTCGGTAAGCCCAACGTCCAAGGCTGTGCCATTGAGACGGCGAAGCAGTGCAGCACTAACCGGCGCGTCCTGCCAGATGGCCTGGCGAAGGAAGTCCTCGCAGCCGCGCTCGGCGTGCCAACCGGCCATCAATGACCACATGTAGTTCTTCGGGACGGCGGCGGGCGCGTCGGTTCTTGAGGCAAGCCAACCGTCGATGACATTCCGGCGTGATGGATGCGCCTCTAGGCTGGCGTCGTACACCAAGCCCTCGAGACCATCCGCGCGAATGCCCGCGGAGGCCGAGCCACTCCAGAACATCAGATCGATCCGCAACGAACCGTTCGGAGCGTTGTACGGCGGCTCGCCCTCCAACGACCAGTCGAACTTGGTGCGCAGCAACGTGAGCAGGGCCTGTCGCTTGGAATCGACACCAGCGTCGGCATCCCAACACAGGACGATATGGTCGACGCCATTGGGCTCGCGCCTACTCGGCGAGTCGATGATCAGGGTTGCGGCCGGGATAACCTTGCTGTCGCCGCGGGCCGGCGTGAGGCGAAGGAACTTGTTGCCTTGCCTATATGTGAAACCGTAGTCGCCACCCACGACCTTCTTCCCGTTGGGCGCGAACACACCGGAGAGCAACCCTTCGCCTCTGTCGCGTGGGTCTTGCCAACCACGGGCCATGAGCAAGCCTGCAAGAAAGGCGCGGTCGTGATAACCCTCGACGATGACCACGCCGTGCTGGGTCATCTCAGGTCCTCGGCAATCTCGCCCCGCGCAAACATCGCGTCCTTCCCCTTCACGCGCGAGCAGTTCAGCACACCGGCATCCAAGTGAAGGCGAAGAACCTCTAGGTGAGCAACGTCGTCTGGTGTCGCTTCCGCGAGCAACATGTCGATCAGCTCGAGACTGTGGGTCGTCATGATGACCTGCGTACCCCGACGAGCTGCCGCCAACATGAGACGCGCTGTGAGGAAGAGGGACCGAGCATGGAGGTGCACTTCTGGCTCCTCGATCAACATCGTGCCGGGCCCAGTCGCGGAGAGTTCGAGAGCCAACCGAATGACGGACGCGGTCCCATCTCCAGACACGGGCAAGGGCACAGACCGATCGCCGTACGACACCGCCAGGTAGGGCGAGTTGTCCTCCTCGGTGAGGATCTCGATGTCTGAGAGATCAGGAATGATCTCGCGAATGATGCGCTTGCTGTCGTCGGTGCCGCCTCGTTGGCGACACGCGGTGTAGACGCGGTGATTCGGCGGGCGGGGTGCGCCGGGGCGAGGATCGAGCAAGCGCAGATCTGGCACAGCAGGCAAGGTGTTCGACCCCTGCGTGCTCTTCAAGAAGTTGACTACGTCACCAAACTCGACTTGCCAATTACAACCAGAATTGCCCTGACGCACGTTCACATCGACGCGTTCGTTGAAGAACCGCCCCAGCTCCGGCAGCGACCGTTCGCCGCCACTCGCTGCATTGTTGATGCGGACCCGGCTCAGTCCCACGACGCGCTTCTCTCCGTCACTCCAAGCAAGCTCGATCTTCGGCGGTTCGCCAACCGCGCCGCCGCGGTAGAGCAGCCATTTGCCTCCAAGGCGCATCTCCATCCGCCGCATCACCACCCTTCCCACGGCATCCCCCACGTCGTTGCTGCCGGCGATCAACATCGCCTCCAGCACCGTACTTTTCCCACACCCGTTCGGCCCAGTCAGCACCGCGATCCGCGGCAGCGCGGTCAGCTCACCTTCGCGGATACCACGGAAACGCTCGATACGAATCGAATCGATCACGACCCGATTCTATGTCGACCGCTAGCCACGGCGCGCGACCTTCTCGCTACTGCTGCACCTTCTCGACCTCGAACGGCCGCAGCATGTCGAGCATCGCGCGCAGCAGCGCCTCTTGGTCGCGGCTGGGGGCGCGCAGCGGCGGGCGCGGGATGCCGACCTTCCAGCCCATCATCGCGCAGCCCAGCTTGATGCACTGCGTGTAGGCGCCGCCGCTCTCCAGCAGGCGGAACACCGGCAGCAGGCTGTGCGCGATGGCGCGGCCGTCGCGCAGGTTCTCTTCCTCCACCATCGAGCGGTAGAGCTGCACGTGCAGGCGCGGCAGCAGGTTGGCCGAGCCCGAGATCCAGGTGCGGTTGCCCCAGGCGAAGTTCTCGAACGCCTGTTCGTCCATGCCGCACCACACCTTCAGCTTCTCGCCGACCAACTGCTTGATGTGCGAGATGCGACCGATGTGACCCGACGACTCCTTGATCGCGACGACGCGTTCCAGCTCGGCGAGCTTGGCGACCAGTTCGGGCGTGAGGTCGACGCCGGTGCGATCGGGCGTGTTGTAGAGCACGATCGGCAGCGTGGTCGCGTCGTGGATCGCCTCGTAGTGCGAGAACACTTCGGCCTGCGTCGGTAGCATGAAGATCGGCGGCGTGAGCAGCAGCGCCGAGGCGCCGTGCTTCTCGGCGTGCTCGGCAAAGCGCAGCACCGCGCGCGTGGCGGCGTGGCTCACGCCGACGATCACCGGCACGCGCCCCTTCGTCGCCTGGAGCACCGCCTCCGCCACCGCCTCGCGTTCGTCGCGCTCGAGCGTGGCGAACTCGCCGGCCGAGTCGCACGCGACCACGCCGTGCACACCGCCTTGCCCCACTAGATGGTCGACCCACTTCTTCAGGGTCGGGATGTCGACGTCGCCCTCCCCGTTCATGGGCGTGATCGTGGATACAAAAATGCCGTTCAGTTTGGGGTTGCGCACAGTCATCGTGTCTCTCAGTTCAAATGCGGGCGGAGGGCGGATCGTAGCGCCGCTGCCCCGAGGGGGTAGGGGGCGGGTGGGGCCAGCACTGCGGTTGACCCTGGTCGAAGCGCGATCCGCGCCGCCGCGCCAGCTAACATCGAGCCGACTGCGACGTCAGAAGCCTATGCTCGCTAGCGGCCTACGGATGCGCGATCGCCGCGACACCCTGACCATCGCGGGCACGCTCGCGCACGCGGCGGCGCTGCTGCTCGCCCCTTCGCTGTGCACCGTCGGGCTTCTCCTGTGGTGGAACGCGAACGCGCTGAGCCACCAACACGTGCATCGCCGGTTCTTCACCGGGTTCTTCGCAGGACGCGCGCTCGACGCCGCATTCTCGGCCTGGCTCAGCCTGCTGCTAGGCGTGCCGCAGCGGCTGTGGCGGGCGCTTCACCTCGCGCATCACGCCGAGCGACCGTGGCGCCTCCGCCTCGACTGGCCGCTCGCCGCCGAGTGCGCGCTGGTATTCGCGCTGTGGATCACACTGCTCGCCGCCGCGCCAGCTTTCTTCTTCGCGAGCTATCTGCCGGGCCTCGCGCTCGGCCTCGGTCTGTGCTTCGTGCACGGTCACTACGAACACGCCGGCGGAACCACGAGCTGCTACGGCCGCGCGTGGAACCTGCTGTTCTTGAACGACGGCTACCACGCCGAGCACCACGCGCGCCCGCAGGCGCACGTGTTCGATCTACCGCGCCATCGCGTCGCCGCGCGCCTCAGCCGCTGGCCGCCGGTGCTGCGCTGGCTCGACGCGCAACCCAGCATCGTCGCGCGCGCCCTCAACGCCCTCGAACACGCCGTGCTGCGCTGCGGCCCCTTGCAGACACTCGTGCTCCGCACCCATCGGCGCGCCCTGCGCGCACTGCTGCACGACGTGCCCGCGCCGCGGCGTGTCATCATCGTCGGCGGCGGTCTCTTTCCGCGCACCGCGATCCTCGCCTGCGAGCTGTGGCCACAAGCGCAGGTCACCGTGCTCGACGCCGCCCCCGCAAGCCTCACGCACGCGCGTCGCCTGCTGCCGCGACGCGTGCACATAGTGTGCGGCCGCTACGTCCCCGGCGAAGCGCTCGCCGCAGACCTGGTCTTCCTACCGCTAGCGCTATGTGGCGATCGCGCACGCGCCTACGCGTCGCCGCCCGCCGCCTGGTGCGTGGTGCACGATTGGCTGTGGCAGACGCGCGGCGTCAGCCGCGTCGTCGCGTGGTGGCTCGGCAAGCGCGTCAACCTGGTGCGGCGCCCACCGCGAAGGATCCGGTTAACGCTCGACCCCACGCCCGCGTCGGTATCGTCAGCCTGAACGTCATGAACATCTCCATCGCCGCGCTCGTTCTCACCGCCGTCGCCGCCGCCCTACCGTCGCGCCCCACGGTCTCCGATCCCGTCGGCGTCTACGCCACGATCGACAAGGTGCTGCTCCTGCCCAATGCGGAGGCGCCGGTCGAAGCCGAGATTCACGGCGCGTTTTGCTTCGCGCGCGGCGCGGGCGATTACTACACGGCGCCGGCGCGCGGCTATGTGTTGTTTCGCGCTGGGTCGAAGCCGGGTGAGGAAGTGCTGCAATGGCGCGAACTGCTCGCATTGGCGGGGAGCAAGCAGGTGATCGGGTTCTCGTCGCGCTACGAGCAGGGACTGCTGCTGCGCGCCACGCTGCCGGGTGAGGCGCGGCCGGCGGCGGTGACGTTTCCGCTCGGTTATGGGTTGCAGAGGGTAGAAGGCGTCGACTACGGGCCGGCGCGCGAACTCGCTTTGCTGCCGCGCGCGCTCGCACCGCTCGCCGACAGCGCGCCCAAGGTGAAGGCCCGCAATACACGGCCCGCACACAAGGTGACGTTCACCGTCGAGAACTGCACGGCCGACCAGAGCGGCCTGCACTATCTGTTCGAGGTCGAGACGGCGAGCGGCGATCTGCTGGCGAGCGCGGCGATCAAGCCGGGCGACAAGACCACCAGTTGGACCACTGAGATGGCGCTGCTCGCCGGCGACAAGATCACCTGGCGCGCGCGCGTGCTCGGCGGCGGCACGGCGCGGGTGCCGATGGCAACGGCGAGCTTCGTGGTCGGCACCGAAGTCGAGACGCCGCGCTGAGTCGCGTGCGGGGACTCGGCTGCGCGCTGTTTGCCACCTGTGTGGGCGCCAAGACGATGGCGTTGACGATCGTCGCGCCGGCCACGGTGACGGCGTGGCTCGCGTGGCTGGCCGATGACGTGGCGCTCGCGCTCGTCTTTGCTGCGGCGACGTTCTGGCTGCCGCGCACGCTGGCCGTCGCCAGCTACGCCGCGCTGACGACCTACATCGCGTTCAACGTCGCCGTGGTGCGCGCGGTGGGACGACCGCTGGTGATGCCGATGCTGCGCGGCGTCGACCCGGCGATGCGCGACTCGGCGGCGCGCTACCTGGAAGCGAACTTCTTGCTACCCGCCCTGAGCGTGCTCGCGCTTGCCGCGCTGGTCCCGTTCGCGACGCGGCGGCTGCACGCGAGGACGGTGCGCTGGGGCGCTGCGCTCGCGTTGTTGCTGGCGCTCGGCGGACTGCTACCAACGTGCGCGCCGCCGGCGCAACGCAACGCCATCGCCGCACTCGCGCGCAGCGCGTGGCCACGCGCCTGGGCGGAGGACATCGTCGTCGATCGCACGCCACACCAACCCACCGCCGCGGCCGATCCCGCGCTGCTCGCCCTCGCAGGCGCCGCGCGCGGACGCAGCGTGGTGATCGTCGTGCTCGAATCCGCCGCCGCGCGCTTCCTGCGCCCGTACGGCGCCAACCACGACCCGATGCCGTTCGTCAGCGAACTCGCGCCGCGCAGCCTGCTGTGCAACGCCGCGTGGGCCGTCTACCCCGAGAGCATCAAAGGTCAGCTCGCGCTGTGGCACAGCGTCGCGCCGGCGCCCGACACGTCGGTGGCGCAGCACGCGCGCGTGCCGGTGCCGGGTCTCGCTGAACTGCTGGCACCGCACGGTTACACGAGCGGGCTCTTTCACGCCGGCCGCTTTCGCTTCTTGGGCATGCAGGAAGTGCTCGACGCCGCCGGCTTCGACACGCTCGCCGACGCGGCGACGATCAGCGGCACGCACGAGTCGAGCTTCGGCGTCGACGAAGAGTCGACCGTCGCCGCGCTGTTGCGCTTCGTCGACGCGTTGCCGTCGGGGCAACCGTTCCTCGCCGCCTATCTGCCGATCGCGGGTCACCATCCGTACTCGAGTCCGCCGGGCGGGCCCTTCGCCACCGACAACCAGCTCGACTGCTACCGCAACGCGCTGCACTACGCCGATCGCGCGGTGCGCGCGCTGTGGGAAGGTCTGTGCCAGCGGCGCGCCGCCGAATCGCTGCTGCTGTGCGTGGTCGGCGATCACGGCCAGGCCTTCGGCGAGCACGCCGGTAACTTCGGCCACACCTTCGCCCTCTTCGAAGAGAACCTGCACGTGCCGCTGCTGTTCTGCGCGCCGGGCGTGACCGACGCGGGCCTGTGCTGCGCGCACCCGGTGAGCCATCTCGGCGTCGCGCCGACGCTCCTCGATCTGCTGGGCCTGGCACCCTGCGCAGCGCACCAGGGCGCTTCGATCCTGCGCGCTCATCCGTCGATGACGTTCGCGTTCACCGACTGGGGCGACCAGCTGGTGGCGGTGCGCGACGGCGCGACGAAGCTGATCCTCGACGCGGGCACGGACACCGCGATGCTCTTCGACCTGGATCGGGATGCCGCCGAGGGCACCGACCTGGCGCCGGCCCACCCCGCGCAGGTTGCCCGCTATCGGGCGGCCGCACGGGCCTGGGTCGCTAGCCTGCGCCGCCATGTCGGCGCCTGGTGAGCCGCGCGCACCGCCTGGCCGCACACCTATTCTTCAGACACCGCGACGAATCCGCGCGGCGGCGACGTCTCTCGGCAAAGCGATGCACCACCTCCCCCTTCGTTTCCTCGGCCCCACGGCCGCTCTCCTTCTCCTGGGACTCGCGGCGCCCGCGCAGGAACAGACGATCCCCGACCGCCGCACGCTGTCGGTTGAGTTCAAGGGCGGCTCGCTCACCGAGTACGTCGCCGCTTTGCGCAGCGCCGGCAACAACGTCAACGTCGTGCTGCCCGACACCGCCGCCAAGGTGCGGGTGCCGGCATTGGTGCTGCGCGAGACGTCGGTCGAGGCGGCGCTGCGCGCGGTCACCAACGTCGTCGACGAGAGCATCCACCTGAGCGTCAACGTCAGCATCGGCTCATCGCCCAACTCGGGTCCCTTCGGCGCGCCGGTGTATTCAATCCAGGTGCGACAGCTCGAAAGCAACTCCATGGGGAATGCCGCCATGCCGCAGTCGTCGCGCGCGCGCCTGGTCCGCGTCTTCGCCTTGCGCACGCTCATCAACGGCCCGGGCGACACGGCGACTCGCCTGGACGTGAAGACCATCTTGACCGCGGTCGACACCGGCTTGGGGGTGGTGGCTGAGCACGCCGGCCTCGACACGACCAGCAGCGACAAGGCGGTGGTGCGCTACCACGAAGACTCCGGTCTCCTGTTCGTCGCCGGCACCAACGCGCAGCTCAGCGTCGTCGACCAGGTGATCAACAACCTGGAGCGCGACCAGAAAGAAGAGCGCGCCGCCAAGCGGGCCACCAGCACGCCCGCCACCAAGGAAGCACCGGCCGAAGCCGAGAGCCTCGAGAAGAAGAAAGCCACGCGGTAGCAGCGTGCAGCCCGCGGTGACGGCAGCGGTCGAGCCCACGGCCAAGACCATGAATGCGCTCGGCATCGCCGAGTGCGCGCCGTCGCACACCCTCACCGCGCGCATCGCCGCGGGCGACGAGCGCGCCTTCGCCACGTTCTACGAGCTGTGGTTCGATCGCCTGCTGGCGATGGCGCGTGCCGCCACCCGACGCGACGAGACGTTCTGTCTCGACGTCGTGCACGACTGCATGCTGCGCGTGGTGCAGAAGCTGCCGGCGCTCGGCACCGAAGCCGCCGTCGCCGCGTGGCTGCTGCGCGCGTTGCTGCGTGGCGCGGTCGATCGACTGCGCCAAGAAACCCGGCGCGCGCGCCGCGAGGCGAGCGCTGCCGCCGCGCAAGCGTCAGCCGTCACTGACCTCGAGACCGATCTGCTCGCACGCGAGGAACGCGCCTGGCTGCGCGCACGCCTCGACGAGTTACCCGCCGCCGATCGCGCGCTCCTGCTGGCGCGCTTCGACGACGGCCTCACGCTCCACGCCGTCGGGCAAACCGTGGGAGTCACCGGCGACGCGGCGCACGGCCGCATTCGCCGACTGCTGTTGCGCCTCCGCGCCGCCGCCAAAGGAGCCTTCGATGCATAGTCCTACCGATCTTCTGCCGTTCGAGAACGTGCTCGCGCGCGCCACCCCGCTGAGCCCGCAAGGCCACGCGCGCCGCGCGGTCATGCAGCAAACGCTGGTCGCCGCCGTCGTCCGCCGCCGCCGCACGCGCCGCGCGGTGCGCATCGCGCTGGTCGGCGCCGCGCTCCTGCTCGGGCTGCGCCTCGCGTTCCTGCGCCCCCCCACCGTGGAGACCGTGGAGCCAGCGCTGCGCCACATCGCGTTCTCCATCGTGCGCGACGACGCCCCGCTGACGCACCTCGCGTTCACGCGCGTCACCGACGACGCGACGGCCACTCTGGGCTGGCGCGTGCCAAGCCAAGCCGTGCCAGCGGACATGATCGTCGACGACGCGCAGCTCCTGCACTTGCTAGCCAACGCCGACCGGCCGACCGGCTTGGTGCGCCGCGGCGCCCACGTGTTCCTCACCGCGAACGTGGTCGATGCGCGGCCGAGCTTGGAATGAG
>JANPER010000047.1:0-3607 GCA_031423015.1 Planctomycetota bacterium | reverse complement strand
TGCAGGCTGACCACATCGCTTTCCGCGAGCAGTACGTCAATGAGGACGTATTCGACGTCTTGCGCCGCGGCCCAGTCGTTCATAGGAGCCGAATCGCTGGCGAGGACGCGGCAGCCGAAACCGCGGAAGATCTGCGCCGTGGCGCGGCCGATCCGGCCCGAGCCGATGATTCCGACGGTCTTGCCGTGCAGGTCGAAACCCACCCGTCCACTAAGGGAGAAGTTCAGGTCGCGCACCCGGTTGTACGCGCGGTGGATCTTGCGGTTCAGAGTCAGCAGCAGCGCCACCGCGTGCTCCGCCACGGCATGGGGCGAATAGGCCGGCACGCGGGTGATGACGAGGCCAAGCGCTTTCGCGGCTTGCAGGTCCACGCTGTTGAATCCAGCACAGCGCAAGAGCACAACATGATGACACCGATGCCGGACAGTATTTCCAAACAGGCGCGGTCGAGACAGTCGTTCACAAAGACACAGACGGCCTGCGCGCCCTGAGCGGTGTGGCCGTCTCGGTCGACAGGCTGAAATCGTGGAAGTGCCACTTAAGACGATCCGCTCCTTCGGCCCGACGGAAGTAGTCGTGGTCGTAGGGCTTGGTGTCGTAGAACGCAATGCGCATGTGAGGGTCCTCGGTCGGCACCGTTAGCTCATGTCCCCAAACCAGCCTCGTCGCTCCATCCACTTCGCCAGTTCCAGGACCGGCACGATCGTCGCGGAAGCGCCGACCAGGACGACCCAATCCATCGGCTGCAGGTCGAACGTGCCGAATGGCTCATGCAGGGCGGGGACGTAGATGATCAGCATCAACAGCACCAGTTCCCAGAAGACGGCGAGGTTCAGCCAGCTGTTGGCGAACGGGCGATGCCGGACCGACACACGGTCGGATCGGAAGCTGTACGCCTTCAGGAACTGGATCAGCACCAGCGAGATGAAGGTCATCGCCATCGCGTCGGCGACACTGCGCCCCGAGTCGAGCGCCCAGGCGAAGAGGCCGAGGTTGACCGCGGCGGACCAGCCGCCACCGACCATAATCAGCGTGATCACCGGCCGAGTGAAGATGCCGGTGCGCGGATTGCGCGGGGGACGGCGCATCAGGTCCGGCTCGGGCGGGTCGACCGCGAGCGCCAGCGCCGGCAGGCCGTCGGTGGCCAGGTTGACGTAGAGGATCTGCACCGCGGTCAACGGCAACGGCAGGCCGAGCAGCGTCGCTCCGGCCAACAGGCCGATCTCGCCGAGGTTCGACGACAGCAGGAACATCAGGTACTTCTTGATGTTGCCGAAGATCCCGCGCCCTTCCTCGACGGCGGCAACGATCGAGGCGAAGTTGTCGTCGGTGAGCGTCATCGCGGCGGCTTCGCGAGCCGCATCGGTGCCGGTGATCCCCATCGCGATGCCGATGTCGGCCTTCTTCAATGCCGGCGCGTCGTTGACGCCGTCGCCCGTCATGGCGACGATGTATCCTCGCTTCTGCAGCGCCGTGACGACCTGCAGCTTGTGCTTCGGGGTGACGCGCGCGTACACGTCGATCGCGTCCACCGCGTCGTCGAGGCCGGCATCGCCCATCGCGTCGAGTTCCAAGCCCGTCACGACGCGCCCCTGCTTGACGATGCCCAACTCGCGCGCGATCGCCTCGGCGGTGATCGGATGGTCCCCGGTGATCATCACGACACGGATGCCGGCGCTCTCGCACGTCCGGATCGCGACCTTCGCCTCGGCGCGCGGGGGATCGATCATCCCCACCAGACCGAGGAAGGTCATGCCCCCTTCCGCGCTCGCGGGCGTCGCTGCTTCCTTGCTGGCCACGGCCAGCACGCGCAGTGCCTTGGTCGCCATCCGGTGGGCCACTTCGAGTAGCGACTGCCGACGCGCGGCATCGAGGCGCGTTTCCCCGCCCGCCGTGAGCAGCGACTCGCACGAGTCAAGAATGACCTCCGGTGCGCCCTTGCTGTAGGCGACGATCCCGTCGCCCACGGCATGTAGCGTGGTCATCCGCTTGGTCTCCGAAGCGAACGGGATCTCGTGCACGCGCGGGAAGCGTGTGTCGAGCTCGCCCTTCGTCAAGCCGGCCTTGGCGGCCACCACCACCAGCGCGCCCTCGGTCGGGTCGCCTTTGACGTGCCAGGCCTCGTCCGTCTCGCGACGCACGATGTGCGCGTCGGACGCGAGCGCGACGGCCTGGAGCAACCGCTCGAGCGACGCGGATATCACGACCGGACGGCCGTCGCTCGAGAACTCACCGGTCGGCTCGTACCCGGCGCCGGACACCGCCAGAAGTCGATCCGCCACGTACAGCTCGCGCACGGTCATCTCGTCGCGGGTGAGCGTGCCGGTCTTGTCGGAGCAGATGACGGACGTGCTGCCGAGCGTCTCGACCGCCGGCAGGCGACGCACCAGGGCACGCCGCTTGACCAACCGTTGAACACCGCGGGCCAGCGAGATCGTGACCACCGCCGGCAGCGCCTCCGGCACGACCGCCACGGCGAGCGCGATTCCGAAGACCAGGATCTCGATGACGGGCTGACCGCGGCTCACGCCGAGCCCGACGATGATCGCGACGACGACTAACGCCACCCGCGCGAGCGCATGACCGAGCTTGTCCAGGTTCTCCTGCAACGGCGTCCTGCTGGTCACGACCGACTGCAGTGAATGGGCGATCTTGCCGAACTCGGTCCGCATACCCGTGGCGACGACGATGCCGCAGCCGCGGCCGTAGGTCGCAGCCGTCCCCGCGTAGGCCATGTTCCGGCGGTCGCCTAGTGCCAGTGCGTCGCCCACGAGCGGGGCAATCAGCTTTTCCACGGGAACGGACTCGCCGGTGAGCGCGGCTTCCTGAATCTGCAGGTTGACGGCTTCGAGCAATCGCACATCCGCCGGGATCCGATTACCCGCGCGGAGGTTCACGACATCCCCCGGCACGACGTCCCGCCCAGCGACTTCGACCTCCTCACCATCGCGCAGCACGGTCGCAGTCGGGGCGGCCATCTGCCGCAGCGCCTCGATGGCGCGCTCCGCCCGGTACTCCTGCAGGAAGCCGAGCACGACCGCGAAGAGGACGATCACGGTGATGGCGATGGCTTCGATCCCGTGACCGAGATACGCCGACAGCGCCGTCGCCACGAGGAGGATGACGATGAGCACGTTCTTGAACTGCTCGAGGAGGATCGTCCACGGCGAGACGCGGTGGGCGGCCTGCAGTTCGTTCGGTCCGTGTTCGAGCAGGCGCCGCGATGCTTCGGCCGCCGTCAATCCGGCACGGGCGGACCGGAGACGAGCAGTCGCCTCGTCGGCCGGGATCGTATGCCACGAACTGCCCGGCACATCTTCGAGCGGTGCGTGCTTCACGGTCTCACCTCCATTGGGCGGGGCGGTCATGCACTGCGCCACGCAACTGGCGTCGACGCGAGGTCGGCCCAACGCCGAAGCTCACCTGCAAGGGCACCTTATCAAAATGCGCGCGCGGCGCGCATCATCATTAGTGCCCTTGTCAGGTGCAGCGCCGGGGTCTACTCGAGCGCGAGCCCGTTCTCGCGGCCCGTCTTCCAGCGTGCCGAGCCGCTCACCGACCAGGACGTCATCGAGGTCACCACGCGCCTGCACCGGCGCATCCTGCG
>JANPER010000046.1:0-87996 GCA_031423015.1 Planctomycetota bacterium | reverse complement strand
GCCCATCGACGATCCCGAACCAACTTCAGTCCGGTACAACCAGTCTTTGAAGTCCCAACTCCCGACGCCGTCCGCTGGGCGTTAGCCCGCGCCGGCGCCTATTAGGACTTTCGGTCCGTTCCCGTGACGCAGACTCCTAGGATCGCTGCCCCCAAGGCATGACTCCTCCCGCCGCTCCCCCCTACGCGACCCTCGATCGCCTCGCGCCCGACAAGGCGTTGATCGCGCGCCGCATGTTGATGGCGGGGGAGGCTCTGGATCCGAAGCGTTTCGCCGCCCGCGGCTTGGCGCTGTCGAAGAGCGATCTCGCGGTGCTCGGCGAGTTCGAGGCGGAAGGTCTCGCCACCCGCATCGTCGAGCGCGTGGTGTCGCAGGATGGCTCGGTGCGGCTGGTGCTCGACGCCGGTGGTGATCTGGTCGAGACGGTAGCCATGCCGGTGGGGGCGGTGTGCGTCTCGACCCAGGTTGGCTGTGCGGTGCGCTGTCGCTTCTGCGCCAGCGGCAAAGACGGCCTGAAGCGCAACCTGTCGGTCGCCGAGATCGTCGAGCAGCTGGCGCACGCGCGCCGGCAGATGCGCATCGACCGCGTCGTGTTCATGGGCATGGGCGAGCCGACGCACAACTTGGAGAACGTGCTCGCCGCCGCCGCGCGCTTTGGTCGCGATGGGCTCATCTCGTATCGCCGACAAACCTTGTCGACGGTTGGTTCGCAGCGCGCGTTCGCGCGCATGCTGGAGGCCGAGGTCAGGCCAGCGCTGGCGCTGTCGTTACACTCCGTCGATCCTGCGGTGCGCAAGCACCTGCTGCCGCAGGCCGGCGACGACGAAATCCCGGCGCTGGTCGCGGCCGCCGACAGCTATGCGCGCACCATCGGCAACCCGGTGCAGATCGAGTGGACCCTGCTCGCCGGCGTGAACGACCGCGACGCCGATATCGACGCGCTGGCCGCGCTGGTCGGCGGTGTCTACGGCTACGTCAACTTCATCGTGTGGAACCGCGTCGACGGCGCTGACTTCGCGCCGACCCCGCGCGACCGTGTGGTCGAGATCGTGCGTCGCCTCAAGAACCGTGGCGTGTTGGCCACCATGCGCGTGTCGGTGGGCGCGGATGTAGACGCGGCGTGCGGCCAGCTCCGGCGTCGCGTCGCGGCCATGCCGGGCTGAGCGCGTCGGTCGCGCGCCGGTAATGATTCGACGCCGTCGACATACCGTAGTCAGAATGGCATGATCTAGCGTCCCCCCTGCGCAACTCTCTCGGACGCTGTCGTGTCAAAGAAAGCTAGCCGCACTCGTCGTTCGCCCGAAGTCCTGCAAGGTCGCGTCGCCGAGTGCGCGCGCCGGCTGCAGAAGATCCGGCAAGAGCAACAGATGACCCAAGGCGAGGTCGCCGACATCGTCGGCGTCACGCAGGCCGCGGTGTCGCGTTGGGAGGATCCCGACAGCACGACCATCCCGTCGGCCGCCGAGATCGCCGAGCTAGCGGAGTTCTTCGTAGTCAGCGCCGACTGGCTGTGCGGATTGAGCGCGTTCCGCAGCCCGCTGCCGATCGGGCAAGCGTTGGTCGACCTGCGCTTGCTCGAGGACTTCGAGGGCGCCAAGACCGGCAAAGAACTCGAGAAGCTCGTCGATCGCGATCTCAGCTTTGGCGCCGTATGGACCTCGATCCCCGAGGGTGCCTGCGTGATGGATCACGACGACGTGCTGCGCCGGGTCAAGGTCGCCGACAAGCACGTGCGCAAGCTCAACCCGCGGCTGTGGGAACGCTGGATCCGCGGCATTCTCGGCTCGGCGACCTAGGCCAGCCCATCGGCCAGCCCCTCGGGCCCTACGGCGCGAACAAATACACCGCGTCGCTCGAACTGAGCTGGCCGTTGATGCCGCAGCTTGGGGTGTTGAGCCACAGGAACTGCGTCGCCAGCGGCCCCAAGGCGCCGAGGCCCGCGATCGAGAAGGCCAGACGTGTCTGACCGTTGGCGTCGCTGCTGACAGGGATCACGAGGGTGCGGCCGTCGACACCTATCCAGAGCAAGGCACCAACCAAGGGCCACGGGGTGGCGAGCGGCGTGGCACCGATGACCAACACACCCGCCGTCTGCGAGGGTGCACCCACACAGCCGATGCCAAAGCTTCGTCGGGCGGCAGCCGTCGCAGTGCCGCCTACCGGCTCGATGCGAATGTCACCAGCGCACGCACGCTGCGCGATGCCGTAGGTGATCACTCCCGGCAGAGCACGATCGCTAGCGAGTGCGCGCAGCTCGTTGGCCGTGAGGGCGCGCGTCAACAGGCGAACGTCGTCGATGCGACCGGCGAACGGGCGGCTACCCGCCTGCGTCGGGTTGTCACCGATCCACGCGGTCACGTTCGGGTCGGTGTCGAGCGGACCAGACTTCGCCACGGCGCCGACTTCCTGTCCGTTCTGCCACACGCGCATCATCGAACCGTCGTAGGTGGCGGCCACGTGCACCCACGCCTGGGTCGGCAGCGTGGCGGAACTGGCGATGAGCGTCGTGGTGTAGCCGTTGGTGCGCAGACGGAAGCGCAGCCGGGGCTGGGTGTCGGCAAACGAACTCAGCATCCAGAAGTGATCCTGATCGTACGTGCTGCGGGTCTTCGACACGAAACGCGAGTCTTGCAGCGGCAAATGATCGAAGCGGTCGGCGTAGATCCAGGCCGCGATCGTGACGGCGTTGCCGCTGACGTCGAGGTTGCCGATCTCCACGCGGTCGCTCTGGCCGTTGAACTGCAACGCCGTGCCCACCACACCGATTGCCCACCTGGCGCCGACCAACTGACCGTCCCGACCGCCGGCTCCGTTGTGCGCCACGCCCCCGCGGCCGTCGTCGAAGCGCCAGTGCCCGACGTGCGGTCCCAAGCGCGCGAACTCGGCGGTCGCGGTGACGCTCGGTTGCAGCGCGGCAGCGAACGCCTTGGCGCGCAGCGTGCTGGTGTTGAGCACGGTGAGCGGCGTCGTGTACAGCGGCGAGTTCGGGTTCGGCTCGCTGCCATCCAGCGTGTAGCGGATGTTGGCCGTCGGGTGCGAAGGCACGCTGAGGCTGACGCGGCGCTCGATCAGGAACGTGCCGCCAGCGGGCTCTACGTCGATCGGGCCGACCGCCCCCCCTCCGCCGCCGCCGCCCGAGCCTTCGTACACCCAGATCTTCGGCACCAGCCAGCCGGTGGAGAAGATGTCGAGGTCGCCATCGCGGTCGAGGTCCATCACCTGCGTGCCGTCGTGGTGGTCGCCCTGCGACGCCGGCATCGTGTCGATCACGCGTTGCGGCCAATTGGTGAACGTGCCGTTGTTCGCGAGGATCAGCACGCGGTTGTCAGTCGTGCCGCGATGTTCGCCCACGACCACGTCCATGTCGCCGTCGCGGTCGAGGTCGGCGACGTCGAGGCTGAAGCCTTGGCCTTCGACGACCGCGATGATGTGGCGCGGCCAAAGCGTGGTGGCGCTCTGCGCTGGCCTTGGGTTCTCGAACCACAAGATCTCGCGACCGTTCTCCAGGCCAACGATGGCGTCGAGATCACCGTCGCGATCGATGTCGGCCAGCTCGTTGCGGTCGGGTTCGGGCGTGCCCACCGAAGTCAAGTCGGCGACCGAGCCGAGCACGTGGGTCTGCCACGCCGGGTTCTCGAGCCAGTGTGTCCCCAGCAACAAGTCGAGGTCACCGTCGCCGTCGATGTCGCCAGCGTCGAGGTCTTCCTTCAAGTCGGTGGGACTGATCGCCTGCCAGGTCCACGTCTGGCCGCGCGGATCCTGCGGCAGGGTGAGCATCTGCACGCCATTGCCGCCGAAGTGGAAGGACAGCGCGATCTGCAAGGGGGCCGACGCGCCGCCAAAGCGCGCGACCGCCACGCCTTGCAGGAAGTCACCGACACCCTGGGCGATGTTGGCGCGAACCGTGAAGTTGCCGCCGCCGATGTTCTCCGCCCACGCCATGCGCGGGTTGGTGTTGGCGCCGCTGCCCTGCGTGCCGAACAGATCGAGATCGCCGTCGCCGTCGAAGTCGTAGATGGCGCTCACGTTGTTGAGCGGTGAGCCGACCACGGCGCGCGTCCAGGTTTCGCCCAGCGTGCCGGGATTGCGATACCACGCGTCGCCGCCCGCCAGGTCGGGCAGGCCGTCACCATTGAGGTCGCCGGCCACGATCCACACCGCGGTGTTCGGCAGCGCGCCGTCGACCAAGTGTCGCTGCCAGGTTTGCCCACCGCCTTGGCGCGGGTTCATCCACAGCTCGATGCGCGGCACGCGGTCGTCCATCGGCTTGTGCACGATGTCGAAGTCGCCGTCGCCGTCGACGTCGGCGAGCCGGCCCTCGTGGATGTCGTTGCCCGTGGACAGCAACTGTTCGCTGAAGTTGCCGCTGCCGTTGCCGTAGTGCACGCGCAGTCGACAACCGCGGCCGCCCAGCACCATCTCACCGGAGAGCACATCTTGCTTGCTGTCGCCGTCGATGTCGGCGACCGCCAGTGTGTGGCCAAACGAGAAGAAGCCGAGCGAGTTGCGCGTCCAGGCGGCGCCGATCCACATGTAGAAGAAACCCTCGCCGCTCGAGTGCCCCGGCAACAACACCACCTCGGGCCACCCACCTGGAATGATCTGGGCGACTGCGACGCGGCCGAGCTGCAACGAGGCGTCGATCACGTTCTCGGCGTACGTGCTGCCGCTTTGGTGCTTGAACCAGCGGCCACCGGCGACGATGTCGACCTTGCCGTCGCCGTCGATGTCGGCCGCGGCGGCGCCTTCGGCCTGGCCACGCGCCCGGTAGATCACGGTCGACTGCCACGTGCCGGCGTTGCGCGGATTGCTCGGGATCTCGAACACCGCCAGCTCGGTGAAGTTCACCCAGCTCACTAACTCCGCCTGCCCATCACCATCGAAGTCGCCGAACGCTTGATCGTGGTGGTCGGTCATGCCGCCGGACTTGATCACGCGCCGCGTCCAGGTGCCGCCGAAGTTGGGGCGCGGGTTCTCCCACCAGTAGATCTCAGTGCCGCCCCAGTCCTGGCCCAAGACGAGGTCGAGGTCGCCGTCGCCGTCGATGTCGTGGGTCGCGCCGCCGGCTTCGGGGGTCACGTCGCTCGGGTCGATGAGATCCTTGCGCCAGCTCGTGCCGTTGAAGCGCCACAGCTCGACCTTGCCGCCGGCGTAGCGGCTCGCCACCACGAAGTCCTGGCGCCCATCGCCGTCGAAGTCGGCGACGACACAGGAACTCTGGTTGTTGCTGCCGCCCGGAATTGGCAACTCGCCGCGGTCTGACGAGCGATGGACCCAAGCAACCTGAGCGTGAACCGCCACCGCGAGGGTGACGACAGAGAGAAGGGCAGGAAGAGTCGGTCGCATCGAGTGTCGCGCTACGTGGTGGCAACTTCGGCGAGATCTGGGAATCACCGGACTTGACAAGTTTTTTGACAACTCCCGCTCAGAGGCCCCCGCGAAGCGTGGCAACGTCCCCCACTTTGTGGAATCCGTTGCGGTCAAGCGCGACTTGGCCGCACCGCGCGTCACTCGCAATGCGCTGCAGCGCGCGACCTAGTCGCCCCCCACTGCAGCTTGGCGCACTAGTCGAGCCGGGTCACGATGCCGCCGGTCCACACGCTAGGCGCGCGCACGGAGGTCGCGGTGAGCCGATAGCACGCCTCTTTCTTTTGGCTCTTGTCGAAACCGTTCGCCCTGCTTCGTCCACTTGGCGAGACCACACATGACCCACTACATGCTCGTCCTGCGTTCCGATCCCTCTGCCTACGCCACCATCAGCCCGGAGCAGATCCAGGGCCTGCTGCAGAAGTACGAAGCCTGGGGCGCCAAGATGGCTGCCCAAGGTCGCATCCGCGACGGCAAGAAGCTCGTCGATGAGGGGGGCCGCGTGCTCGCCAACAAGAGCGGGCGGATCGCGGTGAAGGACGGCCCGTTCGGCGAGACCAAAGAGATCGTCGGCGGGGTGTACTTCATCACGGCGGACAGCTACGAACACGCGGTCGAGATGTGTCGCGATCAACCCAACCTCAGTTTCGTCGGTGGCTCGATCGAGATTCGCGAAGTCGATTGGATGGGACAGGAGCCGCCGGCCGAGTGAGTGAGCCGTGCGCACGTGACCCGGCGCGTGCGGGAACCCTGGTGGACCATCTGTTCCGCCATCAGTACGGCCGCATGGTGGCTGGGCTCACGCGCGTGTTCGGCAGCGACTACCTCGATCTCGTCGAGGATGTCGTGCAGGAAGCGTTGCTGCGCGCGCTCCGCGCGTGGCCCTTCGAGGGCATCCCGCGTGAGCCCGAGGCGTGGCTCGTGCAGGTGGCGCGCAACCTGGCGCTCGACGCGCTGCGCCACAAGAAGATGACCGAGCGCAAACAGGCCCAGCTAGACAGTTGGGCCGACGCCGCGGGGCGCGCTCACATCGGCGAGGAACTGCCCGCCGAAGTCGCCGACGACACGTTGTCGATGATGTTCATGTGTTGCCACCCGAGCCTCGCCGCCTCGGCGCGCGTGGCACTCACTCTGAAGACCCTCTGCGGCTTCGGCGTCGACGAGATTGCGCGCGCGCTGCTCGCCAAGGAGGCCACCGTGGCGCAGGGCCTGACGCGCGCCAAGGCTCGCCTGCAGCGGGAAGTGGTCGCGTTCTCCGTGCCGCCGGCGCACGAGCTGCCGGCGCGCCTCGACTCGGTGCTCGACGTGCTCTACCTGCTGTTCAACGCGGGCTACTCGGCAGCCAAGGGCGAGAACATGGTGCGCGAAGACCTGGTGCGCGAGGCGATGCGGCTCGTTGCCCTGCTGCTGTCGATGCCGTCGACGGCCATGCCCAAGGTGCACGCGTTGGCGTCGCTGCTGCACTTCCAGGCGGCACGCCTACCGGCGCGCATCGACGCGGTCGGCGAGCCACTGACTCTGCCACAACAGGATCGCGCGCGCTGGGACCGCACGGCGATCGCGGCTGGCTTCGCACACTTCGAGCGTTCGCTCGATGGTGCGGAGTTGACCTCCTATCACGTCGAGGCCGCCATTGCCTCGTGCCACGCGGCAGCGCCGTCGTACGCCGACACCGATTGGTGCGCGATCCTGCGTCGCTTCGATCAGTTGGTGCAGATTGCCGACTCGCCGGTGGTGCGACTCAATCGCGCGGTGGCGGTGGCCAAGGTGCATGGGGTCGCGCCGGCGCTCGTCGAGTTGGACGCGCTGGACGATCGTCTGACGGGCTACTACCTGTTGCCGGCGACGCGTGCGCAGCTGCTGTGGGCGAGCGGCGAACTGCCGGCGGCGGCGAAGGCGTTCGCCGCGGCGCTGCGTTGCGCGTGTTCGGTGCCGGAGCGCGCCTTCTTGCAACGGCGGCTCTTGGCGTGCGAACGGGGTGAGACGGCGCCGGTGTTTTAGGACTTAGTCTGCGGTGTTGACGCGCGAAGAACTGCGTCAGCCCACATTGCGGCGATTCTGGCGGCTGGCCGCGGCGGCCATCGTGGTGGCGATGACTTCGCGCATCTGGTTCAGGTCGAACGGCTTCAGGAGCAAGCCATCGGGGCGCGCTGTCTGCGCGACCTCCTCGACGTAGCTGCTGGTGTGACCGCTCATCAACACGATCGGCACTTGCGGATGCGTGGCGCGTACCCGCGCCATGACTTCGGTGCCGTCCATCTCGGGCATCGTGACATCCAGAAGGAGCAGCGGGGTTGGCTCGGTCGGCAGCGACGCCAGGGCTTCGATCGCTGCTTTGCCGCTGCCGACATCGAGCACGTTGTGGCCCGCCTCGCGCAGCGTGGTGGCGAGCAACCTGCGGACGCTGGGATCGTCGTCGACCACCATCACTGTGCCGCGTGTCTCTGCGGCCGACGGCGGCTCGGGGTTTGGTACGGGCTGACGCGCACAGTCGGCGCTCACCGTGGGCAAGTAGATCTTGAAGCGCGACCCGACGCCAACCTCGCTCTCCACCGCGATCCCGCCGTGACGGCGCCGCACGGCTCCAAGTACTACGGCGAGGCCCAGACCGCGGCCGGGGAAGCGGGTGGTGAAGAACGGGTCGAAGATTCGGCTGGCCAGTTGGGGACTCATCCCCTGGCCGTCGTCTGCGACTTCGAGCACCGTGTAGTCGCCGGCTGTCACGTCGCCGACGATCTCGCTGGTAGCGATCTCGGCGTCGAGCAAGCGGACGGTTGAAGTGATCACGCTGACCGACTTGGCGCCGGCGTCACGCGCGTTCACCACCAAGTTGAGCACGACTTGCTCGAACTCGGCCCGATCGATCCGGGCCATCCGTGATTCGGTGCCCGACTGCGCGCGCACGTCTACCAATGGGCTGACCGCAGCGCGCAGCACGGGCAGCAGGCTGCGCACGAGCGCGTCGACATCGATCGGCTCGGGGTTGGTCGGCGCGGCGGTGTGGTACGCCTGCAACTGCACGCACAAGCGCGCCGCCTGTTGCCCGGCCGCGGTGATCGCCTGGACAAGTTCGGAACGAGCCGGATCAGTCTCGCCTTGCGCGAGTTCACATTGACCGCGAGCAGCTTGCGCCGGCTGCGCAGCGTCACGAGGGCGAACGCACCGAGGACAACGGCAACGCCGAGCGAGCCGAGCACCCAGGTCAGGCGGGCGCGGTCGCGAGCCCGAACGTGCTCCGCGCGAAGGTCGGCTTCGGCGGCGACGCGCTCGGCCTCCGCGCGCGCCAATCGCTCGCGCACTTCGTCATGGCGTCGTTCGTCGAGGTCGGTTCGCGTGTTGCTGCGCTCGATCTGGGTCGCCATCTCCATGGCGAGGTCGGAGTCGCGCTGCTCGACCGCCAGTTTGAGCCGGGTGTTCGCAATCCCCGTGTCACACGCTGGAAGGCTGCGGCCGGCCAGCAGCGCCAGGTTTTCTTGCACCAACTCCGCGGCGCGCACGAGGTCGCGGCGTACCTCGACGTCGGCCTCGAACTCGATCGCATGGGCCAACGCGATGCGATCGCCCAAGAGTTGGAACGGCGTCCGCGCCGCACGGAACGCGCGCACGGCCACATCGTGGTCGTACCGGTGGTACGCGAACCGACCGCGGCGGACCTGGGCGAGTCCTTCGAACCGACGATTCCCCGCCGCGAGAGCAGCCTTCTCCATCGCGTCGATCAGTCGGTTGGCTTCCTGTGCGTGACCCGCGCGCCGGTTGAAGAAGTGCTCGGCGAACAGGAGGCGGGCGTCAAGGAAGGTGACCCTGGCAGCTTCGACGCGGGCGCGCGCCTCGTTGAGCGTGGTCCGCTCGGTGTCCGCGTCTTCGCCGCGGCTGGCGTCGTGCAGGATCAGCGCGGCGCGCGCCGCGAGAACCGCATCTCCACTGCTGCTCGCCGCCGCGCGGGCTTCGATCGCAAGCGTCAATTCGCTGGCCCAATCCTGGGCGATCGCGGCCGTGCGAGAACGGGCGAGCAGGTAGTGGGTGCGCATCGCCGGGCCGGTATCCGCGGGCGGCGGCGTGGTCGAGCGTCGCACGAGGTCCGCGGCTGCAGACAAGCCTTCGAGGCGCGCCATGCTCAGGGCCGCCAGTGCAGTGGCTGCGTGCATTGCCCCAGGCGTTGCGTCGTCGGCCGCGCCGGCTATCAGGCGCTGCGCCGTCGTGAGCGCGGCGCGCACATCGAAGTCCAGCTCGGCCTCCACCAACTCGAAGCCGAGGAGAAACCAGTTCGGCGTGCTGGTCGCCGTCGCAAGCAACCGCGGCGCGATCTCGCGGATGCGCTGCTCCCGGGCGGTGACCCGGCCGGCTGATATCGCGCAGGTCAGAGCCGCCAGCAGGGGAGCAGGCGTATCGCACAACGCGAGATCCTAGCTGCCAATCGGGTGCGGCGACCGACTGGCCGGCGCTTGTGTGTGAGTGTTTGCAAGGGGGGTGTCGGCGTTGTGGGGGATCCCTCGCTCGCCCAGGGCGGCGCGTTCGCTAGCATGCGACGCTCGCTGAAGCCGCGCGCGGTTCACGCGCGCGGCGACCCTTTCCGCGGACCAAGCACCAAAGGACCCAACATGTGCACTCCCGTCACCACGTCGACCGCGCCCGCCAGCGCTTCGACTCCCGCGATCCGTTCCATGCCGCGCATCGGCGACAAGGCGCCCGACTTCACCGCGATCACCACGCACGGCGAGGTCCGCTTTCGCGAATGGCAAGGCGACAAGTGGACGCTGCTGTTCTCGCATCCGGCGGACTTCACGCCGGTGTGCTCGACCGAGCTGACCGAATTGGCCAAGCGCAACAAGGAGTTCGAGGCACGCAACTTCAAGTTGGTGGGCATCTCGATCGACTCGATCCACAGCCACCTCGCCTGGGTCGAGAACCTGGCCAAGATCCTCGACACGCGCCTGCCGTATCCGCTCATCGCCGACACCGACAAGAAGGTGAGCGAGCTGTACGGGATGATCCACCCCGGCGAGTCGTCCACGGTGACGGTGCGCGCGCTGTTCTTCATCGACCCCAAGGCCACGATCCGCGCGATCATCTATTACCCGCTGAACGTCGGCCGCAGCGTCGACGAGATCTTGCGCGTGGTTGATGCGTTGCAGACCGCGGACGGCAACGGCGTGGCGTGCCCGGTGAACTGGAAGAAGGGCGACAAAGTCATCGTGCCGCCGCCGAAGACCGAGAAGGAAGTGGCCGCGCGCAACGCACTCACCAACGTCGAGCGCCTGGACTTCTACTTGATCAAGAAGTCGCTGTAGCGGCGCGCTCGACCGGCAGGTGGTTGGCGCGCCAACCGGTCATGCCGTCGCGCACGTTGCGCAGGGCGGTGAAGCCAGCGGCTGCGAGCTGCGGCAACGCCGCGCTGCTGCGGTAGCCGCCCTCGCATAGAACCGCGGTGGGGCGGTCGCGGTCGAGGTGGGCGACCGACGGCGTCGCGGCCAGGTCGGGGCCGAGTTCGACGTGCACGGCGTGCGGCACGTGGCCGGTTGCGTACTCGCCGGCGCGGCGCACGTCGATCACTTGCAGGCTCGGGTCGTTCTGCAGGTCGACGAAGAGATCGACGGCGTCGATCTGCGCTGTGGTGGCTGGCTGGGGTGGAAGTTCGATGGTGCAGCCCACCACCTGCTCGCAGCCAACGCGCAGGAGCCGACGCCAGGCGACCTGCGCGAGCGCTGGCGTGTCGGCGTGCACCACGATGCCGCGACCCTCCGGCAGCAACGCGCCGGCCCAGGCTTCGAACTCGCCGCCTTCGAGACCCAGGTTGATGGCGTGCGCAAAGTGGCCAGCGCCGTAGCGCACGCACGAACGGACGTCGAGCAACAGGGCGCCACCGTGCAGCGCGGCGGCGACTTCGGTGGCCGGCCATAGGGGTGGCGCCGGGTAGTCGGCGAGCAGGCGCGGGCCGCGTTGGTTCATCCGCGCGACGCGTGCGAAGTAGCGCGGCGCGGGCTTCAGGGCGCCGAGCAGGCGATCGCAGAAGCGTTCTGCATCGGACTCCGCCAGCGCCCAGTTGCCGAGGCGTTGCAGGCCGAGGGTCGACGACGCGGCGCTCGCGATGTTCACGCCGCAGGCCGATCCGGCACCGTGCGCGGGCCACACTTCGGTAGCGTCGGGCAGCGGCGCGACGCGTTCGTGCAGGCTGTGGAACAACGTGCGCGCCATGTCGCGCGCCGAGGTGCCGGCGGCAACCACGAGGTCGGGTCGGCCGACGTCGCCCAAGAAGAGCGTGTCGCCGGTGAGGAGACGAACGGGGGCGTCTTCGTTCGATGGCGGCTGCAACAGGAAACACACGCTCTCGTGCGTGTGCCCCGGGGTCGCGATCACGCGCAGGTTCGCGCCACCAACGGCAAGGTCTTGGCCGTCGGCGAACCGCTCGCACACCAGTTCGCCGGCAAAGCGTTCACCCATGCCGATGCGCGCGCCGGTGGCCGCGGCGACCTCCGCGAGGCCCGCGACGAAGTCGGCATGCACGTGCGTCGCCAGCGCCCAGCGCAGGCGCACGCCCGCGGCCTTGGCGGCCGCGAGGATCTCGTCGACGTCGCGCGGCGGATCGACGACGACCGCTTCGCCGCCGTGCGCGATGAGATACGCCGCCTGTGCCAGCGGCTCGCAGTAGAAGCGTTGGAACAGCATCGTGGGTAGAGCCTCGTTCGGAAGGCTCGTTGCCATGCTAGCGCCGCGCCATAGTCTGCCGGGTTGCACATGGCCAAGAAGCGCGCGCACCAGGACGTCCCGACCGGCGATCGCGTCGTGGTCTACACCGACGGCGGGTGCGATCCGAACCCCGGACGCGGTGGGTGGGGTGTCGCCGTGGTCGAGGGCAAGCGCGTGGTGCGCGAGCTGTCGGGTGGCGAGGAGCAGACCACCAACAACCGCATGGAGCTGATGGCTGCGCTGCAGGCGCTCGGCGCGTTCCCGCCCGGCACGCGCGTGGCGTTGCACACCGACTCCACGTATGTCCGCAGCGGCATCACCGAGTGGATCACGAACTGGCGCAAGCGCGGCTGGAAGACGGCGGCTGGTAAGGAGGTGAAGAATCAGGACCTGTGGCGCGCGCTCGACGAAGCCGCGGCGCAGCACGACGTGCAGTGGCACTGGGTGCGCGGGCACGCCGGCAACGAGTTCAACGAACGCGCCGACCAACTCGCCGCCGCCGCGATCGCCAGCGCTCGCCGGCGCCAGGTGCACGTGGCCGCTACGCTGACGAACGACGCGACCGACGAGGGGGTCGACCTGTTCTCCGCGGCGTCGCATGCACCCAAGACCAACCGCGGCGCCTGGGCCGTGGTGCTGCGCTTTGGCAGCGTCAAGAAGTTGCTCAGCGGCAAGGTCGAGGCGGCCTCCGCCAACCGCATGAGCCTGCTGGCCGTGATCGAGGGCCTGCGCGCGCTCAAGCGCGCCGTGTCGGTGCGCGTGTTCTGCGCCAACGACTACGTGATCGACGGCGCCACCCGTTGGCTGCCCGCGTGGCGAGCGCGCGATTGGCGCACCGCGGATGGCAAGGAAGTCGGCAACCGCGATCTGTGGGAACAGCTCGCGCCGCTGCTGCGCGACGGCATCGAGTGGGTGCCCACGGGCGGCATCGACCCGCCGGAGTTGATGCAGGAAGCGAAGGCGGCGGCGACCGCGGCGCTCGGGTCGGACTGAGGCGCTGAGGCGCCTGCCGCCTGACACTCGCGTGGGTATCGTGTGCGCGGCGGCAACCACCTTGCTGTCAACCCCAACCGTCGGAGAGACCAAAGCATGATCATCGCCGCAATCCTGGCCGCAATCCCGAGCGTGCAGACAGGGCAAGTGATGTGGCAAGGGATGTCGCCGCCCTGGTCCGTCGGGCACTCGATGGCACTCCACGCCTCGCGCAACCGCGTGGTGCTGTTCGGTGGGCATCGGAGCGGGATCGCAAGCGCGGACACTTGGGAATGGGACGGGGCTCACTGGCACCAGCGGCAGCAAACCACGCGTCCCTCGGCGCGTTCGGGCCATGCGCTCGCGTACGACGCGGCGCGCGACCGGGTCGTCCTGTTCGGTGGCGAGAGCGGCAACTCGTACTTCGGTGACACGTGGGAGTGGGACGGCAGCGAGTGGACGCAGGTTGCGGTCGGGGGTCCACCCGCGCGTCGATCGCATGCGCTCGGCTATGACGCTGCGCGCCGTCGGGTCGTCCTGTTCGGCGGCGATGGCCGCAGCGCTTTGTTTGACGACACGTGGGAATGGGATGGTGCGGTTTGGACGCAGCGCAGCCCGGCCGCTCACCCAGCGTGGAGCGGCAGCCTCGCCATGGCCTACGACGCTGCGCGCGGCCAGGTCATCCTCGTCGCGACGTTCTCCGGTTCGCTGCAAACGTGGCAGTGGGACGGCAACGTCTGGACTCAACGCGTCCCGGCGAACAGTCCTTCGCCGCGCTCAGCGCATGCCATGGCGTACGATGCCACACGCGGTCGGGTCGTTCTGTATGGCGGACTCGTCAATGGCTTTTCGATCTGGCTCAGAGACACGTGGGAGTGGGACGGCACGAACTGGGTTCAGCGCGCGCCCCTGACCAGCCCGCCTCCCACAGCGGTACACGCCATGGCCCCCGACGCGACCGGCGCGGGGATCATCCTGTTTGGTGGTGCGACAGGCCTCTACTCCGGGTCGTCCGAGACCTGGCGATGGGATGGAACCGGTTGGACTCAGCCGATGGGGCAGGGCCCCTCTGCGCGGGGGGGCCACGCTCTTGTCGAAGATGTCAGTCGCGGCTGCACGGTGTTGTTCGGTGGGGGGAGGTCTGAGTCCGTCTCTCTGTCCGACACCTGGGAGTGGGATGGAGTCAGGTGGATTCAGCGAACCCCAGCATCACGACCCAGCGCCCGCTCGGGGCACGCCATGACGTACGACGCCGCGCGCTCGAGGATCGTCCTCGTCGGGGGTACCGCGGGGCTGAGTCATGCCGACACGTGGGAGTGGGACGGCAGCAATTGGGCTCAGCGCACTGCGACCAACAACCCGCCCTGGCGCTGGGGCCACGCGATCGCCTACGACGCGGAGCGCCGCCGAGTCGTTCTCTTTGGCGGGTTCCCGAGCTCAGCGGACACGTGGGAGTGGGATGGGGTCGGCTGGACTCAGCGGTTTCCGTCTAACAGCCCCGCCGCACGCTCTGGCCACACGCTCGCGTACCATGCCGCGCGCCGCCGTGTGGTGTTGTTCGGTGGACAGAGTGCGGGCCCGCCATACATCCCGTTGGGCGACACGTGGGAATGGAACGGCAACGACTGGAGTCGTTCAGGCGGCTCGCCGACGGATCCTCCGCCGCGCGTTGGGCACGGGATGACGTACGACGTGGCGCGGGCGCGCTTGGTGTTGTTCGGGGGCGGCGACAACCGAGGACTCTCCTCCGAGATCTGGGAATGGGATGGTGCGTGGACCCTGCGCGTTCCATCGTCGATGCCGACCGCACGGTCGGGCGCCGCGCTCGCCTACGACACGGCACGCGCCAAGGTGGTGATGTTCGGCGGTGCTGACTCAGTCCCGCTGTCCGATCTCTGGGAGTACTCTCCCGTGACACCGGCCACCTACGAGGTGTTCGGCACCGGATGCGTCGGCAGTTCGGGCACGCCGCGACTATCCGGCACGGCGCCCTATCTCGGCCTGCCCATGAGCCACGAGATCCACGGCCTCCGCGCTGGCCAGCCTGGAGTGCTGTTCTTCGGTGATTCGGATCGCGCCTGGGGCCCGATCCTGCTGCCGCACGACCTCGCGTCACTTGGCATGCCGGGCTGCACGCTCTACGTCAGCGGCGAGAACCTCATCCCTTTGTCGACCGCCACGGGCACGACGAGACTGACCTACACGATTCCGGCGCTGGCTGCGCTGGAGGGGCTTCGTTGCTTCAATCAGCACTTGTCGCTCGACCCCTCGGCGAACCCCCTCGGCGTCACGGCGAGCAACGGCGGGATTGGAGTCTGTCGCTGGCCCTAGCTGGCGACCAGTGGTGCGCGTCACGAGTCGGCGCACGACGACGGTGCCTTACTCAGTTCACCGGCTGCTGCCCACTCTTCCGCGCCGACTGCGCGGGCTGCTCCTCGCCAGTCTTCAAATACCGCTTCGTCGTCGCCACCGATGGCATCCCCGCGAGGTCGAGCACGCGCTCAACCAAGCGCACGCGCTCCTGCATCGAGAGACAATCGACCTGGATGTAGGGGATCGAGAACAGCTCGAGCATGAGCTTCACCATGCCGTCGACGCGCACCACGTCGTCCCACGCGGGGATCTCGCGCACGCCGTCGACCGCGAGTAGCTCCTTGTGCGGGCGCAAGAAGAACACGACGCCGTCGCGCACGGTGTCCATGTAGCGGGCGAGGCGCGGGTCGGCAGCGATCTCCGGCAGGATCGTCGAGTGGTGCGCGGCGTAGGCGATGTTGCAGAACGCGCGGTCGGACACGAACGGCCCGTCGTGCTCGGCCTCGGCGCGGATCTGCTCCTCGAAGACGCGCGCCTGGAAGGCGTTCACCAGGTGCAGGTTCACGCGCAACGATTCGATCGGCACCTCCATCTCGGCCATCACGCGGCGCGCGACTTCGGAGATCATCGGCAGGCCGTAGCGGTCGCGGATCCAGCGCGCGAGCGTGGTCTTGCCGGTGGCGTGGGCGCCGACCAGGTAGACCCGGGGGCGCGCGGCGAGGGGGCGTTCCATGCGCCAAGTGTAGCGCGCACCGGCGCTGCGCGGCCGCGCACCACCGCTGGATGTCACGCGGTGACAGGCAATTGTGGAATCACGTGCAAACTCGGGAGGTCGTCGGGCTCTGGGAGGCACGGGGTCGTCCGGGCGACTCTCCCGACGCAAGTTTCCCCGACATCAGGAGAAACCTCAACTACCAGAGTAGTCACATCCGACTACTCTGGTAGTTGCACATGCGCGTTCATCGACTCGGTCAACTGCAGTTCGCCATCCTTACGGAACTCTGGCACCACGGCGAAGCCACCGTGGCCCAGGTGCACGAGACGCTCGGGCGCGAGCGCGGACTCGCACTCACCACCATCGGCACCATGCTGCGCAAGATGGAGACGCGCAGCCTGGTGCGGCATCGCGCCGAGGGCCGCGTGTTCGTGTATCGACCCGCGGTGCGTGAGAACGACGTGGGCCGCTCGATGGTGACCGACGTGGTCGAGCGCGTGTTCGACGGCAGCCAGGCGGCGTTGGTGAGTCAGTTGCTGCGCGACGGCGAGTTCGATCCGCGCGAGCTGTCCGAGCTGCGCAAGCTGATCGATGCGCGTGAAGCGCAGCTGCGTCAAGCCGGGACGCCGAAGGAGCGCAACGACGATGCGTGACGCGCTCACTCCGTGGCTCGGCGCAGTGCAGGCCTGGGTCGCTACCGCCGCGCTGCATACTCTCGCGCTTGGCCTCGTGGCGCTGCTGCTCGATCGCGTGCTGCCCCGCGCCAGTGCTGCGGCGCGCGAGTTGGTGTGGCGGGTCGCGTTGCTCGGCGGGTTGCTCACCGCCTCGCTGCAACTCGGCGTCGGCATCGACCCGTGGGTGGGTTCGTGGCGCGCGCTCGCGAGTGAGTCGCTGACTGCGGCGACGCCCTCGGTGCCAGGCGCTTTCTCGGCGGTGTCGAGTGAGCCTTCCTTGGCGACTGCTGTGGCGTGGCATGAACGCCTCACGCGCGTCGACGTCGCGACCCTGGCATGGCTCGCGCTGGCCGCGTTCGCGCTGGTGCACCTGGCGTGGGTGTACAGCCGGCTGCGACGCGGGCTGTCGCCACGCGCGCCGAGCGCGAGTTTGCGCGATCACGCCGTCGCATTGGCCACTGCGCTTCGCCTGTCGCGCGTGCCGTTGATCACGACCTCGGCGCGTGCCACGACCCCGCTCGCCCTCGGTCTGTTGCACCCCGAGGTGTGCGTGTCCGACCGCGCGGTGCGCGAGTTCGACGCCGCCGAGCTGCACGCGATGCTGGCGCACGAGCTGGCGCACGTGCGGCGGCGTGATCCGGCATGGAGCCTGCTCTACGCCTTGGTGTGCCGCGCGCTGTTCTTCCACCCGTTGTTGTGGGTGGCGCGCCGCCGGTTGCTGGCGCTGGCGGAACTGCGATGCGACGCCATCGCGCGTAGCACGCATCCGCAGGCCGGCGTGGCGTTGGCGCGCGCGCTGGTGCGCGCGGCCGAGTGGCTGGCGCACGCGCCGCGCGGCGTTGGCATGGCGCATGGCCAGGCCATGGCGGCGACCACGAGCGGCCTGCAACGTCGCGTGCGCCTGCTGCTCGAAGGGGCGCCGCGGCGCAGCCGCGTGGGCTCCAGCCTGGCACGCGCCCTTGTCCTCGCGTTCTGCGGCAGCGCGCCCTTCGTGCTGCCCGACGTGCGCGCCATCGACCCCAGGCCGCCCATCGCGGTGGCGCTCGACCCGGTCGTCGCCGCGTCGCTGCCGGCGCCGGTCGTGGCGCTGGCGCGCGACATCGCCGCGCTGCGCGTCGAAGTCGATGCGATCCGCGAGCTGCTGGGCCAGAGCACGCTCGCCGACGATCTCGACATCGGCACCCTGATGCGCGCCATCGACGCGCGCCTGGCACATCTCGAGGTGCGCTGCGGGCGCGTCATCGACCAGTTTCGCTTTCCCTCTCGTCCTTCTGATCTTCCTTTGGAGAACCCACGATGAGTCGTTTCCTGTTCGTTTCCGCCGCCAGCGCCATGCTGAGTCTCGGCGGTATCTTTGCCCAGTCGGCACCGGCGCCGTCTCCCAAGCCTGTTTCGGACATGGCCCGCTTCGAACGCGTCGCCGCCGAGTTGCGTCGCGCTGGCGACGAGAAGCTCGCCGCCGAGGTGATGGAGGCGGCGCGCAAGATCGCCGCGGAGAAGGCCAGCGATAAGGCCACCAACAAGGCCACCGATAAGCCGGTGGCCAGCACGCGCGCGGGACGTCGTCAGCCGTCCGACGCGGGCGCGTCGGTGGTGGAGGAGGTACCGGTGCTCGGTCGTCTTCTCGCCCCCCAAGGCGCACCCGCGTCACCCGTGGAGGTGCCGTCGCTCGAGCCGTTGACGAACCTGTTGAACATTGGCCGCGAGCCAGGGGTCGCCCGTCGGCTTTTGGTTGCGCCGCGCGTCGTGCGGCCGGTCGCCGAGGCGTCAACACCGCCACCAGCACCAACAGAAGCAACGGCACCATTGAGCGCGTTGCGCTCCCTGATGTTCGCACGGCCGGCGCCCGCGCCGGCCGCCATTCCCGAGCCGAGTGCCGCGCAGCCGCACGAGTACACGCATCGGCACGAGGTGCACCACTACTTCCACGGCGCGCCGCCAAGTGGAAGCGGGCTGGGCTTTGCGGGCACCATCGCACCGCCGACGCCCCAGCCGCCTGGCCAAACGTCCGCGCCGCGCGGCGCGATCCGCGGCTTTGCTCCGATGGACCCTTTCAGCGCCCGTAGCCCCCGCCAAGCACGCACCCCGGCGCCCGCTCCCACCCTGGCATCACCTGCCACCCCGACGACGCCCCCCCACTCGCCGTTCGGTGCGCAAGACGGTCGCCGGAGGCTCCTCGACTTTGCGACCCCAGCTCCGGTCGCGCCCGCCCCAGCGCAGGTTCGCACGACTCGGCCGCGCAGTCCAAACCCCGTGCGCGCGGGCAGCGTCACGACACCCACAACCGAGCCGGCCTACCCGACACCACCAGACGCTCCGACGGCGCGCCGCGTGCGGGTTGCGCCGCCCGAAGATCGCCTGGAGAACGAGGTCGACGGTCTGCGTCGCGAGGTTGAGGAGCTGCGCGAGTTGTTGCAGAAGCTGCGCACCCAAGTGAAGCAGCGCAAACCCGACTGAGGGGTGTCGGGGGCCGGGTAGTCGTTCCATCTGCGCGCGCTGCGTGTCTTTGTTTGTGTGCACCGCGTGCGCGCCCTAGGCTCGCGGCCATGCGCCTGACGCTCTGCGTGGCCGGCCTCGGCCTTCTCCTCTCCGCTTGCTCTAAACCCAGCGAAGCCCCTTCGGCTCCCGCCAAACCCAGCGAAGCTCGCGCCGTGTTGCGCGTGGTGGCGATCCCGGATGCCAACAAGGATCGCTTGCGGGATGACCAGTTGCAGATCGCGGCCTGGATCAAGGCCGAGCTGGGCGTGGACGCCGAGATCAAGCCGACGACGTATGAAGGCGCCGTCGTCGCGCTGGTCTCGAACCAAGCCGACCTCGGTTGGCTCGGCGGCGTGACCACGGTCGACGCGATGCTCAAGAGCAAGGGCGCCGTGCTGCCGCTGGTGTCGCGCGCCAAGGACCTCGAGTTCAAGAGCTACATCATCGTCAAGGGTGACTCGCCGTACCAGAAGGTCGCCGACCTCGCGGGCAAGAAGTTCACCTTTGGCGACAAGAAGAGCACGTCGGGGCACGTCATGCCGCGCCACCTGCTGGCCAAGGAGCAAGGCGTCGCCGAGGCCGAGAAGTTCTTCAGCTTGGTGGCGTTCAGTGGCAACCACGACAAGACCATCACCGATGTGCGCGACGGCACCTTTGATGCTGGCGCGGTGAACTACTCCACCTACGACAAGTGGATCAGGGAGGGCAAGGTCACCAAGGAGCAGGTGCGGGTGCTGTGGGAGACGCCGAAGTACATCGACTACTCGTGGAGTGCGCGCACGGACATCGACCAGCGCTTTGGCGCGGGCACGCTCGACAAGTTGAAGAAGGCGTTCCTCGGACTGGATGGATCCAGCGACCTCGAGAAGACGGTGATGGGTGCCAACGACAATGTCGGCGGCAAGTATGTGGTCGCTGTTCCTGAGTGGTGGGATGGCATCAAGGCGGTCCTGCAGTCGCCGGCGCTCGAGTCCATGTTCAAGGGCAGCTAGGCCCGCGTTCGTCGTCAGCGTGAACCGAGGATCGCAAGCCCGTGCGCGAACGACGAACTCCATCGATTCCTCGTGGGGACCTGGCATGACTGCGGTCGCAGCGCAGCCGCGGTCGGCGGTCAGCGTCGAAGGGGTAGACAAGGTGTTCGGCGCGCACGCGGTGCTGCGCGACGTCACCTTCGCCATCCCCGAGGGTCAAGTCGTCGCGCTGGTCGGCCCGTCGGGAGCCGGCAAGACCACGCTGCTGCGCCTGCTGTCGGGTGATCTTGCGCCCGATCGGGGTCGTGTGACGGTGCTCGGCCAAGACCTCGCCGGGTTGTCGGCGCGGCAGCTGCGCAAGCTGCGGCTCGACATTGGTCACCTCTACCAAGCCGACGCGTTGGTGCCTGGGCTGCGCACGATCCACAACGTGCTGCTCGGCCGCGTGGGTCGCTGGTCGTTCTTGCGCAGCGTCTGGTCTTTGCTGTGGCCGCAAGAACGCGACAAGGCGGCGGCGGCGCTGCGCGCGGCCGGCATCGAGGACAAAGTCGAAGCGCCGATCGGCACGCTGTCCGGCGGTCAGCGCCAGCGCGTGGCGTTTGCGCGCCTGCTGGTACAAGAGCCGCGGTTGGTGCTCGCCGACGAACCAGCGGCGTCGCTCGACCCGACCCTGGCGCGCGACATGATCGATTTGCTGGTCGATCTGGTGCGTCGCGAGCGCCGCACCGCGATCGTCGGCTTGCACCAACTGGAGCTGGTGACTGAGCGCTTCGATCGCGTGCTCGCCGTGCGCGACGGCCGCGTGTTCTTCGATGGCTTGCCGCGCGAGTTGGCGGCAGTGCGCGACCGGTTGTTTGCGCGCACCGACCAGGCGGCGACGGAAGGGCGCGCTTAGCGCGTCGCCGTGGGGGCCGCGTGCAGGTAGCGCAGCATCTTTCGCGCCCACCGGGCGACGGCATCGCGGCGGCGAAGCGGCCGTTCCGCGCGCGCGGGCTCCTGGTGCTGACGCTGCTCGCGGCGCTCACGGGCCTCATGGTTGCGGTGGGTGGCTACGACCTCGGTGTGCTCGCGACGGCAGAAGAACGCGGCAAGGCCGTCGCGCGCGTGAGCGGGTTCCTGGCGTCGTTCGCGGCGCCCAACGTGAGCGTCGAGTTCCTCGCCTACGTTGGGCCGCTGGCTCTCACGTCGCTGGCGATGGCGATGCTCGGCACCGCGCTCGCCGTGGTGTTCGGGTTCGCGCTGTCGCTGGTCGCCAGCCGCACCGTGTTCGTCGGCGACGCGCGCGGCACGAACCGCGTGCTCCGCATCGCGATCTGCGAGTTCGCTCGCGTCGTGCAGGACGTGCTGCGCGGCGTGCCCGACCTCTTGTGGGCCGTGTTCCTCATCCCGCTCTTGGGCTTCGGCGCGCAGGCCGGCGTGTTCGCGCTGGCGCTCAACGTCGCGGGGATCCTGGCGCGCGTCTACTCCGAGACCTACGACGCGGTGACGCCTCGGCAGCTCGCGGCCATCCGCAGCGTTGGTGCTGGCCGCTTGCAGACGTTCTTCTACGGGGTGCTGCCACGCGTGCGCACGCCGCTGCTGTCGTTCACCCTGCTGCGCTGGGAGTGCTCGGTGCGCAACGCGGCGGTGATCGGTGCCGTCGGCGCCGGCGGCCTCGGCGACGAGATCCGCGTGCGCACCGACTACGGCGAGTACGACAAGGTGCTCACGTGTCTGGCGCTGATGCTGATCTTGACCGTTGGCAGCGATCTGCTGAGCCAGTTCGTGCGCGGCCGCATGGAACGCGACGGCGAAGCGGCGAACCAAGGCTCGTTGGCGCGCGCCCGTCGCCGCCTGCTCGGACTCGGTGTGGGCCTCGGCGTGGCCATCGCGCTGTCGGCGCTGTGGCTGCAGCGGGATCTATCGCAGCTCGGCGGCACCGGCGGTCAGACCTGGAGCGAGAAGTTCGCGTTCGTCGGCGAGTTCTTCGGGCCTTTCTTGCTGCCCAACCTGGCGTGGTTGCCGCACGCGTTGGCCGCGTGCGTGCTGCCGCTGTCGATGGCGTTCCTCGCCACGCTCGCCGCCGTCGCCGTGTCAGCCCTGCTGTCGTACTGGGGCTCGCTGCTGATGGTGCGCTCGGCATCACGCCGTGCCGGCGCGCGCGCCGCGTCGACCTCGCGCACCCTGCGCTTGTCACGCGCTTGGCTGGCGCGCGGCATCGCCGTCGTGCTGCGCGGCGTCCCCGAAGTGTTCTGGGCCTACCTGCTGGTGAGCTTCTTCCTGCCGGGTCCGATCGCCGGCGTGGTCGCGCTGATGTTCCACACCATCGGCATCCTCACCCGCCTGTTCATCGAGAACGTCGACGGCGTGCCCGAGCGCACGCTCGCGAGCGTGCACGCGACCGTGGGCTCACCCGCCAAGACGTTCGTGTACGGCGCCGTCCCCGCCGTGGCGCCGCACTGGCTCGCCAACGCGTTCTTCCAACTGGAGTCCAACGTGCGCACCGCCATCGTGCTCGGCGCCGTCGGCGTCGGCGGCCTCGGCCACTTCTTCCAGCTCAACTTCGCGTTCTTCAAGTACCGCGAAGCCAGCACCTACCTGATCGTGATCGTCGCTTTGTCGCTTCTGCTCGATCGGCTGTCGCGGTGGTTGGGGCTTGCGCATACGCGGATGTCTGGGTGAGTGGTTCTACGAGCGCGTCCGACCATCGAACCCCTCTCCTCTGCGCCGGCCTGAAGGAGTCGCTGCCGCGTCGGTCGCGCGCGCAAGCGCGCGCCCGACTCCTGCCGGGCTTGCCATCATCCGCGCTACGCGCGGCTGATGGCACGCCCGACAGGAGTCGAACCTGTGACCCCCGCTTTAGGAAAGCGGTGCTCTATCCAACTGAGCTACGGGCGCTTGCAGGGCGCGATCGTACCCTCTGGCGCAGCCATCTTCTCCAGCAGGAAGCCCGCGATCTTCTCCGTCGCCTCACGCAGGTGCTCGACCGACACGCGGATGTAGCCCATGGTCACGTCGCCGTTGGCCGGCAGCGCATGGTTCATCAAGACCTTGAGGTCGTACCAGTCCACCTTGGCCTCGTGCGCGGCGCTGGCGAACGTGTCGCGTAGGCGGTGCGGGCCGGGGAACGTGGTCGTCTTCTTGCCCGCGACGGCCAGGCCCACCCCTCGTCGCGCGGGAAGATGATGGCGTTCTCCTCGCGCCGGCGGCGCAGGATGTCGAGCACGGCTTGCGACACGGGCACGGTGAACGTGCGGTCCTCACCGCCCTTGGGCTTGGGCCGGTGGATCGTGCCCTTCTCGAAGTCCACATGCTCCCAGCGCACGGTCTTGGCGTCGGTCGAGCGCAGCCCGGTCAGCAGGATGAAGAGCTGTAGGTCGCGGCGGATCGGGTTGTCGATGGCCTCCACGGCTGCCCTCCAAGCGGGCAGCTGCGCCCAGACGATCGGCTCACGCCGCCGGCGGACCGGGCTGAACACCACTCCACGCGTAGGGCAGGGCGGCAGGTCGTCGAGCCTGCGGGTGAGCAGTGTTCCAGCAGGCGCGGAACGTCTGCAGCGCCCGGTTGGCGGCGTACGGCCCGCTGGTCTCGGTGACCCGCGAGTGCCGGTTGGCGCACTCGGTCGGACGGATGCTAGTCAGCGGCCGGTCGAGCCAGTCGGACAGGTGCCGATCGGTCTCCTCGCGCACCGTGTCCAAGGACCTGGGCGCCGCGCGCTTCGCCCGCATGGCGGCGCAGTGCCAATCTCGGGCCTCGCGCAGCGTCGTGCCGCGGGCGGCGGCCTCTCGCTTCTGGGCGTTCGGGTCCACGCCCCGGTCCATCTGCACCAGCAGCTCGCGGGCGCGCTTGCGGGCCTGGTCAACCGTCCAGGTGGGGTAGCGCCCAACCTTGACGCGGCGCGTGCGGCCGGCAGCGCTGCTTGACGCTGGTCGTCGTCAACTTGAACTTGGGCATGCAGAAGCATGCCTCGGATCGGAGCACTCGGCTTCTGCAGCAGTTCCGCGTCGGGAGCAGCCGGGGTCAGGATGGGAGCAGCGGGGGCAAGTTCGGGGCGAGGGTTCTTTGTTGAAGCCCCTCGATCACGGTCCCGGTAGAGGTCGATGCTCGACCGATTCCAGGCGAACGCCAGGTCTGTCGGGACCTTTGTTGGTCTCGCGGTCAACGCACTCGGAGTTCTTCAAGAAGAGCGCAACGCAGACTCCGCCCGACCTGTAACTGCTTTTCCACGCGATGCCATCAAGTGGCCGCACCCTGGGCTCAAGATGGAACCTGAAGTACTCGGCGACGATCTGCGTCGGGATGTAATCAATGTGGTGGCGGTCGTCGCCCGCGATCCGTCTGGCGATTCGCTCCGCGAACTCGCGAAGGAAGCGAAGGTACTTCCTCTGTTTCCGGCGGTCGGGGTCGTACAGGCTCGGGAAGTTGGGAAGGTCTGTGAGATCAAGGACGCGAAAGTGCCTCGCCAGCGTGAAGCAGCCTATCGAAGCAACCGCATCCCCCTCGCGTCGCTCGAAGATCTCGTCTACCGTCGTGTCTGGGTCGAGCGCACCGTAGAACACGGGGATGCCTGGCGGACTCATCCTGTTGGACTGGGTCGCCTCTTCCTCGCGCCGGGACCCAAGCGCGTCCGCCGTTGCGAAGCGCTCGCCCTTGTAGTCGACGCGCGCCCGCCAGGTCTTCGTTCCCGGCGCCCAGTCCCGTAAGAGCCCACACTCGCGAATGCCGTGCGCGACCAAGCGAAGCCAGCCACCGATCGAGACTGTGGGTTGTCCAGTCTCCTCGTTTTCCTCCCGGACTTCGTGGAAGAAGAACCTGCGCTTATGCAGGACGCAACTCTCGAAGCGCCGAAAGTCCCATGAGAGCCGGTCGTACAGAGTTGGGTCATATGGATCCGGCTTGCACCATTGGCGGTCGGGCAGCGCACGCCAGATGTCCGCGAGGAGCGTCTCGTTCTCCGTGATGGGATCCAGGTGGTCGCGGACGAGGTCGTACGTGTCGTGGGCGCCACCCACGTAACACTTCTCTTCCCCATCCCAGATCATGCCGGCGGAGTCAGCGCAAGTCCACTCGAGGTCGATGCCACTGCGCACCAGTTCGAGCAGGCCGTCCACCGGGCGGATCGGCCCCTCGGCCTCGCAGTACGTGCACTCGCCTTGGTCTGCGGATTGGCGTGCCCAGCCGGCCAGGAACTCGTCGTAGAGACACGCCGCGCACACGGACTTGTCGCGAACAGGCACGAACCACTCTGCCTGCGCCTCCAACTCCTGCATCAGTCTCTTGGTGCCACCCATCGCCTGCTACATCGACAAGCCGATTGACCTTACTTGCACTACCGTTCGCCTCCGTAAGGCCATCGAAAGGTCCTGAAACCGCGTCCACCGGGGCGTGCCCGGGGCGAACAAGTCATCGCAACCCCGACCGCGGCGGCCAGTTGGGGCGCTTGGGGGCGTACCCGGTGCCGACTTCGCAGCCGTTTAGGAAAGCGGTGCTCTATCCAACTGAGCTACGGGCGCGTGCGGCCCCGGCGGTGCAAACGTTCGCGCCAACGCGCGGCAGGTCCCCACGTCATCGGCCGGCTCGCTCGCGTCGCCATCGACATCGAAGGTCCCTGCCACTTGCGATCACGTCGGTCTCGCGCTCGCAGACCGCATGACCCCTGCGCGCCTCTTCCTCGCTGCGCCGTAACTCCGATCGCATCGACCACAGAATGCCCGTGAAGGTGTCGGCAACGGCGCCGACCACACGATTCGGCGTGCTAAACTCCTGCGCCCCTTCTCCTCTCTCGTCACGGTCGCAGCTCTCCCGTCGCGATGCCCCGTTCGTCAGCTCTCGCCCTCGCCTTGCTATCCCTGTCTCTGCCGGCGACGCTGCTGGCGCAGACCGGGCGCAACACGCAGCTGCTCGGCAGCTTCAATCCAGGGGAGATGAGCAGCGGAGTGTGGGGCTATCGCGAGCCGACGAACGGCACTGAACTCGCGTTCTTGCTGTCGATGAGCGGCACCTACGTGCTCGATTGCACGACGGGTGTTCCGGTGCAGCGCGCGTTCATCGCGGGACCAAGTTCGGGTTGGCGCGAGGCCAAGACCTACGGTCACTACTGCTACGTGGTGACCCAGGGCGGCGGTGGCATGCAGGTCATCGATCTCTCCAATCCCGCGAGTCCACTGCTCGTGGGCACGCACACGGTGGCGGGTTGGAACTACACGCACACGATCTTGGTCGACGACGGCACCGGCAAGATCTACTGCTGCGGCACCAACCTCGGGATGTTGGTGTTCGACGTCGCGGCCAATCCGACGCAGCCGCCGCTGGTCACTTCGTTCATCAACTTCTACGTGCACGACGGGCACGTCCAGGACGGCTACGCCTACCTGTGCGACATCTTTGGCCACCGCTTCTTCGTCGCCGACGTGAGCAATCTGCCGGCCATCACCGTGTTGGGGTCGGCGCTTGCGCCAGGCCGGCGGTTCTTCCACAACGTGCGCGCGACGCGCGACAACGACTACGCGGTGGGAACCAGCGAGGCCGGCGGCGGGCCGATGTCGGTGTGGGACGTGCGCATCAAGTCGTTGCCGATTCTGGTCGCGCAGATCCATCCCGCGCCCGCGACGGCGGTGATCCACCTGGTGATGGAGCGCGACCGCGTGGTGCACATCGCGTACTACACCGAGGGCTACGTGGGCATCGACATCTCGGTGCCGACGCAACCCGTGGTCGTGGGCGACTACGACACCTATGCGGGGCCGAGCAGCGGCTTCAACGGTGCATGGGGCGTGTTCCCCTACTTGCCGACCGGGATCGTCTACATCAGCGATGTGCAGACGGGCCTCTACGTGCTGCGACCCGACAGCGCGGTCGTGCGCTACGGTGAGCCGACGGCGGGTGGGAGCGGCAACAAGCCGGCGATCCACGGCTTCGGCGCGGCCTATCTCGGCAACGCGGCGTTCAAGCTGGAATGCGCCAAGGCGGTGTCAAACTCGCCGGGGGTGATGCTCCTCAACGCCGCCAGCGCGAATGTCAACCTCGCCGGCCTGCGTCTCAACGTGGATGTGTTCGTGACGACGCCGATCACGATTCCGATCGTGACCGATACCAACGGGGCCGCGAGCGTGCCATTGCCCGTGCCGAACGTGCCCCAGCTGAGCGGACAGCATCTCTACACGCAGTTCCTGGTGTTCGACCTTGGCGGGCCGTTCCAGCTGTCGGGCAGCCAGGGCTTGGACTTCAAGATCCTCACGCCGTAAGGCGTGCCAAGGCCCGGTGCCGCGGCGTAGCATCGCCCGCCTTGGCGCGCCATCTCCCGCACTTGCTGCTCGTGGCGCTGGTGTCCGCGACCTTCGGTCGCGCGCTGTTCGGTGCCTACGTCTATGACGACCTTACCCTGATCGCGGGCAACCCGGTGATCGCCGGGGGCGAGTGGTGGCAAGCGGTGGTGCAGCCGTTGTGGGGGCCGGCCTTTCCGCACTGGCGGCCGCTCACGCAAGTGTTGCTCGCGGTCGGGCACGCGCTCGGTGGCGCCACCTTCGTGCATGCGCTGGCGCTTGCCGCCCACCTGCTGGCGGTCCTCGTCGCACATCGCTTGGCGAATAGGCTCACTAGCAACTCCGTCGCGGCGTTCTGCGTGGCGCTGCTGTTCGGCGTGCATCCGGCGCAGGCCGAGAGCGTGGCCTGGTGTGCCGCCTTGAACGACGTGCTGTGCGGACTGTGCGTCCTGCTGGCGTTGAACCGCCATCTGGAGGAACGCGGTCGTGGCCGCGCGGGCGTGTCGTGGCGCGTGCTCGCCTGGTTCGCGCTCGGGTTGATGGCCAAGGAGACGGCTCTCGTCATCCCGGGCCTTCTGTTCGCGATCGATCGGTGGGTGCCGTCGCCACGCCAGACGTCGCCGCGCCAGACCTCGCCACGATGGTCGAGCTACCTGGCGTTTCTCTTGGTGCTGCTGCCGTGGCTTGCAGCGCGCGTGCTGGTGTTCGGCGACTGGCACGCCGGATTCAACCGTGGGCCGATTCTCAGCGTGGCGGCGCGCGACGCCGGACGCCTGGCATTCACGCTCGCGGGGCGCTTGCTCGCCGTCCTCTTGTGGCCGCTGGAACCGAAAGCGATGCGGCTGACGCCGGTCGAGTTCAGCGTCTTCCACTATGCCTTCGTCGGCCTGACCCTTGCCACGATCTCGGTGGTGGTCCTGGCTCGCCAACGCGGAGCCTGGCGCGTGGCGTTCGGCGGCGTCGCCATTCTGTTGCCGATCTTCCTGGTGGTGTCCGCCCCGTCGAAAGCCGGCGAGTATCCGATCGCCGATCGCTACCTCTACGTGCCGGTGTTTGGCCTCGCGCTCGCGCTCGCGTCGCTCCTGCGCTGGCGTCGCGCCGGCCTGGCGGCGCTGCTGCTTCTGGCGGCGTTCTACGCCGGACGGGCGTTCGTCGCCGCTGGGTCTTGGGCGAGTCCGATCACGTTTGCGCACGCGCAGCTCGGCGCGACGGATCTCGCCAAGGCCGATGCGCGCGTGCTCTACATGCTCGGACAGATCGAACTCGAAGCGCAGCCGCCGGGCGTCAAGGCGGCAAAGTTCTGGCTCGCGCACGCGGCAGAGCGCGTCGTCGAGCGTCGCTTTGGCGGCGAAGACGGCCGCGTACGTCTGCAGGCCGATATCGAAGCTGGCCTCGCGTGGTGCGCCTTCTTCGCCGAGGCTGAGTCCGCACAACCCGACTGGCGCCGACCTGGCGCCATGTTCGAGACCATCCTTCGCGCGCACGAGGTGCACGCGCCCGCGCACGTCGGACTGGCCGCGTGTCTCGCGTCGCTCGGCCTGCGCGCGGACGCGGAGCGGCACCTCCTCCGAGCGCTCGAACTCGAACCGAACTTCGCAGCCGCGCGCCACAACCTCGCGCTCCTGCGGGGCCGCTGACCGCATGCAAGCTCCTGGCACTCTCCTGCGGCGACTGGTGAACGTCGAGCCGGGCGAATCCAAGAGCCTGTTGCTCGCGGCGACCTACTTCTTCTTCTTGCTGGCGAGCTACTACATGCTGCGCCCAGTGCGCGACGCGCTCGGCGTCGAGCGCGGGCCGGAGACGTTGAAGTGGCTGTTCCTCGGCACGCTCGCCGCCACGCTGGTCGCCATGCCAGCCTACACCTGGCTCGTGGGTCGCTTGCCGCGCGCACGGCTGCTGCCCGTCGTCTATCACCTGGCCGCCGTGTGTTGCGTCGTGTTCGCGGCGCTGCTGTGGCTGCTGCCGGCAGGCAACGCGCGCGTGGGAGCGGGCTACGTCTTCTTCGTCTGGCTGAGCGTCTACAACCTGTTTGGCCTCACCGCGGTGTTCTGGGCGTTCATGGCGGACGTGCACACGCCAGCGCAGGGCCAACGTCTGTTTGGCTTCATCGCTGCGGGCGGCACGCTCGGCGCCGTCGTCGGCTCGGCGCTCACTAGCGTCATGGGCCAAGTCGGCGTCGAGATCGTCTTGCTCGTGGCGGCGCTCGGCATCGAGTTCGCCGTCGTCTGCGTGCACCGCCTGGTGGCTGTGCACGGCCTCGCGCACGTAGAGCCGCGCGCCGCGGCGCGGGTGTCGTCGTTCGCCGACGCGTTTCGGGGTGCCCGGCAGGTGGCGCGCTCCCGCTACCTCGGTGCGCTGGCGCTGGTGATGCTCTTCGACATCCTGACCTCCACCTACCTGTACTACACGCAGGGACGGATGGCGCGCGCGCTGCTCGGCGGCGAAGAAGAGCGCACCACGTTCTTCGCGAACGTCGACCTCGGCGCCAACCTGCTGACGCTCCTGCTCGAAGTGTTCGTCGTCGCGCACGCGATGCGCCGCGTCGGCCTCGGCCCGGTGATGGCGTTGCTTCCCGTGGTGAGCCTCGGCGCGGTGGCCGCGCTCGCCTGGTCGCCGACGTTGGCGGTGCTCGCGGTGGTTCAGGTGGTGCGGCGTGGCGTCGAATTCGGCTTCGCCAAGCCGGCGCGCGAGGTGCTCTTCACCGTGGTGCCACGTCAGGAAAAGTACGAGGCCAAGGCGTTCATCGACACCGTGGTGAACCGCGCCGCCGACGTCGTGGTGCTGTGGTCCCTCGCCGTCCTCACCGACGCCTCGCCAACGCAGGCGGCGGCGGTCGCGCTGCCGTTGGCCGTGGGCTGGGTGATCGTCTGCTACTGGCTGGCCGCCGCCTTTCGCCGACGCAGCACGCCGGCCGCGACGACGCCAATCGCTTAGCCGCCGCGCGTGTGCATCTCGAGGTGCGGCTCGGCGCGCAGTTCGGTGACGTCGGCGAGCGGCTGCCTTGCCGCAGCCAGGCCCAGTCGCTGCTCGGCGCCGCGGTCGGCGCGGAGCCTCCACGTCTGCGCGATCAGTTCGCGCAACTCCTCGTCGCTGGCGCCGGCGCGCAGCGGCGCGCGCAGGTCGAGCCCGTTGCGCGCGTAGAGACAGGTGAAGAACGTGCCGTCGGCGGTCAGCCGGGCGCGATCGCAGGTGCCGCAGAACGGCTGCGTCGTGCTCGCGATCACGCCAAAGCGCGTGCCGTCGGCGAGCGCGAAGCGTTCCGCCGGCGCCGTGCCGCGCGCCTCGTCGACCGGCTGCACGGCGCCGAAGCGCGCGGCGATCGAGGCCAGGATCTCGCGCGCCGACACCACGTCGGCGCGCGACCAACGCGTCGCCCCGCCGACGTCCATGTACTCGATGAAGCGCACCTCGATATTGCGCTCGCGGCCAAACGCCAGCAAGTCGCCGATCTCGTCGTCGTTGGTGCCGCGCAGCACGACGGTGTTGAGCTTCACGCGCTCGAAGCCAGCGACGAGCGCAGCGTCGATGCCGGCGAGGACGCGCGCGTGATCGTCGCGCCGCGTCAACGCCAAGAAGCGCTCGGGCCGCAGCGTGTCGAGGCTGATGGTGACGCGGGAGAGGCCAGCGGCCTTCAGCGTCGCGGCGTGCCGATCGAGCAGCACGCCGTTGGTGGTCAACGCCAGGTCGCGCAGCGCCGGCTTGCTGGCCAGCATGCGCACGAGCACGTCGAGGTCGTGCCGCACGAGGGGTTCACCGCCGGTGACCCGCACTTCCTCGACGCCGAGCTTTGCGAACACGTCGACCAAGCGGCTCGTCTCCTCGAAGTCGAGGATGTCGGTCCGCGGCAGCCAGACGTATTCCTCCTCGGGCATGCAGTAGGCGCAGCGCAGGTTGCAGCGGTCGGTGACCGACACGCGCAGGTTGGCGAGCGGGCGGTGGAAGGTGTCGCGGAGCACGAGGGGCCGCGCACTATACGGTTCAGCTGCTGGAGGCGGTCAACGCTCGAGGAGTGGCGCCGCGTTCTACGGGCTGCACGGCGGTCGGTTTTCGCCGCAGCGGCCGCAGAACGGCTCGCTCTCGTTGGCAGTGGCGCTTGTGTTCGCCCTGCCACCGACGTTGAAACTGGTGAGCTGGCGCTCCTGCTGGTCGCTGCCGCAACTCGGGCATTGCACCGCCGTGGTGACCGCGCCGTTGGTGGTATGCACGAGCTGTTCGAAACGGTGGCTGCACTTGGTGCAGCGATATAGGTAGAGCGGCATCTTCGCTTGCCGCACGATACGGCCGATACGCGTTCCGACAATGACTAGTACGACGTCCAGCACGACAACCAGTACGCACGACGGGCCGATCCTGTTCTACGACGGTGAGTGCGGTCTGTGCGCGCGTGCCGTGCAGTGGAGTCTGGCGCGCGACCGCCGGGGTGTGCTGCGCTATGCGCCGCTGCAGGGCGAAACGTACGCACGGCTGGCGGCAGAGCACAAGCCGGGCGACCTTCTGACCGTGGTCTTGCACGACGCCGACGGCCTGCACCTGCGCAGCGACGCGGTCTTGCGCCTGTTGCGGCACCTCGGCGGAGTGTGGCGCGTGTTTGGCGCGGTGGGTCGGATCGTGCCGCGGCCGCTGCGCAACTGTGCCTACGACTTCGTGGCGCGGCGGCGGCTGAAGTGGTTTGGAACGGCGGATCGTTGCGGCGTGCCAACGCCGGCCGTGCGCGGCCGCTTTCTGCTGTAGTCGCGCTCGCGATTCGGATTTGTTGACTCGAGGCGTAACCTTTCGCGCCACCCAAGACACCAGGTGGTGTGAGTCTCTTCGATCCAATGTCAGCGCCGCTGCCCGGCGCGAAGTACGCGCGCGTCGCGCTCAAGCTGCCCCTCGATACTGAGTTCACCTACTCGGTGCCGCCGGGCATGCGGCTGCGCGTCGGCAATCGCGTGCTCGTGCCGTTCCGCAACAAGGTCTTGTCGGGCGTCGTCGTGGCCATCGCCGCTGACCCTGGCGATGTACCCAAGGCACGCGTGCGGGCGGTCAACGACGTATTGGACGCCGAGCTGTTGCTGCCCGACAGCGTGCTGGCGTTGGCGCGGCGCATCGCCAAGGAGTACGGCTGTTCGCTCGGTGAAGCGCTCGACGCCACGTTGCCCGCGGCGGTCAAGCGGCGCAGTGCCCGAAAGGTCGCTCACCTCGACGTCGCGATCGATCGGCCGCAAGCCACCGAGTTGGTGCGCCAGCTCGAAGAGAAACAGGGCGCGCGCGCGCGGGTCTTGCGCACCGTGCTGGAGTTCGGCGCGCCCATGCAGGTGATCGACGTGCAGCGGCGCACCAAGACATCGCCGAGCCCGTGGCAGACGCTGGTGAAGCAAGGCGTGTTGAAGCGCGAGTTCTTGGAGGAAGAGCACAACGCGTTCGTGCCCAGTCAGTTCACCGCGCACCGGCACGACCTGAACCCGCGTCAACAGGCGGCCGTCGACGCGGCGACCAAGTGCGTGCAGGTTGGCGAGCACGCGGTGTTCCTGCTGCACGGCGTCACGGGCAGCGGCAAGACCGAGGTGTATCTGCGTATCCTCGAAGAAGTGCGCGCGGCCAAGAAGAGCGCCATCGTGCTCGTGCCGGAGATCTCGCTCACGCCACAGACCGTCGGCCGCTTTGCGTCGCGCTTTCCGGACGTGGCCGTCTTGCACTCGGGCCTCACCGCGGCCGAACGAGGTGAGCAGTGGCGCCGCCTGATGGATGGGCACGCCAACATCGCCATCGGCGCGCGCTCTGCCCTGTTCGCGCCGGTGCAAAATCTCGGCTTGATCGTGGTCGACGAGGAGCACGAGACGTCGTTCAAGCAGGAGAACACGCCGCGCTACCACGCGCGCGAGATGGCGGTGGCGCGCGGCGAGATCGAGAAGGCCGTCGTGGTGCTCGGCTCAGCGACCCCGAGCCTCGAGAGCTATGGCCGCGCGCGGCGTGGCGTGTATCGGTTGATCGAGCTGCCCGAGCGCGCGGGCATGGGCAAGCTGCCGCGCATCGTGGTCGAGGATCTGCGCAAGGAGCCCAAGACCTCCTATGTCGGGGGCGTGATGGTGTCGCGCACGCTGCGCGGGCTGATCGAGGAACGCCTGTCGATGAAGGATCAGGTGATCCTGTTCCTGAATCGCCGCGGCTACTCACCTGTGTTGATCTGCGGCAAGTGCGGCGAGGCGTTGAAGTGCACGCACTGTGACATCAGCATGACGCTGCATCGGCGCGTGAATCGGTTGGTGTGCCACTACTGCAACAGCGAGTGCCGCGTGCCGCCGCGCTGTCCGGTGTGCGAGCACGGCCCGATGCACGACCTCGGCGCCGGCACCGAGCGGGTCGAGGAAGCGATCAAGAGTCTGTTTCCCAACGCCGTCGTGCAGCGCATGGATGCTGACACCATGAGCAAGCGCGGCGCGCACGAGCGCGTGCTCGAGGCGTTCCGCAAGCGCCACATCGACATCTTGGTCGGCACGCAGATGCTGGCGAAGGGCCTCGACTTCCCCGACGTGACGCTGGTGGGCGTGATCTCGGCCGACACGGGCTTGATGCACGCCGACTTCCGCGCCGCGGAGCGGACGTTTCACTTGCTGTATCAAGTGGCGGGGCGCGCGGGGCGCTCCGAGAAAGCGGGCACCGTGGTCTTCCAGACGCTGTGTCCCGACAACTACGCCGTGCGCGCCGCCGCCAAGCTCGACTTCGAGAGCTTCGTGCAGCAGGAACTCGTGTTCCGCAAAGAAGCCGGCTACCCGCCGTTCGCGCGCCTGCTGCGCGTGCTGATCGAAGGGCGCAAGCCCGACGTCGTGCGGCAGACGGCGGCCGCGCTGCGCACGCGGGTAACCGACGCGCAAGACCTCGCGGTGCTAGGTCCCGCGCCCGCGCCGATCGAGCGCATCAAGGACCGCGTGCGCGTGCACTTCCTGGTGAAGGCGTTCACCCAGGAAGGCTTCGCCCGCGCGATGGCCGCGCTGCGCGACTGCGAAGCACTCACCACGAGTACGTTGCGGGTGACGCTCGACGTGGACCCGTCGTCGATGACGTGATCGCAAGAGAGTGCCTGACACTTTCTGCGCTTCCGTCGCCTCCGCTCCGCCTGCATGCTGTCCGCCGGCACCCATGCTCACTGGCGAGATCAAGAATCAAGTCGACCAGATCTGGAACGCGTTCTGGTCGGGCGGCATCTCGAACCCGATCGAGGTCATCGAGCAGATCACATATCTGCTGTTCCTGCGCCGGCTCGACGACCTGCACACGCTGGAGGAGAACAAGGCGGCGCGGCTGAAGCAGCCGATGGAACGGCGGGTGTTTCCACCGGGCAAGGATGGCCGGGGCGACAAGGGCGGCCGCGCCTACGAGGACTTTCGCTGGTCGCGCTTCAAGCACTTCGCAGCGGCCGACATGCACAAGGTCGTCGACCAGCACGTGTTCCCCTTCCTGCGCGACCTGGGTGGCGAGGGCTCCACCTATGCGACGCACATGAAGGATGCGCGCTTCACCATCCCGACACCGGCGCTCCTGGCCAAGGTGGTGGACCTGATCGACGGCGTCCCCATGGTCGACCGCGACACCAAGGGCGACCTCTATGAATACATGCTCGGCAAGATCGCGACCGCCGGGCAGAACGGTCAGTTCCGCACGCCGCGGCACATCATCAAGCTGATGGTCGAGATGACGGCGCCGCAAGCCGGCGACCTGATCTGTGATCCGGCGAGCGGCACCTGTGGGTTCCTGGTGGCGGCGGCGGAGTATTTGCGCGAGCACCACCCCGCGATCCTGCACGACAAGAAGCAGAAGGAGCACTTCCACCAGCACGCCTTCCACGGCTTCGACTTCGACAACACCATGCTGCGCATCGGCAGCATGAACATGCTGTTACACGGCGTCGAGAACCCCGATATCCGCTACCGCGACTCCCTGGCGCAAGACCACGCCGCGGACGAGGAGGCCTACACGCTGGTGCTCGCCAATCCGCCGTTCGCCGGCAGCCTCGACTACGACAACACCGCCAAAGACCTGCTCAAGGTCGTCAAGACCAAGAAGACCGAGCTGCTGTTCCTCGCGTTGTTTCTGCGGCTGCTGAAGCCAGGCGGCCGGGCCGCGGTGATCGTGCCGGACGGCGTGCTGTTCGGCAGCAGCAAGGCGCACAAGGAACTACGGCGTGTGCTGGTGGAGGAGCAGAAGCTGGATGGCGTGGTGTCGCTGCCCGGCGGCGTGTTCAAGCCGTATGCGGGCGTGTCGACGGCGATTCTGTTGTTCACGAAGACAAACAGTGGCGGCACCGATCACGTGTGGTTCTACGACGTGGATGCGGACGGTTGGAGCTTGGACGACAAACGCACGGCGTTGCTGAGCGACGACAAGCTCGGGCCGGTGCCGCACGTGGTGTTGACTGAGTCGGAGCACGCGAAGAACAACTTGCCGGATGTGTTAGTACGGTGGAAGGAGCGAGCCGGTGCCGAGCGTGAGCGACCGCGCACGGCGCAGAGCTTCTGTGTGAGCAAGGCGGACATCGCGGCGCAGGGCCATGACTTGAGCCTCAATCGGTACAAGGAAACCGTGCATGTGGAGGTGGAGCATCGGTCGCCGTTGGAGCTGCTGGCGGAGCTGGCGAAGTTGGAGAGAGAGATTGAGCGAGGCATGAAGGAGTTGGAGGGGATGCTGAAGTGACTCGATGGGCGCTAGGAAAGCTCGGCGAGTTCGTGGATATCCTCTCCGGGTTCGCGTTCGACTCGGCCAGTTTTGGAAACTGTGGTGACATTCCGATTGTTCGCATCCGAGATGTGGTTCCAGGATTCTCCTCGACCCTCTATCGCGGTGATTATGATCCCAGGTTCGTCATCCGTAACGGCGATATGCTCATTGGCATGGACGGAGAGTTCAATCGGGCACGATGGCAGGGCGGCAAAGCACTGTTGAACCAGCGCGTGTGCAGGATTGCTTCGTCGAGCTGCAACTTGGACGACGCCTACTTGTTTCATTTCTTGCCCGCGGCGCTGCGAGCCATCGAAGCCGTGACACCCTACGTCACAGTGAGGCACTTGTCGGTCAACGCCATTCGCCAGATTGGGATACCACTTCCGCCCGTGGGGGAGCAGCGGCGGATTGCGGACGTGCTGGACCGGGCGGAGACGCTGCAGGCCAAGCGCCGCGCCGCCCTCGCCCAACTCGACACCCTTACCCAATCCGTCTTCCTCGACCTGTTCGGCGACCCCGCTACCAACTCAAACAACCTGAACATAGGTGCGCTCGGCAACTGCTTAACCTTTGTCACGAGCGGTGGCCGAGGTTGGGCGGAGTTCTATGTCTCGAAGGGTTCCAGGTTCATCCGATCTCTTGATGTGCAGATGAACCACATCGGGTCTGAGGACATCGCATTCGTAACTCCCCCCGACAATGCCGAGGCACGTCGCACGCGAGTGGCAGCTGGCGACGTAGTGCTCACGATTACAGGTTCGCGGATCGGTCGCGTGGCCTCGGTTCCCGCCGACCTGGCCGGGGCATATGTCAGCCAACACGTCGCCATCCTGCGACCAGATCCAACGTGCATCGAACCGGAGTTCCTCTCTTTCTTTCTGAGTCTGGAGGCTGGCGGTCAGCGGCAGATCGCGAGAGCTCAGTACGGCCAAACCAAGCCCGGACTGAACTTTGAGCAGATTCGGCGCTTTCAGATTCCACTGCCGCCAGTGCGGCTCCAACAAGACTTCGCCCGTCGCATCGCCGCCATCGAGACCCTGAAGTCCTCCCACCGCGCCTCCCTCGCCCAACTCGACGCCCTTTTCGCCTCCCTCCAACACCGTGCCTTCCGCGGCGAGTTGTAAGCGCGCCGCCATGTCGACCACCGCTGAACAACTCCAGCAATGGCTCAGCCAACCCGAGGGCGCCAACCTCGAGTTCAAGGAGGCCAAGCACAACTTCCACTTCGAAAAGCTGGTGGACTACTGCGTGGCGCTGGCGAACGAGGGCGGCGGCAGGATCATCTTCGGGGTGAGCGACAAGCGCCCGCGTCGCATCGTGGGCACCGCGGCGTTTGCTGAGCCTGGCCGCACACAAGCCGGGCTGCTCGAGCGGCTGTCGCACCGCATTCCGATCGAAGAGATCGCGACACCGGATGGCCGCGTGCTCGTCGTTCACGTGCCCTCACGTTTGCCCGGCACCGCGTGGCAGATCGACGGTCGGTATCTGAAGCGCACCGGGGACGAACTGGCGTCGCTGGGTGCAGCAGAGCTGCGCGCCATCTTTGCCGAGACGGGGCCGGACTTTTCGGCTGAGCTGGGTGCTGGCGCCTCGATGGACGACCTTGCGCCCGAGGCGATCACCGTCTACCGAGAGCGCTGGGCGAAGAAGACGCGCGACGAACGCAAAGCGAGCTGGTCAGACATCGAGACGCTCACCAACGCCGAGCTGCTGGTCGACAATCAGGTCGCGTACGCGGCGTTGATTCTGTTTGGCACGCGCGTCGCGCTGGGTCGCTGGCTTGCCCAGGCCGAGGTGGTGTTCGAGTATCGCTCGTCGGATGCCTCGGGCGGCGGCCGATCGCGCCGAGTTCCGCGAGGGCTTCTTCTTGTGGCAGGACGCGATCTGGCACCGCATCAACCTGCGCAACGATCGGCAGAGTTACCAGGAGGGTTTGTTCCGCATGGATATCCCCACCTTCGATGAGGTCTCGGTGCGCGAGGCGCTGCTCAACGCGGTGGCGCACCGCGACTATCGGCTCGGCGGGTCGGTGTTCGTGCGGCAGCACCCGCGGCGGCTCGAGATCGTGAGCCCCGGCGGTTTTCCGGCCGGCATCACGCCGCAGAACATTCTCGACCAGCAGAACCCGCGCAACCGGCGGCTGGCTGAAGCGTTGGCCAAGTGCGGGTTGATCGAGCGGTCGGGGCAGGGGATGAATCTGATGTTCGAGAGCGCGGTCCGCCAGGGCAAACCGCTGCCGAGCTTCGCCGGCACCGCTGACCACGAGGTGCGACTGGCGCTGGAAGGCGAGGTCAACAGTCCTGCTTTGGTGCGGCTCATGGAGCGACTGGGCGAGGAGACGCTGCGCTCGTTCTCCACCTACGACTTCCTCGCGCTCGATGCGCTGCATCACGAGAAGCCGCTGCCCGAAGTTCTGCAAGCGCGGCTGCCGGGACTGGTTGCCGCGGGCGTGGTGGAGTCAATCGGTCGCGGTAAGGGAACGCGCTACCTGCTGTCGCAACGTCTCTACGCCGCGCTCGGAGCCAAGGGCGTCTACACGCGCAAGCGTGGGCTCGATCGCGAAACCAACAAGGCGCTGCTCGAGCGACACTTGCGCCAGCAGGGTGACGTGGGTGCGCCTCTCGCCGAGCTGTGTCAGGTGTTGCCGGCTGAGTCTGAGAGTGGTGTGCAACGTCTGCTGGTCGAACTGCGCACCGAAGGACGTGTGGTGCTCCGGGGAGTGAAACGGTGGGCGCGCTGGGTAGTCGCGCCTGCTAAGGCTCAGAACCCCTGACGGCACCTAATGGCGATCACCTTGAAGCAGTGGAACGTATGGCTAGCAATGACTTATGAAGGACGTTCCGTAAGCGGTTGGGCCTTAGACTGGGCCTTAGAGGAGGCCGGGCGCCGCGCCACGTAGGCTGGCCACCCGGCCTCAGGTGACGGCATGAGCAGTCGCGACACGCAGCAGCGGAGCCAACGAATCGGGCGAAGTGCGCAAGCAACCGGGTGTCGCCGGCCGTGACGCACCCCTTTGCCATCCTGCAAGCGGAGTGGCCGGCAGTGTTCGAGGCGGCCAGCAAGGCGGCGACGGCAGCGCACCAAGATCCGCGCGCGGCGTGCTTCTACGCGCGGCGGGCGTTGGAGCTTTTGGTGGCGTGGGTGTTCAAGCACGACTCGTCGTTGCGCGTTCCTTACCAGGACAACCTCAGCGCGCTGATCCATGAGCCCACGTTCAAAGCCACGGCGGGCGCGGCGGTGTTCAGCAAGGCGCGCGTCATCACGCAGCTCGGCAACCAGGCTGCGCACAGCGCGCGGCCGATCCTGCTGGCAGAAGCGCTGGTGTCGTTGCGCGAGCTGTTCCACGTGGGCTACTGGCTGGCGCGCACGTATGCGCGGGGGACGCGGCCGGAGCCTGGGTTGCTGTTCGACGCGAACGCCCTGCCGAGGACGACAGAGGTCGCCAAGCAGTCCGCCGAGGATCTGCAGAAGCTCGAAGCCACCCTGCGCGAGCGCGACGCGAAGTTGTCGGAGCTGCGCGCCGACAAGGCAGCCTTGGATGCGGAACTCGAACGGCTGCGCGCCGAAGTCGCGGCCGCCAAGAAGGCGAGTGCAGCGCAACCGGATACGCACGACTACTCGGAAGCCGAGACGCGCGACTACTTCATCGATCTGCTGCTGAAGGAAGCAGGTTGGACGCTCGATCAACCCCGCGACCGCGAGTTCGAGGTCGCCGGCATGCCGAACCAGCAAGAGACGGGCTTCGTCGACTACGTGTTGTGGGGCGACGACGGCAAGCCGCTCGGCCTCATCGAGGCCAAGCGCACGCGGCGCGATCCCCGCGTTGGCCAGCGACAAGCCAAGCTCTACGCCGACTGCCTGGAGGCGATGTGTGGGCAGCGGCCGGTGATCTTCTACAGCAACGGCTACGAGCACTGGCTGTGGGACGACGCGCAGTACCCGCCGCGACCGGTGCAAGGCTTCTACAAGAAGGCGGAGCTGGAGCTGATGATTCAGCGGCGCACGAGCCGGAAGTCGCTGTCGACCGCTGCGATCAACACCGCGATCGTCGAGCGCTACTACCAAACGCGCGCGATCCGGCGCATCGGCGAGGCGTTCGAGCGCGACCACGAGCGCAAGGCGTTGGTGGTGATGGCGACCGGCGCCGGCAAGACGCGCACGGTGATTGCGCTGTGCGACGTGCTCTTGCGCTGCAACTGGGCCAAGCGGGTGCTGTTCTTGGCCGACCGCGTGGCGCTGGTGAAGCAGGCGGTGAACGCGTTCAAGAAGCACCTACCGGACGCGTCGCCGGTGAACCTGGTGACCGAGAAGACCACCGAGGGGCGCGTGTTCGTGTCGACCTACCCGACGATCATGGGTTTGATCGACCAGTCACTCGAAGGCGGTGGGCTCGACGGGCAGCGGCGCTTTGGCGTGGGGCACTTCGACCTGGTGATCATCGATGAGGCGCACCGCTCGGTGTTTCAGAAGTACCGCGCCATCTTCGACTACTTCGATGCGTTGTTGGTGGGGTTGACGGCGACGCCGAAAGACGAGGTCGATCGCAACACGTATGGCCTGTTCGATTTGGAGAACGGGGTGCCCACGGACGCGTACTCCCTCGAAGAAGCGGTGTGGGACAAGTTCTTGGTGCCGCCGCGGTCGGTGTCGGTGCCGCTGAAGTTCCCGCGCCGGGGGATCACCTACGCGGAGCTATCAGAGGCGGACAAGGAGCAGTGGGACGCGCTCGAATGGGACGAAGACGATGGCGCGCCCGAACGCGTCGAGGCCGAGGCGGTCAACAAGTGGTTGTTCAACGAGGACACCGTCGACAAAGTGCTGGCGCACCTGATGACACGCGGGTTGAAGGTGGCGGGCGGCGATCGCCTCGGCAAGACGATCGTGTTCGCCAAGAACCAAGCCCACGCCGACTTCATCGCCAAGCGTTTCGACGTCAACTACCCGCAGCTCAAGGGCAAGTTCGCGCAGGTCATCACCTTCAAGGTCGAGTACGTCCAGACTCTCATCGACGACTTTGCGGAGAAGGACAAGCCGCCGCACCTCGCGATCTCGGTCGACATGCTGGACACGGGGATCGACGTGCCGGAGGTGGTGAACCTGGTGTTCTTCAAGCTCATCCGCTCGAAGACCAAGTTCTGGCAGATGCTTGGGCGCGGCACACGGCTGTGCCGGGATCTGTTCGGCCCGGGCCGGCACAAGCAGTTCTTCTACGTCTTCGACTTCTGCCAGAACCTGGAGTACTTCGCGCAGGATCCAGAGACGACCGACGGTGCGGTGGGAGAGGCGCTTGGCAAGCGCTTGTTCACGGCGCGGCTCGAGATGCTCGGCGAGCTGGACAAGAGGTGTGCGGCCGGAGCCTCGGGTGCGGTAGTCAAAGAACGTGCTGCGACGTTTGGTCCGCCGCGCAACGAAGCGGAGATGCGGACTGGCATTGCCGAGACGCTGCACGCCGAGGTTGCGGCGATGAACGTCGCCAACTTCGTGGTTCGGCCAAAGCGCCGCTTGGTCGAGAAGTACGGCCAGCCTGCGGCATGGGGGATGTTGTCTGATGCGGCGTTGTCCGAGCTGGCGCACGAGATCGCTGGGCTCCCGTCGGAGCTGGAAGCCGAAGGCGAGGAGGCCAAGCGGTTCGACCTGCTCATCCTCAGCCTGCAGTTGGCCCTGTTGCGCGCCGAGCCAGGGTTCGAGCGCCTGCGCGATCAGGTCATGGCGATCGCCGGCTTGCTGGAAGAGAAGGCCGCCATCCCGATGGTGCAGAAGGAGCTGCCGCTGATCCAAGACCTGCAGAGCGAGGCATGGTGGCAGGATGTGACGACGCCGATGTTGGAGTCGGTGCGCCGACGCTTGCGTGATCTCATCAAGCTCATCGACAAGCAGCGTCGCAAGCCCATCTACACTGACTTCGAGGACGAGATCGGTGCTGAGACGACCGTCGACCTGCCGGGTTTCGCGGCGCCAGGCGGCGACTTCGAGAAGTTCCGCGCCAAGGCCCGCGCCTTTCTGCGCGCGCACCGGGACCACCTCGCGATCCACAAGCTGCGCATGAACCTGCCGCTCACCACGGCGGACCTCTCGGACCTCGAGCGGATGTTGGCGGAGAGCGGAGTCGGAGGCGTTGCTGAGATCGACCACGCCAAGCAAGCCGCGCAGGGTCTCGGGCTCTTCGTACGTTCGCTCGTGGGGCTGGACCGCGAGGCCGCCAAGGCCGCGATGGCGGGGTTTCTCACCGGCAAGACGTTGAGTGCAAACCAGATCGAGTTCGTGAATCTGGTCGTCGACCATCTCACCGAGCACGGCGTGATGTCGGCGTCGTTGCTCTACGAGTCGCCGTTCACCGATCTCACGCCGCAAGGGCCGGACGGGCTGTTCTCGTCGGTGCAGGTCGACGAGTTGATTGCCGCGTTGGAGCGGGTGCGAACGATGGCTTTGGCGGCGTGATCGAACCGCCGAGCCAGGCTAGCTCGGCCCTGCCTTCGCCTTGCCATCCAGCGCCGGCTTTGTCGCCGTCGCTTCCCCGGCCAGCTTGCCGATGAACTCCGGCATCTCTACGCCGCCGACGTCGCGCATCATCTGCATCATCGGCGGCAGAGCGCCGGCGAGGCTGCGCACGAAGTTGGAAGTGGCGCTGCCGTTCTGGCCGTCCCACACCACGATCTTGTCGAACTTGATGTTGCTGATCGCGGTCGCCGCGGTGGCCGCGAGCGCCTCGACCTTCTCGATCATCAGCAGCTGAAACGCCTGCTGCGCGCCGCCGCAGCCATCGACGATGCGTTGCAAGCCCTCGGCCTTCTTGGCCAGGATCTCGAAGTTGCCGCGCGCCTGCGCATCGAGCTTGAGGAAGATCGCGTCGGCGTCGGCCTTGGCATGGATGCGGACTTGCTCGGCCGCGGCCTCGGCGTCGACCACGACCTTCGCCTTGGTCGCCTTGGCGAAGGCTTCGAGTTCGGCGCGCTTCTCGGCCTCGACCTTGCGCGCCATCGCTTCGGCGGCGAGTGCCTGAGCCTCGTACTGCGCCTGCAGCACCTTGGCCTCGGCCTCACGCTGCCGCGTCTCCGCCGCTTGATAGGCGTCGGCTTGCTTGATCCGGAGCATCGACTCGGCTTCGGCGACCGCTGCCTTGGCCTTGTTCTCGCCGGTCACCGCGGCGGCGTTTGCCTCGGCGACGGCGACGCGCATCTTGCGCTCCTCGTCTTTGACGCGCGACTCCTGCGCGAACGCCGCGGCGCGCTGGCCGATCGCGGTCTCCTTGTCGAGGTCGGCGAGGCTCACCAACTTGTCGCGGTCGGCTTCCTTGATGCCGATCTCGCGGAACTTGCCGGCCAAGGCCACCTGCACCTCGCGCTCGCGGTCGGCGTCGGCGACGCCGATGGCGCCCTTCTTGGTCTGTTCGGCGACGTCGATCAACGCCTGCTGCACGGCCTGCGAGGCAGCCTTGCGCCCGATCGCCTCGATGTAGCCGGACTCATCGGTGATGTCGGTGATGTTGACGTTGATCAGGACCAGGCCGATCTTCTCCAACTCGGGTTCGAGGGAGCGCTGAATCGAGTCGAGGAACTTGTCGCGGTCGCGGTTGATGTCCTGGATCCCCATCGACGCGATCACTTGGCGCAGCTGGCCAAAGATGATGTCCTCCGCTTGCTTGATGATCGCCTTGTTGTCCAAGCCCAGCAGGCGGATCGCGGCATTCTGCATCTGATGCGGCTGCGTGCCGATCGCCACCGTGAACACGCTCGGCACGTTGACGCGGATGTTCTCCATCGACAACGCGCCGCGCAGCGGCACCTCGATCTGCACCGGGTCGAGGTGCAGGTAGGCGTAGTCTTGGATGAGCGGCCAGACGAAGGCACCGCCGCCGTGCAGGCAGCGCGCCGACTGACCCTGGCTGACCTTGCCGTAGATGACCAGGACCTTGTTGCTCGGGCAGCGCTTGTAGCGCTTGATCACGAGGAGCGCGAAACCGAACAGCACCAAGACGCCGGCGGCGACCATGGCGATCAGGAAGGGGTTTTCAGTGGGCATCGTGGGTCCTCAGAGGGATGGATGGCTGGTGTTCGAGGGTGGTCCGAGTCAAGCGCGCTGCACTTCGACGATGTCGTCGTGCACAGCGACAACAACGGCGGACGCGCCGGTTTCTAGCGTCGGTCCCGAGGTCTGTGCGCGGCTCTCCACCGTGCGTCCCTGCACAGTCACGAGCACCTTGCCGTGTCCCTTGTGTTGCCCGGGAATCGGCAGGTAAACCTGTGCGGGCTGACCGACCGCGTTGTTCATGTCGACGTTGCCACGCGACTGCAGGTGGGCGAGCGACGACATCAACCACGCCACGATCCACAGGGCGACGACGCCGGCGGCCATCGCGATGCCGAGCGTCGTCCAGTCGCCCCAGCCGGCGCTACGGCCGCTGAGTCCGGTCAACCCGAAGAAGGTGATGAAGGCGACGATCGTCTTGAGCGACAGCAGCTTCAGGAACGAGTCGTGCGCGTCAGCGATCGTCTCCAGCGCATCGTCGGCGTGGATGTCGGTGTGTCCGACGCCACCGAGCAGAGAGAGCAGGGTCTGCGCGAGGAGGACGGTGCCGCCCGCGACTGCACAAATGAGGTAGGTCGTCTCCATACGGCTGAACCGCGCAGCCTACTGAGTGAGGGCTGGGGCATTCTCCGGGACTTCCCGCGCCGCAGCCTTATTTGTGGTAGGGCTCGCCGCGCAGGATGGTGTGGGCGCGGTAGACCTGCTCAGCGAGCACCAGCATGGCCAGCTCGTGCGGCAAGGTCAGCCGCGACAGGCTCAACCGCAAGCGGGCGCGCTCCAGCACCTTGGCGTCGAGGCCAAAGGCGCTGCCGATCACGAACACGACGGCCCGTTCGGACTGCTGCCAGCGGCCTAGCTCGGTCGCCAGCTCGGGCGAACTCAGGGCACGCCCCTCTCGATCGAGCGCCACGACGCACGCGCCGGCCGGAATCTTGTCGAGGATCCGCGCGGCCTCCTTGCCCAGCGCCACCGCGACGTCGCCTTTGCGCGCGCGCGGCGCGATGTCCTCGCCCACCACTGTGAGCAGCTCCAGGCTCGCGTAGCGTTGCAAGCGTTGCACATAGTCGCGCACGCCGTCGGCGATCATCGAGGCCTTCGGCTTGCCGACGCTGAGGATCCACAGCTTCACGACCGGCTCGTCTGGTAGCGATCGGTCACGCCGACGCCGAGCCAGGAGCCTTCTTTGGTGTAGCGGATGTTGCGTTCGCCGGCCAACATCCGGGGCACGACTTCGAGCGCCATCTCGATGCACTCATTCTGATTGCAGTAGCGGAACAAGCCCTGGCGGCCGACGGAGATCAGGTTGGGCGCCTCGGCGATCGCTTCGAGCAGCGCCATCGCTCGCTCCTTGTAGTGCTTGACCTGCACGGGGTAGGCGTAGCGGGTGCGCACGACGTCGTAGCCGAGCAGTTCCTCGCGCGTGAACCAACCCAGCTCGATCGCGCAGCGGATGCAGTCCTCGGCGATGTCGGCGTCGGCGCGCTGCCACTCGGCTTCGTCTGGGCTCATCGCGACTTCGAGCGCCAAGCCCGTGGTGCCCGGCGGCGACATCTCGGCCCCGAACAAGCCGAACTCGGTCGTGCGCTGGAACGGGACCTTGCGGTCGGGGAAGTAGACCCAGTGGTAGCCCGAGGCCACCCTTTTGTTGACGCGCACGAACACGAACGCCATGCCGCGGAATGGCAGCTGGTTGTCGGCAAGGAGCGCGTCGGCCTTGTTGCCGAGCACCAGCTTGGTCAACGTCGGCAGCGCAATCGTCGACACCACCGTCGAGAAGCCTGAGAAGCGCGTGCCGTCCGCGAAACGAAGTTCGTTGACGTCGCCCTTGTCGTTGCGAGTCAACCCGGTGAGTTGCTTGCCGAACTCGAACACACCGCCGGCCTTCTCGACGTGCCGTCGCAGGTGGTGCTGCAGCGTGCCGGCGCCGCGCTTGGTGTAGTAGAAGTCCTTGCGGAACTCACTGTGCGTCTTCTTGAAGTCGTCGGCGCCGAGCCAGCGATGCTTCAATGACTTCATCAGCAGGTCCCACACCGAGTCCACGGTGATGCGATCTGACGCGGTGCGGGGGTCCAGGTGGTGCGGCTCGACACCCCACACCTTGTGCGTATAGGGGCCGAAGTAGATGTCGTAGAGGGTCTTGCCGAAGCGCGACTTCGTCCACGCCGCAAAGCTGTCGTCCTTCGGCTTGCGCAAAAGGTTGCACAGGCGGTTCCACGTGACGTCGATGCCCGCGCGCAAGGTGACCAGCGGGTTGATGCTGCGAACGATGTCGACGATGCCAAAGGGATACGGGATGAAGCGACCGCCGAAGTGCTGCGACGTGCGCTTGACGACGGTGAGCAGGTCGTCGCCGCAGACCTCGGTCAGCAGGGTCTCGAGCGCCGGGTTGTCGGTGACGAACTCGTGTGGCCCATAGTCGAAGTAGAAGCCATGCGACTCGAAGCTGCTCGCCAGGCCGCCCTCGCTTGCCGCGGCTTCGAAGATGCGCACCGGAATGCCCTGCTTGGTCAGCAGATAGCCGAATGCCAAGCCGGTGATGCCGGCACCCAGGATGGCGACGGTCATGCGGCTGGGCTTGCTGGGGCGACAAGGCGGGGCATGGCGGGCGGGGCAGTGTATAGACGCCGGACGCCGTTGCACGTGGGTTGCGGGTCGGGGTGAGTTTGGGCGCGGTGGCAACGGCGCACCGGGTCGGTTATGCACGCGCCCATGCGAACCCTGCTCGCTCTCTTCTTGGCCGTCGCGTCGTTGGCGGCGCAGAACACGCGCAACGTCATCCTCGTGACCCTCGACGGATTGCGTTGGCAAGAGGTGTTCGGCGGCGCCGAGAGTGCGCTCGTCAGCAAGGAGCTGGGTGGGGTGAAGGACTTGCTCGCGTTCCGCAAACGCTTCTGGCGCGGCACGCCGCAGGAGCGCCGCAGGCAGCTGTTCCCGTTCCTGTGGGGCACCGTGGCCAAGGAAGGCCAACTGTTTGGCGATCCGTCGGCCCGGTGCATCGCCAAGGTGACCAACCCGCACCACTTCTCGTATCCCGGCTATCACGAGCTGCTGTGTGGGTTCGTCGACGCGCGGATCGACTCCAACGCCAAGCGGCCGAATCCGAATCAGACGGTGTTCGAGTGGATCCACAAGCAAGAGGGCTTCGCCGGCCGCGTGGCGGCGTTCTGCACTTGGGATGTGTTCCCCTACATCCTCAACGTCGAACGCAGCGGCATCTATGTGCTCGCCTGTCACGCGCCGATCGAGCACGGCCTGCAGGAGTCGAGGCTGCTGGTGAAGAATCAGATGCTGCGCGCGCTGCCCACCTATTGGGACGACTGCGCGTTCGACGTCGCCGCCTTCGAGGGCTTCGCCGAGTATCTGCCGGTGAAGGAACCGCGCCTCGTCTACATCGCGTTGGGCGAAACCGACTGCTGGGCGCACGAGAAGCGCTACGACCTGTACTGCGAAGCAGCGCAGCGCGCCGACCGCTGGCTCGCGGGGATGTGGCAGGAGTTGCAGTCCATGCCCGAGTATGCCGGCAAGACTTCGCTGGTGATCACCGTCGATCATGGTCGTGGCGATGGCGCTGCTTGGACCGACCACAACGACAAGACCGTCGGCGCCGACAAGGTCTGGTTCGCGGTGCTTGGCCCCGACACGGCGCCGCTCGGTGTGCGCAGCGATGTCGAAGTGACGCAGAGTCAAACCGCCGCCACGGTGGCGCAGTTGCTCGGGCTCGATTGGTGCGCCGCCGAGACGCGCGCCGCCAAGCCGCTACCGCTGCGGTAATCGCTCAGCCGGGGCAGACGCCTTCTTGCGGAAGATCGCGGCCCGATGGAGCCCGAGCTTCGCCAGCATGAACTGCAAGAGCGTCCACAGGGTCAGCAGGCCGTAGCGGGCGCTGCGCTTGAAGTTGATCGACGACGCCTCCTTGAAGTAGCGACACGGCACGGGCACGTCGCTCATGCGGAAGCGGAACCAGGCGACCTGGGCGAGGAACTGGCTGTCGAACACGAAGTCGTCGGAGTTCGCTTGCCACGGGATCTGCTCGAGCACCTCGCGTGCGTACGCGCGATACCCGGTGTGGAAGTCGCCGAGGTTCTGGCCGAGCACCACGTTCTCGGTGATGGTGAGGAAACGATTCGCCAGGTATTTCCAAGGTGGCATGCCGCAAGCCACCGCCTCACGTCGACTGCGGATCCGGCTGCCGAGCACGACGTCGCAGATGTTCAAGCGCAGGAACTCGACCATCGCCGGCAGCACGCGCGGGTCGTACTGATAGTCGGGGTGCAACATCACCACGATGTCGGCGCCCATCTCCAGGGCCAAGCGGTAGCACGTCTTCTGGTTGCCACCGTAGCCGAGGTTCTTGTCGTGGCGCATGGCACGGATGCCGAGTCGTTGTGCCGCCGCCAAGGTGTCGTCGGGGCTGTGGTCGTCGACCAACAGGAACTCGCAGCGGAAGTCCGCTGGCACCGCCCGCACGGTGGTTTCCAAGGTCTTGGCGGCGCGGTAGGCCGGCAACACCACGATCACCTTGTCGATGCGACGCGGTGGCGGCTCTTGGATCAGGGAGAGGGGTGACTCGGTCACGCGGGCAGGACTCGGCGCCAAGCGTGCCAGACGTCAGCTTGAAATCCAGCACGCGGCCATGCAGAGTGCGCCGCTCGTCATGGTCAAGATCCAGGGCTCGACCCCAGACTCCGAACGCCTCGACCGCCTGTTGGCCGACGCCTGCAAGAAGCACGGCTTCCGCCTCGACATCGAAGGCTGGACGCGCAAGACCTTCGACATCTACGCCGGGCAGGCGCGAAACCGCGACAACGCCCTGGTCGCGCGCGTCGAGAGCCTTGCCACGACCAACGGCGAAATCCGCGTCTACGACGACCGAGCGCTACCCCTGGCGCAAGAGATTGGCGAGGCGCTCGAGCGCGAGTTCGGCGTCAAGGAAGCGACGATCCTGCGCGATCGGCTGCCGGAGTAGCGGTCATTCCTGCAGCGGAAAGTCCGCGAGCGCGTGCTCACGGGCTGGTTCGCCGCCGATCAGATGGCGCTGGATGATGTCCTCCAGTACCGCCGGTGTGCAGTGCGTGTACCACGTGCCCTCCGGATACACCACGGCGATGGGGCCGCCGACGCAGATCCGTAGGCAGTTGGCTTTGTTGCGCTGCACGCCGCCGTGCTCCGACAAGCCGAGTTCCTTCAAGCGCCGCTTCAAGTAGTCCCAGGACTCCAGCGACGCTTCTTTGCTGCAACACTTGGGCTTGGTCTGGTCGCAGCACAGAAAGACATGGCGCTTGACCTTGGCCAGTCCAAGGGCGTCGGCCACCGCCTTCTGCTGCGTGCGCTCGAGATCGTGCGTCGATTCGGTCATGGCTCACTCGACGAAGTCGTAGACCACGACGCGTTCGAGATGCGCCTCGAACAACTTCTTGAGTTCGTCGTGCACCGGATGCGTCTGCCACCCGACCTCGGCCGCGGCGCCAGCGAAGCGCACGATGCTCATGCAGGAGAACGAAGCGTCGACCACGCTGCGGTCCGACGGCTGCGGTCGACCGACAAAAACGTTCTCGACACCGGCCACTTCGCGCGCGACTCGGGTGACGTAGAACTCGCGCATGCGCGCCACGAGATCGGCGGGCGCGCCAGGCTTCAGCCAGAACGCGACCACGTGGACGAGTTTGCCGCTACCCGCGACGGCGTGTGGACTTGGCGCAACGCAGCTGGCGAGAGCGGCACCGAGCGTGAGGAGGGGGGACGTGCGTGACATGCGGCGTGGATTGTGAGCGGCGGCGTCCGTTTCGCAATGCGTCGCTCGCAATGGGTGCGGGTTGTCCCGGAGTCGCGAGCAAGGCTCGAGCGCGTAGCCTCACATCCGCGCGCTACGCCGTGACCCGGTTGCCGACGGCGTCGATCGCCTTCTGCTTCACCGCGCGCAGATCCAGCTTGCCAGTGCCCAGCACGGGCAGCTCGCGCACGCTGATGAAGTTGCGCTCGCTGGGGATCCACAGGTTGGGGAGCCCCAGACGCGGCAACTTCGCCAACAGCATCGGCACAAGGTCGAGCCCCAGCGTCGACAAGACCACCAGCTGCTCGCCTTTCTTGGCGCACGAGATCGAGGTCACCGCGAACGCGCCCGTGTCCACTTCGGCAGCCGTGTGTAGCGCATCTTCGATGCGGCCGTGCGGCACCATCTCGCCGCCAATCTTGGCGAAGCGCGCCAAGCGATCGCTGATCTTCAGCAAGCCGTCGTCATCGAGGTAGCCGAGGTCGCCGGTGATGTAGTAGCCCTCCTTGAACGCCGCCTGCGTCAAGTCGGGTCGGCCGAGGTAGCCGGTCATCACGTTCGGGCCCTTCACCAAGATCATGCCTTCCTTGTGCGGTGCCAAGTCTTGCAGGGTGTCAGGGTCGACGATCTTGATCCGCACGCCCGGCAACGGCCGGCCGACAAAACCGAGGCGCGTGCCACCGGGTACGCCGCGGCCAGGCACCCCCGGCGTGCCCACGGCAACGACGGGCGCGCACTCGGTGAGGCCGTAGCCCTCGAGCGGTCGTACCCCAAAGCGCTCGGCGAACGCATCGGCGAGCGCATCGCTCAGACGCTCGGCTCCGGTGATGACCAAGCGCAGTGTGCGGAAGTCGTCGGGCTCGCAGCGTCGCAGCCACATCTGCAGGAACGTCGGCGTCGTGATGATCACCGTCGCGCCGGCCTCCCGCATCGTCTTCTTGATGCCATCCGCGTCGCGCGGGTTGGGATAGGTCGCCAGCGACATGCCCCGGTTCAGCGCGAACCACGTGACCATGTAGCCGAAGGCGTGGAACAGCGGCAGGATGCCGAGGATGCGGTCGCTCTCGCCAAGCGGCAGCACGTACGACGCCGCGTCCACGTTGCTCGCGATGTTGCGGTGGCTGAGCGGCACGCCCTTGGGGTCGCCGGTGCTGCCGCTGCTGAAGATGATCGTCACCGGGTCGTCGGCGCTCAGCGGCGCGTTGGCGCCACAACTGCGCAAGAGCTGGATCTTCGGGAGCCACGCCGCTGCTGCTGCTGCCCGCAGCTTCGCGAGCTTGCCGATGCTTGCGCCGATCTCTTCGATCCAGATCGGCTCGACGCCCGCCGGCAATTCCAGGTTGGCTTTCTCGAGGAAGACCTTGCTGGTGAGCACGGTGCGCAACCCGGCTTGCTGCGCCGACGCGCCCATCGCCTTGGCGCCGGCTGTGTAGTTGAGGTTCACCACGGTGCGGCCGGCCAACGCCGCCGCCAGATTGGCGACGATGCCGCCGAGCGATGGGGGCAGCAGCACGCCGACGCGCGCTTGGCCTGCCCAGCGCGGGCGCAGTGCCCGCGCGAGCGCCACGGCGCCGATCAGCGTGCGCATGCGGCTCGTCACCCCGCGCTGCGGGTCGCGCACGGCGAGCGCGTTGCGGTCGCGCCGCGCGAACTCGATGAAGTCCAGGATCAGCGGCCGCGCCGCTGCCGCGCGTGCTGCCCACGCCGCTTGGTCGACGACGCGGTCGTAGCGCGGCGTCGGGTCTTGTTCAGGCATGGGGGGTGGTGCAACCCTCGGCCGTGGTTGTGGCGAAGGCATGGGTGGCTCCTGCGGCGGTTGCTGCGAGCGAGGAAGGCGCTGAGGCTAGGCGCCTTGGGCGAGGCCCGCAAGTCGTGGCGAATCGTGGCGAAGGGGGGGGTGGCCCGTTGCCGTCCGAGCAGTGGGCTTCTGGCGCGATTCGGCAAACGCTGATTCCATCCGGCGCCGCCACTTCGCATCGCTGCTGCTGGTGGTGATGCCGGTTGCCACCGGCTCGCACCGGAGTCTGTCCTACTCGATGCGGACCACTCCGCGCGCGGTGAGCAGCACCTTGTGCTGCGCCTCGCCGCTGAGCTCGACGTCACCGGCCAGCGACAAGGACTTGACGCTCATGTGATACTTGCCGCCGCTCAACCCGACGAACGCCACGCGCCCTTCCTCGTTGGCGCGGAACAACCGCGTCGAGCCCGTGGCGAGATGCGACAGCTCCAAGAAACAGGGTTCGTTCGGGCGCGCGGTCTCGACCTTGACTTCGAGCTGGTAGGCGGCCACCGCCGTGATCTTGCAGTCGACCACCGCGTGCTGCGGCTCCAACGTCACCATCGCTTGGTGGTCAGGCCCGGTGACGCCAGGGCCTTCCACGGTCAACGACCACGTGCCACAAGGCACTTCCTGCGCGTGGAATGCGCCATCGTCTTGCACGGGGATCTCGAAGACCGCGCGCCCTTGCGCGTTGCGCCCGGCGAGGCGCGCCCCGCGGAGCGAGCGATCAGGCGGCGCGATCACTTGGCCCGCCAGGCTCGACGTGCGCACGTCGAGGTCGAGCGCGACGTCGCCGCGCGCGGGCACTGACACCGTGCGCTCGCCCAAGGTGTGGCCGCTCGCCGCCCGGAACGTGAGCGTGTGCGACCCTTCGGCGAGGTCGGTCACGCAGTAGCTGCCGTCGGCCGCCGTGGTGGCGAGCGCAGGTGTCGTGCTCCACCAGCTCGCGTTGCCGTGCACTCCCACGCCGGCCGTGCCCTTGCCGTCGATGGTCACGCGCCCGACGACGCCGGCCTGCGGCTGCACCGCGGGCGGCGCGACGCGCACGTCGATCTGGATCGTGCGCAACTCGCCCTCGGCCAGCACGACCTCGCGGGATCGCGGTGCGTCGGAGTGCAAGAAGAACGTGAAGATGCGCTCGCGCAACAGCGACTGCAGGGCATCGAGCGACAGGCGCGGCGGCAGCGCCGGCAGCGCGCGGACCGTGTAAGCGCCGGGGTCCAAGCCGGTGATCTTGAAGCTGCCGTCGGCGGCCGGCGCGGCGAGCGTGTACGGACGCTCGATGCCGTCGTCGCGATCGCCGGCGGTCGCGGCGATGCGCCACTCGCTCGCCGACGCCGGTTGGCCACCTTCGAGCAGCATGCCCTCGATGGTGCACGCGGCGGGCAAACGCAGCACAAGGGTCTGCGCCGGTAGTTCGGCGCGCGCCGTGCCAGCGCCGTGGTCGGGGTGATCGGCCCACAGGTTCAGCTCCCCGCATGGCATCCCTGATACCCGCAGGCGCCCGTCACGGTCTGAGCACCCGAGCGAGGTGGCGAGCACGTCGGATGCGTTGAGGCCGAAGGACGTCGGCAGCACCGAGCGCGCGAACGCCGCGTCGCGCGGTGCGCATCGCACGCGGGCCCCGGCGAGGGGCACGTTCGCCGTCGACACCACCAACACGTCGAACGTCGGCGCTTGGGGCGCGAGAGCGACCTCGGCCTCGCCCGGCACCTGCACCAGCCGACGCGCGGTGACGCAACCTGGCGCCGAGACCTCGAGTTGGTAGCTGCCCGGCGCGAGGTCGCGCACGCGCCACGTTCCGTGCGATTCTTCGACTACGCGACCCTCCATCGCCACGGCTTGGCGCAGGCCCATGCGCGCAAGCTCGCCCAGGGCCGGGCCGAAGGTGAGGCGCACGGTCGGCGCCGCGGCGGGCGTGGTCACCCGCACGGTCAACTCGGCCGGCGCCGGCAACCGCAGCGCGATGTCGTCATCGACGGCGAACGGGCCAGCCACGGTCCACGGCGCGTCGTCACGACTGCGTGCCGCCACCAGCACGCGACCCGCGCGCAGGCCCGGCACCGCGAAGTTGCCCTGCGTGTCGGCGCGCACTTCGGCCTCGCAGAACGCGAGGCCGCGAAAGCCGCCTGGCGGCAACACCGCGACGCGCACCGCGGCGCGTGCGACCGGGCGGTCGGTGGCGTCGACGATCTTGCCGCTGCACACTTCACCGCGTTGCAGCGTGATCTCGCCGAGGTCGCGCGGCGCGCCGGCCTGCACCTTCACGCTCGGCTTGAAGCCGCGATCGAAGCCCGCCTTGGTCACCACCAGCATGTTGTTGGCGGGCTCGACGTCTTGCAGGGTGAACGTGCCGTCAGCCGCGGTCGTCGTGCGCGCCATCGGCAACGCGTTCCACAGGCGGGTGAACCATGCGGGCGTGTCCAGCACCAGCGCGTCGAACTCGGGGCTCGGCGCCTGGACCTGCATGCACAGTTCCCTGCCGAGGTACTCGCGTGTGCGTTCGGCAAAGCGCGCGAGGTCTTCGCCGGCGGTGGCCTTGGGCAGCAGCAACATGCCACCGTGCGCCGGGACGAACCGATCGACGTTGATCGCGAGCGCGACCAGGCCGGGCATGTCCGCCGCCCACACGTCGGCGCCGGCCACGGCTTGCCCCGCGTCGTCGACCACGCGCCCGCGCAGCGTGCCGCGCGCCTGCAACACGATGTCGCCGAGGTCGACCACGTGCTTGGCGCCAGGCGTGTGCGCCACCGGAATGTACGCGCTCGCCGCCTCACCGCGGCCAGCCTGCAGCAACAACAAGGCGCGTGGGCGCAGGTTGTCGAGAGAGAAGCGCCCCTCGTCGTCGCTGTGGGTGGTCGCGCTCAACAGCGGCGTCGAGTCTTCGAGCTGCGTGGGATCGCCGTCGAACAGCCGCGTCGGGTCGAGGCCAGTGACTTCGACCTTGCGTTGCTTGGCTGGCCGACCGTCTTCGAGCACGAGCCGACCACGGATGCCGTTCTGTGGGTGCGCGTCGCCATCTTCTCGAGCTGCCTCGGGCGCTGACGCCAACGTCGTTCGCGCCGGAGTCGGTGACTCGGCCGTCGTCGCGCGCACGCTGTCGACCCGCAGCGTGGCCGTGGGCGGTTCCATGGCCAGGATGGCCGCTGGAGTTTCGTCGTCGCTCAGCCACCAGAACCCGGCGCCCAGCACGAGTCCCACGACGCCGACGGCCAGCAGCTGTCGCAGGCCAAAGAAAGAGACGGTCGCCATCACCCCGCCGGTTCCCGCCGGCAGACCGCCGCGCGTGAGCGGCACGAGCGCCGTGCACCAGGCGCTGCGGTCGCCGCCGTAGCGGCGATCGAGTCGCTCACGCAACAGCTCGAGGCCGCGCTTCGTGCGGGCGCGCACGGTGGCGTCGGGGGCATTCTCGCGCTGGGCGATCGCGTGCGGCGTGAGGTCGTCGAAGAAGCGCGCCACCAGCGTGCGTCGATACGGCTCGGGCAGGGCGGCCAGTTCGGCGACGACCAGCTGGCGCAGCGACTCGCGCGCGAACGCGTCGACCACCGGCGTGGCCTCGGGTTGTGTCGCGACCGCCTGCTCTTGCCGCCGACGCCGCGCATCGCCGCGCCGGAAGTTGCTGGCGACGTGCCTGGTGACTTGACCCAAGAACGCGCGCGCGCTGGCGCGCTGCCGCAGCGGATGCCGCAGCGCCTGCATCCAGGTCAGCTGCGCGACGTCGTCGGCGTCGTCAGCGTTGGTCACCAGACTGCGCGCCAAGCGCCGCACGAAAGCTTGCTCCGCCAGCAAGGCGCCGAGATCGAGATCGGTAGGGAGACTGCTCATGACGGAGCTGGAGGCACCGCGCCCCGGCCTGGCGTTGCGACAAATCCGCTTTAGAACAGGGTAGCCGCAGTTGGCTTCGACCGCTGCGCGGGGTTCCGCTCCGAAGCCACTGGGCTCCTCAACGCCTCAGATCCATGGCTATACGAATCGTCCGACTTGGTAGCGAGAGGGCCCCGAACGAGGGCCCGAGGATCGGAACCGTCAGGCGCCCACCACGCGGCGTCCCGAAGTCCGAGTTCGCATCGGGCAACTGGTACGACGTCTGGCTGCCGAACTTGTCTCCCACGCAAGAGACGGTGGCGCTGGGACTGCGCGCGCAGACCGACCGGCAATGGGCTGCTTTCGTCAAGCGGTACCGCACCGAGATGAAGAAGCCCGAGAACAGCAGAGTCCTGGATCTGCTGGCAGCGCTCTCGCACGGGACGCAGTTCTCGGTGGGCTGCTACTGCGAAGACGAGGCTCGCTGTCACAGGTCGGTCTTGCGTCAGATGTTGTCAGAGAGAGGAGCCAAGGTCGTCTAAGCTGAGCCAGCTAGACTTGGTTGATGGAAGACGTGACGGATGCGTCAAGTTTGGACGTCAGCTCCAGAGCAGAGAAGAACCACAGAGCCCACCGAGGCCACAGAGATCTGGATCGGCGGCCAGGATGTTCCTCTGTGTTCTCCGTGCTCTCGGTGGTTCTTCTCTGGTCGGAGGCGAAGCCTCGCTAGCGTTCCCGCACGACCGTCGCCGCCGCCGCGCCCTGCCGGCGCACGCGCGCCACGTACTCGAGGCAGCGCGTCACCAGCCCCGTCCATCCGGTCTGATGACTCGCACCCAACCCGCGGCCAGTGTCGCCGTCGAAGTACTCGTGGAACAACAGCAACTGGCGCGCCTTGGGGTCGTGCGCGAACAGACGATCAGCGCCGGCGAATGGGCGCTGGCCGGTGGCATCGGGCAGGAACAGGCGACATAGGCGGCTCGCCAACTCGTGCGCCACTTGGCCGAGCGTGAGCCAGGTCCCCGAGCCGGTCGGGCACTCGACGCGCACGCTGTCGCCGTAGAAGTGGTGGTAGCGTTCGAGCGCTTCGATCAGCAGGAAGTTGACTGGGAACCAGATCGGGCCGCGCCAATTCGAGTTGCCGCCGAACATGCGCGTCGTCGAGTCGCCGGGCACGTAGTCCACCTGCGACGCACTGTGATCCGACTGCAGCACGAAGGGGCGCATGCGATGCACCTTCGACAACGAGCGCACGCCGTACGGCGACAAGAACTCGTTCTCGTCGAGGGCGTAGCGCAGCACGCGCACGAGTTGCTCTTGGCTGGGAATCGCCAGCAGGATGTGGCGGTCGCCGCCGTCGGCGCCGCGCGTGCGGGTGACGTGCTTGGCGAACTCGGGGCGGTTGTCGAGGAACCAGCGCATGCGACGGGTGAACGCTGGCAGGGCGTCCAGCACCGACTCCTCCAGGATCTCGACCGCGAACAGCGGGATCAGCCCGACCATCGAGCGGACCTTGAGGCGGGTGGCGCGCCCGCCGGTGCGGATCTGGTCGTAGTAGAAGCCGTCCTCGGCGTCCCACAGGCCTTCGCCACCGACCATGTTGATCGCGTCAGTGATCGCCACGAAGTGCTCGAAGAACTTCGACGCCACGTCTTCGTAGGCCGGGTCCTCGTGCGCCAGTTCGAGCGCCATCGACAGCATGGTGGCGCAGTAGAACGCCATCCACGCCGTGCCGTCCGCCTGCTCCAAGCGCCCGCCGTCGGGCAGCGGCTTGTTGCGGTCGAACACGCCGATGTTGTCCAGGCCCAAGAACCCGCCGGTGAAGATGTGCTGGCCGTCGGGGTCCTTGCGGTTGACCCACCAGGTGAAGTTGATGAGCAGCTTCTGGAACGAGCGCGCCAAGAACACGCGATCGCGCTTGCCGCGCGGCCCGGTCATCTTGTAGACGCGCCAGCAGGCCCACGCGTGCACCGGCGGGTTCACGTCTTCGAAGGCGAACTCGTAGGCCGGGATCTGCCCCGACGGCGACATGTACCACTCGCGCAGCATGAGGGTGAGCTGGTCCTTGGCGAACGGCGCGTCGACATGCGCGAACGGCACCATGTGGAACGCGAGGTCCCACGCCGCGTACCACGGGTACTCCCACTTGTCGGGCACCGAGATCACGTCGCGGTTGTAGAGGTGCTGCCAGTCGTGATTGCGGCCGTGCTGGCGCTCCTTGGGCGGTACCGGCTGCGCCGGATCGCCTTCGAGCCAGGTCTTGACGTCGAGGTGATAGAACTGCTTCGTCCACAACAAACCGGCGTAGGCCTGACGCAGCACCGCGCGTTCGTCGACGCTGAGGTTGTGCGGCGCGATCGCGGTGTGGTACTCGTCGGCCTCGCGCCGCCTTGCCGCGAACACCGCGTCGAAGTCTTGGAACGGGGTCGGCGTCGACTCGCGGTCGGCGACCAAGCGCAGGCGAATGACGGCGCGTGCCCCGGGCGCCACCTGCAGCACGCAGTGCGCGGCCGCCTTGGTGCCGGTGTGCGACGGCGCCAGCGCGTCGGCCTTGCCGTCGACGACGAACGCATGGAACGCGTTCTTGGGCGCGACCGGCCCCGAGGCGGCGCCGAACAGGCCCACGACGTCGGTCTCGTTGTCGCAGAACAGCAGCCGCGGTGGGCCATCGGGCAGCGGCTCGATCGCTAAACGGTGCGCGCTGATGCGGTCGCTCTCGGCGCGCAGCGTGCCAGGGCCGATGCGCGTGATGCGCGGCTTGGTTGAGTAGCCCTCGCCGCTGCGTCCCCAGCTCCAGGTGTTGCGGAACCACAGGGTCGGCAGCACGTGCAGCGGCGCTGCGTCGGGCCCGCGATTCTCGACCTCGATGCGGATCAAGATGTCGTCGGGCGAGGCCTTGGCATACTCGACGGTGACGTCGAAGAAACGCAGCTCATCGAACACGCCGGTGTCGCTGAGTTCGTATTCCACTGCCGAAAGGCCGCGCCGCGCGTTCTCGTCGATCAGCTCGCGGTAAGGAAACGCCCGCTGCGGGTATTTGTAGAGGCCCTTGCAGTACGAGTGCGTCGGTGTGGCGTCGACATAGAAGTAAGCCTCCTTTACGTCCTCGCCGTGATTGCCCTCGGGGCCCGTCAGGCCATAGAGCCGTTCCTTGAGGATGGCGTCCTTGCCGTTCCACAGCGCGAGCGCAAAGCAGAGTCGGCATTGCCGATCGGTGAACCCGAGCAACCCGTCTTCGCCCCAGCGATAGGCGCGACTGCGGGCCTGGTCGTGCGAGAAGTACGTCCAGCAGCTGCCGTCGGGCGAGTAATCCTCGCGCACCGTGCCCCATTGCCGCTCGGCGAGATAGGGTCCCCAACGCTTCCAGTTCTTGCGCCGGTGCGCGTCCTCGTCCAGGCGTCGCGCTTCGGCGGTGGCAGCAACCGGCGGCGCTGCATCGCCGGGCCGCTCCGCATCCTGCGGCGTCGCGGCGTGAGTGGTCTTGCCGTCGGACGATGGGCCACCAGATCGCGCGCTCATGGGGGCGGCAGGATACGAGCGGCGCCGCCAAACAAGGCAGGCAGAGCGCGCTCGTGCGCGGGGAATCGCTCGCTCAGGCCTTGCGGGCCGACTTCTTTGCGGCCTTCTTCGTGGCCTTCTTGGCAGCCTTCTTGCCCGCCTTCTTCGCCTTCTTCTTGGTCTTCGTGGCAGCGCTGGCGGCTTCGGTCTTGCTCGTGCTCTTCAGGTCTTGGCTGTGCGCGCGCTCGAAGGTCTGGATGTCCTTGAACTGACCTTCGGTGTCGCGGACGGCGTAGAGCTTCTTGCCGGTCGTGCTGCGGTGGGTGGTGCGCTTACTTGGCATCAATGTGTCTTCGTGAGAGGTGGAAACGAACGAAAGCGCCGGTTGTGATTCCGCCAAGCCATCGCAGATCATGCTGCGCGCGCCTGGCGCTGACCCGCCGACGACGCACGAGACGATACGCGCAGCAGAGATCGATGTCACGCGCGCGTTGCCACGATCACTGCTACAGATCGAGTCCGACGGGGAACGCTTGTGCCAACGTTCCAGTCGCTGAGTCGAGTCCAACCCAAGTGACCTCGAAGCGAAGCGCCGGCACCAACATGCGCAACGGAGCGGGCACGTCGAACGCCCACTCGCGCGGATCGCCACAGAACGGACTCACAGGGTTGCGCGCGTAGCCGACGAGGAACGTCGGGGCCAAGCCGCTGCCGGGCACGGTCAAGAATGCAGCGATCAGGCCTGGCGCTTCGCCGCGCGGCCAACCGAGGCCATACGACCGCACGCGCGCGGGCCCGGCCCCGGGCCAGCACGACAGGAACGTCGTGCCTTCGAGGCGATGCGCGATGCCGGGGAAGGTGAGCACCGTCGACGGTGTGCCCGTGGTCAGGCGGATGACGTTGGGTGGCGCGCCTCCGGTTTGGCGCAGCGGGGCGATCGGATCGACCGAGCAGATCGCCTTCACGTCGTCGCCGCCGATGAGGCCCGCCGCTGTCGCCACCTCGGTGCCGGTCTGTGTGAGGTAAGGCACCGGTGGGGGATCACCGTCGGTCAGTAGCGACCGGTAGAGAATCTGGATCGGGCGGTTGATGCAGCGGCCGTTGGTCACGACCGCGGTCGAGATGAGGATGTGGCTGCGTGCGATGTCGAGCGCTAGGCCATCGATGTCCTCGCATTGCGTCAGGCCGAGGCCACCGAAGTTGATGCCGGCGATCGCGGCGTAGGTGCGCCATGGCTGCACGCAGCCCCACTTGCCCCGGCCGACGTCCCAGGTGGTGCGCAGGATGGTGGCGCCGCTGGGCGGCGTGCCGGCCCACCAAGACGCCGGCACTCGAAGCAACGTCGCGTTGGTGACCGAGAAGTACAGGGTCGGATCCGGTCTGAGCAGCCCGCGGATGACCGCGTCGCTGCGGTACAGCGGGATGAACTGATCGAGCGCGTCGATCGTCGTCCGCGCCGGCGCGAGGCCGATCTCGGGGCCGTCCTGAGCGCGCAGCGTCCTGCCGACGAGGTGGCCTGGCAGCCTGCTCTGTGGCAATACGTAGCTGAACACGTCGGTGCCCGGGCCCTCGGGCTTGTCGGCCTCCACTCGAATGGGCGAACCGGCACGTCCTAACGAATCGCGCGACACGGTGAAGGTCAGCGCACCCCAACGATTCAACGGCACGTCCACCATGCCGTTGTGGTCGGACAAGATCCAGTCGAGGCCGATGCTCACCGCATCGACGTCGGGAAGCGCCGCCGTCGGGCCCACGCTGCAGGTCGACGTCAGCAGGTTGCGGAACACTACGTCGAGGTTGAAGTCGGGCGCGAACGCTGCCGTCCATGGCGCCGGCGGCACGTTGGTGAAGCCCTCGCACTTGAAGAGTGCCAGGGCGGTGCCCGCAGGCGCGGTTGGACCGTCGAGCGAGAAGAACATCGGCGTGCCAGCGAACGGCGGCATCGATTGTTGGCACTGGGCCGGCAGCGCCATCGCGACCAAGGGAGCTGCCAGGAGCGGGAGGACCTTCATTTGATTCTGCTTTCGGTGGAGGTTGAGGTATCGGTGGATTCGAGTTGATTGACGCGCTTGCGCGCATCGTCGCGCACCAGCTGTTGCCGGTTGTCCTGCACGGCGCTCAGGTGCGCCAAGGTTGCCAGGAACAGCCGCAGGTGGGCGATCGCGCGTTCCGACAGGTTGCGCTCGGGCAACAAGGCCGCGAGGTTGCGCAGCGCCGCGGCATCGTTTGGGACCTCGGTCAGCTGCCGAAGGAAACGGATGCTGGCGCCCTCGTCGTCGTGGTGCAGGAGCGCCTGGATGATGGCGCGGCGATTGGCCGCGCGTTGCTTGTAGCCATCCGGCGCGCTCGGGTGTGCGCAGACGGTGTCCAGGTGGGTGAACGCGCGCGCGGCAACGGCCTCGCGTTCGGCCGCGGTGGCGCCGCGACGGTAGAGCGTGGCCACCTCTTCGGTGCCGATGGTGGCCAGCAGGTACGGCTTGCGCCATGCGAGGTCGGGCGCATCGCTCTCGTCGATGCCTGCGACCAGCTCACAAGCGGCAGCGAACTCGCCAGCATCCGACATGATCTGCGCGCGCAGGAACGTCGTGTTCCAGAAGTACGGTCGCGCCGCGTAGGCCGCGTCGATGTACTTCTTGGCTAGCTCAGTGTTGCCGAGCGCGCGATGCACCACGGCGAGGTTCTGCAGCGGCGAGTGGCGGCCGGGCCGCATTTCGAGCGCCTTCTGCAACGGCGCCAACGCCTCCTTGTTGCGCCCCATGGCGGCGAGCGCCGCGCCACGCAGCGCATACGTGCGCGCCGTGCCTCGCCCGTATACGCCTTCGAGCCGCAGCGACTCGTTGACCGCGGTGATGAAGTACAGCGGATCCTCGTAGTCGCCCCGTGCCACCAAGGCCACGAGGCGCAGGTCGCGCGCCGGGGGGTACGCTTCGGCGGCGCGCGTGAGCAGCTCGTCGGCCCGCTTGGCAAAGCCCTCGATGTGGCGGTTGCGCAGCTCATGGAAGCCGGCGACGAAGCAATCTGCGGGCGTGTTCGGCGTGGCGTCGATGTTCGCGAGGTCGATCGACTCGGTGCCCCGGCGGTCGCGCGCCGCGCGTTGATAGCGCGCGGCGACCGCGGCCAAGTAGGGCGTCGGCGCGCGTTGCGCGGCGTGCGCCAGGTCTTGGGCCGCGGCTTCGTGTTGACCCTCATCGAGGCGCAGCGCCGCCCGCCACAGCAGCGGCGGCAGGTCGTCAGGGTCGAGCGCGACGATCTCGTCGAGTTCAGCCAGGAACCCCGTGTGCTCCGGCCGCACGCTGGCGAGCAGCCGTTGCTCAGGCAGGCCTTCGAACGCCAGAGTCTCCGGCAAGCGCGCCATGAGTTCGGTCTTGCGCGCCACCTTGCTGCGCGCAGCCTCACGCGCGCGGGCGGCCTGGAGCCCGAGCGAGAGCGTCGCGATCACCAAGGCGGCAGCGATCAGGGCGGCGCGGGCTGGCCGACGCTTGGCGCTTCGCCACAGCCGTCCCACGCTCGACAGCGGTCGCGCAGTGATCGGGCGGTGTTCGAGGAACGCGCGCAGATCGCTAGCCAACGCAACCATGCTGGCGTAGCGATCGCGCGGCGCGCGCGCCATGCCGGTCTCGACGATGGCTCGCAGGTCGCGCGCCAGGTCGGGCTTGACCGCCGACAACCGCGGCGGGTCGTCCCTGGCGATGCGCGCCAACACCGCCAGCGGATCACCCTCGAACGGCGGGCGACCAGACAACAGGTGATAGAGGCACGACGACAACCCGTACACGTCGAGCGCCGGTGTCAGCTTGCCCTGCGCGGTGGCCTGCTCGGGCGCCATGTACCACGGCGTGCCGAGCACGGTGCCAGCCGCCGTGAGGTCGCCACCTCGCGTGGCAATGCCAAAGTCGAGCAACACCGCGCGGCCGTCGCGCCGCACGAACACGTTCGACGGCTTGATGTCGCGGTGCAGAACACCGGCCGCGTGGGCCACCGCGAGGCCCTCGGCGAGTTCGGCGCCCCAGCGCGCGATCAGGCGCACCACGCTCGACTCGGGCAACGCCTTGCCGTTCCCGGCCGGTGGCGCGTCTTGGCCCGCTTCACGAGCCGCGAGCACTTCTCGCACCGCCGCCAAGTGACCCGCAGTCGACACGCCGTCGATGGCCTGCAGCACGCGGGTGAGCGGCACGCCATCGAGCAGTTCCATCACCAAGAACAACTCGCCGCGCTCGCTGCGTCCGCGGTCGTGCAGGGTCACGATCGCGTCGTGGCGCAGGCCCGCGAGCAGCTCGGCTTCTTGCAGGAAGCGCGCTTCCGCCTTGGGGTCGACGACTTGGCCGGCGTCGAGCAGCTTGACGGCGACCTCGCGGCGCAGCTCTTCGTCGTGGCTGCGATAGACCACGCCCATCGCGCCCGCGCCGATGCGCGCGACGAGCCGGTAGCGTTTGCTCAGCGTGGTACCGAGCCGTGCGTCGGTTGGCGTCGGCAGGCCGTGCACCGACGATCGGTCGACTCCGGCCGCGTCGGCCAGCGCGGCGGCGATCTCCGGCTGGTCTTGCGCCAACGCGCGCACCAGAGCCAGGTCGCTCGCTTGGCTGCCCGGCTCGTGCATCAAGCCGGCGCGCTGCAGTGCCGCGAAGCGCCGGCGCAGGGCCAGGGCTTCGGTTGGATGCCGGTCGCACAGGCGCTCGATCGCCGCGGGCCACTGCGCTTGCGGTTCGGCGAGACACTCCCCGAGCAGTTCTTCGACCCGGTCCAGGGGCCCGAGGGCGTCAGCTTCGGGAGGCGGCGAGTAGGAGCGAGTCATGGCAGGAACGCGAGAGGGCCATTGTGCCACAAGCCGCGGCGCGGCTCGGGGTCAGGGCGGCGACGATGGCACCGGCACCATGGTTTGCCCCGGCTGCTAGACCACACAGAGTGATTCGCGCGCGGCCCTCGTTGTTACAGTTCCGGGCGCCATGATGCGAGAATCTCCGGTCGAGGCCCCGACCCAGCAGCTCGTCGCCGCGGCGCAAGACGGCGACGGGGGTGCCGCCGATGCAGGAATTGGTGGCGCGTGAGGGTGTCACACGGATCGATGTCGTCATCGATGCGTTGCCAGAGACCTACCGTGAAGTGGTGCTCTTGTCGCGTGTCGTCGGGCTGAGTTCGGTCGAGATCGCCGAGCAGACCGGCCAAACCGACCGTGCCGTGCGCGTGCAGTTGAGTCGGGCGCTGGCCCGCCTCGCCGCGCTGCCGGAGGGGACGCCGTGAGTGCCGCGTGCACGCGCGGCCTGGTCGTGACACGAACTTCCCTACCCTCCCGCGACGCATGTTTCCCCTCATGGAGCGCCCCTTCGGCTAGCGTCGACAGCGCCGGTGGCCAGCGCGTCAGCGCAAGATCACGCTCACCGCATTCGACAACATCAGTCCACCTGCGTCGCTGCCCACCTGCCAGGTGAACGCTGCCCCAGCCAGCGTGGGATTGTTCGGCAGCGGCACGGTCCAGGTTGCGACGCCGCTGCCGTCGGCGAACACGAGCGGGAGCGTCTGCATGGTGGCAAGGTCGAGGACCAGATCGCCAAACGGGAAGGACAGCACCGTGCCGACCACGCCGAGCCCCGCCAAACAGGGTTGATTGGCTTGCCCGTGGTGCGTGAGCACGAGATTGCTCCCCAACCCGCCGCCGACCAGGCTCAAGCCGGGCACCAAACCGATCGTCGCCCGCACACCCGGGTCTATCAGGGGCGCGCCGGCGTACGAGGCGAGGGCCACGCGGCTGTCGACCTGCGCCACGCCGATGCCCGCGATGGCCGACATCGGCGTTGCCGGGTTGATCCCGATTCCAGAACTCGCGGAGCCGACGGTTCCCGCACGCAACCGCAGGGTCGGATCGCCAAACAGGTTGCTGAGGTTGATCGCCGGCGCGCTCGACCAGTAGGTGCCCACGTGCGGCCAAATCGAGGCACCCCGGCCGCCGAGCAGGGTGCAGTCGGCGACATCGACCACACTGCCACTCGCCATGCTGAGTGCGGACGTGGCCGGCCACGAGCCAGCGCGGGGATCGCTGAATGCCGATCGACCGCGCAGCTGACTATGGACGATGCTGACGCGCGAGCTGGCAACGTTGACGGCGAGAATCGATCGTTGCCCGCAATCGACGATGGTCACCAACCGACTCGAGCTTATGCCGATCGCGGCGTTGGGCTGTGGGAACGGCCCACCCGCCGACTCGATCGCTTCCAAATGCACGGCACCCTCGTTGCTGTTCAGCGACATCGTCTGCGAGATCGTGCCGCCGAGCACCAGCCCACGCGCGCGAAACACGGCGCCCGCTGGCAGCCCAGACACCATGATCCCGGGGAAGAACGACGGCGTCTGCACCAGCGCGGAGGGCGTCCCGAGCACAGCGATCCCCTTGTTGGTCGTGAACGGGGTGTAGGTGCCGGAGCGCACCAGCAGGGTGTCGCCATCGACCGCTGCGGCCACCGCCGGCGGGATGTCGGTGAAATGGGTTCCCGGCCCATTGGCAGCATCGACGATCCAAGTGCGCTGCGCGGCGGCGGTCGCGACCACTCCGAAACCTACGACGAGGTGATGCCAGGGCGACATGACAATGCTCCGTGCTGTTAAGAGATGCTGCCTCGAGGCACTGTCTTCTCGTGCAACTCGAAGGGTTGGAATCGCGGGTGACAGCACTGTAACAGAACCGGCACCAATGGTTTGCCCCGGCCTAGACCACACAGAGTGATTCGCGCGCGGCCCTCGTTGTTACAGTTCCGAGCCCATGACGCGCGAATCCCCGGTCGAGGCCCCGACCCAGCAGCTCGTCGCCGCGGCGCAAGACGGCGACGGGGGCGCCGCCGATGCGTTGATTCGCCGCTACTTGCCGGTGCTGCGGGCGTTCGTGCGGCTGCGCTCCGATCAGGTGCTGCGCGCGCGCGAGGCGGATTCTGACCTGGTGCAGACTGCGTGCCGGCAGGCGCTGCAGAGCCTCGGCCAGTTCGAATGGCGCAACGAGGGCTCGTTCCGCAACTGGCTGTTCGCGCTTGCCCTCAACAAGATCCGCAACCACAAGAACGTGCTGATCGCCGGCAAGCGCGACGTGCGCCGCGAGGTGCAAGGCACCGCGGGCGATGCCGCCTTGGGGCATGCCTACGGCACCATGCTGTCGCCGACCCAGGAATTGGTGGCGCGCGAGGGTGTCACACGGATCGAGACCGCCATCGATGCGTTGCCCGAGACCTACCGTGAGGTGGTGCTCTTGTCGCGTGTCGTCGGGCTGAGTTCGGCCGAGATCGCCGAACAAACTGGCCAAAGCGACGGTGCCGTGCGCGTGCAGTTGAGTCGTGCGCTGGCCCGCCTCGCCGCGCTCCTGGAGGGTACGCCGTGAGGGTGTCGTGCACGCGCGGCCTGGTCGTTGCCGCTCTGTGCACCGTAGCTGCCGTGGCAGCTTGGTTCGTGTTGACGCCGACTGGTGGCGGCGCATTGGCCACCGCGAGTGGGCAAGTTGAAGGTGATGCCGCCGCGGCGGAGCTAGTCGCTGCGGATGACGCTGCACATGCCGAGGGCGCGACGCTGACCGGCGAGGCGCCCGACGCGCCGTTCACGCGCCACGAGGCGTTCGCCGAAGACGACGGTCGCGCCCGCCTGAACGCGGGTGAGGTCCTGGTGCTCGATGCGCAGGGCGTTGCCCTGCCGGGAGCGGTGGTGGAGGCGACCGCCGCCGGTGCCACCGATCGTCGCACGACGGATGCGTTCGGCAAGGCGACCGTCCGCTTGCCAGAGGCCGCCACAATGAGTCTGCGGGCCCGCGCGCCGGGCCATCTGCCGACAGGTCGCGTCGATCATCCGTTCGGTTCGGCGGCCACCATTGCCATGGTGCGCGCGGCGCGGCTCTTGGCCAGCGTGCAGGATGCCGGCGGCGCCAAGGTGGCCGGGGTGCGCGTAGCAGTCCGCGGGCGGACGCGGGTCGATGCCGTCACCGGCATGGAGGGATCGGTCGTGCTCGACGAGATCCGTTCGGGAACCTACGACGTCGCGCTGACCTCCGAGGCGAGCACCGGCTTGGTGCGTGCCAGCATGGTGGCGGGTTTGTTCTTGGCGCCCGGGGACAACGTGCACGCGTTCACCATGGCCAAGGGCACGACGGTGTCCGGCACCGTCCGCGACGCTGCGATGCTGCAGCCCATCGCGGCCGCCGACGTGCGCCTGCGTTGGGACTCGCGCGGCGGTGGCGTGTATGGCTTCGACCATGAGCAGAGAATGCGCACCGACGCGGCGGGGCGGTTCGTGTTCTCAGGCGTCGCACCGGGCCGCATTCGAGTGCGCGCTGACACCAGCACGCACGCCGCGCGCGCGCACGAGCAGGAGGTGGTGTCATCCGACGGCGACGTGCACGTGGAGTTGGCGCTCATTCGTGCCGCGATCGTGCGCGGGGTCGTGGTGGACGCGGCGCACCAGCCGGTGGGCGACGCCGAGGTCACCTTGGGCTTTGGCGACAACGGCCTGCACTTCCTCAACGCAGTCCCCACTGACGCGCAGGGTCGCTTCGAGATCCAGGTGGCGCCGCGCGACGGGCTTTTGCTGGTCGCGAGCAAGCCTGGTCGTGGCCCGGGCGGCACGCTGCTGGGCAAGGTCGCTGCCGGCGAGGTGCGCGAAGGGATCGAGATCGAGATGAAGCGCGGCGTCGCCGTGCGCGGTCGCGTGCGATCGGCGCTGGGCACCCCGCTCGCGGGCGCCGAGGTGAACCTCGTCCCCAAGCTCGGCGCGGAACGATTCGCGCGCATGGTGCTGACGTCAGCCGATGGCACGTTCCGCTTCGACGAGGTCGCCGCCTTCCAGTATCGCGTCGAGGCGCGCGCCGCCGACCACGCTCCTGCCGGTATCGACGTCAAGGTGGCCGACGATCGCCCCGAGACCGACGCGGGCGAGCTGCGCTTGGCGCGCGCCTTCGTCCTCGAAGGTGTCGTGGTGGCGCGCGGCGCCGACGTGGGACAAGGGGCAGCGCGGGTCTCGGTGCGCGAGGTCGCTGGCAAGGGACAGAACGCCGGGGCGATGACCGACGATCTCGGGCGCTTCTCGATCGCCGAGCTGACCGAGGGTGACTACCTGGTCGACGTGCGCGGTCCCGACGTCGTGCAGCAGACTCCACAACGGGTGCGCATCCCGCAGCGCAACCTGCTGCGCGTGCCCGTCGAGGCGATGATGCCCGCCGGCACTGGCATCATCGCGCTCGAGGTCATCGACCCGAGCACCCGCCAAGCAGTCGCCGGTGTGCAGTTCGCCGGGGTCGACGGCCGTCGCGTGAGCTACGCCGACGGCAGCTACAGCTTGCGCGGCATCCCGGCCGGCCGGGTCGACCTGCGCTTGCAGGCGCGCGGCTATCAACCGCTCGCCATGCCCGGGGTGATCGTGTTGTCGGGTCAGGTGCGCGATCTGCACCAAGTGACCTTGCAACGGGCCGCATCGCTGCGCCTGCGGGTGGTCGACGAGCGCGGGAAGCCGTTTCGCGCGGGTCTGGTGCGCGTCGAGTTGGTCGACACGCAGGGAATCACCGCGGCCGCGGCGCTCGCGCCGAGCGAGGCGGCGGCGGAGCGTGGGACCTGGGGGTGGGACGGCCTGGCGTTGTCGCGCTTCGAGCTGCGCGTGCGCGGCCCCAATACGCATGTGCAGGTCGTGCGTGGCGTCGACGCCTTTGCGCCGCAGCCGGTCGACGTGCGCGTGCAGCTCGCGCGCAAGCCGAAGCCACCCGCCAAGCCGAAGCCGCCTGCCAGTACTCCGCCGCGCCGCAAGTGAGGTCGAGCGGCCGCGGATTTCGGCGGTGACCTTGGAAAGCAGCCAATTGAACTGCATGCCAATGCCCTAGCGCGGCTTCGCCTCAGGCCAGAGAAGAACCACCGAGCACACAGAGATCACGGAGAGGCACAACGCCTTCGTTCTGTCTTCTCATCTCTGTGGTTCGTTTCTTGATGCCCCATCTGCATGACGCACCACACTAGCGCGGCGTCGACGGAGGCGTCGGTCGCAGGACGATCTTGGTATGCTGGTGGCATGGCTGCAGCACCAAAGCTACCTCCACCGGGATTCGACGAGATGTCTGCCGAGGAGCAGATCGACTACATCAATGGTCTATGGGGCCGAGTGCTCGCCCATCCTGAGAGCCTTCCGGTTCCGGATTGGCACCGCAAGATTCTGGCTGAGCGCCTGGCCGAGTATCGTGCTGGAAACGCCGGTAACGGCCGCTCGTGGATTGAGGTTCGAAAGGATCTTCGCGCCGAGCTCGACAAAATCCGAAGGTGAAGTCGCTCATCCTCCTACCCCGAGCGGAGGTCGATCTCTTCGATGCTGCCGTCTGGTATGAAATCGAACGAGAAGGGCTCGGTCGGTCGTTCGAGGCTGATTTCGATCGGGTGGTGGCGCGCATTCAAGAGTCACCCCGGCAGTTCCCGGAAGTGGAATCGCAGATCCGGCGTGCGATGCTCGGCCGCTTTCCATACGGGGTCTTCTTTGTCGTCGGTGACGGTGATGTGACCGTATTCGCCATCCTCCATCTACATCGCGATCCCGAGACATGGCGAGGTCGCAAGTGAAACTCCTCCGCTGGAACCGAACAGCGATTTCGGTGATGACCTTGGAAAGCAGCTGATTGGCGATTGTCGACGGCAGCTACGACTGGGGCCTGCTGTCGTTCGCGGTGCCAATCCATCGGTGATCGCCCACCGCCGCAAGCGGCAGAATCAGCGCAGATCCGGGGCGCCTCGACCGGCGAGGTACTGGCCCGGCCAGGCTTGATCCACGAACCCGTACTTCGCCGCGGCGTGCAGCGTGAGGTACGGATTGCCGAGGTGGGGGCGCGCCATGCAACACAGGTCGGCGCGGCCAGCGGCGAGGATCGTGTTGCAGTGGTCGGAGCCGAGGATGGCGCCAACGGCCATGACGGGCATACCGACCTCGAAGCGGACCTGCTCGGCGAACGGCACCTGGTACATGCGACCGTAGTCGGGGGTTGACTCCGCCACGTTGCCGGCCGTCGACACGTCGATGAGGTCGGCGCCGAGTGCCTTGAGCGCGCGCGCCAACACCACGGTGTCTTGTGGCGTCATCCCGGCGGCGCCCAGCCAGTCGGTCGCCGACACGCGCACGCTGATCGGTTGGTGCGTTGGCCAGGCTTGCCGCACAGCCGCGAAGACCTCGAGCGGAAAGCGCATGCGGCGGTCGAGCGAACCGCCGTACGCGTCGGTGCGCTGGTTGCTCAGCGGCGACAGGAAGCTCGACAGCAGGTAGCCGTGCGCCATGTGCAGCTCGAGGAGGTCGAAGCCAGCGTCGGCGCTCCAGCGCGCGGCGCGCACGAAGGCATCGCGCACCGCGTCCATGTCGGCGCGCGTCATCGCCCGCGGCGTGCGCCAGTGCGGTCGGAACGGGATCGCTGACGGCGCTAGCGTTTCCCAGGCCTGTGCCTGCGGCAGCGGGTCGTCGTCGTTGTTCCATGGGTGCGACACCGAGCCCTTGCGACCGGCGTGCGCCAACTGCATGCCGATCTTGGCACCCGTGTGCGTGTGCACGAAGTCGACGATCCGGCGCCAGGCTGGCCCGTGTTCCTCGCGGTACATCCCCGTGCACCCGAGCGTGATGCGGCCCTGCGCCGTCACGTTCGTCATCTCGCAGATCACCAGGGCAGCGCCGCCGACGGCGCGACTGCCGAGGTGCACGAGGTGCCAATCGTCAGGCGTGCCGTCGACCGCCGAGTACTGGCACATCGGGCTCACGACGATGCGATTGCGCAGCTCGAGTTGGCGCAGCTTGAACGGCGTGAACACCGGCACCGGCCACTGGCCGTCGGACTGCTTGGGCGCCCCGGCACGCGCAGCAAAGTCGTCGCGCACGCGCCGCACCAAAGCAGGATCGCGCTTGCCCAAGTTGTCCCACGTGATCTGCTTGCTGCGCGTCATCAGGTTGAAGGTGAGCGCGAGCGGCGGTTGCTGCATGTAGCGCGCCGAGTTCTCGAACCACTCGAGGCTGGTCTGCGCCGCGCGCTGCGTCTTCAGCACGTCGACGTAGCGCGCTGTCTCGTAGGCGGCCAGGGCGCCCGGGATGTCCTGCATTCGCGATGCGGTCAGCGCGGTCGCCAACGCGATCGAGTCTTCCATCGCGAGCTTGGTGCCCGAGCCGATCGAGAAGTGTGCGGTGTGCGCGGCGTCGCCGAGCAGCACGATGTTGCAGTGTCGCCAGGTCTTGCAGGTGACCGTGGGGAACGAGCGCCACACCGACTTGTTGACCAGGAGGCGGTGGCCGCGCAGGTGATCGGCGAACAGTCGCTCGCAGAACTGCACGCTCGTGGCCTCATCTGCCTGGTCGAGGCCCGCCTTCTTCCAGGTGTCCTCGTGGCACTCGACGATCCAGGTCGACAGGCCGCGGTCGAACGGATACGCGTGCACTTGGAACAGGCCGTGCTCGGTCGGCGCGAACACGAACGTGAACGCGGTCAGTTCCTTGTCGGTGCCGAACCACGCGAACTTGCACTGGCGCCAGTCGAGCTGCGCTTGGAACACGTCTTGATGCGCTGCCCGCACCATGCTGTTGATGCCGTCGGCGGCAACGATCAGGTCGGCGGCGCCGAGATCAGACAGTGTGCGGACTTCGCGCTCGAAGTGCATCCGCACGCCGAGCTGCCGCGCGCGCGCCTGCAAGATGAGCAGCAGCTTCTGGCGCGACATGCCGCAGAAACCGTGGCCCGTCGACGTCGTGCGCTCGCCACCGAAGTAGGTGTCGATGTCGGTCCAGTTGCGAAACGCGGCGCGGATCGCGCCGTAGGTCTCGGGATCGGCGACCTCGAAGTTGCCGAGCGTCTCGTCGGAGAACACCACGCCCCAGCCAAACGTGTCGTCGTGCCGATTGCGCTCGAAGATGTCGACCTCGACGGCGGGGAACGCCTTGCGGATCAGGATCGCGAAGTAGAGCGACGCCGGGCCCGCGCCGACGCAGGCGATCTTCATGCACTCTCCTCGGCGGCTCCCGTGGCCGCGCGTTTGCGGGCGATCACCGCCATCATGTCGGACACACTCACCACCTTGCTGCGCACCTTGCCGTGCTGCTTGCCCTGCTCCTGCTCGTGCGCGTCGAGCAGCCGCCAGTCTTGCCACGACACGAAGTCGACGCGGCGGCTCCGCAGCAAGCGTGGGATCGCGTGGCGTTCGTCGTTCGCCAAGACCGCCGCGGTCTGGGCGGCGAGGTCAGCGACCATGCACTTGGCGGTCTCGACCGAGTCGGGGCTGTTGGTGCCGATCAGGCCGGTGGGGCCGCGCTTGGCCCAGCCCACGACGTACTGGTTCGGCACGACTTCGCCCTTGGCGTGTGCCAACACGCGACCCTCGCGGTTGGGCACGATGCCGGCCTTGTCGTCGAACGGCACGCCGGGCACTGGCACGCCGCGGTAACCCACCGCCTTGAACACGAGCTGGCACTCGAGCACCGAGTACTTGCCGTTGCCCTTGGGGCGCGGCGTGCCGTTGGCGTCGGCGGTGAGGGACGCGTGCTCGACCTTGATCGCGCGGACGCGACCACCCTCGCCTTGCAGTTCCACCGGCGCCACCAAGAACCGGCAGCGCGCCTTCCTGGGGTTGCTGCCGTCGCCGCGACCGGCCAGCTCTTCGACGAGCTTGATGTTGCGCATCGTCGAGCGCGGCTCCGACTCTGCCCACTTGGCGCTCATCGGGTCGATGCTGGCCTCGGCCTGTGTGACCACGACGTCGACGTCGCTCAATTCGGCGATCTCTTCGAGTTCCTTGGGCGAGAACGCGGCCTGCGCCGGCCCGCGACGCCCCAGCAAGATCACTTCGCGCACTTGGCTGCGCTTCAGCTCGGCGAGCGCGTAGTCGGCGATGTCGGTGTTCGCGAGCGCCGCGGGATCCTTCAGCAGGATGCGCGTGACGTCCATCGCCACGTTGCCGTTGCCGACCACCGCCACCGTGCGCGCACTGGCGAGATCGAAGGAACGCGCCTTGAAGTCCGGGTGTCCGTTGTACCAACCGACGAACTCGGTCGCCGAATGCACGCCCGCGAGGTCCTCGCCCGGCACGCCGAGCTTGCGATCGCTCTCGTTGCCGAGGGCGTACACGATCTGGTCGTAGTGCGCGAGTAGGTCGGCGACCTGCAAGTCGCGGCCCAGCAGCACGTTGCCAAAGAAGCGGCAGCGCGGATCCTGCGCCAATTCCTCATAGATGCGGGTGACCGACTTGATCTTCTGGTGGTCGGGCGCGACCCCGCCGCGCACCAGGCCAAACGGCGTCGGCAGCCGATCGAACACGTCGGCGCGCACGTGCATGTTCTGCGTCTTGAACAGCGCCTGCACGGCGTAGAACGCCGACGGTCCCGACCCGACGACGGCGACGCGCAGGGGTCGCGCAGAAGATCCCAGCGGAGATTGAGCCATAAAGCGCGGCGGATGCTAGCAGAGGTATCCGCGTTCGCCGCGCGCTAAGGGCGCACGAGCGTCTCTTCGACGAACACTCCGTCATCGAGCCGCCACGAGCGCAGGTCCCACGCGCGGCCGGCCAGCGTAGCGACGATCACGTACGACCATCCAGCCCACGCTTGAGCGTGGTCGGTCGCCGACGGGACGGCGCGGCCGTGAGGGTGGGAATGCCACACGCCAATCACTTCGAGGGCGAGGGCGTGCGCGTCGGCGTCGGCCGCCAGAAAGTCGATCGGATCGATGGTGTAGCGATCGTCCGCGTGGTCGAGGTTGTGTGCGCGCCAAGCGTCGAGCACCACGGTGCGGCCAGGGGAACGCGCGCCGATGAGTAGGCCGCAGCTCTCGTGCGGATGCGATGCGACGGCCCAGGCACCGATGCGCGCGCGCAATGCGGCAGGCAGATGGAGCGTTGACGTCGATCGCCGCTCAGGGGTTGCGGCCGGTGCCGCGTTTGCGGTGGTTGGTGCTTGGCGCTCGATCATCGCAGTAGACTGGGCCGCCCCAGAAAGACGGCGCGAGTGCATGAGCGAAGCACTGTGCCCGGTGGTCCGTTTGGCCGCTATGGTTCCGATGTGGCCGATTCCGACCCAGCCGCTCCTGGCGATGACCTCGACGTCGAGGTGCTCTACCGCGAGCACGCAGCGGCGTTGTACGCGTGGGCTTGCCTGCGGCTCGAACCGCGCATGCGCATCGTGGCGACGCCGGAAGACTTGACGCAGGAGATCTGGCTGCGCGCGACGCGGTTGTGGTCGACGCGCGACGACCAGAGCGGACCGCCGCGGGCGTGGTTGTTCACGATCGCCAAGCACGTGCTGTACGAAGTGCAGCGGGCGTCGCGCGGGCGCGACGGTCTGCCGGTCGGCGGCACCACCAAGCTGCTGGCGATGGAGCAAGTGCCGGTCGAGGTCACCAGCCTCACGCAGCGCCTGTCGCGCGACGACGCGCTGCGCGCGTTCCTCGACCGCGCGGCTGCGCTCGACGAGGAAGAACGCAGTCTGCTGATCCACGTCGGTATCGAAGCGATGCCGCAGGCCGACGTTGCGGTGCGCATGGGCCTCAGTTACGAAGCGCTCGCCAAGCGTTGGCAACGGTTGCGCGATCGCGTGCGCGCCTGGCCGACCGCGCAGGGTCTGCTCGGCGTCTGATCAACGCCCGGTGAGCCGCGCGTAGTGAGCGCGCGCCAGCGCCAACGGGCGCACCGGCCAGACCCGCAACGTGCCATCTTGATTGCCCGTCACAACCCACTGGCCGTCGGCGCTGAACTCGGCGCAGCGCACGCCATCGTGCTCGTCGCGCAGTTCGAGGTGTTGCTCGCCGTCGTCCAGGTCCCAGAGGTTCACGCGTCCATCGCGCGACGCGACGAGGAGCAGGCCATCATCGGTCGGACAAAAGCGCATCACCGACACGATCGTGTCAGGCATGTTGCTCGGTCCGACGTCGTGCGTGGTGCGCGCCTCCGCGTTCACGAATGTCCAGTCGCCGACGCCGCTGTGCGCGGTGGCGTAGAAGCGTCCACCGCGCACATGTGCTGCGTGCACCGAAAAGGTCTGTCCCTCGTGCTGCCGGGCGATGCGCTGTGGCTGCCAATCCGCTACGTCGAACAACAGGAGCGTGTCGGGGTTCGAACGATGGGCGACGACCAAACGTCGGCGCGCAGTGTCGAACGTCATCGCGGTGGCATTCCCCTCGATGTTGTAGAAGGGCCGACGCGCCTCGAAGAACGTGTCCAGCCGGTGCAGCAGTTTGCCTTGCCAGTCGTAGACGTGCACTTTGCGATCGGCGCCCCCGGTGGCGATCAGGCCCAGCTCGGCGTCGAACGCCGCGCACAGGCAAACGCCATGGTGGCGCTCCAGAGGTTGGCTGGCGCCGGTCGCGGCATCGAACATGTGCGCCAGACCGTCGGCGCCGATGGTCAGCACGCGGCGGTCACCGTCGAATGGCCAGGCGTCGCGCACTGGGCCCTCATGGCCGGTTAGCGCTAGCGCGGCGGCGTCGCCGGAGCGCGGCCAGACGCGCGCGATGCCATCGTCGCACGCGGTGACCACGCGCGTGCCATCGCTGGTCAGGCGCGCGCTGCGCACCGGGGCGGGATGCGTGAACACGACGCGGCGGCGACCGGTGCCTACGTCGAGGATCGCGGCGGTGCCGTCTTGTGATGCGCTGAGGATCTCGCGGCTGGAAACGAACTGCACGCTGGTGAGTGCATCTTGGTGGGCGTGAAGCAGAGGCGCGGGTGCTTGATGCGCGATCACGCGCAGGGCACGCTTATCCCGGAACACGAAGCGGTCGCCGGCGCGGTTCCAGGCGAAGTCCGCCGGGAAGCGGTAGTGCCACGGTGCCCGCGCCACCTCCTTCAAAGTCGCTGCTTCGAAGATGCGCAGGGTGCCGTCCTTTGCCGAGACCGCGAGCTCGGTGTGGTCGGCGTTCCACGCGCCCATGTCGAACGGGCGGAGACTCGGCACCTCCACCCGCTTCTTGCGCTGGCCGGTGTCGAGGTTCCACAGAGTCAAACCCTCGAAGCCCGTGGTGACCAGGGAGCGGTCGTCGGCGAAGCTCACCCAGTGCAAGTGGCGAGACTCTTCGCCGCCGGCGACGAGCCGCTGCGTGCAGACCCACGTCGCGGTGTCGAACACGCGCACGATGCCATCGGTGGCGACGACGGCGAGACGCTTGCCCGCGGCATCGAACGCGCAGAACATCGACTCCACGCCTTCGAGGTCGAGCTGCGCGACTTGGCGACCATCGTTGGCATCGAGTACCGCTACGACGCTCGCGCCATGCTCCTGCATGAACTCACGCCAGCGCACCACCAATTGCGCGTGCCCTGGGCGGAAAACGACTTGTAGCGAGAACCATGCCCCGCGGTCCGCCACGCGCCAGGCGTGCCTGCGCTCGAGGTCGCAAACGAGGAGCATGCCGACCCTCCCCGACAGCGCCACATGCCGCCCGTCCGGCGAGTAGAGGGGTACGACGGGCAGGTCCTGAAACAGGGCCGTCGCGATGCCCACGTTGGCCTCAGCCACGGAGGCATGGAGCGGGAGCGGCTGCCACGTCGCGAGGTCCCAGCGGCGCACGCTGCCGTCGAGACTGGACGTGAGCGCTTCGGTGTGCGCTGGGTTCACCGTGAACAGGAATGCACTCGCCGGATCACCGGGCCGCGAGCTCGCCTGCGGCGAGGGGGCGTGCAGGCGCACGCGCCGCGCGATGCTGCCCGTCTGCGTGTCGATGACCGCGAGCTCGCCGGTGGCCGTGGGCACCAGCAAGTGCCGATCGTCACTGGCGAAGACGGCGCCGCCCGGCTGACCGCCAAGTCGTTCGCTGTCGAACTCGAGCAAGGTCGGGTTGCGCCCGAGCAACTGCAGCAGCGGACCGTTCAGCTTGCGCTCGGGTACATAGGGCACTGCTGCGAGCGCGTGTCCGAGCGCGGTCGTGACTTCGCCGTGCGTCACCGATTCGAGCACGCGCTCCCAGGCTTCCTGGCTGCGGCGTTGCGCCGTGATTTGCACCAACAGAAACGTGGTGATCGTCAGTGCTCCGAGCATCAGCGTCATCGCCACGGCGAACACCGGATGCCGCCGCGTCCAACGTTGCAGGCGCAGCCAGGCGCCGATCGGGCGCGCGGCGATCGGTTCGTTGCGGCGCAGTCGGCGCAGATCCTCGGCCAAAGCGAGCGCGCTCGGGTAGCGGCGCAGCGGCTCGGTCTCGAGTGCCGTTTGCAGCACCAGCGTGAGGTCGCGCGGCAGCGCGCGGTTGAAGCGCCCCGGGTCGCGGTGTTCACCAGCCACGATCTCGCGCAGCAGCGACTCGGTGGTCGTCGCCGCGTGCGGACGTTCGAGCGTCAAGCACTCGTACAGCACAACGCCGAGCGAGTAGATGTCGCTGCGCTGGTCGACGCTGCCGCGGCCGGACAGCCGCTCGGGCGCCATGTAGGCAATCGAGCCGAAGATCTCGCCCGACCGCGTGAGTGCCAAGGCGCTGCCGCCATCGGTTTGTGCCAAGCCGAAGTCGAGCAACACCGGGCGATCGTCGGGGTCGAGCATCACGTTGCCGGGCTTGACGTCGCGATGCACCACGCCGGTGGTGTGCGCCGCGTGCAGCGCGCGCGCGATCTCTTCGCCCAACGTCAGCACGCGCTCGATGCGCGCGCTGGTGTCGGGCAGCGCTCCAAGCAACACGACCGGCCGCGGATCCGGGTGCTCGCGCGCGCGCCGCAGGCGGGTAGCGAGCGTTTCGCCGGCGACGTAGCGCATGGCGATGAACGGCGTGTCGCCCGCGAGCTGCGCTTCGTAGATCGCGCAGATCCCGGGATGATCGAGGCGCGCCAGCGCGGTCGCTTCACGCTGCAAGCGCTCGCGGCGCGCGTCCGACAGCCAGCCGGGCTCGCTGATCAAGACCTTCAGCGCCACGGTGCGGCCGAGTTCGGGATCCTGCGCCAAGTACACGACGGCCTGGCCGCCGCGCCCCAGCTCGCGCACCACGCGGTAGCGGCCGAGTGTGCGCGTGGGCTGTGGAGTGGCGTCTCGCACCGGCTCGCCGAGCGCGGCCCATTCCTGCGCGACGCGATTCTCGAAGCCAGGAAAGCGCGCCTGATAGTCGGCGAGCGTGCGCAGGGTGCCGGCCCCTCGGTCGGCCTCGACCATGCAGAGGAAGTCGGACGCGGCGGCGTCTTCCCGCGGGTCACGACACTCGTGCATGGCAGTGGCACGGATCATGGCGAGACGACGACTGGAGGCCAAGGGTGAGAGAACGACAGGGGGGCATGTCTCAAGGACAGCCAAAGGCGACCTCTGGACAGCAATCTCGGGTTTCTTGCGGCGGGCCCGTTCGGGTCACACTTGATCGACTGCGCGTTGGAGGGCGGCGAACTGTCGTCTTCGTCGCGCCCGCGCGGCGCCTCGACGCCGGCGGCCGGCGTGCCGTCGCTCCACTGCACGTGCACGTGCAGCGACGCGGTTGACCTGGATCGAAACATGGTCGATAACCTGGTCATGTTCCGGGTCAACATTCACGAACTGAAGGCCCGCCTGTCCGAGCTGCTGGACAAGCTCGAAGTAGGCGAGGCCCTGCTGGTCTGCCGGCGCAACGTACCAATCGCCGAGCTTCGCCGTCTGCCGCCGGACCGACCGCGGCGACGGAAGCGCACGCTGGGCAAAGCCAAAGGTCAGCTCACCGTGCCCGCGTCTTTCTTCGAGCCGCTTCCTGACCACGCAATCGATGGCTTCGAGGGTCGCTCTGGGCTGCAAGTGCCGCGAATCCTCGCGTGACGCGCGAAATCTGCGGCCCGTGTAATTCGCCATGCCCTTCAAATTCGCCACTCCCGAGCGGCACTGGAAGCCCCAAGGAGTAAAGCGGCCTTGGGCCTTTCCGGTCGGCGCTGCGCCGACATGCAACCTCTGGTTGTGGCCCAAGGCCGCGATGGGTGAAGTACTTGCTCGATACGTGCACGTTCCTCTGGCTTTGCGCAGAGCCCGATAGGTTGTCGAGCCGCACGCGAGAGATCTGCGCAGCCGGTGACAACGAGCTGTTCCTGAGCGCGGTGTCGGCGTGGGAAATCGCGGTGAAGCATGCACTCGGTCGCCTGCCCTTGCCGCGCGATCCAGCGGACTTCGTCCCCGAGCAGCGCACCGCGCACGACATTCGACCGTTGCCGATCGACGAACGGTCGGCACTTCAGCTCAGCAAGCTACCGACTCTGCATCGCGACCCCTTCGACCGAATGCTCGTATGCCAGGGCATCACAGAAGGACTGACGCTTCTCACTCCCGACGAGCTGATCCGACAGTATCCCGTTCCCGTTGTGTGGTAGGCGCTCACTCAGCGCGGCAGAGCCGCAACCAACGAGACGCGGAGTGAGCCAATCGGCGGCTCTGCCGCGAGTCGTGAGCCGTAAGACGTAAGCCCTAAGTCCAGATCGCTGTCTGAACGCACCCGCCTGTCCGAGTTCGGAGCTTACGTCTTATGGCTAACGACTTACGTCTTTCCACAGCCGAAACATCTTCGCGCTTCGCGAAGATGCTTCGGCTGTGGAACTCAGATCGAATCACGTCGAGGACCCGACATGCGGTCGATCCGTCCATGGGGAGAAACGACATCACTCTCCTGGTCGCGCCAACAATCTCGGGTGAAGCACGATTGTTGACGCCTGTGCTGCCGGCCGCAATCCCGAGGACTGCGCTCGAAAGGCCAAGCCGTCCCGACGCGGCAGCATGGCCGCGTCGAGGGCGAACGTTCTGCACTACCTTCCAGGCGACAGGCAGGCTCGGTAACGCGACGCGGCCATATCTGGGCGATCCCTTCGAGCGCCGAGCGCGGCGCTCCGGGTCCTCAGCGCCGCAGCGTCGCGGCGAGGTCGTCGGCATCCGTCATCGGCCGCTCGCACACGCCCTTGCGACAGACGTACGCCGCCGGGTGTCCATCGAGCGGCATCCTGCCGTCGACCAACGGCGACAGCTTGGCCAACGCTTCGCGATTCCTGACGTGCACGTGCAGCACGACGCGATGCGGCGGAAACGCGCGCTGCGCCACCGTCAATAACTTGATGGTGCGGGCATCGTCGGGCTCGCCGGCGATCACCACTTCCGGCGCGTCGCTCAGGTGGAAGATCGCGGCCAACACCAGCGCCGGGCACGCGGCCGGCAGACGCTCGAGGTACACATGGTTGGCGCGCACCGCGCGCGCGCCGATCTCGTACGTCGCGACGTCGCCGCACAGGAGTCCCAGGCGCATGAACGCCATCGCCGCCACCGCGGCGCCCGACGGCACCGACGACTCGGTGACCGACTTGCTGCGCGCCACCAGTTCTTCGTGATCGTTGGCGGTGAAGTAGAACGTGCCATCGCTGGCATCGAGGAAGTGCCCCTGCACCTGCCCGAGCAACGCCTTGGCCTCCGCCAGCCAGCGCGGGTCGCTGTCGACCTCGAACAAACACAACAGGGCGTCGGCGACGAACGCGTAGTCCTCGAGGTAGCCCATCAGCTTCTTCTCGCCGTGCCGCCACGTGCGCAGCAGGCGGCCGTCGGCGCGCATCTTGGTGAGCACGAAGTCGGCGGCGCGCTGCGCCACGCGCAGGTCGGCGACGTTCCCGAGGTGTCGATAGGCGTCGGCGTACGCGGCGATCGCCAAACCGTTCCACGCCGCCAACACCTTGTCGTCGGTGCCGGGGCGCACGCGGCGCGCGCGCACGTCGAACAGTTTCTGGCGTGAGGTCGCCAGGCGGGTTCGCAGGGCCGCGATGTCGCCTTTGCCGGCCAGCTCCTCGACGGACTTGGCCGCCCACAGCACGTTCCGTCCCTCGAAGTTCCCGCCCGCGGTCACGCCAAAGCGCGCTTCGAACAGCGTCGCCTCGGCGCCGAGCGCCGTGTCGACCTCGTCCTTGTCCCAAGCGAAGAACTTGCCCTCTTCGCCCTCGGTGTCAGCGTCCTGCGTCGAGAAGAACCCGCCCTCGGCGTCGATCATCTCGCGCCCGAGATACGTCAGGGTGTCGCGCACCACCTCGGCGTAGAACTCCTTGCCGGTGAGCGCGTAGGCCTCCAAGTACACGCGCACCAACTGTGCGTTGTCGTACAGCATCTTCTCGAAGTGCGGCACCAACCACAGGCGATCGGTGCTGTAGCGGTGAAAGCCGCCGCCGAGGTGGTCGTACAGGCCGCCCTTGGCCATGCGCTCCAAGGTCAACTCAGCCATGTGCAGGGCCTCGGCGCCGTCATCCTTGGCGTCCTTGGCCAAAGGCGCCGCGGTGCGCGCGTGCTGCCGCAGCAACACCGACAGTTCGCTGGCGTGCGGAAACTTCGGCGCGTAGTTCGGTGCCTGGCCAAAGCCGCCGTGCGTGTGATCGAAGCGCTCGCTGCTGCTTTCGACCAACGCGTCGACCGACGACCACGCGGGCTCGCCGGGCTCCAGGCGCGGCGCGAGCTGCTGCGCCAGTGACTTCGCCATCTCCGCCGAGGCGCGCTCGACGTCCTCGCGCCGATTGGCCCAGAGATCAGCGACGTGCTGCAGCACCCGCTTGAACCCCGGGTGACCCCAGCGGTCCTCAGGCGGGAAGTAGGTGCCGGCGTAGTACGGCTGCAACTTCGGCGTGAGGAACACCGACATCGGCCAGCCACCGTGCCCCTGCGTGAACCCGACCGTCGCCGCCATGTAGATCTCGTCGAGGTCGGGGCGTTCCTCGCGGTCGACCTTGATGTTGATGAACAGCTCGTTCATCAGCTTGGCGGTCGCGGCATCCTCGAAGCTCTCGTGCTCCATGACGTGGCACCAATGACAAGCGGCATAGCCGATCGACAGGAAGATCGGCTTGTTGGCGGCCTTGGCCTTCTCTAGCGCTTCGGGCCCCCAAGGATGCCAATCGACGGGGTTGTTCTGGTGCTGCTGGAGATAGGGCGAGGTTTCTTTGGCGAGACGGTTCACTGGCTTTGGCTTCTCGGTCTGCTGTGCCGACAGAGTCAGCGCGGTGACTATGGACAAGACGAGGGACAAGGAAACTGCAAGAGCGCGAGACGGCATCGGGATGGGCCGAGAGCCTGGTAGCCTAAGCCGCGCATCGAGCAACCGAGCGTGACGAAACTCATGGAACCAACTCAGGGCGTCGGCCAGGCAGCCCCGCCGACCGTGGAGGTGCTCGGCCTGCGCATCCACCGCGTGACCAACGCCGAGGCGCTGGCGCACGTGTTGCACCTAGCGCAGTGCCGCAGCGGCGCGTTGGTGATGACCCCCAACGCCGACCACATGCTGCGGTTGTCGCGCGACCAAGAGTTCCGCGCGCTCTACCAGCACGCCGCGCTGGTGTTGGCCGACGGCGTTTCCGTGGTGTGGGCGGCGCGAATCTTGGGCTCGCCTTTGCCCGAGCGCGTGGCCGGCAGCGACCTCATGCCGGCGCTGTGCGTGGAAGCCGCCCGCCAAGGCCTGAGTTACTACTTTCTCGGCGGCTCGCCCGGCGACGCGCAGAAGGCCGCCGTGGTGTTGGCCGAGCGAGCCGGCCGCGACGGTTGCGTGGGCATCGACTGCCCGCCGCTCGGCTTCGAGAAAGACGCCGCCACCGTCGACGCGATGGTGCAGCGCATCGTCGACAAGCAGCCACACATCGTGTGCGTCGGCCTGGGTTCGCCCAAGCAGGAGAGGCTGATGGTCGCGATCAAGGATCGGCTGCCCGGACTCGGCGTGATGCTCGGGGTCGGCGTGACCTTCTCCTTCGTGGCGGGCACGGTGAAGCGCGCACCCGAGCTGGTGCGCACGCTGGCGCTCGAGTGGCTGTGGCGCCTGCTGTGCGAGCCGCGGCGGCTGTGGCGCCGCTACCTCGACAACCTCGTGCACTTCCCCTGGCTCGTGCTCAAGACGAAGTTCGCGCGCAAGCGCGCGTGAGCCAACGCGCGAGCCACAACGCCACCGCCGCCAGCAGCGCCCCCGCGAGCACGTCGGCGACGTAGTGGTAGCGCAGCGCAACCGTGGCGACGAGTAGCAGCGCCCCGATCGGCAGCAGCACGAACAAGAGCCTTGGCGTGTAACGCCACGCCAACGCCATGGTCATCAGCGTCAGCATGGTGTGACCGCTCGGCATACAGTCGAAGCGATTGGCCTCCAGCGCGTCGAGCAGCGCGTGCACGGACTCCGCCAACCACAGACCCGGCACCGGCACGCCATGTTCGAAGTAGCGATACGGCGGCAGCGTCGGCAGCAGATAGTAGCCCAGGTAGCTCAGCAAGAAGCCAAGTCCGACGGCGCACAGGCATGCGTCGTACTCGGCGTGGCGCCGCTGCCGCAGCAGCGTCACCAACACGAGCAGCGGCAAGAGATAGAAGCTCGCGTAGGCCAACTGCAGGGCTTCGACCAACCACGGTGTCAGCCAGCGCTGCGCGGCGACGGTGGGATCAAAACCGAACAGCCAGCGGTCGAACGCGATGCAAGCCCACTCATAGGGCTGCGGATGCATCGCCGGCAGCGCCAGACCGACGGCGCTGAACACGGTCGGCAGGCCGATCGCGGTGAACAACGACCAAGCGAGGCGGCTGTGGGCGCGGTCGGCGCGCAGCCCACATGCCACGACCAGGCCGACGACATGCTGCAACCCATGCGTGGAGAACACAGCGGGCGCGCCGCTCAGGCAGGCGACCCCGACCATCGCGAGCACGCAGCCGAAGTACGTGATCCACACCAGGCGCAACGCCGTCAGCGCCGCGCGAGGTCGCTCACCGCCGAGCAAACACCGCCTCCGCAATCTGCACCGCGTTGAGCGACGCGCCCTTGCGCAGCTGATCACCGACCAACCAGAACGTGAGCCCCGGCGTGAAGACTCGACTCTGGCGCACCCGGCCCACCGCGACGGCGTCTTGCTGCGTGCTGGTGCTCGGCATCGGGTAACGCTCAGCAGCAGGCTCATCGACGACGACGAGGCCCAGCGAGCGCGCAAACAACGCCCGGGCAGCGTCGGGCGTGAGGTCTTCTCGCAACTGCACGGTCACCGCTTCGGAGTGGCAACGCTCCACCGGCACGCGCACGCACGTTGCCTCGACGGCAAGCTCGGGCGCCGCGAGGATCTTGCGGGTTTCGTGCAGCATCTTGTCCTCTTCTTTGGTGTAGCCACTGTCTAGGAAGACATCGACGTGCGGGAACAGGTTGAAGGCCAAGCTCTGGGGCAAGGCACTGGGCGCGAACGGCTCGCCCGCCAGCCGCGCCCGCGTGCTCTGCCGCAGCTCTTCGACGGCACGCGCGCCCGCGCCCGACGCCGCTTGATACGTCGCCACCACCACCCGCTCCACGCCCACCGCGCGGTGCAGCGGCGCCAGCGCCACGCACAAAATGATGGTCGAGCAGTTGGGGTTGGCGACGATGCCGCGCGGGATGTGCGCCAGCGCGTCGGCGTTGCACTCGGGCACCACCAGCGGCACGTCGGCATCCATACGGAACGCCGAGCTGTTGTCGACCACGACGGCGCCGCGCTTCGCCGCCGCCGGCGCCAAAGCGCGCGACACCGCTGCGCCCGCGGAGAAGAAGCACACGTCGAGCCCGGCGAGCGCCGCCGGGGTCGCCTCTTCCACTACCAGCTGTTCGCCAGCAAACGCCAGCCGGCTACCCGCACTGCGCGCCGAGCCGAACAACCGCAGCGTCGCCAGCGGGAACGCGCGCGCGCGCAGCACTTCGAGAAGATCGTGCCCCACCGCGCCGCTGGCGCCGACGATCCCGACGCGTAGGCCGCTCACGAGGTCGCCTCGCGCCGCCACGGGCCCGACTTGCCACCACTCTTCGCCAACAACTCGACGCGGGTGATACGCGCGGCCCGACACACGCCCTTGCACATGTCGTACAGCGTCAGCGCCGCCACCGCGGCCGCCGTCATCGCCTCCATCTCGACGCCGGTCGACCCGCGACACCGCGCCGTGGCGCGAATCTCGATCGCCGCGTCACCGACGCGCGCGAACAGCACGTCGATCTGATCGAGCGACAACGGGTGGCACAGCGGAATCAGCCGACTGGTGTCCTTCGCCGCCAGGATGCCCGCCACGCGCGCCACCGCGAGCGCTTCGCCCTTGGGCAACCGCCCGGTCAGCACCATGGCACACACTTCGGGCGTCAACTCGATCGTCGCCCGCGCCTCGGCAACTCGGTGACTCTCGGGCTTTGCGGAGATATCCACCATGCGCGCCTGGCCCGCCGTATCGAGATGCGACAGACCCGGACTCGGCGGCGGCAAAGATGTTCGTGATGGATCAGACGCAGGCTCAGACGGCTCGGTCATGGCGGAGGAGTCTTCTCGGGGAAGTCTGCTTGGCTGGGATGTACTACAGTCGATCGCCTGCCCGATCGCGAGCCTTCGGCTCGGCGGCACATCGCCCATCGCGCAAGAACGACCTCTCGTCGCTGGCTGGGCGCCGTATCACGGCTAGTCTGTGCCGCCTGCCGTCCTACAAGCCGACGCCGCCGCTGTCCACCATGCCGCCGAATCCCCTGGTTTGCTGGAGCCTACGCGCGGACAGCGTCGATCTACGAACTGACACACCCCGAGGGGACCAACCCCTCAACCAGCACTCGGAGTCTTCATGCGTTTTCCTAGGCAACTGCTCGCCTCGCCACTCCTCCTGCTCAGTCTGACCGCGACCGCCCAGAGCGACCTCGAACGCCAGGTCGCCACCACTCTCGCCCTCGCCGACCAAGGCACCCTGGCGCAAGCCTGGGAAGCCGGCGTGGCACTCACCAAGCTGCAAGGCGAAGAAGAGGCACTGGCCCGCGCCATCCTCGCCGGCGTGGAGAAGCTCGGCGGCCGCGGCCGACTCGCTGCGGCGCGCGCGTTGGCCGACATGTCGGACGGCGCCACGTTGGGCGACAAGGTGTTGGCAGCGCTCCAGCCGCTCACCGAGTCCGACGACGCCGACCTGCGCATCGCCGCCATGGGCCTGCTCGGACGCGACGTCTATACGCGCGGCACCCTCAAGCAGGCGCTCGAGGTCTTGGAGAAGAACACCACCTCCGAGCTGGTCGACCCCAAGGTGCGCGTCGCCGCCGCCAAGTCGATGTGGGCGCGCGGCACCTCGGAGCTGCGGCGCATCGCGCAGCGCACGCTGTCGGACTTCGTGCGCTCGACGGATCGCAGTCTGCGCGTGCAGGGCGCGCTGGCCCTGGCCGAGATCAATGACTTCACCTCCGCCGAATCGGTGCTGCGCGAGTTGAAGGACGAGCCCAGCACCGAGGGGCAACTGGCGCGCGCGTTCTTGCGCCTCGAAGAGGATCGCCGCGTGTTCGACCGGCGCCTCACTGCGGCGCGGGCCGAAGGTGCGCCGGCGCCGGGCGCCAGCGCGGGCGGCGACGCGTTCAGCACGCTCAAGGAAGTGATCGACCAGGTCAAGGCACTGCATCCGCAGGGGATGGCGGTGTCCGATCAGTTCCTGCTCGACCACGCCGCCAAAGGCTTGCTGTCGGCGCTCGATCGGCACACCGACTACTTCACCTCCGAGGAGTACCAGCGCTTCTTCTTCGACCTGCAACGCGACTACGGCGGCATCGGCGCGTTCGTGAACTTCGATCAAGACGACGACTTCTCGATCATCCGCCCGATCTACTCTGGCCCCGCCTACCGCGTCGGCCTCAAGACCGGCGACAAGATCCTGGCGATCGACGGCTGGGAAACGCGCGACCACACCTCCGACGCGATCATCGCGCGGCTCAAGGGCAAGCCGGACACCACCGTGGTGGTCAGGATCGGCCGCCCGGGTTGGCCCGAGCCCAAGGACTTCCCGATCGCGCGCAAGCAGATCATCGTGCCCTCGGTCAACCAGGAGATGCTGCCCGGCCAGGTCGGCTACGTCGAGCTGGTGACCTTCGGCGCGCAGAGCAGCGTCGAGTTGACCGAGTCGATCAACAAGTTGCTCGCCAAGGGCGCCACATCCTTGGTGCTCGACTTGCGCAACAACACCGGCGGCCTGCTGCACGAGGCGCGTGACGTGACCGAGCTGTTCGTGAAGGGCGAGAACGTCGTGGTCTACACCAAGGCGCGGCCCGGTCTGCGCGAAGAGATGCCGTACAAGACGCGCGACCGCGCCGAGTTCCCCGACATCCCGATGACTGTTCTGACCAACGAGTTCTCGGCGTCGGCTTCCGAGATCGTGGCGGGCGCGTTGCAGGACTACAAGCGCGCGACCGTGGTCGGCGAGCGCACCTACGGCAAGGGCACGGTGCAGACCCTGCTTCCGCTCGACGCCTCTCCCGCTGAGCCGTTTACCGACGAGAACAACAACCGCCGCCGCGACGACTGGGAGAAGTACGAGGACAAGAACAGCAACGGCAAGTACGACGTCGGCGCGCACGTGAAGATGACGGTGGCGCGCTACTACTTGCCGCTGAACCGTTGCCCGCACAAGGAGATCGATCCAGAGACCGGCAAGATCACCAACCCCGATTGGGGTGTCACCCCGGACAAGGTGGTGAAGTTCCGCGAGTTCGAGGCCAAGGAAGCCTGGAAGAACGCGGAGCTGTTCGACCTGGTGACGAAGGACGTGTTCCGCACGTACGTGCGCGATCGCATGGCGAGCCACAAGGAACTGTTCTTGGAGCTAGCCGAAGGCGACAAGGGCGACCTGAGCCGCTACCCGGACTTCGACACGTTCTACTCCGGCCTCGAGACCAAGCTCAGCAAGGACGACATCCGCCGTTGGATCAGATTCTCGCTGCGCGATGAGGTCGCCGATCTGCGCGGCCATGCGTATCCCGGCGGACGCGCCTTCGCCGACTACCAAGAGGACGCGCAGCTGCAGATGGCCGTGCGCGTGCTGCTGGAGAAGCAAGGCAAGGACATCGCGGATCTGCCCGAGTACAAGCCGGTGTTGAAGACCGCGCAGGCCGACGACCCCAAGCCCAGCGCGCGCGCAACGCGGCGCTGAGGCACGCTGAGTTCCACGGGCCGCGGATCTGCGCGTTCCGCGAAGATCCGCGGCCCGTGGAAAGACGTAAGTTGTTAGCTGTAAGACATAAGCTCAGAACGCGGACCGGCGGCGACGTTGAGACAGTCAGACCGCGATCTGGAACTTAGGTCTTACGTCTTGCGGCTCATGACTCGCGGCAGAGCCGCCGTTGGGCTCACTTCG
>JANPER010000045.1:0-11351 GCA_031423015.1 Planctomycetota bacterium | reverse complement strand
GATCCAGTTCGCCGCCTTGTAGCACGTGCCGGCAAATCGCTCGGTGTCGACGAAGGTCTCGAGGTAGCAGACTGCATGCCCGTAGACGCGTTCCCATTCCTTGGGCAGCACCCTCGCCATGTGCCCGAGCAGGTGCGAGGCGAGGTGCTTCACCTTGACCCACGGCAAGATCAGGAAGCGTTGGTTGTAGGCAACGTGGCGTCGGTTGTGTTCGCGTGCCACCATCGACCAACCGATGAAGTCGTCGCGAAGGCGCAGCCGGAGCGGCGGCGAGGACCAGGCAAAGCACGCGATCGGCCGACCGCGCGCAAGCACGAGAAACTTCAGACTCTCCCCGACTGGACGCACCGAGCCCAGGTAGTGATGCTCCTCGAGCAGCGCGCAGAAGAGCCCTTCGTCCGGCGTGCGGCGCACTTGCCGCCACTCGAGTTCACCGAGATCTGCGAGACTCGTCTCGATCACCGTGCGGTCGAGGTCGGCTGGCGGTGGCGCTGGCCGGCGTTTGATCACCACGTTGTTCCGTGGAATGTAGCGTTGCGGCGGTAGCTCGATCTGGCCCGCGCGGTGCAACGCCAACATCATGCTGCGGCAGACCATGTCGCGCAGCGTGCCGTTCTGCTGCACCCAGCCCCACGCCACGCACACGCGCTTGCTGATCTCCCGGCGGCTACAGCCTTTCGAGTCGGCGATCAGCCGCTGCAGGAAGGCGATGTCGTCCGCGGTGAGGTCGCGACCGCGAAAGCGATGAGTTGCTGGCACGCGGCGCAACCTAGAGAGCGGCGTCGTGGAATGCAAGGGGTGACTTCGTGCTTTCTCATGCTTGTCGCACCGGCCGCCACTGTGACGCTGCATGGATCTTTTCGAAGTCGCCGCCGCTGAGCAGCACGGACAGCTCGTGTGCCAGGAGGGCGCGGCTGTGTTCGCCGCCAACGACGGCGGGCCAGTACCGGAATCGCCCAGCCGAGAGCCGCTTGTGGCAGAGCCAGTAGCCTTGCCCGTCGTAGACCAGCACCTTCACCGCGGTCTGGCCCTTGTTGCGGAACACGAACACGCTGCCCGAGAACGGGTCGGCAGACAGCTGCTCGCGCACGACCTGAGCCAAGCCGTCGATGCCGCGCCTGAAGTCGACGGACGCGACTGCGACGAAGACTCGCATCTGCGGGGTCACCTGGATCATGGCTCTCGTCCAGAAACGGTGCGCACGAAGGTCGCGAGGTCCCTTGCCGATAGGCCCGACAGATCGATGCGCATCGTGCCGCCGCTCGCGTCACTGATCGAGATCTGGCAACTTGGGATGTGCGGGATCGCAGGCAGCGACAGCTCGATGAACTCGGCTCCCGCCGTGGATCGCTCCGGCTCCGCATCCGCAAGCCGTCGCTGCACGGCGTAGTAGTCCAGGTGCAGCGTCTGTGACGTCTTGCTCACGCCATGGCTGCGGGCCAGATCCAAGGCCGTCCGCCAGAGGGTCTGGGGGATCCGCGCTCCCCGCGGGCGACATCGTCGCCACCGCTCGAACTCTCGACTGGCCTCAGTCAGGCCTTTCGTCGTCGCGACTGGTGGGGTTGCTTGCAATTGCATCGGTTGTGCTCCTGGTCGTTCGTTTGGAGCCGCCGAACCTAGCGATCGCATCAGCGCGAGTCAGACACGCTTGCCGGAAGGACACCTTCGAGCGGTGCAGGAAGAGCCGTGCGCACCAGGGCCAACGGCTCGTCGAGCGTCGCCGGCGGAACGACAGACTGCTCGGCCTCGACGGTGCCGTTGACATCGAGCGACACCGAATCGACACCGGGGCTGAGCGTCAACGACGCCACGAGCAACGACACCGCGACCGCGCCCAACCAAACGCCTGGCCTGACCGCCATGCGCGCACTCTACTGAAGGCTGAACGCCGCGGTGGGTCAGGTGGACCGACGATGCGCCACGCCACGACCTGTAGTGGCCACGGCACACGTCACGCACCACGGCTTGCACGATCACCGCGCGATTTTCTGCGCTACGGCGTCTTCGCGCTCGCCTCGAGACGCTCGTTCTCGATCTCGGCCAGCATGCGCTCCGTCACGTCACCGGTCGGGTAGTTGCCGTCGAAGCAGGCGGTGCAGAACTTTCGGCCTTCGCCGTGCAGCGGTCGCACGGCGTCGAGCATCTCGTGCATGTCTTGGAACACGAGGTGATCGCAGCCGATCTCGCGCGCGATCTCGTCGACCGTGCGGCCGCGGGCGATGAACTCACGCCGCGTCGACATGTCGATGCCATACGGGCACGGGTGCCGCAGCGGCGGCGAGTACGACGCCATGTAGACCTTCGCCGCCCCCATCTGACGCGCGATCTTGACGATCTGCCGGCTGGTGTGCCCACGCACGATGGAGTCATCGACGATCAGCACCCGCTTGCCTTCGAACTCCATCCTGATCGGATTCAGCTTCTGCCGCACCGAGTCGCGACGCACGTCGTCGTTCGGCATGATGAAGGTGCGCCCGACGTAGCGGTTCTTGACGAAGCCCTCGCGATAGGGAACACCGAGCGCCTCGGCCATCGCCTGCGCTGCCGGGCACGACGACTCGGGCACCGGAATCACCGCGTCGACCTCGATGCCGGTGCGCTGCCACGCGGCGGCCAGCTTGCGGCCCATGACCAAGCGCGAGTGGTAGACCGAGGCGCCATCCAGGATGGAGTCGGGGCGCGCGAAATAGATGTATTCGAAGATGCACGGCCGGTGCGGCTGATCGCCCACCTGCATGAAGCACGGTTCGCGATCCTTGCCGATCCAAAGCGCTTCACCCGCCGCCAGATCGCGCACGATCTCGTAGCCGGCGACATCGAGCACGACGCTCTCGCTGGCCACGGCATAGAAGACACCGCCGTCTGCTGTGCGGCGTCGACCGAGGATGATCGGCTTGATGCCGAAGGGGTCGCGGAACGCGAACATGCCGGAGTCGGCGAAGATGCCCACCACCGAGTAGGCGCCCTTCACCACGTTGAACACCTCGCGCACCGCGGTGCGGATGCGATCGGGCGTGATGTTGCGGAGGTCGCCGCGCTTGATGATGTCCTGCGCGAAGACGTAGAGCACGGCTTCGAGGTCGCAGTTGCTCGCAAGCTTGTTGGTGAAGTAGTTGCGCTTCAGTTCGAGGAAGTTGGTGACGTTGCCGTTGTGCGCCATCGCCACGCTCACCGGGAAGTCGAGCCAGAACGGCTGCACGTCGGTGTCCTCGCCGCCGCCCACCGTGGGGTAGCGCACGTGGCCCACCGCCATGTGGCCGCGCAGGCGGCTCATGTGCTTCTCCTGAAACACCTCGCGCACCAGGCCGAGACCCTTCTTGGCTTGGAACTTCTCGCGAAAGGAAACGATGCCGGCGGCGTCCTGGCCGCGGTGCTGAATGGCCAGCAGACCAGTCAAGATGTCCGGGAGAACGTCGCTGCCATCGGGTCCGAAGATCGAAATGAAGCCGCACATGCTGGTTTGGGGCCGAGGCAAGAACTCGGGGCGCGCAGCTTACCACCGCCGCTGCGGGTTCAAGCGTTGCCCGACAAACAGGGAAGTCGCTGGCGACGATCCTGGCGCGTCTGCATCCTCAGGCCCCTGCATGCGTGAGCTTTGCAACGTCGACGGGCGCATCGTGCCCCAGGGGCAAGCCGTGGTCTCGGTGATGGACCGCGGCTTCTTGTTTGGCGACTCGATCTACGAGGTGATGCGCACGTATGGCCAGGTGCCGTTCGCCTGGCCAGAACACTTGGCGCGGCTGCGCGCGTCGGCGGCCGGCCTGTTGCTGCCGATGAGCCTGACCGACCGGCAGCTCTTGCAGCGGATGCGCGTGACCTTGGACGCCGCGCGCGAAGCAAACGACACCGGTGCGGCGTACGTGCGGGTGATCGTCACGCGCGGTGTTGGCTCGGCACCCAACATCGACATGGCGTACGCACCGGGGCCCTGCACCTACGTGATCTTGGTGCGCCCAACTCCACCGCCGCCTACGGCGGGCGTGCGCTTGGCGATCATCGACCGCCTGCGCGTCGACCGGCGCGCGCTCGATCCGGCGCTCAAGAGCGGTAACTACCTGAACAATGTGCTCGGCCTCGGTGAGGCCAAGGCCCGCGGCGCCGACGACTGCCTGATGGTCAACACCGCCGGCTTCGTCACCGAAGCCTCGACGTCGAACGTCTTCGCGGTGTTCGGCGACACCGTGCGCACGCCGCCGCTGACGGCCGGCATTCTGGCCGGAGTGACGCGCAGCCTGCTGGTCGAGTTGTGTCGACGCCAAGGCGTGGCTCTCGAAGAAGTGAACATCACGTGCGAGGCGCTCCGACAAGCGGACGAGGTGTTCTTGTCGTCGACGCTGCGCGACGTGCTGCCAGTGAGCGAGGTCGATGGTCGCCGATTCGGCAATCACGCCGGACCGCTGACCGCACGCCTACAAGCCGCCTACGCCAGTCTCGCCACGGAGCTGGTTGACAAGCGCTACGGGCCAGGTTGGCGCGAGGCGACGGACACCTGCGGGCCGTAGACCGCGCCCACGCCCGGCGAGGCCGCGACGGTTGCGTCGAGGCCGCACCGTGTCGGACCGAGGGGGAGGGGAGGTCAAACGATCGTCTCGAGGATGCCGCGGATCTGTTCGAGTGCGCGTCGATAGCGATCGCGCTCCCGGTCACCTTCCTTGAGCGCGGTGATGACAGCGTCGAGGCCGCCAGTAGCGTTCGCCGCCTTGGGTGGACGACCTGGGCCGCGCTTGACCACCGCTGGCCAGCCTGGGCGAGCCGCGGCCATGGTGGGAGTGGCGGCAACGGCGGCAGCGCCGGCGCCCTTGCGACCTTGGCCGCGCGGCGCCACCGGCACGAGGCCAAGCAGCGCTTTGGCCCGGCCATACATGATCGGGTAGATCAGGTGATTGCGCTTCTTGGCCGCGTCGAGAATCTCGGCATAGGAGGCGTGGTTGTTCTTCTTGAGAGAGTCGACGATGAAGTCCATCGCCGGTGCGGTCTTCTTGGCAGCCATTTGGCCCTTGTGAGTGAGTAGGGTGGGTGGGGTCAGAGTGTCAGGATCAAACACCCGAGCATTGCTCAGCCGATCCGGAGCGGACCAGCATGGCGCGGCGAGCTAAACCGATACGCCACGCGCGGGCATTGTCCGCGGAAAACAAACTCCAGCAGACGGGCGGCATTCTGCATGGGAAATCCCTTGGGTCCAGAAGAAAACTCAGCTGCATTTTGCACGATGCAAACGCATGCCTTGGCCTGCCATTGATCCCCACCGCGATGGTCGTAACCGTTCACGGGTCGTCATTGTCTTCCGCTCCCGCTTCCGACCCCTGAACGGTTACCGATGGTCAGCGCTGCGTCTGAACCGACTCACCAGGTGCAAGGAGCATTGATGCATGCGGCCGCATCGCGTCTTGGAGTTCCAGAGCCTTCTCCAAGCTCACGCGGCCTTCGCCCCCCGGACGATGCGCGCACTGAAAGACGTCGTCCAAGATCGTCAGCTTGGCTGCCATACGGTGCGCAGCCGCCGCCGGTGCAATGTGCTCGGCCGAGAGCAACAAGAGGTCGACGGCTCGCGCCTCTGGCGGCGTCTGTTCTGCACCGGCGCCTTCACCGGCATGCACGATCGTCAGTCCGTCTGGCCAACGGATGTGGTAGCCGACCGAGAGGCCCACGTTGCCCTTTTCGTCGCGGTCGCCCATCACAGTGATACGCAGTCCCTTGTGGTCGTAGCCTTGGCCGGGCTGCGCCAAAACCAACTTGCCGGCGTCGATGCCCGGCAGGTGAAACGCGATATGGGTGATGAAGGTCTTGCCGGTCAACAACATCCGAATCAGCAGCTGGTCGTTGCGCTTGCACAAGTCGAGCGGAGCAGTCAACAACACGAAGTCGAGGCTCTCGAACAACATGTGCTCAACGCCATAGCCGGAGGGATCGATCGCAAACTTCGCCGCCTTGCTCAACACCAAGAAGCCGCCTTGTGGCAGCCGGAACACGCGCGCGCCGTGGTCGGGCACCGCCAGATCGAGTCGGCGGCGAATGTCAGACAGGACGTGATCCCAGAAATACGGGAGCCCCGTGGCAACCATGCCGGCGCACTCGCGCGACATGCGTCGATGGATCCTATGTTGGAACTCCAAGAAATCGACGCGCGGAAACGTCGCGAGGTGGCCTTCGAGGGTCTCGAGCTGGCGCAGACGGGCCGCGCCGAGGACAGCGCGCGGATCGCCGCCTTCGGCGGTGAAAGACACGGGTGTGGTCGCGCGCAGCGCCTCATACAGCTCGACCCAATAGCGAGGCCCAGGAACGGCATCCTCGCTCGGCAACGGCGGTGATGGGAACTCCGGGAGATCCAGCTCGGGCCCCTCGACATCACCCATGAGCATGAACGATCCCAAGAGCCCCGGATCGATGCGCGGCCCCACGCCAAACGTCCACCCAATGCGCGTCTGCGGCATGATGTCGGTCACCTCGTCGAGGTCATTGACGACGACCTGCAGGTCGTAGATCGCACCGGAGGTTGGCTTGACACCGATCGGCAGGATTTCGGTCCACGGCAGCCGAGCCTCGTAGGTCGTGACCTTGAGGTTGTCGTCCCGCGCGACCGCGAGCGTGGCGCCAGTCATGTAGGCAGCCTTGCCGCGGAACCGGTCCCATTGCACGATCTTGCCCTTGCCGTCGCCTTCCACATCGGCGAACCATAGCTCGCGATCTTCACTCCGGCCGAGGTCGCGACCGAGCGCGCGCGTGTCGCGGTTCGGATCGAACGTCAAGACCACACAGTCAGCGGGGGGGATTTCACTCACCCCATAGCTGCGGACGCCGAGCGGCCGGTGCCAGTCGTCCTTCACCTTGATCGCGACGTAGAGGTCCTGGACGTTCCACGCCAGAAATGCCTGCGCCGACAGGTCGCTCGGCCCCAGGTACGAACGCATGGCGGTTCCGCTCACTTGCCGCGTGTCGAGCAGGAGCAAAGGCGAGGCTGTCGGCCAGTCCTCGACGGAACCGTCGATCACGATGCGCCGCTCCCCTGAGTTGCGCGCCATGGAGCGCGGCATCGCCATTGAGGTAGTACCAACCGGCCGGGTCGCCGGGTCGCCGTCGGTCGGGGGCTTCTGCGCGTTCGATGGCGCGCCGACGCCGAGGAAGGCAGACATCGAGAGGATGGGGAACCAGTTCATTGCGGGGTCAATCTTGCGGGGTCAATCTCTGCAACCACAGATAATTGAACAACGCGTGCGCCGTCGCCGCGGACAACACACCGAAACCGGCCTGCACGAGGCCACCGAGCACGCAGCCAAAACACGCTGCCTGCAAGCACCAAAGGTACAAGCCGCGCCCACCGACGTGCCCGAGGGCAAAGAGCAGCGTGGCACCGACCCAACCGAGGGCATCTTGGCAAGCACAACGAAAGAAGAACTCCTCGGCGGCGCCGGACACCACCGACAGCGCGATGGCGTCGCGATCGGCCAGCGGACCAATGAGCACCGCGAGCTTGGCATCTAGTGCTGCAAAGGGGCGTGCGTAACGCACCAGCAGGCGGGCCAGGGCGAAGAAGGCCACTCCAGTGCCAGTGCCGACCGCGGCAGCAACCAAGACACCGTGCGTGCCCAGCGCCCACGCGCCGATGACGATGGTGCGTTCTCGCCACGCGAGCCACGCGTAGCCACCCGCCGTCATGAGCCCGTAGACCACGAGCATCGCGATCAGCAGGTGGCCCGACGGGGTTGGCTCAACCGACGTGGGTTGGCCGCGCTCGGGCAAAGGCGCATCGACGCCGTGGCGCCTCACCGCGGCAGCCAGCGGATGCGGCGCCAGGGACCGATCACCGCCAACGGCCGGCCGACCACATCGGCGGCGGCATAGGCGCCGTGCAGGCGTGAGTCGCGACTGTCGAAGGTGTTGTCGCCGAGCAGGAACACTTGATCCGGCTCGACGCGATACTCCCGCAGGCCGACTCCGGGTCGGTTCTCGGCTTCGTAGAAGACGTCGTGAAACAACCGGACTCGGGTCGCGCGCGCCGAGGCTTCCTTGCCGTCGCCCAGCACCGCGAAGCGCACCGCGTTGCGATCGCTGATCGTGTGGGTCGGCAGCGGCCAGGCGACCATCGCGACCAGCTTGCCGTCGACTTCGAGGAACACGCGGCCGTCGAGGTAACCAAAGGCGAGCGACACGCGCGCGGCAAGCGCGCACTCGGTTTGCACGTCGCCCTCCTGCTGGTGCCACACGATCTGGCCGCGGCGATCGCACACCAAGGCCATCACCTGCTCGTGCAACGACAGCGCCAGCACCACGCCCCGACACGCGTCGGTGAGTTCGAGATCGAGTTCGACGCCGATGTCGTTGCTGCACCGCGTCCCAGCGGAGCTGCGCCGGCCCTCCGCATCGATGAACGACGTGTCGATCGGCAGCCTGGACCGGAGCAATCGACTGGGTTCGACGGCGGGGTCGGCGGCCGCCACCATCGCCAACGCGTCCGCGGCAGAGGCGGCGATCGCGGTCAGCTCGATCGCGCCATCGTCGCCGAGCACACCATCGAGGTAGTGCGCTACGGGCGAGATCGGCGCGATGCCGGCGCGTTGCTCGAAGAACGTGAAGCGCAGATCGCGGTGCTCGATCGGGTCCTTCTGCACCCGCTCCCACGGCGTGCCGTCGAGCGACCGCACGAAGATGTCGCCATCGGCGATCCGGAGCAGCTCGTTGCCCATCGACCCCACGCGCTTCACCAGTGGATCGCCATCAGGCTTCTCGCTGTCATGCACCACGACGATGTCGAAGCGCCGCAGCGCCGATGGGCTGTGGGAACGCACGAGCCCGCTCTTGTCGACCAGCACGATGTCTCCCCGCTTCTCGTCCCCATGCAGCGTTGGCTCCATGCTGCGCGATGGGATCAGGTAGCGCTGGGCAACCTGCGTGCGGAGGACCAGCAACACCGCGAGCGCCACCCCGGCGGTGCCCGCGATCCGAGCCAAGGTCGCCCCCCGGAAACCGTGCTTGCCCTGCCGGCTGGCGGTCACAAGTCGCTCCCAGCAGTCGGCGCGGGGTGGAATAATTCCGCAATCTCCTCGGTTCCGTCGCACGGCAAAGGCGAGGCTTCGACCTTGGTGGGAAACGGGTTCGGGAGGCTCGACTCGGACTCCTGCGGTGCACCAGATGAGGGTGTGTCTTGCGTCGCCCACCGGCTGTGGATTAGGGTGAGGGCCACTTTCGATTCCTGGCACTAAGCCATTATTTACAAGAGACTTATGAAGAGGATCGCGCGCGCGCCTCGCGTAGAGAACCTGTTGAATCTCTGCGACGACCTGCAACTCATCACGAGCCGGATGCGCGATCCCGAGTTGGGTCGCGATCAGCGCTCCAAGTTGCGGACGCAGTCACGCCACAAGGTCGCGCGACTGACGCGCGACCTCCGGGCCTACCGCTTCCGCGGGCCGTTGGCCGAGATCATGCGCCAGTACCGGTTGTCGCCGCAGCACTTTCTCGTCCTCGCGCAGCTGCTGCACCGACACTTGCGCGCCGAAGACTCCGCCGTCCAAGGCCGCGTGCTGCTGAGCGCCGTATTCGACACCAGCTTCGCGGTGCTGACGGGGCTCGACCTGCTGCGTGACGAGAGTCCGCTGCGCGCCAGCGGACTGATGCTGGTCGACGACGACGCCGAGCACCCCGACGACTTGCTCGAGGCCCGCTTCCGCATCTCCGAAGACGCGGTGAACGGCTTCCGAGACGAGGTCGTCGGCTTCGTCCCGGAGGATCTGCGGCGCAGTCTGACCGATCGCTACCACGGCAACCGCGATGTGCTGATCGACCTGCGCATCCTGCACAACCTCTACAAGGAACGCAGCGAACGCGTGTTCCACAGCGACCGCTGGGATCGCCTGCACAACACGCCGCTATCGCCCGGTCGCGGCCTCACGCGTCGCATCGACTCGATGTGGCGCCGGGTGCGCAAGAAGCTCGACCTCAGCGCGGCGAAGGCGACCTTCCCCGCGGTGCGCTTCATGCTCGACCACATGCTCGGCGAGCCCGAGATGATCATCGTCGTGCACCTCCTGTTCAAAGAACTCTACGAAGGCAACGCCTACGCCGACGCCGCCGAGCTGGTGCGTCTGGTGAGCGCCGACGAGGCGCAGCTGATCGACAACCGCCGGTTCATGGCCAAGTCGAGCACGCTGCTCCGCAGCGAGATCGTCGAGGTCGAGCCAGTGCTGGAAGGTCGCGAGCTGACGGGCGAGGTGCACCTGGCCGATTGGGTGGTCAACTCGATGTTCGGCCCCGCCGGGAATGTCCCGGAGACCAGCATCGCCGCCGACGAGAAGCTCGAGTGGTACGAGTACCTCCAGGGCCTGTGCGAGTCGGATCGCTTCTTCCGCGACCTGGACAACTGAGCGCGCCAGGCTGACTCAGCTAGTCGCCTCGATCAGCTCGGCCAACCGGCGAAACGACGCCACCCGCCCATCCGACGCGCGCCAGGCGATGCCGATGCGCCGCGTCGGCGCGGGTGGCGCGAACGGAATGAGGCGCAGCCCGGCGATGGCCTTCGCCTCGTGCGCCGCCATCTCCGGCAACAGCGTCACGCCCACGCCGCTTGCCACCATGTGCACCAGGGTCCCGAGGCTGGTGGCGCGAAAGTCACCGCGGTCGCCCTCGTTCGCGTTGCGACAGATCGAGCGGATGCGATCCGACAGGCAGTGGCCATCCTCCAGGAGCAACAACTCGACATCGTCGAGGTCGCCGATCGTCACCTCGGCCTTGCCGGCCAACGCGTGCGCCGTGGGCGTCGCCAGCAAGAAGGCATCCTCGAACAGGAACTCGGAATGCAGGGTGCCCAGGTCGACATCGATGTCGAGCACGATGACGTCCAGTTCGGCCGCTTGCACCATCGCCACCAACCGGGTCGTGCGGTCCTCGCGCAGCAAGAGACGCGCATCGGGATGCGCCTTCGCCACGGCGGGCAGCAGCTTGGGCACGAGGTAGGGAGCCACGGTAGGGATCAGCCCCACGCGCAGCGCCCCCGACAGCACATTGCCATCGCCGCGGGTCGCCCCCACCAGCACGTCCAACGCGCCAGCACGCGTTGTGCGTGTTGCTGCGCCTTTGCGCCATCGGCGGTGAGCAGCACGCGCCGGCGATCGCGCTCCAGCAGCTTCACGCCCAGCAGCTCTTCGAGCCGCATCACGTGCGCACTCAGCACCGATTGAGCGGTGAACGTCTCGGCGGCGGCGCCTCGAAAGCTCAGCGCGGCAGAGCCGCAACCAACGAGAGGCGAGGGCGGCTGCATGAACGGCTCTGCCGCGAGTCGTGAGCCGTAAGACGTAAGCCCTAAGTCCCAGACCGCTGCCTACCTGTCTGACCGCCTGTCCGCGTTCTGGACTTACGGC
>JANPER010000044.1:0-14551 GCA_031423015.1 Planctomycetota bacterium | reverse complement strand
CGCTCCGTGCGCCGGCGCACTTCACCCAAGCCGTCGTACTCCCACTCCAGCTTCGCGTTCAAGACGTCCTCGAACCGGACTACATGGTCGAGCGAGTCGTGGAAGTACTTGTGCAGCACCGACGCGCCGGTGACTCCCTCTGGCTTCTGATCTACAGTGGTCGGCCGGTCGAGCAGGTCGTGGCCGAGATGCGTCTCGTAGGTGTGCACCGAGTGGCTGCCGCTCGCCGTCAGCGGGCCAAACTCGCTCGCGGCCTGCTCGATCTCGCGCTCGATCATCCTGTCCGGCAGACCGGTCAGCGGGTGGTAGCTGAACGAGACTTGGTTCCATAGATCTCCGAGCGACGCTGAAATGTGGTCGGACAGCCGGTCACGCTGCGACAGCATGCGGCCATAGTCGTCGAAGGCGCGCAGGAAGCCGCGCTTGTACTCGCTGTCGGTGGAGTCCGCTTGGAGGCCAACCTCCACCAGACGGCCGACGCCGTCGTACATCTGGATGCGGTTGCTGATGGCAGTCGCGAACACGTCGTACACCGCGACACGACTGAGCTGGCCTATCTCGTCGTAATGGTGATCGATCACACGGTGGATCCCTCCGTTGCCACCCCGCACGTTGGTGCGCAGCAACCGGCGGTGGCTGTCGTACACGAACTCCAACTGGTTGAGATTCGCCGGATCGATCACCTTCTCCACCAGGCCGGCATACTGCTGCGTCGCGTAGTGCCGCTGGATCTGGAGGGCGTGGCCAAGGTCATTGCGCGCCAGCTTCAGGAGTCCGTTCTCGTCGTAGAAGTGACGCGTCGTGGTGACGGGGCCGAAACCACCAGCGGCCGACACGCTCGACTTGTAGAAGAATCCATAGCCGTCGAACACGTACGTCGTCGTCGCACCGTTTGGTTGCACGACCGTGTCAAGTCGATGATCCGCGGCCCAGGTCATCTGCGTGAGCAGCATGCTCTCCTGCGACGCCGTCACCAGCGCACTGTCGCGGAAGCGCTTGATCGCGCGGCCGAGCGCATCCCGCACCACGATCGATTGGATCCACGGCCGCGTGCGCAAGGCGCCCGTCTCGTCGCGGTTGGCGGTGCGTTCCCAGGACACCTCGCTAAACTCGTCGTAGTAGGTTTCCGAGGCGAGCGCGGGTCCACTCGCCGTGGCCAGTGCCGAGATCGACTGCACGCGATCATGCGTGTCGACGACGAAGCTGGTCATGCGCGCGCCGCCGGCAAGGCCACGCTCGACAGCGGACAAACGGCCGAGGTCGTCGCCGGTGAAGGTGAGCGCCAACGCCGCACCGGCGTCGGGTCCAGCGATGGTGCGCAGCAAGCCATGGCCGGCGCCGGTGGACAAGTAGGAATACGCGGAGACCACGCTGGCGCCGTGGCCATTGTGCTGCGTCTGGATGAGCTGCCCACCAGCGCCGAAGGTAAGCGTCTTGCTGGCGGCTGGTCGCACCACCGCGCGCGCATCGGCGTACGTGCGCGTGGTCAAATCTACCGACGAGTAGGCCCCGGTCGCCGGTGTGTACTGCACGGTCAGCCGCGGCGTGGTGTCGTTGGCGGGCGTCCACGTGAGCATGCGGCCGTCGATGTTCGTGAAGGTGTGCAGCACGGTACCGTTCACGGCGACCGACAGCAGCGAGTTCTTGTCCCACCCCATGGTCCACACCCGCCCCGACGAGAACTCGGTGATCGTGGCCGGCAAGCCACAGCAGCCGTAGCCAAGGGTCCAGCTCAGGGACTGGTGGTCACCTGGAGTCGTCGGCTCCGCGTCTCGCGGCTTGCCGGCGGTGCTGGCTGTCATGGTGACGACGTTCGGGCGGAACTCGTTGTAGTCCAGCGACAACGAGACGGCTGTGCCGCGCGGGTCGATGTAGGTGCGCGAGGTCGACGACGGATACGAATAGGTGTGGGTCGCAACACCGCTCGTGCCAGTCCCGCCCTCGCGTTGGGTTACGACGCGCACGCCGAAGCCGGTGTGCAGGGCGTACACGTTCTGGATCTGCCGCGTCGAGGGCGCGCGCGTGCTGTTCCAGATCTCGCCGAGCTTGTTGTGTGCCTCGTACACCAGGTCGACCGCCGGCTGCACGACGGTGTCTTCGCCCGACTCGATCAGGCCATTGCCATTCGCGTCGGCTACCACCCGCGTCTTGAACCACTGAATGCGCTGCAAGCGGCGAGCGCCGTCGGATGTGTACGTGAAGTTGATCTCCAGGTCCGCCGCCGGCACCGAGGGATAGAGCTGCACGGTCGCAGCGTTGATCGCCAGCTTGGTAAGGCGCCGCGGCGAGCCGTTGTCGGTGGTGAACACGAGCTGCACTCCGCGCGTGTCGGTGATGGTCGTCAGGTAGGCGACGCCGGCAGTCTTGATCCAGGTGTACAGGATCTGGTTGCTGTAGCCGTCGACGACCTTGGTGCGCACATAGTGGCCGCTCCCGAAGCCGGACGTCGCGACGCGCTCGTTGTAGATGATCTTGCGGCCGTCGCGCAGGGTGCGCGTGTAGGTGACCGCGCCGCTGATGACCTCGGCGGTTAGCGTGTCGTACACACCAAGTGAAGCGCTGTAAGTCCATACGGGAGGACCCGAGCCCGCCTGCAACGTGTACCGCGCCGGCAGTCCATCGCCGCGCGCGATCTGTACCTTGCTGGCGACGGTGGTGCCGGTGCTGCCTTCGGTCTCCATCAACAGATCGTGCCCCGAGAGCACATAGCCTTGGCTGAAGAGCTGCGGATCGCCGACTGCGTGTTCGGCGTTGCTGAGGTAGAGGAGTTCGAGGGCCAGGCCCATGCGACGCGCGGCGGCGGGCAGGGTGAGCAAGGTGAACGGATGCACGAACGCGCCCGAGCTGGGCGACACGGTGCCGGCGCGCCCAATGGCGAACGACACGCCGTAGCCGTGGCGATGCGTCATCGGCGTCTCCGCCAACGCCATCCATTCCAGCGACTTGCCTTCGTCGAAGCCCGGCGTGGGCACGCGGCCGTCGCCGCGCAGCATCGCGCCGAGATTGTGCGGGCGCGCACCGATCAGCGAGTAATTGGCGATCGGCGGGAGCCCGTCAGGGAACTGCAGTTGGGTCGGTATCCCCGACTCCAGGCCCAGGCATTCGAGCGAGCAGCAGATCTGCCCATCCTGACCGTTTGCGTTGCCGCCCGTGTCGCCACCGGCCGAGTTCACGCCCTCGTTCCCGGTCGGCCCCGAGCCGCCACCACCGCGGGCTGTAGGCCCACCCGACGACGAGGGGCCGCCGAAGCCACCGCCGCTCCCCGGCCCCGACATCGCGGTGGGCCCACCACCGTTCACATCCTGTGCGACCGCGACAGAGCCGGTCGCGAGCGCGATCAGCGCGGCGGCGAGAGTCTTACGAAGGGAAGGGAAGGGAAGGGAAGGGAAGGGAAGGGAAGGGAAGGGAAGGGAAGGACTCGCATCTTCATCACCGTCACTCAACACACGGGACTCTGACCACGTGAGTTCAACGACTCCGCTGCTCACCAACTCACGACGCTACGCACGATGGGCTTCGGATGGCTCGTTTGTCAAGCTCATCTTCGATGGGATTCACTCAGCCTGGCCGGCGGCCAAAGCCAACAAGGCTGATGTCGGCGCAGCGCCGACCAGGCGCGCCACGCGAAGAACCGCGGAAGGACAAGCTCACCGCTCGATCTTCAACTGCAGCAGCTCGCGCCAGTGGGCAGGAACCTCTTCCTCCACCACGATCCCGCGCCCGTCGCCGGTGACCTTGCCGATCGGGGTGCGCACCAGCGTCACGCGGGCTCGGCCCTGCCGCAGCAGGTCGGTGTCGCGGCTGTCCTTGACTTCGCACTCGACGAGGCACGCTGACCCGCTGTACGGGTAGAAGGCCTTCTTCTGGTACAGATGCACCGCGGCGCCGTTGCCCAGGAATCGGCAGCGCTCGTAGCCCGCGGAGGTACCGTCCTTCAGCTCGGTGCCGACCTTGCAACCAGTGAACGTCGAGTCGCGCACCACCACGCGCGAGTTCTCCCCAGCGCTTAGGCCCTTGTCGCCCGAGCCCTGCATCACGCACCGCTCGACGAGCACGGTCGACGTCATCAGGTCGAGACCGTCGTTGCCGCTGTCAATGAAGCGGCAGTCGCGCACCGACCCCCGACCCAGGTCGACGTCGAGCGCGTCGGCCGCCGCATCCTGCCAAACACACCGTTCGATCTGGAACTCGGTCTGCGCCAGGTTGACGGTGTCGTCGCCCAGGTGGTTTCTGCCGAACTCACAGTCGCGCAGCGTGACGCGCGGACAGTTGTAGACGTTCACCATGCCCTTGAACCGCAGTTCGCGCAGGTTGCCGACGCTGCCGCCAGCGACGTGCACGTGCGCCAGCAGCGAGCCCGCGGTGGCCGCACCCGTGAGGGCGAAGGTCGCCCACGGTCGATCGTCGAGCGGCGACAAGTGAATCGGCGCCGCCGCGGTGCCCTCGGCCAGCGTGACGCCCTCGGAGTAGATCCCAACGCCGGCCGCGAGTCGAATCGTGGTGCCGGCGCGGATCAACAGGCGCTGCCGCGGTGCGACCAAGAGATCGGCACGTAGGTCCACGGGACCAGGGCCGAGGACCACGTCGCCCACCGGCGACAGCGCAAACGCCGTCGGGTGGATCGTGCGCGCCGCGATCGCGCTCTGTCGTTGCGGCCCTGACTCCACCACCGCGGGCTCTGCGGTCAGCGCATTGGTGAACACCAAGTCCTCGGCGCGCGCGTCCAGCGTGTACGTCATCGGCGCAGCAGCCGCGTACAGCACCGCAACGGCGGTCGCCTCCGGCCCATTGCGAAAGGCGAACAGCTCGTTGCTCAGGCCCGCGTGCAAACATCCGAGGGACACCGGAGTGCCGTTTCGACGTTGCACGCGGACGGCCGCCGACCCCATGACGTGCACGCGCGAACCGGGCGACCCGTCGGCACCCGACTCGACGAACACGCGCGCATCCGCCAGGTACTTCGCCAAGAACTCGTACCGCGCGTCGATCCAGCGCAGCAAGTCATCGCGCGCCTGATCCAGGCTCACGGCGCGCGGATCGTAGCGCCACGCACCATCGACCCAACGAAGGTCGCCGAGGTTTTGGTCGTCGTCCAGGTCGCGCCGCATCACCTCGACGCGATCACGCACGATCTGGGCGACGCGTGCGCGGCTCGCGGTCGATTGCAGCAACCGCATGATCCACTCGTTGCGGCGGTGCACCCATCGCGGGTCGCTGACCATCGAGAGCATCACCGGGTGCAGGATGGTGTCGACGGGAGTCTCGGGCACCGAGTGCACGCCGAAGGAATTGCAGTCCCAGGGAATCGCCTCCAGCGTGCCTTGCGTCGGCGAGAAAAAGTAACTGTGGTTGTGCACGAGGTCGGTGTGCACGCTGCCGGTAACGATCATCAACGCCGCCCAACGGGCGTAGCTCTCGGGGTCGAGGATCGCCTGTAGCTCGTCGAGCACAAGCGCGGTGGGCGGTGCGCGCAGCAAGCGCAAGAAGCGCTCGAACACCGCGAGGTCGGGGGCTGCGCCTTCGCCCGACACACTCCAAGCGGCGACCGACTGCCACAGATCGCCGTTGAAGTCGCCCTTGTAGAACGTGCCCGGCATGCGCCCGTTGACCAACGCGAGCGGTTCACCTTGCCGCAGCGAGCGCAGGTACACGCCGTAGTACTCGCGGTTGATGAACAAGCGGACGTGGTCCGTTTGGTCGGTGATCAGCTTCAGGTCCTTGGCGATCTGCAGCGGCAGCCAGTTCTTCAGGCCGAGCACGTCCTCCGGCCGCGACAACTCGAGGTAGCGATCGCCGCCCCGCTGATCAGCCTTCTTGATCTTGACGCGCAGCGAGGGCTTCTCGGGCAGGTGATGCCAGAACATCGCGCCGCGCAGACACACCGCGCAGCGCTGGGGCTCGCTGTCCCCGTCGACCACAATGCCGTCAAAGTATGGCTTGTCGCCACCTGGATCGTGATCCTTCGCCGGGTCGCCGGTGCGCAGACTGTGCTGCATCGCGAGCAACGCGTCGTCGGGCAGGGTCAGGTGCACCGCGGGCAGCTGGGATTGGCCGCGAGCGGCTGAAGCCTGAGCCCCGCCGGTTGCAGGCGACTCTGCGACCCGCGGCAGTAACCCGAGCAGGAACACCAGGACGCAGCCGATGCTGGCCACGACTCGAGTGCGTGACGTGTGGGTCTGGCCCGCACGGCAATGGAATGAGACCGGCATGCGGAAGTGGTTCAGCCGGCACTGCTTCATCAGCACGCGGCAACGTCGGTGCGACGCGGTACAGGGAGCGTGAGGCTAACACGTGAGCGACCGATCGGCGGCGCGGAATGCCGGGCTCGACCCTGAGGTGGGTCCACGAGTCGACGACCCGGAGGCCTAGCGGGCAGACGGCGAGCAACCCATGCGAACGATGACTCGACGGCGGCGGCCGGAGAGGCCAAGTGCAGCGGCGCTGGCATCGGGCCGGAGCACCGTTGGCACAAGTCAACTGGACATCGCACGGCGCGACGCCCGCGGATACCTTGTGCGTCCCCACGTGGAGTAGGTCCTGAACCTCTCACGCCATGCCCTGCCCCCTCCGCTTCGTCGTCGTTGTCGTAGCGATGCTCCGTGCGCCGGCCCAAGAGGCTGTCGACCGCGCTCTCGTTCCGCACAACGTTCTCTTGATCGTCGCCGACGACCTCGGCGTCGCCAACGTCGGCGCGTATCGCCAGAGCGCGACGGCGCCGCCGACGCCGAATCTCGACGCGCTCGCGCAGCGCGGCGTGTTGTTCCGCGCGGCTTATGCCAATCCCGTCTGCTCGCCGTCGCGCGCCTGCGTGCAGACCGGGCGCCACGGGTTTCGCACGGGCGTCGGCTACTCCATCATCCCCTTTCATCCTGGCACGCCAGCTTTGCCACTCGCCGAGTGGACCCTCCCCGAAGTGCTCGACGCCGGCCGCTCTGGCTACGCGCACGCGGCGATCGGTAAGTGGCACTTGGGCGACCCGAGCACCGGCGGCGCGCTTGCCCCCAACCTCGCTGGTTGGGCCCACTACGCTGGCCTCCTGGACGGCGCCGTGTCCGACAACTACGCGTGGCCGCGCACGGTGAACGGCACCACCGCCATCAGCTCGATCTACGCCACGACCCAGATGGTCGACGACACGCTGGCTTTTGTCCAAACGGCACGCGAGCCATGGGTCTGCGTGCTCAACCTCTTGGCGCCGCACTCACCATATCAAGCGCCGCCCGCCCTCCTGCACACCTACAACCTGGCCGGACTCGATCCGCGCACGACGCCGTTGCCGTTCTACAAGGCCGCGATCCAGGCGATGGACACGGAACTCGGCCGTCTGTTCCGTGGCCTCGGGGCCACGCTCAACAACACCAACGTGTTGTTCACCAGCGACAACGGCACGTCGGGCGAGGTCGCCGAGGCGCCCTACTCGCGCTACCGGGTCAAGGGCACGACCTACGAAGGCGGCATCCACGTGCCGCTGCTCGCCGCCGGCCCAGATGTCCTGCAACCGGGCCGCGACGAGACGGCGCTGGTGAGCGTCGTCGATCTCTTCTCCACCATCTGCGAGCTATGCGGCGTGCAGCCGGCCCGCATCGTGCCGCCGCAGACGACGCTCGACGGCATCAGTTTCGCGCGCCACTTGCGCCAGGCCAACCAACCCTGGGCCCGAGTCTCGGTGTTCAGCGAGTTCTTTGTGTTCAGGTCTCCTGGCCGCGGGGGCGAGTCGAGCCTGCGCGACGCGCGCTTCAAGCTGATCCGCACCTACCAACAAAACGGCCCGCCGTTCGACGAGCTGTACGACCTCACGCTGGATCCGTTGGAGTCGCACGAACTGCTGTCCCAGGGTTCGCTGCCCCCTGGACAGGCGGCGGCCTACCTGGCGCTGCGCACAGCGACCGAGCAGCTCCGCGCGTCGCCCTGATCGAACGAGATCGGCTGACGGTTGCAGCCCCATCAGCCCGCATCGGATCGCAAGCACGGCGACATCGCGCAGCCGGGTCGCTACGCTCTTCGCCCCTTTGCTTCTGCGATGACCGATACGACCAAGCCCAAGTCGATGGACGAGATCATGGCGCTGTGCAAGCGCCGTGGCTTCATCTACCCCGCCAGTGAGATCTACGGCGGCATCAATGGCTTCTGGGACTACGGCCCGCTCGGGGCACAGCTCAAGAAGAACCTGCGCGACGCGTGGTGGGAAGACGTGGTGCTGATCCCGTGCGGCGGCGCCAACGGGCCGGACGGCGAGCCGGTGAGCATCGTGCCGCTCGACTCGACGATCATTCAGAACCCCAAGGTCTGGGTGGCGAGCGGCCACGTCGGCGGGTTCAGCGACCCGATGCTGGACTGCCGCGAGACCAAGGCGCGGTTTCGCGCTGACCACGTCCACGTGCTGCGCGCCAAAGACGACTCGGTGCAGCAGATGTTCGTGTATGTCGGCGGCGACGAGGAGATGCAGGCGGAAGCGCGCAAGCGACTCGACAAGTACGTCAAGCGCACCCTCGGGGATGACGAAGTCGCGAGCCTGCCGCTCAGCGCCGTGGCGCTCGCCGACTATCCGCGCCTGGCCAACCCCCGCGCCAAGCAAGCCGGCACGCTCACCGAGCCGCGCCAGTTCAACCTGATGTTCCACACCTACACCGGCGCGGTGTTCGACGAGGACAACAAGGTCTGGCTGCGGCCGGAGACCGCGCAGGGCATCTTCACCAACTTCCGCAACGTCGTCGACACCACGCGCGTGCGCTTGCCGTTCGGCATCGCGCAGACCGGCAAGGCGTTCCGCAACGAAGTCACACCGCGCAACTTCACGTTCCGCAGCCGTGAGTTCGAGCAGATGGAGATCGAGTTCTTCTGCCATCCCGAACAGGCGCGCGCGTGGTACGCGTTCTGGCGCGACACCCGCATGGCGTGGTGGCAGTCGATGGGTCTCGCCGGCGAGAACCTGCGCCTGCGCGAGCACGACCGCGACGAGCTGGCGCACTACGCCAAGGAAGGCGCCGGTACCAGCGACATCGAGTACCGCTTCCCGTTTACCGCGCCTGACTTCGGCGAACTCGAGGGCATCGCGCACCGCTCCGACTTCGACCTCAAGCAGCACCAGCAACACAGCGGCAGCAAGCTCGACTACTTCGACAACGAGCGCGGTGAGTTGGCGCCGAACGGTCAACGGAAGGGGGAACGCTACCTGCCGCACGTGATCGAGCCGTCCGCCGGCCTCGACCGCGGCGTCCTCGCGGTGTTGTGCGAGGCCTACACCGTCGACCCGGCGCGGCCGTCGGGCGTGGTCATGCGCTTCCACCCACGTCTGGCGCCGATCAAGGCGGCGGTGTTTCCGCTGGTCAACAAGGACGGCTTGCCCGAGGTCGCCAACAAGCTGGCCACGGAATTGGCGCGCCGCTTCAGCCGGCTCGGCGGCAGCATCGAGACCGACCCCAAGCAGAGCATCGGCAAGCGCTACGCGCGCATGGACGAAGCGGGCTGTCCGTTCTGCTTCACGATCGACGGCGACACGCTGAAGGACCAGACGGTCACGGTGCGCTACCGCGACACTGGCGCGCAGGAACGCATGGCGATCGATCAGGTCGTGGGGTTCTTGGACGAGCGGCTGCGGTAGCGCTGGCCGCCACGAGCGGCGCCGCGAGGCTCGACATCCAATGGCCCGGCGCGGCAGCGCCGCTACGATTTGCCGCATGAAGGACTCGCCCGTGCAGGATCGCCCCCGCGTCACCTCCATGGCGCGCGGACTGCTCGCCACGGCGCTGTCGCTCCTGCTCGCAGGTTGCACGAGCTTCGACTACGCGCTGCTACGCCAGCACGTGATTCCCACCGACGCCAACGGCCGCCTCGTCGACATCGAGACCGACCGCGCGCTCGGCGACCAGGAGGTAGAACAGCTCATCGCGGGCCTGCTCGCCGACGCCGAGACCGGCGTGGCGGCCCAGGCGCTGACCGGCGGCAAGCGCGAGCTGCTGATCCACGTGCATGGCGGCCTCAATCCGGTGACCGCGTCGCTGAGTACAGCGCAGGATGCCCTGCTGCGCATGCGGAAGGATCCGTCAGCACCGCATCCGATCTTCGTCACCTGGCCGTCGGGCGCGCTGTCGACCTACAAGGACCATCTGCTGTACGTGCGGCAGGGCCAGCGCTATCCGGCCGCCCTCGGGTGGCCCACGGCGCCGTTCATCCTGGCCACCGACCTCTTGGGCAGCATCGCGCTGGCGCCCAAGACATTGCTCTACCAATGGCTTCTCGACGCCCGCGTCGCCGGCAAGGTCGCGTTCGATCTCAACCTCGACCGCGCTACCGCCGACGAGGAACCGCTCGCCGCCGCCGCCCACCGAGCCGGCTACCACGTCAAGCGCGGCACTTATCGACGCGGCTGTTGGGGTCAGGCAAGCCGGTTCGTGGCCTACTGGCTCACGCAACCGACCAAGATCGTGTTCCAGGTCTTGGCCCTCAACGGGCTGGGCCAAGGCGCTTGGGAGGTGATGCTGCACCGCACGCGGCACCTGTTCCACGGGCCAGACGAGTTCGGACTGTCCAGCGACGAGCGCAACGACAAAGCCGCGGCGGCGAGGCATGTCGCGGGACAAGCGAAGCGTCTGCACGCGTTCTTCGACGAGCTGACGAAGCAGACCTGTCGCACGGACGGTCACCAGGGCGGCTGCTGGGAGATCACCCTCGTTGGGCACAGCATGGGGGCGATCGTGCTCAACGAAGTGCTCTCCACCTATCCCGAACTGCCGGTGAAGAACCTCGTCTACATGGCGCCGGCGTGCCCGGTGCGCGACGCGCAGAAGGTGATCGTGCCGTTCCTGCAGCGGCACCCCCACGCGCGTTTCTTCCTGCTGACGCTACATCCGACCGCCGAGGCCGATGAGAAATACTCGCTGCTGCCTTGGTACGACCTGCTCCCGCGCGGCAGTCTGCTCGAGTGGATCGACAACTGGTACACCACACCACCGAGCGCCATCGACCGAACGCTCGGCAAGTGGTTGAACGTGATCCCAGCGATCTGGCTGTTCGAAGAGGTGCGCGACCGCGTCTACATCAAGTCGTTCGACACCGTCGACGGTAGCCAGCCCGAGAAGCACGGCGACTTCAACAGTCTCGACTTCTGGCGGCCCGAGTTCTGGTGGGATGCGACGGTGACGCGATGAGGCGGCCCGAGTCGCTCACCCATCGCGCCGCATCGACAGAATCGAGTGCCGGATCCCCCACTGCGTGATCTGGCGGCAGTCGTCGAAGTCGCGCATCGGTCCAGCATCGATGCCCCAGCCATGGTGCGCGGTCTGCACCATGTTGACCTTCATGTCACCGTGGTCGCCGGAGTCCCAGCGATACGAGTAGATGGGTCCCTGTGGCCCGTCGGCGAAGGCCACCCCGACGCGCGTACACGTCCACTCGTCGTACAGCAGGCACGTGAGCCAGCCGTCGTCGAGCGCTCGGTTGCCCACGCGGCGCGTGCGCCACGCGGTGGTCAAGCCGTTGCCGTCGAACCAGCCGGTGTGAAAGAGGTTGAGTTCGTCGCCGCGGAACGCCACCACCGGGCGCGTCGTGCAGTGGTTGACGTGCTGCTCGCCCCGCGTCCAAGCCGACTCCTCGGCACGCAGCTCGTCTCCGCTCACGGCGAGCCAGGTGACGCGCAGACACCAGTCGTGGCCGTTTGGCTTCCTGCCACTGGTCGCCATCACCAGACGCTGCGTGGCCGGTTCGATCGCCAAGCCCGGAGGCACCCGCGAGGTCTCGGCGAGGGCCTGCGGCGCACTGAGTTTCTCTTGGCCGGCCCAGTCGAAGAACCGCGCCGCGAGCGCGTCGTCGTCGGCGCGCGTGATCAGCAGAATCCGCGCACCGCACGCCACCGCAGCGACGTCGCGGGTGCCGAGCACCGGCAGTTCGACCGGTGCGTCGATCGCGTCCTTGGTGACACGCGCCGCGTTCCAACCGCGTTGCGTCCGGAAGAACACGTAAGCCTGCTCACCGCTGGCGACCGCCACCGGATCGTGTCGCGTCGCGCTCGATGGGATCGCCCGCACGGGTGCCCACTGCCCATCGCCGAGACACGCGCGCACGCTCACCGCGGCGCAACGCGGGTCGACGGTGACGAGATGCGTGATCCCCGCCAGCACAAACAACGCGGGCGCCGCGGCACAGATCTCGACGTTGCGCCGCACACCGCAGTAGGTCGAACCACCGTAGTTGATGTCGGCCTCGACTGGCTGCTCGTCGAAGTGACCGTTGTGATTCCAGTCGATGCGAGTCGATTGCGCACCGTCGGCCAACAGCGTGAAGCGGAACGGCGGCGCGGCGAGGTACTTCAGCTCGGGGTAAGCGAACGGCAGCCGCTCGTCGAGGGCGCTTTCCCGCAGCTCGACCCCGCGGAACCGGCCGTCGCTGAAACGGATCGCCTCCGCGTCGCCGCCGAGCTGATAGTTGAACGCGTAGTTCATCAGCGACGGATAGAGAGGGCACCACGCGGGCGCCGAGTCGCCCACGTGTGACAGCGACAACTGGTGCCCCACCTCGTGCGCAAACGCCGCCCAGTGCGCGCCCGCGCTGCCCAAGTCGCCGGTCTGCTGCGCCTGCCCACCACCGCCTGGCGTGATCTGCATCCAGTGCACGAGACCGCGTTCGTTGCTGTGCAGCATGCGGTTGCCCACGTCCCACCACGCCCCTTGGGCCGCCGTCGGCACCGGCGGTGTGAAGCGCACATGCACGCTGATGCCGTGGCTGCCGTCCGGGTTCGGCGTGGGCATGGCCGCATACACCTGCTTGATCTTCTCGACCGCGCGACGCGCGGCCGCCTCGTCGATCTGCTCGTAGCGCGACACCACGAGCACGATGTCGCGGCGCGTCGGACTGAGCGCCCCGTCGCCGCCCGCCACGCCGCGCGGCAGTCCATGCACCTCCCAACCGTCCAAGAGACCGTCGTCGTCGGTGTCGCGATCCAGCGGGTCGCTGCCTCGCTCACGTTCTGCAGCGTCGGTCAACCCGTCGCCATCGCGGTCGTCGCCCGCATGCGCCGCAATCGCGACGCGCACGAGCCGATGCGGGTGGGGCGTGGTCGCCGCGAACACGACGATCGCATCCGCGCGACCGTCGCCGTCGATGTCGCCGCGCCGGCGCACGAGGGACGCGGCGTCGGGTTCGTACGGCGGCGGCTCGCCGGCGGCAGTCGGCTCCGGCGGTTCGGCTGCCTGACCCGAGAACGCCTGCTCCTGCGTGAACTGCACCGGCGCACGCTTGCTCAGCAGCACGGCGCGATCGCTGAAGCGCACGACGATCTCGGCGCCGACGCAGTCAGCCTCGACCTCGCGCACTTCGAGCCCGACGACCCCCTCGGCGACGTTCTCGCGCACCACCTCCCACGCCGCCGCCTTCCATCCGTGCACGCTGGGCGCGTAACAGATCTGGCGCGCGCCGTTGAGCGTCACGATGTCAGCCAAGCCGTCGCCGTCGACATCGCCGACCGCGAAGATCGAGCAATCGACCCCGGCGGTGATCCAGTCATCGGCCCGCGCAAACGACTGCGGCGCGGCGAGAACGAGCGCGAGGAGCACAGCGGGCATGTGTTTCGATTGTGGCGGCTCGCGGCCAAGGGCGCTCCTGCGCAGCCACAAAGCCGTGGTCCGGAGTTCAAGTTTGGGAGAGCTTCCGGCAAGCTACCGACTCGCTGCCGCTCACCGCGGCCGCTTCTTCAACGGGTCGTCAACGCGGGCGCCGGCGCGCCGGCTAGCGCACTTCTCTTGCGTCGCTCCAGGTGCGCCGCAGATCAAATCCAGGCGGTGCCGACGTCGAGCAGGTAGCGCGCGAACACTTCGTTGAACAAGGCGCCTGTCCGTCGCTCACGAAGTCGCTCGATGGCCTGCTGGCCGGTCATGCCCTGGACCATCAGGATCAGGCCGGCCACCAACGCGGAGCGGTTGAGGCCCATGCCACAGTGGCTGAGCACGCGGTGCCCCGTGCCGACGAGCCCGGCCCCGAGCCGCGCCACCGCGTGCAGGCGGTCGAGATTGGGCAGGTCCCCGTCGTGAATCGGCAGGTAGACGTACAGGAACGCGTCGGCCGCGGTCGGCACGCCGTGGTCCACGTCGCCATCGAGGTCGATGACGACCGTGATGCCCTTGTCGTGCACCGGCTGCCAATTCTCGATCGAGCCGGAAAGGAACAGTCGGCCTTCGTCATCGACCTGGGATAACTCGTGGAACATCTAGGTTTGCGCGCGCGGGATGAGAAGCTGCGACGCTACGGCAGCCGTGCGGCCGTCGCGAGAGAGAACTCGCGCGGGCGGGACTGGAACCAAGGTGAGCACCACGTGGCTCGATCCGGCACGCCAAGGCCTTTCGAGAAGGAACGGTTCTCGTGCTGGCGGTCACTCACGGCCGTCGCGATCCGCGCCAGTGGCAGCAGCGGAGCACATGACCCGTTCAGCTGATCAGCCGCCGCACCACCTTGCCGCTGACATCGGTCAGCCGGAAGTCGCGACCCTGGTGCCGGAACGTCAAGCGCTCGTGGTCGAAGCCCATGAGGTGCAGCACGGTCGCTTGCAGGTCGTGCACGTGCA
>JANPER010000043.1:0-3934 GCA_031423015.1 Planctomycetota bacterium | reverse complement strand
GAGACCTTCACCGGCACGCCCGGCAAGTTCGTCAAGCGCGACGACACGGTGCGTTCCTTCAAGGAGATCCTCGAAGGCAAGCACGACGACCTGACCGAGCAGGCCTTCTACATGGTGGGCTCGGTCGAAGAGGCGCGCGAGAAGGCCAAGAAGCTCAGCTGAGCGCAGGACAAGATCATGGCTCGCGAACTGCATCTCCGCGTAGTGACGCCTGACCGCGTCGTCTTCGACCGCAAGGTCAAGGCGGTGTCGTTCATGGGCATCGACGGCAGCTACGGCATCCTGCCGGGCCACGCGCCGCTGATGACCGCGACCAAGCCCGGCATCGTGAAGATCACCCTGGAGAACGGGCAGATCGAAGAGATGCTGGTGACCGAAGGCTTCGCCGAGATCCGCAGCAACGTGCTGTCGTTGGTGACCGACGCCGGTGAACGGGCCGACGAGGTGGACCTGGAGCGCGCCAAGGAAGCTGAGCGCAAGGCGCGCGAGCGGTTGTCGAGCGAGCGGGGCAAGTCGCCGCTGACGGACCCGGCGCTGCAGCGCGCGTTGCTGCGGCAATCGTTGATTGCGCGCAAGCGCGCGGGGACTGGCGACATCCGCTGAGGGGCGACGGCCGGGCGGAGACTTGCGTGATATCGTCGCCCGCATGTTGGGCTACAAGAGTGGGCGGACAAGTCACAGTCGATTCAAGCCGCTGAGGCCATTCGCCTCAGCCACGATCATCCTCGGGGGTGTGGGGATCTTCTATCCGCCCCTCGTGTCCATCGTCGTCGCGCTGGCGGCTGTCTTCGTGGGCGGCGTGGTCGTGGTGACCGGAGAGTTCGTCGTCGAGGAAATGCGGAAGCAGGGATCGCCTCGATAGTGTGGCCAACGGCCACTTGCAGCATCGACCGGGTCTCACAGATCGAGGATCTACGCGGTCTACTCCTGCATCTCGGATTCGCCGAGCGGGTCCGCGGTAGCCACCACATGTTCTTCGAACCAGGAAGTCCTACGGAAGTTGGGTAGTGCAGGTCGTGCGTGCTCTCCCTGCAGGTGACATGATCCAGAGGCCTATCATGATCGACACCTCGGCGACCAGGACGACATCGATCAAGAGGAGGCGAAAGGCGACCGTGTTGGCCATCGACCGTGCCGATGCGGCGCGCGTCGAGGCGAATCAGCAGCTCGACGAGTCGCGCCGCTCCGAGATGGGCCAATTCATGACGCCCGCGCCGATCGCGAACTTCATGGCGTCGCTGTTCAGGCCGACGACGAGAGACGTACGGCTTCTCGACGCCGGCGCCGGTGTCGGGTCCCTGGCCGCTGCCTACGTGGCCGCTGCGTGTTGTTGGAAGCGGAAGCCTAAGTCGATCAAGGCGACCTGCTACGAGGTCGACCCGATCATGCTTGCCCACCTCCGAAAGACGATGCGCGCGTGCTTCCAGTCCTGCGAGGCAAACGGCATCCGGTTCGTCGGCCAGATCGTCGAGAGAGATTTTGTTGAGGCCGGTTCTCAGCTACTCGACCGCGGTCTATTCGGCGGCGACGGGCCGCAGTTCACTGCCGCGATCCTGAACCCGCCCTACCGGAAGATCAACTCGGCCTCCCGCGAGCGCGAGCTGCTCCGATGGGCGGGCATCGAGACAAGCAACCTCTACACGGCGTTCGTCGCCCTCGCCGTGAAGCTTCTGGAGGCCACCGGCGAACTGGTAGCTATCACGCCAAGGAGCTTCTGCAACGGGCCATACTTCAAGCCGTTCCGTCGGTTGCTGCTCGGCGAGACGGCGCTCCAGCAAGTCCACGTCTTCGAGTCTCGGAACCGCGCCTTCAGCGACGACGAGGTCCTCCAGGAGAACGTCATCTTCCACGCGATTCGAGGCGCGACACGGGGCTCGGTGACTCTGTCGACCAGCAGCGCACCAGGTGCCGAGGTGTCGAAGCGGGTCGTGCCTCACGAGGTTGTCGTCATGCCAAGTGATCCCGAGGCATTCATCCACCTGGCGGTGACGGAAGCCGACAGCCAAGTGGCGGAGCGCATGCGCCGATTGCCCTGCTCGCTCACCGGACTCGGCCTCCACGTGTCGACGGGACGTGTCGTCGACTTCCGAGCCCGCGAGTTCTTGTGCAACGACCCCGGCCCTGCGACCGTACCGCTGATTTACCCGACGCATTTCAACGGGGGCTACGTCGCATGGCCGAAGCTTGGGGGTCGCAAGGCGAACGCGATCGCCGATGAGGACAGGACGCAGAGCCTCATGGTGCCAAACGAGACCTACGTACTGACCAAGCGGTTCACCGCGAAAGAAGAGCGCCGGCGCGTTGTCGCGGTTGTCTACGACCCCTCGCGCTTGCCGAAGGACATCGAGCGGGTTGGCATCGAGAATCACGTCAACTACTACCACGCGAACGGCGCCGGCCTGTCGAAGGTCCTCGCGCGCGGCCTCGCGGCATTCCTCAACTCGTCGCTCGTCGACCAATTCTTCCGGCAGTTCAACGGGCACACTCAGGTGAATGCTGGCGACCTCCGGAGCCTGAGCTACCCGTCGAGCAAGGCCTTGCTTGCCATGGGCCGGAAGATGGGGAGGACTTTCCCCGAGCAGGCGGCGCTCGACAAGATCGTTGATGACGCTCTCGACTAGCCAGTGGTCGGGAACGACTCGGCAAAGAACTGTTTTGACGCGTCCTCGCGGATCCAGACGAAGGTTCCAACCGCGATGTTCTTGTGAGTGCCCTGACGCTGGGATGCGATCTTCCACGTCGGGTAGGCCGTCGTGAATCCGACGTCCTTCTTACTGTGTTTCTCGGCGAAGGCGCGGACTTGGCGCACCTTGTGATCATCGACCTCGCCGTCACTCGTGACCGCCTCGATGATCCAGATTGCGTTTGTCATCTTGTTCCACAACAACACGTCCGGCATCGCGTCGTCGAGTTCGAACCCGAGCCCGGCTTCTTGCAGCCTGTCCTTCTCCTCGTCCGAAACGCGGTCACCATCGGAGTCGTCCACGTAGACGACCGCGAATCCTGGCAAGAACTTCGGAGCGTAGGCGGTGCAGCAAGCAGCGACGAGGTCGGCGTGAGCCGTGTCCACGTTCTTTCGAGCAGCATCAGCCTGCTCGGCTTGGAAGTTCATTCGCTCGCGCCGCGTTTCGCCTTCGATCCAGTCCTTGAGCAGCAGATCGAACTGGCTATCGGGGGACTTGAGGATCTTCAGGAAGTCTGATTCGAGGCGGTATGCAGAGTTGGGCGATTTTGCTATCAGGTGGCCAGCCAGGAAGGTCCTGGTCTTTCTGTCGAGAATGATCGGCTCGACGGCGCCGATCTCGCGCAGCGGCTTGATCCAATAGTCGCGGCCCTCGCGGTCGAGCTTGCCCTTGCCGCGCTGGAGGATCCCGACGTGGCATGCGAGGTGGGCGATGGTTGCGCCAGCGCAGAACTTCGTGCCCGGTGTTGCCGTCGTGAACCACGACTGGTGCTGGTCGTCGAGTAACGCGAACACTGCGTCGACGCAGTCTTCCGTCTCCTTGTCCAGCAACTCGAGGACCTTCCGTATGCGGGCCTTCGAGACACCTTGCAGCGTGTCGGGAATGGGCCGCCCTGTGCCTTTCAGGGCCTGTTCACGCAGTTGTTGCACTCTCTCGTCCAGCTTCATCTTGGCCAACACCCTACTGGTTGGCCCGGGATGCGAGCCAGATCGAAATCACGCGACATCATCGCCATCCTCGGCATGGAAGAGCTGTCCGACGACGACAAGCAGATCGTCGGCCGCGCGCGCAAGATGCAGCGCTTCTTGGCGCAGCCGTTCTTCGTCGCCGAGACCTTCACCGGCACGCCCGGCAAGTTCGTCAAGCGCGACGACACGGTGCGTTCCTTCAAGGAGATCCTCGAAGGCAAGCACGACGACCTGACCGAGCAGGCCTTCTACATGGTGGGCTCGGTCGAAGAGGCGCGCGAG